>CAYYTC010000006.1:0-106128 GCA_964474425.1 uncultured Acidobacteriota bacterium
TATTCCCAGGAAGTGCTGAAGAGAGTCCGCGAGAAATTTGACGACAAGGTTTACGGTGCGGTCATCCGCTACAACATCCGGCTCAGAGAGACCGTGGACCACGGAGTGCCTATCGGCGATTACGACCGGCGAGCGATCGGCCAGAAAGATTACGAAGCGCTGTCGGAAGAGGTGTTGGGCGTTGCGGAGAAAACCACGGCCGCCGGCACCGAGGCTTCTTCCGGAGCGAAGGAGATTTCGCGGACTGCCAGAGATTATATCGATACCATGGAGCCGGTTCCGGTGTCCGAGGATGATTCGGAAACTGAAGAGTGCTTCCCCTACCCGGCCCAGTCAGCCTATTCGGCCATGATCAAGGCGATTGCCGGCGGCGCCATGCCCCAATGGTCGGATGAAGGCGAAGAACCGGAGAACTAGCCCGATTCCGATAAAAACGCGCCGGACATGCCGGCTCTTCAGGCGACGGGGAGCGCGGCGGCGTGCCTGATGCCGTGGACCGCTTCCCCCAGTCCTTTCGACCGCGGTTCGACGATTTCCCGATACCGATCCTTCGCCCTCCCCAATATCACAAAAACCGGGGACGTTTCATGTTTCCCGCTAAAAGCCTATCCGTATTTCATCAGGAAACGGTAGAATGAGAGGCGCTAAATCATAGTCGGCCCAGTTCCTGTTCGCGCACTGCTTTAACAGGAACTGGGGGATCTAAGCTTCAGATGATATATATAATAGCAACCTATTGAGGAGGCCTTTCACTTCTTTGAAACATCAGCCTTCAGTCCATGGCGGGAAATTGCGCATTGGGGATGACTGGAATGCCATTACCGTCATCGCGCTGTCGCAGCAGAGTCCGCTCAAAGCGGTGGCCGAACTCGTCACACCGTAGTACCGCGGGAATTCTCAGGCAGGCTGCTTCACCGGCTTCCACCGGTTCAATCGGAATTCGGAGAAGTGTATCTTGCGGATCCCTTAATTTGCCCAAAATACGGCAGCAGTCTTCGCATTATCAGCTTTATCGACAATCCTTGCATCATCGAGAGGATCCTGAAACACCCTTTAAAATATTGAATCAAAGGTATGGCGGATAGAGCCGGCCTTAGCTAAAATCAGCTAATGATTACCTTTAGCGTGGAGATTGAACAGGAGGAGGACGGAAGGTGGATTGCCGAAATATGCGAACTGCCGGGCGTGCTCTCCTATGGCACAAGCGCGGATCATGCGCGAGCCAGAGCGCAGGCACTTGCGCTTCGAGTGGTCGCCGATCGCTTGGATCATGGTGAAGCTGGGCCGGATCTTTTGAGCATCTCATTCAAAGCGGCATGAGTGAATGGAGACGCATACAATCGCGCCCGTTATTGTCAGCCCTTTTGCGAATCGGCTGGCGGATCAAACGGCATTCCGGTTCACATCGGACTCTTTCACGCGAAGGCTGGCCCGACTTAATCTTCGCGTTCCATGATGGGGAGGAACTGGGGCCCCGCATGCTGGCACGTATTGCCCAAAAAACGGGCTTTCGTCCCGAAGGTCTTTAGTCCCAATCCAATCCCGATCCGCACTATTATACGGGATAATTTCGTGCCTCGGCCGCGCCTCGCTCGAAGACTAATCAGCGATGCAATAGGGGAACAGGCTACGTAATTCCTGAATGGACATCAAGTTTTCTGCGGAGTCTGCTATTGAATGAATTCGGGAATTACGTGGCCTGTTTCCCTATTGCATCGCATAATAGTTTTTGGATCAATTAGATATCCCTGATGTGTGATGAAAAAAGACAAGAAACTTTATCGTTTGTTGGCGATTGTTTGCGGAATTTGCCTGGTTCTGATTTTGTTTGGCGTCCCCATTAACAACTCGCTATCAAAAGGCTACTGGGTTCTGTTTCGTAATTCCAATATCTGCACGCGCTCACAATCCTGGGCTGGTATGAGTGAGCATCCATTAATTCAAAAGGAAATCAAACGCGTGGCTTTAAAATCAAGATTGCTGGGCAAGGATGATGCCGGCCTTCAAAAATGTGAGACTCCTTTTGGCCTCATGTGGTTTCCAGGCAGCTCCGCTGAGTGGACTGTGCACTTTGCGCTGGCGCAAATGGAATTTGGCGCGTACCCGGACGAACGCGTTAGTGCCGCCGATATCGTTCTGGATTGTGGCGGATATGTTGGGGACTGGGCTAAATGGGCGCTGAAAGCGGGAGTATCAAAGGTTGTTATTTTCGAACCGGCTGCTGAGGCACTTGAATGCATCCATCGAAATTTAGCCGAGGAAATTCGACGGGGACGTGTGCCTATTTATCCCAAGGCGGTAGGGGACAGTGAAGGCACCTTAGACCTCAAGCATGCTGAAGATAATCCTGCCGCTTCCATTTCTACTGGAAGCATAATATAAAACCGGGAGTAATTATTGGGTTATGAATGATCCGACTTCATTCACCATAAAAACAGGAATAAAAAATGCCGACACTCGAAGAATACAGAAGCTATGGCAATGAAATTGAAGATATCCTAAGGCTGGATTCTTTTGCGATAGCCGTAAAAATGATTCAGAGGGAAGAAGAAATTCCCGCCGATGCGGTCAGACCCAAAAGAGATCGCCATCAGCGCCTGGCTCAATGTCAGGCTTTTTCACTCTCGCGACGCGATGGGGAAACCGTGGCCATGCTGAAAGAAGACCACTGGTGTTACGCTCCCATCATCGGCTACGGGCTGGTTGAACAGCCGGAATTCTTTAAGAAAGGCGGACTCTATAATCCGCAACTTGGGGAGGATCCGGAAATACTGGAAGCCTTGGGGGGCACCGGCGCTAAGTTCCTCGGCCATTTCCTTGAAAAACCTGAATTAGCTAAAAATAGGACATTCCCATGTTTTGAAGCGGGCAAGTATATCGGATGCCTCACAGCGCCTTTGAGGAAAACCAGCTTTGAACCCGATGCGGTCTTCATTTATTCCAACAACGCCCAGTTAAGAAATATACTGATGGCAATAAAATACAAGGAAGGCGTGCACGTAGCCTCCGAATTCGATCCCATAGACTCCTGCATCTATTCCCTCATTCCCCTTATCGAAGGTAAACAGAATTATATAATTACCATTCCTGATCCGGGGGAACAGGAGCGAGCCCTGACCGATGAAAACAAAATTATTTTTTCGCTGACAAAAGACAAGGTAAAAATCCTAGTAGAAGGTCTGCGGCACTATGATGAGATTAAGCTCGGCTATACGCATTTGACCAAGCTTATGCAGGCAGATTTCGAGCAGCCAAAATTCTATGCCCTGCTGTTTAAAAGATGGGGCATTACAGATTAAGTGGCTCTCCCCCCTGCCAAAGAATCACGCAAGCAATTCCCATAATCGTTGTGGATTGCTGCGGCGCGTCAGCCTGTCAGATATTTCGGCGTAGCTGCATTTTGACAGGTTTTGGGCGCCTATCTGACTCTATAGGGTATGGAGCAAATCCTGTTGCTCCGGGAAAGCAAAATCCTCATATTATGCAAAACTTAAGCCGGGTTTATGTCTGCATCCGTGCCAGCCCCAAATTCTGCCCAATAGCTATGAACGGCAAAAGATCAGCGGCGTAACCTATTCGTTACTCGGAGACATTTAGAGAGCAAAGGCACAGCAGCGGTTTTTCGCTGCCGCAACGGATTGAAGGGATCCGGCGGGCAATAAGGGCAAGCGAAGTGGCAGCATTACTCTCCATAAGCCCAATCACTGTATACAAAATTGCTAAAGCGGGAAGAATGCCAAGTTTTCGAGTGGGGGCTGCGGCCAGATTTGATCCGCGAGCGCTAGTTGAGTGGCTGCGGTAGATGCATCCTTAGCGACAGATTGACGAATTCGTATAGGGCCTTCGTACCATTCCAGGTAATAGGCCCCCTGACCTTTACCATGAAATATATTGAAGTAAGTTCCCGAGGGTTTCGCGCCTGGGCGATCAGGGTTACCCAAGATGCTTGTTTGCAAATGCACGGCCCGATCCGGTCTTCAGGTATTGCTCGAAAGCGGATGCTCGCCGGTCGTCAACAAAACGTATGACGGTCACAATACTCCACGGTGCACGCCTGGAGGTGTAAGGAGAACTGCCTTTATTGTGAGTTGCCAATCGTTGCCGGAGGTTACTCGTCAATCCAACGTAGCATTTCTTGGGGCAGGCGATGCTCTGAAGAAGGTAGATGTATTTTATTCTCTTCTCCTCTTCATATTTAATGACGCAGAGGGGAAGTGAGCCGACATTTCTTCGATAGGGTTGCTGAGGGTGAGAAGTTTTGAATAAACGAGGTTGGAGGGGGTTACAGTCCGCCTTCGCTTCGCTCGGCTACGGCGGGCAGCCTTCTCCAAAGCTCCGGCTTGCCAGCCGGAGCTTTAGCGAAGGCTGGCGGAGAGGGCGGGATTCGAACCCGCGGTAAGGTTACCCCTACACACGCTTTCCAAGCGTGCTCCTTCAACCACTCGGACACCTCTCCGGCTGATGCGGTCCGCCGCCTGAAGCTCCGGCGGAGTGTTGATTGTATTCCGCGATCCGGGGAACCGCAAGCCCGGAAAACGCACACCGTTTCCTGTCGCCCATTTGAGATTCGGCTTTTGGGAAAAAATTTCCGGTGAATTAAAACCGGAAACGGGAAACGCCAATCCCTTGATTTATTCCAGGATTAGGCTCGGAGTGGAGGCGATACCCGGGTTTGACTGCATGAGACGCGGTCAACCCCGGGCGTTGGGACGCAGCCTGAACCTCGGGGCAGGGGTTTTGAGACAGTCTCCGGGAAGACCCTCCGCACTAAGCCTTTTTCGCGGGCGGCCGGGGCGCTTGCTTCGCGGGCGCGCGGCCCGGCGGGCCGCGCCGCTTTACCTGCCGGTAAACGTTCTTGCCGAGCTTGATATTCTTGAAGCCGCCTTTGTGTGTCATCGTTTTCAGGGATTTTGCGCAGGAGGGCCGTCTTCCGGCGCGGACGCCGGTTTGGGCCCGACGCGCTCAACGGAGACATGCTTGATCACGACCGGCGTGATCGGACGGTCATCCTCGGCCTTCGTTCTCGCGATTTTCTTTATCACCGGAAGGTCCTCGCATTGGCCGAAGAGGGTGTGTTTGTTGTCCAGGTAGGTCGTGGGGACCTCGGTGATGAAAAACTGGCTGCCGTTGGTGTTGGGACCGGCATTGGCCATCGCCAGGCGTCCCGCGACATTGAAGCTCAGGCTGGAGAATTCGTCTTTGAAGGGAAAGCCGGGCCCTCCGGGTTCGCCTTCGCCGGTCCCGAGAGGGTCGCCGCCCTGGATCATGAACTGCGGAATAACGCGGTGGAAAGTGAGGCCGTCATACAAAGGCTTTCCCGAAACCTTCTGCTTTGTGCGGGGATCTATGTAAGTCATCTTTCCGGTCGCCAGGCCGACGATAGTGCGCACGGTCAGCGGCGCCTCCTTTTCATAAAGCTTGCAGTGGATATCCCCCAGCGTGGTTTCAAAAGTCATGTAAAGGCCAGGCGCCCGTTCCGATTTCTGCGGTTGCCGGGCAACCGAAAATGCTGCAAAGAGCGGGATCATAACCCATAAAAGTCGGCGCATAATCACTCCTCCCTCGATGCCTGCCGTGCCCTTTCGTATTCCACCACTTTGATCAGAATGTTGTCCAGGCTGCAGGCGTTTTTGTAGCCGATCAAATTTACTATTCTGGAGATGTCCGGCACACGGCGCTCCATGTCTTCAAAACCCTCCGTATAGGCTTCATCGAAGGGTACGTGCTGGAACGGCGAAGAGCTGTTTGTAATCGCTTTGATCCGGGCGGCGAGCTCATTGATGGATATCTCTTCGTTCCCGCCGATGTTGAATATGCCGCCGATAGCCCTGGGTTCATCCATAAGGCCCAGGACGCCCCGGACCACATCTCCGACATAGGTAAAATTGCGAGTCTGCGTGCCCTCTCCGTAAATCGTGATGGGTTCGTTCCGCAATGCCTGGCTCACAAAACGCGGAATAACCATGCCGTACCGGCCTGTCTGCCTGGGTCCGACGGTATTGAAAAAACGCGCGATGATGATTGGAAGCTGTTTGGTCCGGTAATAGGCGAGCGCCAGGAATTCATCCATGGCTTTCGTCGCGGCATAGCTCCAGCGGGCCACATGGGTCGAGCCGTAAATGCGCATGTCGGTCTCTTTTAAAGGCACCTGAGAATTCCGGCCGTAAACCTCCGAGGTGGAGGCCAGGAATGTTTTCTTGCGAAACTTGTCGGCCAGTTCAAGAACAATCTCGGTCCCTACGATGTTGGTGTGAATGGATCGGAGGGGTTCGTCGATGATCAGGCGGACTCCGACGGCGGCTGCCAGGTGGGCAACCACATCGCAGGTGCCCGTGAGTTCCAGCATGATGTCCCGGTTCAGAATGGTATCCTGGACGAAATGAAAAAGATGACGCCGGAGGAAGGGCTGGATATTGGCCAGGCTTCCCGTCGAGAGATCGTCGATGACGTAGACCTCGTCTCCCCGGTCTAATAATGCCTCGGCAAGATAGGAACCGATAAAACCTGCTCCGCCGGTAATGAGAACTTTCAATATGCCTCCTCTGCGTGATGCTTGAATCTATTATTTCGCAAGCGCAGCGTCAACTGGCTTCATGAGGACTCGGGAAATCCGCGGCCGTGATCTATAATAAGGTATTTCCGAACCAAGCGGACACTATGACGGAACTTTCGGGCTTCACGAATCCACCGGATGGGAAAGGGTCCCGGACCCGCCGGTATATTCTCGCCGGCATCATATTCCTGGTTCTCTCGCTGGCCGCCACGCAGACCTTCCTGCACCAGACGTCGGTCGGGAGCCCGAGATTCATCAAAATGACCTTCCTTCTGTACACAGCCACGGTCGTGGTTGTGCTGGCGCTGCTTATTCTCGCCACAGTGCTCGGGCGGAACCTGATCAAGCTTTATTTCGAGAGAAAAAGCGGCCTGGTCGGAAGCGGATTCAAGAGCAAAATGGTCCGGACATTCATCGTCCTGTCGCTCTTGCCCGCGGTGCTCCTCTTTCTCCTGGCATACAGCCTCATCAGTTCCTCCATCGAGCAATGGTTCCGTGCTCCCCATGCCCAGATGATGGAGAACAGCCGCCTGCTGGCTCAGCAGTACTATGCGGAAGCGGAGCAGCGCTCGAAGTCCTTTGCCGCGAACATCGCCGGATATTTCCAGTCCGGGGAAGCATTAAGTCCCGAGCCGCAGCCGAAGCTTCAGCATAAACTGCAGGAATTTTGCCGCCAGTACGTCCTGGGCAACGTGAGGATATACGACAACCGAGCCCGGCCAACCGCGGATGCCGGGAACGCGGTTTCCTCGAGCAGCCATAATAGTTCCATAAAGAGCCTGGTCGACCAGGCTCTCCTCGGCCGGCAGGGATTCCTTGTTGCGCGCGCCTATCCAACCGATGCCTTAAATGAGATCACCTGGGCCACGGCTCCCATATGGGATGCCCGCGGCAGGATTTCGGGCGCTGTTTTGACGGAAACGGCGAATCCGCAAAGCGCCAAGTTCAGGGCGGATGCGGTGATGGAAGCCTACGACAAATATGAGCAGCTTCAGCGGGAAGAATCCGCTCTCCGTTTCAACTCTCTTCTCATCCTGGTGGTCGCGACCCTCCTGATCGTATTTGCTTTTGCCTGGTTTGCCCTGTATCTGGCCAAACGCATTACCGTCCCGATCAAGGCGCTGGCGGAAGGCGCCGCCGCGGTCGCCATGGGGAACCTGGGGCATCGCGTGGAGTGCCAGGCCTTTGACGAGCTTGAAAGCCTGGTGGCTTCCTTCAACCGCATGACCGGCGACCTGCAGGAAAACGAGCGGCGCATCGAAGCCGCCCAGCAGAATCTGCGCCGAACGAATGTCGAGCTTGACGACCGCCGCCGCTATATCGAGACGATTCTGCAGACGATCACCACAGGCGTGGTGTCTCTCGACCGCGAATACTGCATACGCACTATGAACCGGGCTGCCGTTCACATGCTGCAGGTTGAGGATTTCGGGGGGGGCGCCAAACTCGAGGAGGTGGTCCACCCGCCTACAAGTGAAATCATGCGCGCTCTACTCCAGAAATCGGCGGTGCTTGGGCCCGTCGTGAGAAATATCGAGCTCGCTTTTCCCGGGAAAAGCCTGCAGCTGGCCGCCACGGTAACGCCGCTCGAAGACAGCGCCGGTCGGCGCACCGGCTGGGTGATGGTGCTGGACGATATGACCGAGCTCCTCAGGATGGAAAAGATGTCGGCCTGGCAGGAAGTGGCGCGCCGCATGGCCCACGAAATAAAGAATCCGTTGACTCCCATCCAGCTGTCCGCCGAACGCCTGCTGCGCAGGTACCGGCAGATGGCGCCGCTGCCGTCGGGCGTTTCGGGTACCTGGCAGGCCGAGTTCTCAAGATTCGAAAAACTGCTCGATGAATGCGTTCAGACCATTATTCAGGAAGTTGCCTCCCTCAAAAATCTCGTCGATGAGTTCTCACGTTTTGCGCGGCTGCCCGAAGCCAGGCTGGAGGAAACCGACCTCCACCGGATTCTGGACAACACGCTGAACCTCTATAACGGGCGCATTTCGGACATAAGCGTCCAGAAGAACTATGATTCGGGCATCCCAAAACTGAAGCTGGACCCTGAACAAATGAAGCGGGTGTTCATCAACCTGTTCGACAACGCGCTGGAGGCCATGGCCGAGAATACGCACAAAAAGATCCTGCATCTCCGAACTATCTGCAACACCCAGCAGGGATGCGTGACCGTCGAGGTGGGAGATACCGGGCGGGGATTCCCGGAAGAGTACCAGGATGACGTGTTTCTTCCCTATATTTCGATCCGAAAGGGCGGAACCGGCCTCGGTCTGGCGATTGTGCGCCAGATAATATCCGATCATCACGGCAACGTGCGCGCGGAACCGAACGTGCCGGTAGGCACCCGCATCCTGATTGATTTGCCCTTGGCTCCGGCCTGAAACCGTATCACAATGAAGCCCCTATGATTCGTCCTGCAATTTTGATTGTTGATGATGAAAAAGGCGTCCAGTCATCGATCCGGGGAGTCCTCGAGGATGCGGGATTCGACGCCCAGGCCGTCTCCAGCGCGGAAGAGGCTTTGGAACTCCTCCTGAAGCGGCACTTCTCCGTCGTTCTCCTGGATATCTGGCTGCCTGGGATGGACGGTCTCCAGGCGCTGGCAAAGATACGGCAGATCTCCCCCGGAACGGGTGTGGTGATGATTTCGGGCCACGGATCGATTGAGACCGCGGTGCGCGCGACCAAACTGGGCGCCTTTGACTTTGTCGAAAAACCGCTCTCGCTTGAAAAAACCCTGCTGGTGGTCCAAAACGCCCTGAACCAACACCAGCTGCAGGAGGAAAACCGTCTCCTCAGGGAGCAGGTCGCTCAAAAATATGTAATGATCGGCGACTCGGTCCCGATGCAGGCGCTGCGCCAGCAGATCGCTTTCGCGGCGCCGACCAACGGAAGAGTTCTCATCTGCGGGGAAAACGGGACCGGCAAAGAACTCGTTGCCCGGCTGCTCCATTTACGCAGCCTGCGCCGCGACGGCTCCTTCGTGGAAATGAATTGCGCCGCTATCCCCGAAGAGCTTATCGAAAGCGAGCTGTTCGGTCATGTCAAGGGGTCCTTCACGGGCGCCTCCGAGGACAAGGAAGGCAAATTCGCTCAGGCGGACAGCGGCACGCTGTTCCTGGACGAGGTGGGCGATATGAGCCCCAAAACCCAGGCCAAGGTACTGCGGGTCCTGGAAGAGCAACGTTTTACGCCGGTGGGCGGAAACGCTTCCATGAATGTGGATGTCCGTGTCATCGCCTCCACCAATAAGAACCTGGAGCGCGAGATCGAGGTCGGCAATTTCCGTGAGGACCTGTACTACCGGCTCAACGTTCTCCCGTTTCAACTGCCGCCTTTACGGGAGCGACGGGAGGACATACCGGTGCTCACAGCCTATTTTCTTGAGGATTTCGCCCGGCGCTACGGCCGGAAGCCGCCCGTATTGACACGCAAGGCCTCCGAAGTGCTCGAAAATTACCCGTGGCCGGGCAACGTGCGGGAATTGAAGAACATCATGGAGCGCATCATCATCATGACGCCCCAGCCGCGCATAGACATCTACGACCTGCCCGAAGCGCTGTTGAACCGGGCATTGCTGTCCCAGGCGGGCCAGGAGGAAGCGTATTCCCTTCAGGGCGCGCGCGAGAAGTTCGAGAAGGAATTCATCCTGCAGAAACTGGTGGAAAATAAAGGAAACGTCAGCCGGGCAGCCCAGGCCCTGCAGATAGAGCGCAGCAACCTCTACAGAAAAATCCGGCAGCTGGGCATCCCATACTCTGGCAGGGAAAACGGTGAAAACGAATAGGAAATTCCCCGATTATGGGCCGCTGCGCGGCTCCCTCTGAATCACGAATGAATCCAGCAATACCGAAACGAGAACCGCCGACGGTATCGCCATCATCGCCCCGGTGATCCCCGCGATTTCACTCCCGATCAGAAGCGCGATCAGGATGGCCGAGGCCGAAAGCTGGACCTGGGATTTCATGACTCTTGGCGTAAGAAACGCGTTTTCGATCTGCTGGTATATGAGAAAAAAAACAAGCACCCCGATGAGCTTGCCCCACGAGTCGAACGCGGCCACCAGTCCCGCAAGTATCACGCTGACGATCGGTCCCAACATTGGAACGAAATTGGCGAGGCCGGCGAATACGCCCAACAGGTAGAAGTACCGGATTTTGAGCAAGCCGAATACCAAAACGCTCAAGGCCCCCAGGATCAGCATCAACACCGCCTGGCCCACCAGCCATTTGCGCATGCGCTCCGCGGCGATGATAAGCGCCGGCCTCAACCGGTCTCGTTTTTCCCGGGACAGCAGGGAAAGAGACCGCTCGAACAGCCGCTCTCCTTCGAGGATGAGATACGCGGTCAGGACGACCACGGCAGCGATGGAAGCAATGCCGCTGGCGACGCTCCCGAACATTCCGGTGATGCTAGAAGCCAGGGCAGAGGCGTATTTTTCCAGAGTAAGCCCGTCCGGCTGGGGCAAGTAGGGAATGCCAATGAGACGATCTTGGAGCTTCCTGAGTTCCTGAGGCAGGATAACAAAGAGCTGCTGGATATCTGCAATCACCTGTGGAAGCCCGAATCCCAGAAGGGCAGTCAGGCCTATGAGGATCGCCGCGACGAGAAGGGCAATCGCCACGCCCCGGCTGGGATGCCATCGGATTATCTTCAGGCTGCTGATCCAGCGGACTGCGGGGCTCAGCACTATGGCGAATATGCAGCTGACATAAATAGTCAGCAGGGAATACCGGATCAGGTATGCGACGAATAACCCGATTCCGGCGACGGCTGCCATCAAGATGGTTTTTTTGATGTTGTCCATAGCGGATAGCTACCCCGTTGCGGCGAATCCGGTGAGCCCCGGATCGGATTTTACTATTCCACCGCGTTTTTCACACCCGGTATCCTTACAGGCTGCCCCCGGAGGCCTCAAGCTTCAAAGCACGGCGGAAATCACCGGATATTTGCCGCAACGCTTCATACACGGCCACGGCGACTGCCGTTGCCAGGTTCAGGCTCCTTACGTTTGCGGAACTCATCGGAATTCTTAATGCATGATCCCAATTATTGCGCAGCAGTTCTTCCGGAAGTCCCCTGGACTCCGGGCCAAAAACCATGCAGTCGCCCGCCTGATAGCACACATCCGTATAAAGGCGTCCGGCGCGGGCGCTCAAATAAAAAAGGCGCGCAAGAGGCAGTTTGGTTTTCAGTTCTTCGAGCGTCGTTTCGCGCCGAAGATCCACGTGGGGCCAGTAATCGAGACCGGCGCGACGGACGGCTCTGTCGTCAGTGCGAAAGCCCGGATTTCCCACCAGGTGCAGCGGCAAACCGTTGGCGGCGCACAGACGCGCGATGTTGCCGGTGTTGGGATGTATTTCCGGCTTCAGCAGCGCGACGTGGATCACAATAAACACTCCAGATTATGTTCCATAGCCTATATCACCACCAACCTGGGCCGCGGCAGCAGCCAAGGTACTCGGGACGCAGGCTAGTGATAGCGGGAATCCATCTCGCCTGCGCGGATCGCAACCGTCAGTGTGTTCGATTTCGGCGGAACCGGGCAGTTATAATAGTCCGAAAAGGCGCAGGCGGGATTCTGGGCCTGGTTGAAATCCAGAAGATAATTTCCGTTCTCGAGTTTTTTCAGATCCACGTACCGCCCCATCGGATAGCTTTCCTTCCCGCTGGTCGCGTCGCGGAAAAAGACCGACAGGTCGTCCGCCTCGGAACCTGGCTCCAGAAGATGGATAACTTCAAGCCGGCAGGGCGTAAGGCCGACGTAAAAGCCCACCCATCCGGCGCGTTCGGCCCGCCTTTGATTCCCCCTGGTGGACATAAGGACCACCGGTTCTGTTTTGGGATCATGCGTCAGCGGGAGTTCGTAACGGTAATCGAGGTCCACCGGAAAATACTCGAGGCCCTTGTACTCTTGAAACCTGGGGCTCCGGGGATCAAAAACTATGATGGCCGGATATCTCTGATGGGAAAGACGCAGTTCAAATCGCCCGACCCGGATGGCAGCCGGCCCCGTGGTTGCTTCACGGACAGGCGAATCCTTAATAATAAAGCTGGCTTTTTCATCCAGGGCTTCGACGTGAAACTGTTCACCGGATACGCTTGCTTTGAGATGATGAGGTTCGATGCCTTCGGCGTCCAGGCGGACATTGTTGTCGGCTGCGCATCCGACAGATAAATAGGGCTTTTCGCCGAAATTAATGCGCCCGACAGCGGCGAGATAGGATCTTGGACTGCTGCGCAGCCACTCCCGGGTTTCCGCGCGGTCCTTCTCTATCTCCTGAATCGCTTTGGCGGCCGCCGCCTCATCCAGTGTGACGGGTTTTGCCGCAGTTTTTTCCGTCTGAGTCCGGACACAACTGGCCAGAAGAATGGCCAGGAGGCCATACAAAATCTTTTTCATGCATTCGATTATGGATCATTTAGCTCTGCCCGGGAATAGAGATGTTTGCCGAGCTTTCAGGCCCTCGGGATGCCACGGCAAAACGCACAACGGCAGTGGCTTCCCGCGCGAACCCACAAAGGGAATATCCCGTCATCGGTCAAAAACCCTATAGCGTTTCCCAGCTCCGTGCCGATACCAATAGAACCGGCGCAGTTTCGGTTTTGCCGGCGCACGCGCAAATTTCTTGTGGCAGGCTGTCGCGCGATCGATTACTCTTGGGAGCTGGAACTGTTGCGGATCTGACGAACCATGCAGGCCTCTTCGGAAATCAGGAAAAAGCTGGCTTTTTTGATAGGGAACCTCATCCGCCGCTGCATCCATGATGCACGGATGATTCCGTACATCCTCAGCAGGGATGAGGTGATCAAAATGCTGGTTGATGATCCCGCATCATTCGAAAAACTCGTGCGGGAAGAGCATGCGGATCAGACCGCCTATTCGAAAGAAGACCTGACGGTTAAGCTCGATGCCGCGTCGGAACTCGGGAAACTGGACTCGCTCGAGGCCTTTGAAAAGGATTTTTGGGGCGGGCCCGAAGTCGACCTTGCCCCGATTCTGGACCTGACCAATCAGCTGACACGGACTTTTGCGGTCTACCTGGGGAATGCCTCCACGCTTTTCGATAAGAGCTTTGAAGAGTTCATGCGTAAATTCCGCCAGTCGCTTTTCCGGGCGGGAATGACGCTCCGGAGGGTTGATTTTACGCTGCAGGATGTGGCGGCACTGGAGGAAAATGCCCGCGAATACCTCTCGGCCGGCGAGTTCCTGCAGGCCTTCACCTTTGACCGGCTGCTCAGCTCTCAAATTATGATCGAGGAGGTGGTCAATCTTCCCAAGGAGGGTTTTTCGCTGCGAGAAAGCTTGATGCGGCAGGCGCTGAATACGCCGGGCCTCTGCCGGGCATTGCCGAAATTTGTGATCCGTATTTCCTACATCAGCCAGGGCGTGTGGGAAGACCTGTTCCCCGTCCTTGTGCGGCTGGTGCGCAGCGAACCGGGGCTTTGCACCGCTTCGCATCTGATCGATTTGATTGAACAGGATATAGTTTTCGCGTGCAACCTTCTGTGCACGTCGTATGCGGATCTCAGGCAGTGGAAATCTGCCCGGAGGAAGGAAGCCATCGAAAACAGCATCGGAAAACACATGGTTTCTGCGTGAGATCCTATGCCTGCTTCACGAGATCGGTAAGATTCAGATCCGTGACCTCGAGCACCGATTTGATCCCCATCCTGGCACAGGCGCCATCGTATATCTGCTTTACAGCCTTTTTGGCCTGCTGAAGCTCAAGGAGCTTGTCCTTGACTTTTGCCAGTTCCATGCTGATCTCTTTGTCGAGCTCCTCCAATTCCTCCTTTGCCATCTGCCGTGTCACTTCATATTTGTGCTTCTGCTGTTCTGTCAACATTCTTCCTCCGGACTATTTGTTCAGATTAAAGTTCATTGTCACTCTGGCCTGACTGGGCACGTTGGCGCCGTTGATGGTTGCCGGCTTGTAGCGCCACTTCAACGCTGCGTTGACGGCCGGATAGTGAAATATGCTCGGGCCGCTCACCGGAGTGGCTTTGACGACCTTTCCCTTCTCGTCTATCTGAAGCTCAAGGACGACGGTGCCTGAGGTGCGCATTCTAACCGCTGTTTCGGGGAAGGATGGGCTTGCCTGTGAAATCGGGACCGCGGGAACCAAGGCTCTTGCCTGCGAGGGTAGTGCGGGCAGAGACTGCGGAATCGGCGCCAGGGCTTCGGCTTTTGCCGGGCCCGGGTTGAGCGCCGGGGGTTTATCGGCGGAACCGGACGGAAGCAGACTGGCAGCGGTCGCGGATGACTGGTTTCTTTCAAAAGACTGGGAGGATTCAGACGCAGCGGCCTGCGCGGGCATCTGGAAGGCGGAAGGTCTATCGACTGCCGCTCTTTCCGCCAAGGCCGGCTTTGCCTCGCCCGTATTTCCGTTCCATACAGGCGCAGGGGGATTCGCTTTCGCGTCATTTGCGGGTTGCTGAGGCAACGGCGTTGGCACTTCCTTCCCTGGGACGGGTTGCCGCTCCGCGGCCGGAGCTCGCGCGCCGGCTGGCATGGAATTCCTGGATGGAGGCGCTTTTTGCGGTTTTGCAGGCTTTACGGCCGCTTGCCCGGATTCCGGCACGGCATTGTTCAAGTCGGCAGCGGCTGCAGGAGCCGAATTGTCGACCGGCAAGGAAGAATTTTTCACCTCGCCGCCGGAAAAGCTCGAGAAATAATACGCTGCGCCTCCGGCAAACAGGATCACTGCGACGGCCGCAACTGCGGCCAGCGGCACTTTCCTTTTGGGCGCCAGAGCCGGCATGAATACATTTTCTCTTTCCCTGACCGGCGCGTGAGGCTTGTTGCCGGCCTTCTTCGGAGAGAGGTCAACCGAAGCTCGGTCCGGGCCTGTATCATGGAGCACCTGGGGAGGGAGCGCCGGGGATTCTTCGGAAAGCGGCAGGGAATCACCGCCGCTCCGTTGAGTCGCGGCCATCGGCGGCTCTGTGCCCTGGCTATCCCAGATGTCCGACTCGGTCAGGCTCTGGCTGAGCCCGCGGTTGAGATTCACCAGCAAGTTGCTGTCCGCCGGCGAGGCTTCTTCCGTATCCGGCATCATGCCCGATATCAGGGACTCCCTGTCTCCGGGTAATTCTGTCTGTCCCGGTTGATGCTGGTCCGATTCGGTCATTACCTGCTTCAGCAGATCCGAAACAAGCGCATCCAGTTCCGCCGACTGGTCAGTCTGGCCCCGGGCGGGTTGGACTGCCGCTATTTCCTTGTTCAGGAAGTCCAGGACGGTTGCTTCATAATTGTCTTCGGCGAATTCCGATCCGGTTCTATGCTTTTCCCTGCTGCTCATGGCTCCGCTCCAGGCCCTCGGATTTTTTCGGCATTTAATAGCTGACAATGCCGCTGCTCATAGTTATTCATCGGCCGAGAACCGTCAGACTTCACATTGGATTGAGGGGCAAATCAGCATGCCGGATAGGCGGCCAATACCATAAAGTCCAAATGCAGCCACCAATTACGCGGCGCGGCCGGGTGGCGGCAAACCAATGGGGGTGAATCTCGAGACGGCCGCGCCGTTATGCGGAAGGTTTGAAAAACCGTCGACAGGCGCGCAGATCAAAAATAATTCCAAAATAATAACAAATTGAGTGTTTGTATCACGAATTCAATATGTTCAGGCCATCCGTGGCCTGCTGTCTCGGGTCTGCCTGCGAATTACGCGCTTGCCGGAGGCCGATGGATGGGGATATAAGTATCCACAATCATGTTGGTTGCGTTATAAACGGCATTTGCCGTGACGAGGCAGATGCAAGTTCTTTGCCGTCCAGCAACCTGGACACAGGACGGGCCCCATGGATGTTGTGACGCTTTCGCGCATACAGTTTGCCCTGACGATAATGTTTCACTATCTGTTCCCTCCGCTGGCAATCGGAGTGGGGGCGTTCCTGGTCTTTCTGGAAGCCCGATACCTCAAGACCAGGGATCCCCAGTATGAGATTGCGGCGAAGTTCTGGACGAAAATCTTCGCGCTCAACTTTGCCCTCGGCGTGGCATCGGGTATTGTCATGGAATTCCAGTTCGGGACGAATTGGGCTGCATATTCCAGGTTTGTAGGGGATATATTCGGATCCGCGCTGGCGGCTGAAGGCATCTTCGCCTTCTTCCTCGAGTCGGGCTTTCTGGCCCTCCTTGTGTTCGGGTGGGACAGAATCTCGGCCCGGATGCATTTCTTTGCCACCCTGATGGTTTTTCTGGGATCGGTATTTTCTGCGATCTGGATTATTGTCGCAATTTCCTGGCAGCAAACGCCGGCCGGATTTGTCATCCGGGAAATTTCCACCCCGGCCGGGATCGTAAAACGGGCGGAGCTGACCGATTTCTGGAGTGTGGTTTTCAATCCCTCCGCAATGGACCGTCTGGTACACGTCCTGATCGGGGCTTTTATTCTGGGTGCATTCTTTGTACTGAGCATTTCTGCCTATTACCTGATCAGGCAGAGGCACGTCGAAATTGCGCGCAAATCGTTCACGGCAGCTCTGGTCGTGGCTGCAATTTCGTCCCTTGCCATGCTTGTGTCCGGGGATTCGGCCGCGAAGATGGTCGGGCGCTATCAGCCGGCCAAGCTTGCTGCCATGGAAGGTTTGTTTCACTCGTCCGAAGGCGGCGCTCCTATGCAGATTTTCGGCATACCCGACACCGCATCCAAGACCGTGCGCTACAACCTCGAAATTCCGGGGATGCTCAGCTTCCTGGTTCACCGCGACGCTGCAAAGCCGGTGGCCGGACTCGACCGGTTTGAACCCGATATCCCTCCGATCGCGCTCCCGTTTTTCTCGTTTCATATCATGGTGGGTCTCGGGACTTACTTCATCGCCCTGACGCTTTACGCGCTCTGGCGCCATATAAGAGGAACCCTGTTTCAGGCGAAGTGGCTCCTTTGGGTTTTCGTTTTTTCGGTGGTCGGGCCGTTTGCTGCAAATCAGCTCGGCTGGGTGGCCGCCGAAGTGGGGCGTCAGCCCTGGATCGTCTACAATCATCTCCGGACCAGTGAGGCGGTATCCGGCAATCTTGTCGCCTCTCAGGTGGCCGGCTCGATCGCGATGTTCGGCGTCATATATCTTCTGCTGTTCGCAGTTTGGATATATCTGTTGAACGAGAAAATCCAGAAGGGACCGGAAACTGTTTTGCTGCCGGGGAAAGCATCCGTCAAGGACGCTCTGGATGTCGCTTCCCGCTACCCGGGACACCTGGACTCTCTGACCGAAGAAAAGGACAAATAAAGGCAACCCCCGTCCTGATTCCGGAAAATCAATCCGGGAGGGGGTCGGCGGGCATTCACTCGCAATGCCTTCCGGGGGGGGCAGCCCAGAAACGGAGGAGTCGATTGGTGGATCTAAACCATTTGTGGTTTGTTCTGCTGGGTGTTCTTCTTGCCGGATACGCCATCCTGGACGGGTTTGACCTGGGAGTCGGCATCCTTCATCTGACGGCTCGCGGCGATAAAGAGCGCCGGCTCATGATCAATTCCATAGGCCCGCTGTGGGACGGCAACGAAGTCTGGCTGGTCACCTTCGGCGGCGCCATGTTCGCGGCGTTTCCGAACGCTTACGCCACGGTTTTTTCGGGCTTTTACGCCGCGTTTATGCTGCTCCTGTTTGCCCTTATCTTCCGGGCGGTTTCGATTGAGTTCCGGAGCAAGCGCAGTTCGGCTGCATGGAGACGATTCTGGGATTGTTCCTTTTTCGGAGGCAGTCTGCTGGCGACATTCCTTTTCGGCGTGGCCGCAGGAAACATACTGCTCGGCATCCCTGTGGACGGCGGGGGCTATTTTGCGGGCGGATTTTTCAGTCTTGTGCGGCCGTTTCCGATTCTCGTCGGACTGCTGACGGTTTCCTTTGCAGCGATGCATGGCGCCATCTACCTGTATATGAAAACCGAAGAGGACCTGCAGCAGATGGTGCACCGCTGGATGTGGCGCGGCTTCGGGCTGACCCTGGTATGCTACATACTCGCGACCATTTTTACGCTTGCGGTCATCCCGGATGCCGCCCGGAATTTCCACGATCATCCGTGGTCCTGGGGGATTGTCATATTTTCGGTCCTGGCCTTTGCCAACATACCCCGCTCCATCTTCCTGGGCCGTCCGCTCCAGGCATTCATTTCCTCATCGTGCACCATCCTGGCGCTGGTATGCCTGTTCAGTCTAACCCTCTATCCCAACCTGGTCGTCTCGAGCCTGTCGCCCGGATACAGCCTGACGATCTATAACGCCGCTTCCTCGGAAAAAACGCTGGGGATTATGGCCGTCATCGCCATGATCGGCATGCCGTTTGTGCTGGCATACACGATTGCCATCTATTGGGCTTTCCGGGGCAAGGTGAGGATTTCGGAACATAGCTATTAAAAGAGTTCCTGGGTGCGCGTTCGGGTGTTAGTGCGGCGCTTGACATAACAGGAATCAAGGCTTCATCCATCGAGAACGGGAGTCTCCATCAAAATTTATTCCACGTGCCGTTGCCGTGCGGCTTGAGCTTCCTCGATGGATCGGAACTTGAAAACTCCCCGAGGGTTATTCTGTCGCGAGATCCGTCGATAGCGGGCACAATGGCGCACAAAACGATTGAACGAATCCCCCGCATTTGCGCGGATCTGCGCCGAATTCATTTCTTCAATGGAATGGTATCTTTCCACAGGCATTTTATTCGTCTCTCAATTTGAATCGCTCTCGGAGAGCGGCTGCGTCTTGCCGGTCGATGGGACGAACCGTGTCCTTTTTCAGTCTGTACAGCGCTTGGGGTGTCGCAGCAATAATTCGCACACCCTCCACCTCCATGGCTTCCGACTCTATGGTTTCATAGCTTGCCGCTTCACCAAGACGCGTTAAAATGTCGAAAAAAAGATCGCCGTTCACAGGGTAGTATCTGACCGCAGGATAATCTCCCAGCAAATCCTCCGTTCGGATGTCCTGTATGTTGGGGTCGTCTGAATAGGCATCCTGGAACGCATGGCGCAGCCGCTCCACGTTTTCTGATGTCGGCCGAATCACAAGATCTACATCTTCGGTTGCGCGGACCAGCCCATGGAAACCCATCGCGGTTGCACCAATAAGTACATACTCCAGCTTGTGATCCTGAAATGCCCGTAGCACCCTTAAGAGCTCATCATGATCCATGACATCATTTTACATCCTCATCCATTTCCTCTCAAAACAAAGACTCCGGATCTTGTGCAGATAACTCCACGATGGCCTGGCGGATAGAGTCTTTATCTATGCCTTCTTTGCATTTTGCCGGGACTGGAGGCCCATCAGGGGCGCCTTTCCGGTCTTTGCGACCTTACCCGGCGGCGTGAGGACTCCATCAAAGGCGCGTATTTTCGTTTCGATGGACTGTGAGAGACGCACGCCCCGTCATGATCCTGCTGGCAGAGGAAACAATCGCGCGGATCTTGGCTCTCCACATCCGATGCACTGGGCGTCATACCAACGCATAGGCAGGCCGCACCGGGGGCAACGCCAGCGCTCTTCTTCGTATTTTGCCCATTCCTGAACGCCCATCTCACGAATTTTTTCAAGGTTTGGCAGGTATTCGTCACGGTGCAGATAGCGGCCCCTATTAATTAAATTCGCAATACGATAGCAGGGCAACTCTTCACAGTCGGTACAACGAGAATCATTCTGTTTGTTCGCTGCGCATAACCTTATAGCGCAGTTTTGGCAATGGGCCGCAAGCATCCCGCCGCTGAGACAGCCGTCGCAAAGAAGGCCATCCATCCAATTCGAGGGCGGAACCCCTTTCAGCGCCTTCGTCGGCCCGGATGAAAATCCCTTTTGCAGTTTCATCCTAATTTGCTCATCTTCGCTGTGTTTGGCCAGGTAAGCCGTGCAGGCTCCGCAATATGTTCCGCATGCAGCTGCAAGATGTACTTTGCCAGTGCCGGTCATCTTGGCTTTTTTCCTTTCCTCGTTGTTATGTTTCGAAGTTCCTGCAGCGTCTGCCAAAATCTCCAACGGAAGGCATGCGCAACACAAAGCCGTACCGGTTACATTTTTTAAAAATCTTCTTCTGGTACGATTCTCTTGTCCCAATAAAGTCATGGCGCCTCCCGTTTTCAATAGGGATTATAGGGTATTAAGGGTATCGAAAATCAGAATTTCTGGAAATCCCGTTCCCGGAGTGGATAAATTCATGACGGGCTTGCGCGATCCCGGCATATCGAATAAGATATAAACTCTTTATCCGAGGCGCCGTACCCAAGTGGCTAAGGGGGAGGTCTGCAAAACCTTTATGCAACGGTTCGAGTCCGTTCGGCGCCTCCATAGGTACTCCCGTCGGGGATGGATGAAACTCCTCAACTTTCAATGACGAAGGAATGCGAATCCGGCGCATATCGATAAACCAAGCCTGATTGGCCTGATCCTTCAGACTTATATGCATTGAGGTTGTGTTCCCTTAGCTGCCGGGATCCCGGGTCCCGAAGAGTCCCCAAAGGGAAAATGTGAATGGTCTGGCTCTATTCCGGCTTTTTGGCGCTTGTCCTGGTGCTGTTGGCCCTTGACCTGGGAGTCTTTCACAGAAAGGCGCATGTCATTTCGGTCAGGGAAGCCCTGGGCTGGTCCGCCTTCTGGATTTGCCTCGGGCTCATGTTCAGCGGCTTTATCTACCTGGGCTACGAAAACCATTGGCTTGGCCTTGGCTTGACCCCGGACATGATGGGCTCGGTCGCTGTGGACGTCCCGGGTGTTGGGACCGTCTATAACGATGGCTCCTCGGCCGTGATGAAGTATCTCACGGGTTACCTGGTCGAGAAATCGCTCTCCGTCGACAACATCTTCGTCATCAGCATGATTTTCTCATTCCTTGCGGTGCCTCCGATATACCAGCACCGGGTGCTGTTCTGGGGCATCCTCGGGGCGCTCCTGATGCGAGGCCTGATGATTGCCGTCGGCGCCGCGATGATCCAGCGTTTTTCGTGGATCATCTATGTTTTCGGGGCCTTCCTAATCCTTACGGGCATCAAAATGCTGCTGCTGAAAGACCAGCATACAGATCCCCATTCGAATATCGTCGTGCGCCTGACGCGCAGGCTTTTCCCCATAACGCAGCGTTTCCACGGGCAGCACTTTTTCGTCCGCGCGGGATCGGGAGCGTCTCTGGAAGCGCCGGCGCCGGGGATGGAAATACTCCGGGACGAAGTTGTGGATGCGGCAAGCCGCGGAGCCCTTCTGGCCACTCCGCTGTTTCTCGGTCTGGTGATGGTCGAATTCACGGACCTTATTTTTGCGGTAGATTCTATCCCCGCGATTTTTGCGATCACGTCCGATCCTTTCCTGGTTTTCACCAGCAACGTGTTTGCGCTCCTCGGCCTCAGGAGCCTCTATTTTGCGCTGGCCGGAATGATCGGGAAATTCCGCTATCTGAAAGTCTCGCTGGCTCTTGTCCTCGTGCTCGTAGGAATCAAGATGATGGCCCACACGTGGCTGAAGGAGATGCTGGGCGGCGGCTTCAATCTGTTTGTGCTGGCGGCAGTCGTGCTGATCCTTGCCGGAGGTGTTGTGGCTTCGCTCGTGGCGGCCAGGAGGAGATAACGCCGACATACGCTGAAAAGGGCGCTGACGAGCGTCTGATCGCTGGCGTGGGTTTTCAGGGCACTATGTTCATGGCTGAAATAATCAGCCGGGCTGCCTTCTCCGGCTGGTTTTTCGAGTCGATCATGATGTCGTAGAGCAGCGGATTGAACCTGTCCTCTCCATAATGAAGGCGGACATAGTCCAGGCGGATGGCATCGATTTTGCGGATCTGTGCTTCCACGTTTTTGCCCGGCGGAACGCGCGTTTGGATCCTGCGAACCCGGTCTTCCCAGCGCGCATAGATGAGGGCATGGTACACGTCTTCTTTTCCCCGCAGGACGCACTGCGCGCCGCGTCCGACGATTACGCAATTTCCCATTTTGTATACTTCTTCAATAATCTGCCTGGCGAGTTTGGCCGCCTTCTGGGCGTCAAACAAATCCACCGGCGCAACGGGGGAAATCCCGTCGGCTCCCAGGCCCCAGATCGATCGCGTCAGGCGGTGCATCCACGGATCCACCATTTCGTCGAAAGCCGCCACCTCACTGGCCGGGACCTGCTCCTTGCGGCTGATCTCGGCAATCAGCTCTCGGTCCATGAGCCTCCAGCCCAGTTCATGCGCAATGATTCCGGCAATTTCCGCGCCGCCGCTCCCGTACTCCCTGGATACCGTTAAAATTCTGTATCTCATTTTCCCCCTCGCCCAATCCGCTTTTTAGAGACGCGCAAAAGCCGTACGCCGGGCTATGACTGCGGCTTTTGCACATTCCATTCAGGCCGACATTGAAGAATTCACTCCATGCACATTTTACACGAAACCGCCTGGTTTCACGCCGCAACGTGCCCCACCACCAATTATAGACAAGCCGCGGCCGGACCCGGAGAATATTTGCAGCGAGGAGCAGCAGGCGCCCGGAAACAGCCGGCTGCATATATGAAGGGCGGGGAGGCAAGCTCAACGAGCATCCCTATTTTTGCGCAGCTGCGGCTCCCCGTCAGCCCTGTCACGCGCCTCCGCCCAGGACTTTATACAGCGCTACGAGACTGGCCAGCCTTGCCAGGCGGATGCTGACGAGCTGCTGTTGGGCAACATACAAAGAACGCTGGGCTACGAGGACGCTCAGGTAGCTGTCGATTCCTCCCTTGAAGCGCGCTTCGGAAAGACGATGGGTTTCCGCAAGCGCATTCACGAGAGATTGGAGAGCATTCTGCTGGGCCACCAGAGTGCTTCGCAGGTTCAGTGCGTCGCTAACCTCGCGGAAGGCTGTTTGTATCGCTTTTTCGTAATCCGCGACCAGGATGTCGCGGTCCAGCCGGGCCGCCTCGTAATTGGCCTGCCGCGCCCCGTAGTCAAAAATCGGCAGGGTCACACTGGGTGCGAAGTTCCAGGTTCCCGCCGCAGGCTTAAAAAGGTTTCCAAGGTCGCCGCTGGTGATGCCGGCAGCTGCGGTCAATGCAATGCGGGGGAAGAACGCCGCACGCGCGGCCCCGATATTGGCCTCCGCGGCTTTTAGCTGATGCTCCGCCGTGAGAATATCGGGCCGGCGCAGCAGCACTTCGGATGACATTCCGGCTGAAATGTCCCTCATGGCCGTGATGCCGTCCAGGCTGTCCGGCAGCACATCCTTCGCAACCGGCGCGCCGACCAGAAGGTCCAAAGCGTTTTCGTCGAGCGCTGTCTGGCCGGTGTATTTCGCGATATCCACCTTGGCGGCCTCCACCTGGCTTCGAGACTGACTCACTTCAAGGTCGGAGGTCATCCCGTGATCTCTGGTTTGTACGATCAGCTCGTAAGTAGCCTGCTGGGTATTGAAGGTCGCCAGTGCAAGGCGAAAGTTCTCCCGGTCGGCTGCAAGATTCAGATAAGCGGCGGCCACGGCGGCCACCAGCGATATCTGAGTGGCGGAACGGGCCTGCTCCGTTGCCAGGTATTGCTCCAGCGCGCGGCTTTTCAGGTTCCGGATGCGCCCGAAGAAGTCCAGTTCCCAGGAGACTGTGCCCAGCCCAACCGTGAACTGCGCAACCGTTTCCGGATGGCCGGAACCGGACAGATTTTCGGGTATCCGATAGGCGTCGGCGCCGGCTGAAGCGGTGATGGCCGGATAGAGCTCAGCGCTCTGAATGCGATACAAAGCCCGGACTTTCTCGATATTCAGAGTGGCCATCCGGAGATCGCGGTTGTTGGCCAGCGCCATTTCGATGACAGCCTGGATCTGCCGGTCGGTAAAGAATTCATGCCATCTTACATCGAGAGTTTCGGGAGCGCCGCCAGCGACCGGATCGCTGGCGGCGCTTTCCGGCCACGTGGCAGGAACCGGCAGGTTGGGCTGATGATACTGCGTCGATTTTGGACAGCCGCAAAGGAAAATGGACATGCCGAAAAGCATCAGCAAAACAAATTTACGCTTCATGGTGCGCCCCTCCCTGCAGAGTCCCTGCATCCGGGCCGGGAACCCCGGGCCGCCTTCTGATCTTGTTGCCGAACAGCCTGCTGACGGTTACGAAAAACAGGGGAATAAAGAAAATGGCCAGGAACGTGGCTGTGATCATTCCGCCCAGCACGCTGGTGCCTATGGCTTTCTGTGCGCCGGCTCCTGCGCCCGTTGCAATCGCCAGCGGCAAAACGCCGAAACCAAAAGCCAGGGAAGTCATCACTATGGGCCGAAGTCTCAACTTCGCGCCTTCCAGCGTTGCTTCGATCAGGCCCATCCCCTGTTCGACGCGGATCTTGGCGAACTGAACGATCAGAATGGCATTCTTGGTTGTCAATCCCAGGACGGTCAGGAGCCCGATCTGAAAGTAGACATCATTGGGCAGATTGCGCCAGGTGGTGGCCATGACGCCGCCCACAACTCCGAGCGGCAAAGCAAGCAGAATCGAGATGGGGATCGTCCAACTCTCGTACAAGGCAGCCAGGACCAGAAAAATGGCGAGGACGGAAAAAGCATACAGGATGCCCGTCTGCCGTGAGGCCATCCGCTCCTGATAGGAGAGGCCGGTCCATTCATGTCCGATGCCCTTGGGCAGCTTCGCCGTAAGCTCCTCCATGGCCTTCATCGCCTCGCCGGAACTTTCCCCGGGGGCGGGTTCGCCTTGGAAATTCAATGCCGGGAAGCCGTTGAAGCGCTCGAGTTGAGGGGAGTCGTAGAACCAGTGTCCCGATACAAGGGCGTTGATGGGGACCATTTTACCTGCGTTATTCCGCACATAAAAATTCGCCAGGTCTCCGGGCAGCATGCGGTAGGGAGCATCCGCCTGGACATAGACACGCTTGACACGGCCGCCCTGGATGAAATCATTTACATAGGCGCTGCCAAAGGCTGCCGAGATTGTATTCTGAACGGCGCTGACCGGCACGCCGAGGGCGCCGGACTTGTCCCAGTCTATATCGATTTTGTACTGAGGCACGTCGTCCATCCCGTTGGGCCGTACTCTCGACAACCGCGGATCGCCGGCCGCCGCCATCAGCAGCTGAAGCCGCGCCTCCATTAGCCTTTGGTGGCCGAGTCCGCCGCGGTCCTGCAACATATAGTCGAATCCCTTCGCCATTCCGAGCTCCGTAACCGCCGGAGGCATAATTACATAAATCCGGGCGTTTCGAATCCTGGCAAAGGCCAGATTCGCTCTTCTGACAACAGCATCTGCTCTCAAGTCGGTGGAATCGCGCAAATCCCAGTCTCGGAGTTTTATATAAACCATTCCCTGGTCCTGACCTGAGCCTGCCGAGCTGAAACCGCCGATAACCAGGCATGCCTCCACGGCTTGCTTTTCATCCTCCATAAAATGGCGGCGAATTTTGGTCAGAACCTCAACGGTCTGTTCCTGCGTGGCGCCGGGGGGTGTTTGCACAAGCGTCATAAGCACGCCCTGGTCCTCATCCGGCAGGTATGCCGTGGGCATTTTCATGAAAAAGATGCCCATCAGCACCACGATCATGATGAACAGGGCGAAATAGGGAATTTTATATCCGAGTATATGTCCTACGGCGGAGCGGTACGCGTCCCTCAGACCATAAAACATACGGTCGAACCAAAGGAAAAAGGGCCTGAGAAGACGGGAGCCGGCCTCTGCGGCCTCGTGCCCCTTGGCCACAGGTTTAAGAAGATTGGCGCAAAGTACAGGCGTCAGAATCAAAGCGACCAGAACCGACAAAAGCATCGAGGAGATGAGGGTTATGGAGAATTGACGGTATATGATGCCGGTGGACCCTCCGAAAAACATCATGGGAACAAAGACTGCGGAAAGCACCAGGCCAATGCCCACAAGGGCGCTGGTGATCTCGTCCATGGACTTCCGGGTGGCCTCAAGCGGAGAGAGACCCTCCTCCGTCATAATCCGCTCCACATTTTCCACGACCACGATCGCGTCATCTACCAGGAGGCCGATGGCCACAATCATGGCAAACATCGTCAGCATATTGATGGAGTAGCCGAAGGCTGCCAGCACACCAAATGTACCCAGAATGACCACAGGCACGGCGATGGTCGGGATGAGTGTGGCGCGCATGTTCCCGAGAAAAAGGTACATGACCAGGAACACCAGGATTATGGCCTCAATCAGCGTTCTCACGACTTCGGCAATGGCCGCCCTAACGAACGGGGTCGTGTCGTATGGGTAAACGACCTTCATCCCGGCCGGGAAGTAGCGGGACATTTCCTCCATCGCTGCTTTAACCGCGTCGGCCGTTTCCAGGGCATTGGCCCCGGCCATTTGACGCACAGCGAGAGCGGCGGCCGGGTACCCGTGGTTATAGGCGAGCCTGAAGATTGTAAACTCGGTTCCCAGCTCGGGACGGGCCACGTCCTTCACCCGGACCACGGAGCCGTCCGGATTATTGCGCAGCGGGATGGAGCCGAACTCCTCCGGAGTCTTCAAAAGATTCTGCACGGTAATGGTTACGTTAAGCTTCTGGCCCGGAACCGCCGGCGTCCCGCCGAACTGGCCGGCGGATACCTGAACATTGTGCGCCCGGATCGCCGCGATGACATCGCCGGGCGTCATATTGAAATTTGTCATCTTGGCGGGATCCAGCCATACTCGCATGGCGTACTGAGAAGCCAGGGATTCCACTTCTCCCACACCGGGTACCCGCGCAAGCGATGTCTGGACCTGCGAGATGGCGTAGTCCATCAGATCGGCCTGATCCAGGCTGCCGTCTTCGCAAGTAAGCGTGACGATGAGGAGAAAATTGCGCGTGGACTTGCTGACCGAGAGGCCCTGGCGCTGCACTGTCTCGGGCAGCGTCGGCATGGCGAGCTGAAGCTTGTTTTGCACTTTCGCCCAGGCCAGATCCGGGTCGGTGCCGGGCGCAAAAGTGAGTTCGATGCTCCCCTGTCCTGAGGATGCGCTCTTGGATTGCATATAAAGCATCTGGTCCAGACCCGTCATTTTCTGCTCGATGATCTGGACGACTGTGTCTTCGACGGTCTTTGCCGAAGCGCCGGGGTACACGCCTCGAATACTGATCGACGGCGGTGCGATAGGAGGGTACTGAGCAACCGGCAGGTTGAAGATGGCCAATACTCCAGCCAGCATCATGCCGATGGCGACAACCCATGCGAAAACAGGACGATTCAGGAAAAATCTGGCCATCGATCGTCCCTCCTACCTTGATTCCATTGAAGGCTGAGCGTTTGCCTCGGGCTCTTCATAGGGAACGGCCCTGACCGTGTTGCCGGCGCGCACGTTCTGGACTCCTTCAACGATCACGCTGTCGCCGGGGGTCAATCCACTCGTGACGATCCACCGATCTTCAATAGCGCGGTCCAGCGTCAGCATGCGCTGTTCCACTTTGTTGTCCTTGCCGACCAGGAGCGCGATCGCATTCCCTTTCGTATCGCGAGTCACCGCCTGCTGGGAGACGAGCAGCGCCTGCTCGTTGACTCCTTCTTCCACGACCGCCCGGACGAACATGCCCGGGAGGAGAATCTGCCTGGGATTGGAGAACACGAGCCTCAATGTGACCGAACCCGTGGTCGGGTCCACGGTGACATCGCGGAATTGCAGGGTGCCTGCCGCCGGGTATTGGGTCCCGTCTTCCAGCAGCAGCCGGACCTTGCGCTGACTTGCTCCGGATCGTTTAAGCTCTCCCCCCTCGAGGCTTCGCCTCAAGCGCAACAACTCCGCGCTGGCCTGAGTTACGTCCACATAGATGGGATCCAGTTGTTGAATCACGGCCAGCGGCGAAGGCTGATAAGCCGTTACCATCGCTCCCACGGTAATATTGGATTTGCCGATGCGTCCGGAAATTGGAGCTTTGATGGGTGTGTAGGAAAGGTTTATTGCGGCGCTTTCCATGGCGGCGCGGTTTACGTCGACAGCCGTCTTGCGTACGGCCAGATTGGCCTCGGCCTGCCGCAGAGCGGCGTCTGCGTCATCGGAATCCTGCTGCCCGACCGCGCGGATGTTTACCAGCCCTTTGAGACGTTCGGCGCGGGACCGGATGGCAGGCAGATTGGCCTCGGCCAGGGCGATTTGAGATTCGGCCATGGCAAGCGCGGCCTTGGCCTCGTTGTATGCCGCCTGGTACTGCGAGGGATCGATCTGATAAAGAATATCGCCTGCCTTTACATAGCTGCCTTCCTCGAAAAGGCGCTTCTGGAGAAGCCCGCTCACCTGCGGGCGGATCTCCGCGACAAGGAAGGCATTGATCCTGCCCGGCAATTCGGTTGTCAAAACGACCCGTTCCGACTTGACGGTCACGACTGCGACCTCCGCCGGACCTGCCGCGGGTGGAGCTTGCTTGGGCTTGCAGCCCGATAATAATAGTCCGGCAAGAACGCACGTTGCGGCGCCGACATATCTGGACCCATTTTTGAACGGCATGTGAAAGCTCCTCAAGGCTACTACCGGCCGATAGCCCGGAACAGTATGAGATCCGGCTCTCGGACACAGCACATTCGAATTAGTTTCTGCTCCGAAAATAGCGGCCGCGATGGATCAATTACACCATTCGTTCACCCAACTGAGCGTCGGCGAAGCCGATTTTCATGCACTTGGGTGCGCCCCGGGCGCATGGAGGACTGTCGCGAAACTGGTTTGCGCTGCGCAGCGGCACCATGATTTTAGCCCGGCCTTTCATGGCAGGGAGCCGTGGTATTGGGAACAGCGCGTCGCGTAGGTCCTGAGATTCAGCGGTCCCTGCGCGACGGGAAACCGAATCCGTTTAGATCCATGCCTTAAAAGGCCTGGCTCAACTCAGCTGGCCGCGACGCGGCCCGGCTCTCATTTGCGGCTTTTATATAATATCAAATATCCTATCACCTGCTATAAAATCCGGTCTCTTCGCAAAACCCGAGTTTCGCGACAGAAGCGAATTAGCAATTTTTAATACTAAACCGCCGCGGTTCAGGAGGCAAGCACTGCCGGTCGCTGTTCGCTGTGCCTTGTTGCCGGTAGCCGGAAAAGGAACAAGACGCAGTTGCAGCAAGATTTATGCCATTCGGGCCGGGGACCCGGCATCGCGATAAATTCCGGAGGGTGCTGGTTTCCAAAAACCCTGCAGCCCTGTCCATGAAATTCGGGGGATCCGCCGCACGCTTTTTGAATTACAATCAGGTTATTCCGGTGATGCATCGTTGAAGGGTTGGCGGACTCAATGGAGGCGGGTATGGCGCGCAGGAGTCGAAAGAGCAGGATACGAAGGGTGCATGCATCGATATTTTCCCGGCGCTCTCTCCCCGGCAGCGCACCCGGGACCCTGATCGTGGATCCGCATGCTCCGAAACCGGCCATACGCCTCGTATCCTTCAGCCCCGACAAGGTGATTGAAAAGCAGATCGATGATGTGCAGGATGCACGGTCCTTCGTAGGCATTGGGCCGGTTACTTGGATCAACGTGGCGGGACTCGGAGACCTGTCGGTAATCACAAAACTGGGCGAAATCTTCAACCTTCACCGGCTGGCCCTGGAAGATGTCCTCAACGTGCACCAGCGTCCCAAGGTGGAGCAGTACAAGGACTATATCTACATCGTGGTCCGGCTGGTGAAAGACGCGGAGAAATACGATTCCGAGCAGATCAGCATTTTTCTCGGAAGAAACTTCGTGTTGAGTTTTCAGGAGCAGGCCGGCAAATATTTCGATCCCGTAATCGATCGTATCCGCGCCGGGACCGGCCGCATGCGCACCGCCGGCACCGATCATCTGACCTATGCCCTGATCGATGCGGTCATCGACTGTCATTTCCCGATTCTGGAGCGTTTTGGAGAAACGGTGCAGTCTCTGGAGGACTCCATTGTCGCACAGCCCGACAGCCAGCTTATCGGACAGATACACGAACTGCGGCAGGGGCTGCTGACCCTGCGCCGCGTTGCCTGGCCCATGCGGGAAGCCATGGGGGTTCTATATCGCGATCCAATCCCGCTCATCGACGAGGAGGAGCGCTTCTACTTGCGGGACTGCTATGACCACATGGTGCAGATCATAGATTTGATCGAGAATTACCGGGATGTAACCTCGGGACTGATGGAGGTGTACCTTTCAAGCATCGGCAACCGCACCAACGAAATCATGAAGGTTTTAACCATCATTTCGGCGGTGTTCATCCCTCTCACGCTCATCGCCGGAATCTACGGGATGAACTTCAACACCAAAGTCTCGCCCTGGAACATGCCGGAGCTGGAATGGATCTGGGGATATCCGTTTGCTTTGGGCCTGATGGCGCTGGTCGGGCTCATCCTCCTGCTGCTCTTCCGGTGGAAGGGCTGGCTCGGCAAGGCGAAATAGTTGAAACCGGGAATGCTCAGGATCGCGAGAACATCCTGGAAATAAACTGGAGAATGGGATCGCCGCCCTCCGGATACCCGAAAAGCCGGCCCATGCCGGCATCCGTTTCGACCGGATGCGCGGCATATTCAATCTGCTTCATCCTTAATTGCTCTTCCTGCTCCCGGAGCCTGGCCTGCTCCCGCTCGCGCGCCTTGCGGAGCCCGCCGTTTCGTATGAAGGACACGATCCGCTGAAGCTCCAGCCTGTCGAACCAGCTCCCGTGATCCCGGCACCAGTCCAGAACGACTCCGGAGCATCCGGAAAAGTTTTTATGATTCATCAGCTTCCCGCATTCCGGGCAAGGGATATAGGCGCGTTGCGGTTTGCTTGACGGCGTCGCCGGAGAATCATCTGTTCTGGATTGGAATCCGAGAACGGCTTCCTGGTCTTCCTCCTGCGTGCAGATTACCTGAAAGCTGTCTTTGTCCACCCAAATACCGCCGCACCGGGTGCATATCTGCAGGGAATGTCGTCCGACGGTTGCCGGCGCCAGGCCGGTTTTGCAGCGAGGGCACTTCAGGGAGCCGGATTTTTGCGGAACGGCGGGATCCATTTTGGCGCCGCAAAAGGGACAATGTTTCATCCCAATGGCAACCGCGCCGAAACAGGAAGCACATACGCGGACAGCCAGTGCGGACCTGCAATATGGACAGGATGGGCTGTCGGGGGCGACGGCAGCTCCACAGTTCGGGCAATGGAACGCCCCAAGCCTGGTTTTTCCGGTTCCATCCATTCAAAGCCCTCCGAAATCTTTATCCTCCATCCATTGCCGTCCTGTGTATCCATCGGATCAATCTTCAGGCACCATTAGCCCGTGCTTCCTATGGATGTTTGCGGGCTGTTGGCGGTGCCGTCGTCAATAAATGTCTTCATTGCCGGGTCCTGACGCAGACGAAGACCATGAATCGCCAACAAAATTCCGGCTTTGCCGATGAATCTCGGTGCGGCGGTATCCCGTGGAATTGTGATCTGCATCACAGAACCGATCGCAAAGTCGCCATAAACTGGTAAACCTCAGATATCAATACGCTTCAGGCAGTATTGACACGGAGCGCTTCCCCTCGCATTCCGGCCGTGAACCTGTTTCCAGGAGAAGGCAAATGTATCGAAAAAGGGGATTACTGTCGGTTCTGGCAATAGTTTTCGTTCTTCTAGTCGGATCAGCATCTTTTGGTCAGTCGCTGTCGGATATACGGCACAACATCAAAGCTAAGGGACAGAAGTGGATTGCAGGCGATACATCGATTTCCATGCTGCCGGACAACGAGAAAAAGCGGCGCCTGGGATTGATCAGGCAGGCCGCAAACGGTAAGGAAAAAATTGTCCAGCTGCAGGAACCGGAGACGGGCCTGGCACCATCCGTCGATTGGACGAATTTCACCACCCCGGTGAGAAATCAGGGAAGCTGCGGGAGTTGCTGGGCTTTTGCCGTCACGGGCGCCCTGGAGGCCAACATTCTGATCCGTGAAAACATGCCCCTCGGGGAGGATAACCGGGCGGAGCAGATCCTTGTTTCGTGCAGCGGGGCAGGAAGCTGTGGCGGCGGGAGTGTCGGTTCGGCGTCGATCTACGTTCAGTCCGTCGGCCTGCCGCCGGAATCGGATTTCCCCTACACAGCCACAGACAACACCTGCTCGAATGCCGAGCCAGGGTGGCAGGACAACACCAGTAAAGTCGGCTCGTGGTCCTATGTGAATACCACTCCGGCCAACCTTACGGCCATAAAAAATGCCCTTTCAACCTATGGCCCCTTGGTTACAACGATGGATGTCTATTACGATTTCTACTCATACAAGGGCGGAATCTACGAGTACTCTACAGGATCCCTTCAGGGAGGACACGCAGTTCTGATCGTGGGATACACCGATGATCCGTCGCGCCCGGATGGGGGCTATTTCAAAGTTAAAAACAGCTGGGGAACCGGTTGGGGCAGCGGCGGCTATTTCCTGATCGGCTATTCGCAACTTAATAAACCGGTCTATTTTGGTGAATGGACCCTTGCGTACACGGCGCCGGCTTTAGTCTCGCCTCCGGCGGCGCCGGGCGGTTTGACTGCATCCGCAGTTTCTTCCAGCCGTATCGATCTTGCCTGGACCGATAACTCAAACGATGAAGAGGGATTTAGAATTGAGCGCTGCACCGGCTCCGGTTGCAGCAATTTTTCGCAGCTGGCCACGGTCGGAATCGGTGTTACCTCCTACTCCAATACCGGCCTGACCGGAGGCGCAAGTTATTCCTACCGGGTGCGCGCGTACAACAACGGCGGCAACTCAGCCTATTCCGGCGCCGCAACCGCGACGACTCCGGCCGTGCAACCTCCTGCCGCCCCTACCGGTTTGACCCCTACCTCGGCTTCCACCAGCCAGATAAACCTAACGTGGACGGACAACTCCAGCAACGAAGCCGGTTTTAAAATTGAGCGCTGCACCGGTTCCGGGTGCACCGGCTTTGCGCAGATCGCCACAGTCGGTGCAGGCGTCCGGTCGTATAGCAACACGGGTCTTTCTGCAAATACCACATACGGATACAGGGTACGCGCCTATAATGCCGATGCGAACTCGGCGTATTCGGGCGAAGCAAGCGCCAAAACGCTTTGCAGCTGCACAATTTCACCCACCAGCAAAAGCTTCCCGGCTTCCGGGGGCACCCTCAGCGTGACCGTTACTGCGGCCGCAGGCTGCAACTGGACGGTGAATGAAAGCCTGTCATGGGTGGAGAGCGTGAGTGCGGCAAGCGGCACAGGCAACGGCTCGTACACTTACAGAGTTGCCACAAACGCCAATCGCGCCCGGCGCGCCGGGACCATCAATATCGGGGGCAAGACCCACACGATCACACAGGCTAAGAAATAGCGACAGCAGGGGTGTGCCAAAGCTACTTCTGTCCATAACGCCACTTGGGGAAAGGGGGCGGCCGGAAGGCCGCTCCCCAAGCCGTCTGCTCCCCACATCCAGCCGGTCCTGCATTCTTCAACGAATTCCACCTTCCACCTTCTACCTTCCACCTTTTTCATCTCCCGACCTCCGTCTTCCATGTCCCGCCGTCCTTTTGCGGCCTATCATGAGCACAGCCCTTTGTCGGGTATTGATCCAATAATCCCTGATTTTTGCCTAACTTTATATGCCGCAACTATGCTAATATTGCATGGCTATTTCAAAATGATAGGGCAACGAGGTTTTTGTTGAAAATACTGACGGGATTGAGCGTCTGGTGCATCCAATGGAACGATATTTGGCTGCGGCCAGGTAAGCGTTTAAACGGACAGAATTGAGGCGGCCGCAGCAAGCACTGGTGAATTCCGCAGTAAAGCTTGTGTAGTCACTACCGCAGATAAAAATCGGCATAGCCAGACTGCAGCGGGTGTTCGACTCTGTCATCGGAGCATGAACCTTGACAGTGGAAAAGTTCAGCCCCTTTGTTCAAAGTGATGCTGAAAAGTGCATCGGCTGCAGGACTTGCGAGATTGCCTGTTCACTTGCCCATTCCCCGGATCCTGTGAAGACCGCCGGTGCGGCCGTCGGAGCATTCGTTCCCCGGCTGTTCGTGATGGTTACGGCCGAAGTGGCGGCTCCTGTGCAATGCCATCACTGCGAAAACGCGCCCTGCCGCAATATTTGCCAGATGTCGGCTATCTCCCGGGTGGACGGCAGGACGGTTGTCGATACCGGACGGTGCGTCGGCTGCAAGCTCTGTTTTATGGCGTGCCCCTTTGGGGCCATTGAATTTGTCCCCCAGCCCGACGGCACAAGGCCGATACATCTCGGAGCCTATTCCAGTCCGGAGGAATGGGCGAGCCGGCGCTGTCACCGCGCCAACAACTGCGACTTGTGCGTGAACCGCAAGGGTGGACCGGCCTGCGTCGAAACCTGTCCTCAAAAAGCGCTTGACCTTGTCAATCCGGCGGCGGAAAAAAACCGGCGCAATACTGAAGCGGCGCTGGACTTGCTGCTGCAGATGGGCGGAGATTAGCAAAAGCAAAAAGGAGTAGTGCGGGTGACTGAAGGATTTAGCCGGATTGATCAGGAGCTGTGCACCGGGTGCGACAACTGCACCGCGACATGCCCCGCCGATGCCATCAGCGGTCAAAAGTATCAACCTCACGCGATTTCCGAGGAGCGTTGCGTGAGCTGCGGGCGATGCGTTCAAATCTGCAACGCTTACGACTCGATTTTCCAGAAATACCCGACACCGCGGGACCTGAGGCTGAAGCAACGGGACCTTCCGCCCGGATTCCCTGAGCCCCTGTTTGCGGCTTATGACCGGCGCTTTACCTCGAGTGTCAAGGCGGCCCTGGCCGATCCCGGCCTTGTGGTGATGGCTCAACTGGGACCGGCCGTATGCGGGCCCCTGGCCGAGGATTTCGGTTTGCCCGCGGGATCCCTGACGGAAGGGCGGGTCGTGGCAGCGCTGAAAAAGGCCGGCTTTCGGAAGGTATATAGCTTTTCGCTTCCGGCGGCGATGGCGGTGCTCGAAGAAGCGCATGAACTTGTCGAGCGGCTGCGGGAGGGCAGAATTTTGCCCGTTATCAACTCCTCGTGTCCGGCGGGAGTCAAGTTTATCGAGCAGTCCCACCCGGAGCTGATCCACTATATTGCGGGAAATAAATCCCCGCACCAGATAGCGGGCACGCTTGTCAAGTCGCGCGCTGCAAAAATGCTCCAGCTTTCTCCGGAAAGGATTTACAGCGTTTCCATCGGCCCCTGCAATTCCCGGAAATTTGAGGCAAGCCGGCCGGAGATGGCCTCCGGAGGACGCCGGGACATCGATGCGGTATTGACGTCCCGGGATCTGGCTCATCTGATCAAGGACCTCGGAATCGACCTGTCTTCAATGGGTGAAGAAAGCCACGACCATGAACTCCCCCCCCTGGTCGGGATGGATAGGGTCTACGGCATCCCGGGAGACATTACCGAAGCGGTCCTGAAGGCCGGTTACGGGCTTCTCGCGCCCTCGGCGGGACAGGCGCTGGAAGTGCAGTTTACCGAAACGGAAACCGAGGGAGTCCGCGCCGCCTCCGTAAAACTGGATGCATTCAGCGTAAAGGCAGTCGCCCTTACCGGGCTGCCGAATGCGGTCCCATTTCTCGATGCGATAAAGGCCGGCAAAAGCGACATCGCGTTTCTGGAAATCCTGGCATGCCCGATGGGCTGTGTCAGCGGCGGGGGACAGCCCAAGATCCTGCTGCCCCAGGATAAAACAGCCGCCTACCTGGAACGGGCGCGGCTCAACGGTGTCCCGGATGCCCGGGCCCTGCACAGTCTCGCGCGCAACGCTGAAGTGCAGAGGATCTATCGCGAGTGTTTTGGCAGACCCTGCGGCAACAAATCGAATCACGGCATTTATACGCAGTATGTGGAGCGAAAACTGAGCCAATGAGGAATCGGGCGGTCCTTTTCGGAAGCGGATCGCCGCGGGGCGAAACATGGGATTTTTGCTGATAACACCGGAAGACTGCACCAGTTGCCATTCGTGCGAACTGGCCTGTTCTCTGTTTCACGAAGAGGAGTTTAACCCTGCCCGCGCCCGCGTCGAGGTTCGGACGTGGGACGACAACACGCACTCCGCCTCCGTAATGTGCCTGCAATGTGAAGAAGCCGGATGCATGGCCATCTGCCCGGCGGGAGCCATTACTGAAGACAAAACCACAGGGGCGCGCCTGGTCAACGGGTCGAAGTGCATCAAGTGCCGGATGTGCATCCAGATCTGTCCGTTCGGCAGCAATTTCTTCGACCTCAAGGGCCGCAAAATACTCAAATGCGACCTTTGCGACGGGGACCCGCAGTGCGCGAGGGTCTGCCCCTCGGGCGCCATCGTGTACGGGGAGCGGAATACGGCGAACACGGCGAAGCGGCAGCAGGCGGCCGCCAAGCTGAAAGTAATTTCCCGGGGAGCGAGAAGGTAATGTTCGGTTGGTGTGGACGATTGTTGCGGGTGAATCTGACGGACGGCGCCATCGCCAGGGAATCCCTGGACCCTGAAGCCGCCAGAACCTTTCTTGGCGGGCGCGGGCTCGGGACCCGGCTGCATGCAAAAGAGGTCTCTTCCTCCTGCGAACCGCTGGGCGCCGCAAACCATCTGGTGTTTATCACCGGCCCTCTGACGGGCACCGTCGCGCCTAACGGCGGCCGCTACACGGTTGTCACCCGCGTGCCGCCCGAAGGCTCCATTGCCGCGGCCAGCATCAGCGGGAAATGGGGTTCGGAGCTCAAATTCGCCGGATTCGACGGGATCATCGTCGAGGGCAGAGCGGCTGAACCGTCCTATCTCTGGATTAAGGACGGCCATGCGGAATTGCGCTCCGCCGCGCGCGTTTGGGGCAAGCCGGTGAGGGAAACGACCGACCTGCTGGTCGCGGAAACGCACGAGAGATCGGTCGTTTCCTGTATCGGCCCCGCGGGCGAGAACGGCGTGAAAGGGTCGGTAATCGTCAGCGATTATTTTTCGGCTGCAGGCGGAGCGGGCGCGGGCCGGGTCATGGGCTCGAAGAATCTAAAGGCCATCGTCGTCTGCGGCACAATCGGGTTCCGTGCAGCCGATCACAGGCGGTTTCTCAAGCTGGCCACGGAATTCCGGACCTGGATGAAGACCAAACCGATTGCCGCAAGGGGCGTGCGTCTGCATGATTGCTTTCTCCGGGCGGACAGTGTCGCGTGGGATGCTGCGGCGCCCGAATCCAGGCCGGCCCGAACCAGGGGCTGCTTCGGTTGCGCAACTTCTTTTTCGTCTTTTACATTCGATGACAAAGTCAGGGCCCTGCCGCTGCTTGCGGGATCGCCGCCCGCCGAACTGGGCGAGAGGCTGAGGGAATACCGGCATTTTGCCGACCTGGGGCTGGATTTTGTCGCAGCCAAGACCTCCCTGGCTTCTCTCGGCAAAGAGGCCGAAGCGGATCCGGCCGGGTTTGCCCGAAAGCTGGCCGCCGGCGAAATGGAAGGAACCGGAAGCATAAACGGCAATCGCGCGATGGACCGGGGAGCCTGTTTTGCTTCCGGTTACGCGGTTGCCCCGAATATCTCCCAGGGCAACGGACAGGACAGGGCGCTGAGCTGCCTGGTAAGCATTCTTGATTCCGCGGGATTGTGTCCGTTCCTTGCCGCCGGGATAGAAACAGGCACGATCGCCGGGCTGCTGAATGCGGCCACGGGAATCGATTTTTCGCAGGAAGAAATCCTGCAGGCGGGGCAGCGCATCAGCCTGCCCGGCAACACCGACTGAAGGCGTTGCCGAAGGGACTATGAAGAACACGTGCGCAATGATACGCCGGTCGTTGATCTCCGCGCTTGGCATTCACAGGGGGTGAAGACTTGTTCCTGTTGCCTGTACTGTTAGCTGCGGCAGCAATGCTGGGTACCCTGGCCGTAGTGGTTCGCAGCTATGGCGCTGTCTGGTCCTTTGACCTGGGCACCGTGCCCTGGCTGGCCGGCCGGGAGGCCTTATTCGGCATCCGTATCGACGGATTGAGTTCCCTGATGCTGCTGGCTATCACCGTAGTCGGCTTTCTGATCATCCTTTACTCCGGCGGATACGTGAGCGCCCGCAACCGCGAGCACCCGTCCAACGAAGGACAGGGACGGTACTATTTCTTCATGCTGCTCTTCGTTGCCGCGATGATCGGCCTGGTGATTTCGCCCAATTTCTTTCAGTTGTTCATTTTTTGGGAACTGACGACGCTCTGCTCCTGGGGTCTGATAGCCTTCTACCGCGACAGGGAAGCGCTGGGTTCCGCTTATAAGGCGCTGTTGATCACCCATGCCATGGGGCTCTTCCTCGAAGCTGGCATCATTCTCGTTTACGTCAACACCGGTTCATTCGCCTTTCCCGCCATCGAGCAGCTTTCCCCCGCGCTGAAGACACTGGCCGTGGTTTTCTTTGTGATCGCGGCGCTGGCGAAGGCCGCGCAGTTTCCGTTCTTCACGTGGCTTCCTACGGCCATGGCGGCCCCGACTCCGGCCAGCGCCTATCTTCATGCCGCGGCAATGGTCAAGGCCGGCATCTATCTGATAGCCCGGCTGCTGATCAGTATGAGCGTGTTCCCGCCCAAGGTCGGTGTTGTTCTCGGCGCCCTGGCGATGGTGACCATGCTGACCGCCGTGCTGCTCTACTTCGTTCAGGACGACTTGAAAAGGCTTCTTGCCTACTCCACCATTGCAAATCTGGGCTACATGGTCCTGGGTCTTTCGCTCGGCAGCCTGGGATCCAGCCTGGCTTTGCGTGGCGGCCTGCTTCATCTCATCGGGCACTCATTCACCAAAAGCCTGCTTTTCCTGGCGGTCGGCGCGATATCGTTCGCGACCGGGACGCGCAGGATCTCAACGCTGAGCGGCCTCAACAAGAGAATGCCGCTGACTTCTTTGGCCTTCGTCCTCGGGGCTCTCGCCATCAGCGGCGTCCCTCCCTTCAACATGTTCTGGAGCAAGTTTTTCATAATTGCCGGCGCTTTTCAGCTGCATACGGGTTGGGGGTGGACGCTCGGGCTGCTGGCACTGGTGGAAAGCGTCGCGGGATTTGCATGGTTTCTGCATGTCGTGCACAAGGTTGTTTTCGGCGCCCCGGCCCCGGCAGCCGAAGGAGCGCAGGATCCGCCCGCCGTTATGGCGATACCCTTGCTGGCGCTGATGGGCCTAATCCTGCTTTCGACCGTTTTCGCCTTGCCGATTATTGACCGGCTGGTCGGAGGATTGGGACGATGACCGCAATGCAAGTATTCGCCGGCTCCATGGCTGTTCTGGCCGCGACCTCCGTTCTTACGCTGCTGACGGCAGATCGCCGAAAAGTGGCCGGCGGGATTAATTTTGCCGGCACCGCCTGTGCGGCTCTGGGGATGCTGTGGCTCGCGGCCAGGGCGCTGTTTGCGGGCCCGCTGGAATTCGGGTATGGAAGCGTCCGTGTTCTGGGCCTGAGCGCACAGCTGGATTTTCGCATTGACGGCCTGAGCGCCCTTTTTCTCTCGATTATCGCAATCCTTGTCACGGGCTCCGCTCTCTACAGCATCGGCTATCTCGATCACTACCGCCACGAAGGGCTGCGAAGGTACTATTTCCCCTTTCCGTTGTTCATGGCCGGCATGCTGGCGGTGGTGACCGCTGCCGACTGGTTCTGGTTCCTGGTTTTCTGGGAGGTCATGACGCTGACGTCCTATTTCCTGGTGGTCTTCGAAAACGACAACAAGGAAAACCTTTCGGCCGGATTCCTATATTTTTTCATGACGCATCTCACGTCGGCCGGGCTGATGGTCGCGGTGATGTTCCTGGCGAACAGGTCCGGCTCATTTGCCTTTGCGGCGCTTCCGGACCTGTTTAACAACCTTGCCTACACGAACCCGGCCGGCCTTCACCTCCTCCTGCTCCTCTTCTTCATCGCATTCGGGACCAAGGCGGGGATGTATCCCCTCGGTGTCTGGCTGCCCGCCGCGCATCCCGCGGCTCCGGCCAGCGTCAGCGCACTGCTCTCGGGCGTCATGATCAAAATCGGGGTCTACGGAATGCTGCGGGTCTTCGTCTGGATGCTCCCGGTAGTTTCGGCGGCCGTCCTCTGGGGAACCGTTATCGCCACCTTCGGGATTATTTCCATGGCGGTCGGGACACTGCGCGCGCTGGGTGAACACGACTGCAAAAGGCTGCTGGCCCAGAGCAGCATCGGCCAGATGGGATACATCCTGCTCGGTCTGGGGCTCGGCATGGTTTTCATGTCCCGCAGCCCGGTTTTCGGCGTGATCGCGCTGATCGGCTGCCTCTACCACATTGTCAATCATGCCTGCTTCAAATCCCTGCTCTTTTTCAATACCGGTTCACTGTTGTTCCGGACAGGCACGCGGAACCTGGATAAGATGGGCGGCATGATACAGCTGATGCCGGTGGCCGGGGCATGCGCCATCGTTGGAGCGCTTTCCATCGCCGGAGTCCCCCCTTTCAACGGCTTCGTCAGCAAATGGCTTCTCTACCAGAGCGCCATCTTTGGGAAGCCTGCATCCGTTTTCATCGTGTACGCCGTCATCGCAATTTTCATGAGCACGGTTACCCTGGCCTATTTCATCAAGTACCTGGGCACCGCCTATCTCGGCACGATGCCGGAACGTTTTGCCGGCAGCCCCCACGGATCTCCCCGGTCGATGGAAATCGTGCAGCTCGTGCTCGCGGCCGGATGCCTGATGCTTGGGATCTACCCGGCGACCGTGGTTCTGGTCCTGCTGGGAGTCCTGGAACCTGCCCTGAGCATAGCCAATTCCCGTCTGGCCCAGGGGGCGCTCGGCGCTTTGCCGTGGCTCGGGATGAAGCTGGACCTGAATTCTGTAAGCACGGCCGCTGCGGGCCCCGCCATCATACTGGCGGCGCTCGCCGCCTGTGCAGGTATTGCGTATCTGATATATCGCAGCGTCCAGGTGGAGAGCCGGCCCGCATCCATCTGGAATTGCGGGGAAGTTGTTTCCGACGAAGCGGTGCGCTATCGCGCCAGCAGTTTTTACAAGCCGTTCCGGAACCTGATCAGCCCTGTGTACCGGAAAATCCGGTGGCCCCGGATTTCTCCGCCTCAATCCTTCGCGCGCAGCCTGGACCTGGACCGCTGGTTGTACTTTCCAATAGGTTCTGCCTTTGTCCGCATCGGCAGGGCTTTCAGCAGGATTCATAACGGCGTGCCTCAGTTCTACCTCCTATGGCAGGTGGTGGGGCTCGTCCTTTCCGTTATGTTTGTTTTCTGGTTGATGGGAGGAAAATAAATGACGACTTCGGCGGATCTGATTGCAGCGGTACAGGAACGGTTTCCCGGAGCCCTGGTATCCAGCGAGCAGCCGAGCCGGGACCGGCTGTTTTTGACGGTAACACGGGAAAGCATGCCGCGGGTTGCGGACTACCTGTTCAATTCTGCGGGGGCAAGACTCATCCTGTCCTCGGGGACGGACAAGAGTCCGATCAACGGGACTTACGAGGTGACCTACATTTTCTGCCTGGATCAGGACAATCTGATCCTCGCCGTCAAGGAAATCGTGGACCCCGCCGACCCGCGCATACCATCGCTGACCAACATCATTCCGGGGGCGGACTGGCACGAGCGCGAGATGTACGACATGATGGGCATCGTTCCCCAGGGGCATCCGGATCCGCGGCGCCTGGTGGTTTCCGACGACTGGCCTGAAGATGTCTACCCGCTGCGCAAGGAGGTTCCGTACAACTTCAAGCCGCCGCGCGTTGCGGAAGTCAAGCCGCCGATGCGTGAGCCCAGGGAGGGTGAGAAGCAGGCTACGATCCTGAATGTCGGTCCTTTTTTCCCGACGCTGGAAGAGCCGGCCTATTTCCGCCTGTACGTGGAGGGGGAGAAGATTGTCGGCAGCGATTATAGGGGCTTTTTCGCCCACCGCGGCATTGAAAAGCTGACCGAAACCGTGATGGACTACAACCAGGTGCCCTTTATCGCGGAGCGCATCTGCGGAATCTGCGGTTTTGTTCACAGCGCCACTTACTGCATGGCGGTGGAGCAGGCGGCCGGGATTGAAACCCCGCCGCGCGCAAAGTATATCCGCTCCATCATGCTGGAGCTGGAGCGCGTGCACAGCCATCTGCTATGGCTGGGCCTGGCCGCGCACTATCTCGGCTTCGATACCGTTCTGATGCAGGCCTGGAGAATCCGCGAACCGATCATGTGGCTGACCGAGGAAATTACCGGCAACCGCAAAACCTTCGGAATGAACCTGCCGGGCGGAGTGCGCCGCGATATTGATGCCGCCACGGCGGAAAAAATACTCAAGACGCTCGAAAAGGTGGACTCGGAGACCCGGGAGTTGATCGAAGCCGCGGTCGAGGACAACTCGCTGAAAATGCGCCTGGAACATGTGGGCGTTCTCAGCAAGGAGGATGCCCGCAAGGTTTGCGTGGTGGGGCCCACCGCCCGGGCTTCCGGCGTGGCGATCGATGTCCGGAAGGACCGCCCCTATCTGGCCTATCCCGACCTGGATTTCAAAGTCGCGGTTCAGGAAGGCTGCGACATATGGGCCCGGACGCTGGTGCGCGCCGAAGAGGTCTTCAGCGCAATTTCCCTGATGCGGCAGATGATCGAAAAGATGCCCTCCGGGGAAATCATGGCTGATGTCGGTCCGATTGCGCCGTGGCGCGAGGGTATCGCGACCGTTGAAGCCCCGCGCGGCGAGTGTTGCCACTACGTGATAACGGGGCCGGACAACCGGCCGTACCGCTGGCGCGTCCGCGCCTCGACCTATCCCCAGCTCCAGTCCATTCCCAGGATGCTGGACAACATGAGCGTGGCCGATTTCCCCATCATCGTGGGCAGCATCGATCCCTGCTTTTCCTGCACGGAGAGGGTTATCACGGTGGATGCAAGAAGCCGGAAGATCCGGACCTATTCCGGGGAAGAGCTTTTGGCCTTGAGCCGAAGAAACAGCGGACAAGGGAGACGTTCGTGACAAACATCGCTATCGGCGTCTTCAATATACTGCTGGTCCTCCTTGCCGCGCCTCTGCTGGACGGCGTTTTGCGAAAGGTGCGGGCTTTGATTCATTCGCGGCAGGGGCCTCCCGTGTTGCAGACCTATTACGACCTGGCCAAGTTGATGGTGAAAGAGGACCAGAGCGCGGTCAACAATTTCCTGTTTAATGCCGCGCCGATTGTTTGCCTGGCTTCCGTCCTGCTGGCCGCCCTTTTTATTCCCATGGGCGGGGTGGTTCCGCTGGGATTTGCCGGGGACGCGCTGGTGCTGATGTACATCCTGACGCTGGCCCCGATCTTCCTGTGCCTGGGCGGTATGGCTTCGGGCAGCCCTTACGCATATGTCGGCGCGAGCCGGGAAATAATGATGCTGATGGTGGTCGAGCCGGTTCTTGCGATCACGCTGATTGCCACGGCGGTCAAGGCCAACTCGCTGCTGCTTGCGAACTGCATCGAACGGTACGTGTCCGGCCCCCCGGATATTTCTCTGATTATCTGCGCCATTGCCTTCTTTCTCGCCCTCCAGCCGGAAGTCGCCAAGGTTCCTTTCGACCTGGCCGAAGCCGAACAGGAAATCATGGAGGGCCCGCTGGTCGAATATTCGGGCCGCAAGCTGGCGCTGCTCAAGTGGTCGATGTATTCCAAGCAGATTGTATTTATCGCCCTGCTGGCCGGAGTCTTCCTCCCCTGGCCCAGGACGGGATTTTTGCCGTTGAGCGTCGTATTCACGCTTTTGAAGGTCCTGGGGATCGCCGTGCTGGTGGAGGTGATCGCCCTGGTGTTCCCGCGGCTTAAGATCAACCAGGCGATCCGCTATTTCGCCATAGTGATCGCCGTCGCCTTGACGGGTTTGATACTTGCCGTCATGGGTCTATAAGGGATTCGGGAAACAACGATGATACCGCTTTTGAAAGAAGCCTGGATTTGCCTGCGGGCCGGCCGCGTGACGCTGCCGTATCCGCTGAAACCGACGAAAGCTCCGCCTCGATTCCGCGGGCGCCCGAGCATCGATGGAGACAAATGCATCGGGTGCGGCGCCTGCGCGGAAGTGTGTCCTCCACGGTTGATTACGGTCACCGATGAGGGCGCTACCCGTCGCATTTCCATGGATTATTCCCGGTGCACCTACTGCGCGCGCTGTCAGGAAATATGTCCGGTCCAGAGCGCCAGGCTCACCGAGGATTTTGAGGACGCCACAGCCGACCGCGCCGACTTGACGGTCGCAGTGGAATTGGAACTCGCTCCGTGCAGGAACTGCGGCACGCCGTTCATCACCCGGCGAATGCTGGCCAAGCTGTCCGATGAATTCTCCCCTCCCTGGATGAAGGAAAAGCTTGAAGCTCCGGACTGGTTCCAGCTGTGCCCGGATTGCCGGCTCGAAAAAACAGGGGCCGCCATAGACAGGAGCGTCAAACATGAGTAGCTATGCGATCATGTACATCAGCCTGCTCATGATTGTGACTTCGCTGGTGGCGATGGAGTGGCGCAGGCTTCCGGAAGCCGTTCACACATACCAGGTCCAATCGGTGCTGATTGCGCTGATCTTCGCCATTTATGCCTATTCGCTCAAAAATCCCGCGTTGTACTACTGGAGCGCCACCGCGCTGGTCAGCAAGGGGATCGTGGTTCCGTGGCTGCTTCGACGCTACGTTTTGAAAGTGCACGCAAAGGAAACCCCGCCGCTGCTGAGCCTGCTGCCGTCCCAGGCTTTCGCGATCCTGGTTTCGCTGCTGGCATTCGGCTGGGCCTTTAAGCATCACGCGGACCTGGTGCTCCTGCCCGGACTGGCCGGGGAGCCCTACCGCATGAATTCCGCGGTGGCCGCGACGGTGCTCGCCATCGGCTTTTTCGCCTTGTTGACGAGGAAGGACGCCTTCAAGATCGTCATCGGCCTGTGCCTGCTGGAGAACGGCGTTCATATGAGCCTGATCAGCCTGGCTCCGTCCATCCCGGAAACAGCCCTGATCGGCGTGGTGACCGACGTGGTTGTCTCGGTCCTTATGCTTCTTTATATCGTCACCGGGGTTTATCGATCGGCGGGTTCCCTCGACACATCCAACATGGCGAAGTTGCGTGGCTGAAAGAGGATTCTCAAAGTGACAGAATCGATGCTATTAATCTGGCTGTTCCTGATACCCGCAATAGCGGCGCTAGCGGAATATGCCCTGGGCAGAAAATATCCGGCTTCGGCCGGCAGGATCGCGATCCTGGGATCGACGGCGGCATTCGGCGTTTCCGTGGCGATGGTCTGCCGGCTGCTGGGCGGCGATCGCCTGGTCGCAATGGGACACCAGCTGCACGCCGACGCTTTCGCGGGCTTTGTGGCCTTGGTCGTTTCCTTCGTGGGGTGGGCCACGACGATCTTCGCCTATCCATACCTGCGCCATGAAGTGAAGGAAGGGAAAGTCGCCGTCGAGCGCCTGCCGCTTTACTATGTCTGGAGCATGGTGTTCCTCAGCACGATGACGGCGGTGACCGTCAACAACAACATCATCATGATGTATGTGCTCGTCGAGGCAACGACCCTGGCATCCGCTCTCCTGGTGACCTTTTACTGGAAGCCTGAATCCCTGGAGGCCGGCTACAAATACCTGCTGCTGTGTTCGGTAGGCATTACGATCGGCCTGTTGGGCTGCGTGATCATTTACGCTTCGGCCGTCCCCCTGGTTGGCGGCGCCAATGCGATGCTGATAACCGAAATCGCCAAGGTCGCCGGAAAGTTCCCGCCTATGGTCGTGCTCGTGGCGGGAGTCCTCCTGATCATCGGTTTTGGATCCAAGGCGGGTTTTGTACCCTTCCATGCGTGGCTGCCCGACGCTCATTCGCAATCCCCCAGCCCGGTCAGCGCCCTGCTGTCCGGTGTGACCATAAAGGTTGCGATTTACGCCATCGCACGGATAGCAACGCTTTTTTACCCGGGTCACAGCGCGCTGGGAACCTTCGGGATTATCCTGGGGGCGGTCACGATGCTGGCGGGGATAGTGATTGCCTATCAGCAGACCGACCTGAAGCGCATGCTGGCCTACAGCAGCGTCAGCCAGATGGGCTATATAATACTCGGGCTCAGCATCGGCACCTACCTCGGCTTCTACGGCGCCATCTATCACCTGCTCAACCACGCGGTCAACAAGGCGATGCTCTTCCTGTGCAGCGGCATACTGCTGTATTCCTTCGGCACAACAGACATGCAGCTATTGGGCGCGAAGAAGCACCGCCGTCTGACGGCGGTCTGTTTTTTCATCGGTGCGCTCGGGATCGGGGGCATGCCGCCCCTGAATGGGTTCTGGAGCAAATTCGGAATTTACGTGGCGGCGGCCCAGGCGCACCTGTGGTGGGCCTTTGGCATCGCCCTATTCACCAGCCTGCTGACGCTCGCGGTTTTGATCCGGGCCGGCGCCCGCATGTTTCTGCAGGACAGCCACGCCGTCCACGCCTACGAATTGCCTTTTCAGCCTGCGGCAATTGCCGCCCCAACCGCGGCCGGCGCGATAACGGCCATGCAGGATGCTCACGCGTCGGGCGGGGCAGGGCCCGAAAGAGCGCATCCCTGCCCGGTGGCCATGAATGCCGTGATTGTGGCCATGACGCTGCTGATCCTCGCTACGGGCCTGAATCTGGGATTCGTGAACCGGCTGATCGATTTATCAGTCAAAGCTCTGCTGCAGCAGATGGCGGGAGGTTCGGTCGATGTCACTCTATAAAACGCTGGTCGAGAAATTTTTCAGGCGCTCCTTATGGGTCTACCATGCGAATGCAGGCGGATGCAACGGGTGCGACATCGAGGAGATCAACGCATTCACTCCTTACTACGATGCGGAGCGGTTCGGGCTGAAGCTGGTGGGCTCGCCGCGGCATGCCGATATCCTGCTGGTTTCAGGGCCTGTGACGCGCAACGTGGAATCACGGCTGAAGCTTCTTTATGAAGCGGTGCCGAATCCGAAGGTGGTGATCGCGTGCGGGTCTTGTGCCGTGGGCGGCGGGCTGTGGTTTGATTCGTATCACGTGCTCGGGGGGTGCGATAAAGTCATCCCGGTGGATTTCTATATCCCGGGGTGCCCTCCCAGGCCGGAAGCGATCCTTTGGGGCGCAGCCGTTGCCATGGGCCTGGTCAAGGGGAAGGCGCAGCCTTACCGCTACCGCCAGGAGGATGCGGAGGCCGAGGCGAAGGCGAAGCTGGCTTCATGATGCGCGAAGCGGCGGAGTTGGAAAAGGGACTGAAGCAGCGGCTGAAAGGCAGGGTGCTGCTGGTAGGCGCCGGCAACACGCTTCGCGGCGACGATGGGGCAGGTCCGGCGGTTGTGTCCCTGTTGGAAGGCAGAGTGACGGCGAGCCTGCTCGATGCCGGGGAAGCGCCGGAAAACTATTCGGGCAGGATCCTGGCTGAACAGCCGGATACGGTTGTCCTGATTGATGCGGCCGATTTTGGGGCGGCGCCGGGGGATCTGGCCATTCTGGAAGCGGAAGATATGGCGAAGGTGGGCGTGTCCACGCATCGGATCCCTTTGGAGGTTTTGTTCCGCTACATAAGGGAAAATAGCGGAGCGGACATGTTTGCGCTCGGGATACAGCCGGCCGGGATCGGATTTGGAGAATCCCTGAGCCCCGCCGTATCAAATTCGGTAAAGGCGCTGGCGGAGATCTTGCGGCGGCTGCTCCCGGCCTAAGAAAAAACTAGGAACGCAGATTTTTATTTTCAGCGTTCAACGTTCAAACGTTCAACGTTTTTATCGGCAGGTGTAATGATGAACACACTGGTTATCGCGGATCCGGGAAAATGTATCGGCTGCCGCACCTGTGAGGTGGCCTGTGTGCTGGCCCATTCCGCACCGGATGCATTGTCAAAACTGGCTCCCGCATTCTTTATTCCCCGCATGAAGGTGGTCAAAACATCCAGGGTGAGCACTCCGGTCCAGTGCCGGCAATGCGAGGATGCTCCCTGCGCCAAGGTTTGCGCTACGGGCGCGCTGATCCACAGCCACGACTCGATACAGGTGATCCAGTCGCGCTGTATCGGCTGCAAGAGCTGTGTCATGGCCTGTCCCTACGGCGCCATGGAAGTGGTGACGCACGAATCGTTCGCCGACCGGCGTCCCCCGGCAGGCGCCAACGTTGTGGAAGCTTATAAGTGCGACCTCTGCGTCCACCGCTCCCAGGGCCCGGCCTGCATTGAAGTGTGCCCGACCAAAGCGCTCTACACCATCGACGCCAAGGTGCTCGAAGACAAGGCGCGCAAGCGGCGGGAGCAGGCGGCGCTTGCCCAATTGTAAAAGGAAGAAGCCGGGAGCCGGAATTTGAAAGCTGTTTTTTCCCGGCTTCTCAATCATTCACACGAAGAGGATGGAAGTGATGTCGGAAAAAGTGCTGACCGTATGTCCCTATTGCGGCGCCGGGTGCATGCTCAACCTGCTGGTTGACAACGGCACGATTGTGGGAGCTGAACCTGCGCCCGGACGGACCAATCAAAGCGAGCTCTGCCTGAAGGGCTACTATGGCTGGGATTTTCTCAACGATACCAACCGTCTCACGCCGCGATTGAAGAAGCCCCTGATCCGCCGCCGCCGGGACGGCAAATTCGAGGAAGCCTCGTGGTTTGAGGCCATCGATTTTGCGGCCGGCAAGCTGCAGGAGATCAAGCACAAATACGGGCCGGATGCGATCATGCTCACCGGATCTGCCCGTGGACCGGGGAACGAAGCCAACTACGTCATGCAGAAGTTCGCCCGCGCGGTGATCGGCACAAACAATATCGATCACTGCGCCCGCGTCTGACATGCCCCTTCCGTGGCCGGGCTGGCCGCGACGCTGGGTAACGGGGCGATGAGCAACTCCATCCCTGAAATCGAGGACACGCGGTGTGTCTTTATCTTCGGATATAACGCCGCCGATTCTCATCCGATTGTGGCGCGCCGCATCGTCAATGCGAAACAGAAGGGCGCCAAGATCGTTGTGGTCGACCCGCGCATGACGGAGTCGGCGCGGATCGCTGACCTGTGGCTGCCGATACGCAACGGTACCAACATGGTCCTGGTGAATGCGTTCGGATATGTGCTGATCGAGGAAGGTCTGTATAACAGGGACTATGTCGCCAGCTATACCCAGGGCTTTGAGCAGTACAAGGCCATTGTTTCCAAATACACTCCCGAGTACGCGGAACAGGTTACGGGGATCCCCGCCAAAGATATACGCGAGGCGATGAGGATTTACGCGGCGGCTCCGAGCGCCTTCATCCTGTACGGCATGGGCGTGACGCACTATGGACAGGCGGTCGATGTCGTCAAGGGCCTGTCCGGCCTGGCGCTGCTTACGGGCAACTTCGGCCGGCCCAATGTCGGGATCGGCCCCGTGCGCGGCCAGAACAACGTCCAGGGAGCCTGCGATCACGGCGCGCTTCCCAACGTTTTCCCCGGATACCAGCCTGTTACGGACGAAGCCATACGCGCCAAGTTCGAAAAAGCCTGGGGCGTCTCCAGGCTGCCGGACAAGGTGGGTTGCACGCTGACGGATGTCCCCCACCTGGTTAAGGAAGGCAAGCTGAGGGCCTACTACATTTTCGGCGAGGACCTGGTTCAGACCGATCCCGATTCCGCTTCCCTCAGGGAAACCCTGAAGAGCATGGAGTTTGTTATTGTGCAGGATATCTTCATGAACAAGACCGCCCTGCATGCCGACGTGATTTTCCCCGCGACATCGTGGGGGGAGCACGAAGGGACCTATTCCACGGCCGACCGGGGCTTCCAGCGCTTCCGCAAAGCCCTGGAGCCCAAGGGGGATGTGAAGACGGACTGGGAGATTATCTCCATGATGGCTACGGCCATGGGCTATCCCATGAAATACAGCAACACCGAGGAGATCTGGAACGAAATGCGTTCCCTGTGCCCGTCTTTTGCGGGTGTTACCTACGAAAGACTCGATAAGCTGGGCACCCTGCAATGGCCGTGCCCCAGCGAGGATCATCCCGGCACTCCCTATCTTTACGCGGGCAACAAATTCAATACGCCCGACGGCAAAGGACTGCTTTTTGCCGCGGAGTGGCGGCCGCCGCTCGAGCAGCCCGATAAGGACTACCCTCTGGTTTTATCGACCGTCCGCGAGGTCGGGCATTATTCCGCGCGCACCATGACCGGCAACTGCGCCGCTCTGCAGGTCCTGGCGGATGAGCCGGGATATCTGCAGATCAGCGGCAAGGACGCCGAACGCCTGGGAATCCGGGACCAGGAACTGGTCTGGATTTCGTCGCGCCGCGGCAAAGTGATCAGCCGGGCTCAGGTGACCGATCGCGTCAATATTGGCGCGGTATACATGACGTATCAGTGGTGGGTGGGCGCCTGCAACGAGCTGACCATTCATCACGTGGATCCGATATCCAAAACCCCGGAATACAAGTATTGCGCCGTGGCGGTGGAAAAGATAGACGACCAGGAGCAGGCCGAACGCTACGTTCAGGAGGAATACAGTCGTTTCAAAACCGCCATGAACATATAGGGTTCTTTCGGCCGCCACCCTGGATTGTAGCTTTTCTTTGGTTGCGCAGCGGCGGCCGAAAGAATCCTGTGCGATTCGCGACAGGAACCATCTATCGAAAAAGGGGAGTCGCAGGCATTACCAGACTCAGAGTGGCCGATCGCCAATATAAATGGCGGAGATTGCATGCATTCACGGATTCTATGGGTAGTGCATTAATGTTCCGCTGCACGGGCAATGCCGCGCAGCATCCCGGAAAACACAAACTGGTGGACCAGGTAAAGGGAATACCAATATAAAAGCCCCCCTAAACCTACGGGATCGAAGATTGCGGTTTGCCGGATAACGGAGCCGCCCCCATCCTCAGTTACTTCAAATTCCAGCCATGCGCGTCCTGGCAGTTTCATTTCCGCCGTCAGAAGCAGCCTACGTTCCGGCTCAAACGATTGCACGCGCCAGAAGTCGAGAGAATCCCCGACTTTCAGATGAATCCTGTCGCGCCGTCCGCGGCGCATCCCTACCCCTCCCGCAAGCAAATCGATCCAGCCGCGGAGAATCCACAGCCAGTTGCCATAATACCAGCCTGTCGAACCGCCAATCCGCTGAATGGGCATGAAAGCAGTTCGAGGAGGGACGGAAACATGGACCGTTCGCGAATCGATAAGCCGGTTGCCGAAACGCACACCTCCCCAACGGGAAACCACTCCGGCGGACGATAGCGCATCCGCCCAATGGGTTTCGGAATACTCATGGTCTTCATGGCGCAGCGCGCGCGCAATAGCTTCCTTCACGCCAATCGGCCTAACGGAGAATGCGCGCATTGCGGCATCATCCTGCACAATTGTGGTATGACGAATGCTGTCGATGAGCTTTCGGCCGACACGGGCATATAGGGGCGTAACCAGACCCAGCCACAGGCTTGACAGGCGGGGCGTTAAAATCGGAACCGGTAGCATGAAACGGCGAAGGCCGCGTTGGCTTGCATATTCGCGCATCAAACCGCCATAGGACACCCGGTCCGGGCCGCCGATCTCGAAAATTGGAGATCCCTGGACGGGCAAATCCAGGGCGCAGCGCAAATACCGAATCACATCGTCAACCGCAATGGGTTGGGCGAGCGCTTTGGCCCAGCGCGGTGTGATCATGATCGGGAGACGTTCGACCAGGGCCCGAATCATTTCAAATGAAAGGCTGCCCGATCCCAGGATGATCGAAGCCCGAAACTCGATGATCGGCACTCCAGACCGGCGAAAGATGGCGCCGACCTCCTGGCGGCTTCGCAGGTGAGGAGATAGCCTGAGGTCGTTCCCCAAACCTCCAAGGTAGATGATTCTTTCAATCCCCGCAGCCCGCGCAGCGCCGGCGAAATTTTCGGCTGCTTTGCGGTCCATTTCCTCAAATCCATGGGCCGTCCCCATGGAGTGAACCAGATAATAAGCCGTGCGGACGCCTGCCATGGCGCTATTGAGCGAGTCCGGATTCAAAAGGTCGCCGGCAAAAACCTCGGTTTCGGTTCCCGCATGATCCCGCAGCATTTCAGGTCGCCGGACAATACAACGCACGGGATGCTGTTCGGCCTCGAACCGTTTCAGAAGACGGCCGCCGATATAGCCCGTGGCGCCAGTCAGGAGAATCAGGGGGCCCATCATCCATTCCTTTCATCCTGTTCAATATCCGGTTTCAACCGGCACCAAACTCGGCTCGTATGAAATCCTCGAATGCATGGGCGCGGGCGGTATGGGGATGTCGGCTATTCCGGTAGCAATTCTTCCAGCCTGGGTCGGAGGCTTTCGGGGCAAAACCGCCTGATGAGGCTCCAATCCAGCTTATGTCGCTGCATTTCCACGATGGTTTGGGCGTCTTCGAGGTCCCGAGCCGAACCTGCCAGCAATTTTAACAGGATCACATCCTCGGGCGATGCGACCGGAATGGAGACATCCTCGATAGTGAGGATTCGAACCCGGGTCAACACGTCGGCAGGGGCGTTCCGGATTCCGATCAGGATGTCCACTTCGAACGGATCCGCGGTGGAGCCCATATCAATCCGGATCACCTCTGAAACCGGATCATCCCAATCACCGATCCGATGTTCAAATTGCATTCCCTCTTCATGCAACGCCTCTATCAGACGCCGGGAGTCGCCGGCGCAAAAGAGATCCAGGTCGCGCGTAGCCCGTTCTTCTCCCCATGCCGCCACCGCATATCCCCCGATGACGGCATAGGGGATCTGACGTTTTACAAAAACCCTGTTGATTTGTCTAAATAGGCCGGAGAGGTTCACTTTCGCCCTTTTTTAAGGATTTGCAGAATTTCCGTCTCGCCGAGGCCCTGGCTGCGCAAAGCCGCAATCCGCAGTTTGCGTGCTTCCGAGCTCAGCGTGAAGGCTGCCATCATTTTCTGGCCGGGGGACAATGTGTTTCGCGCCAGTCGCCGCTTTATTTTCGCTTCCAGCAGAAGTCCAGATCTGCCCATCGGATGGAATCCTCTCCCGATATAAATAACAGGAATTGCGCAGCCTGTCTCTATATTTGTTGCAGGCTAATACGGCTGACATAGGGCTGCTTCATAGCTATAAAATTGATAGTAGTTTGCTTTTTCCGAAGGGGGAAGGAAAGAGCTTATCGGACAACTCCCGGAATTCTCGTGAACTGCATATAATAAGGGGAAATATTCCGTCATCCAGGACTGCCATTTGCATCTTCCATTTGAGAAGTTCCGTGATCTGCCTCCTGCCTTCGGCTCATTTTTGTGCCCTGGCTTGCGCATACTTCTGCATTGGCGCAGATGCATGCCGAACTGCGTTCACGGCCGACAGCAACATCCTGACCATGGGCCGTGGCCGCCAGATTTAGTTCTATTGGTAAATCCACGGCTCTGCCGGGAGACTCATAGAGTTTGACATCTCCGTATTTGGAAACGCTGAGATACGCTGACAAAAGCGCTGACAACCGATTTGTTCGGCGAGGGTCGGCGTTCAAGACCAGCGTAAATCCTCCAACCGCTTTGAGCGGTTCCAATCCTTCAAGCCTCCGGCTTTGCCGTAGGTGCCTGACATCTGTCTCTGATAAATCGGAGAAAAGTCTGCCCTATAAAAAGGCATGGAGTAAAATACATGAGCTGGCGGCGTGGCATGGCGTGTTGGATGGCCGTTCTCCCCATAAAGATCCCTCCTAATGCAAATGCCGCGAGGAGGCCAGAAATATCGCTCGATCGCAGCCGTCGTCCATAGGCCGAACTATTGCGGATAGGGATTGTGGCGCGGCAACAGAAGTGTCCGAACGGTTTACTCATTGAAAAGCTGATGCGTGAAGCAGTGATGGAACTTACATAGAACGGAAATAAACATGTCAAATGTCAAATATTTCGCGCTTGCGGGGCAGGGAAATCCTGTCCATAAATCTATTGAACCTGAAAACGCGAGAGTCAACGCGGTATGGATGGACGGCAGCGTGGTGCAAGGCTGCATGTTTAATGAGATGTCCTGGTACATAAAGAGCTGCAGCGAACCCGGACTGATAAAACACAATTCCGACAAAGTAATGTTCTTTCTCGGAAGCAACGTTGAGGATCCTGAGAACCTGAACGCTACCGTAGAACTATGGATAGAGAACGACAAACTTACTCTCACAAAGACCTGCGCCGTTTTTGTCCCCGAAGGCGCCGCCCATGGAAATATTCAGGTTGGAAATCTAAAAAAGCCCTTTTTGAACTACGCCTGCCATCTCCGCACCAGCAATTATGAGGCCCTTCCAGCGAAGGCAAAGGCGGTTCCAGGAACTTATGCCGGCTACTATGTTGAAAGATATGAGCGTCCGGACGGGACATTGCCTTTGGCGCCTGAAGGCTTCCTCAAGTTTCTGGTATTTCTGGACGGCAAAAGGCTGAAAGGCGCGCCCTATGCCGAGGCGGTCTGGTTCCTTACCACGAATGACACGGGTCCCGCGCCGCACACTCATGAAAAATTTGACGAGTTTATAGGATTCATAGGATCGGATCCGGAACATCCTGACGCATTGAACGCTGAGATTGGTTTTTATGTAGAGGATGAAAAAATAACCGTAACAAAGAGCTGTCTTGTCTATATCCCCAGAGGCCTCACCCACAGCCCGATATCTGTCCCGAAGCTTCAACGCCCAATAATCCATTTCTCCGGGGGCAACGGCGGAGACTATGCCAGAGGGGGCGGCAAGCACCGTGACGACAATTTGTTCAGGAAGTAGCGGGATATCGGACCGCGGATGCCGGCAGCCGGAAATCAGGCTGAAGAAATCCGGATCGCCGTCTCCGCAGTTGCCCTAAGCAGGCTTGAAAAAGGTGACGGCCAGAGGCGGCAGCGTCAGGCTCAAGGAAAAGCTGCGGCCATGGGAGGGTATCGGCTCCGCGCTGACTCCGCCCAGGTTGCCCATCCCGCTGCCCCAATATTCTTTCCCGTCGCTGTTCAGGAGTTCCTTCCAGTAGCCTTCTTCCGGCACACCGAGACGGTATTGCAGGCGGGGGACCGGTGTGAAATTGCATACGACCAGGATTGTCTGACGGGGGCCGGTTCCCTTGCGCATGAAGGAGATCACACTGTTGTCCGAATCATTGCCGTCCACCCACTCGAATCCGGCAGGTTCGGTATCCAGGTGCATGGCGGCTTCGTCTTGGTAGAGCCGGTTGATGCTCTCAATCCAACTGCTGAGCCCTCGGTGGCGATCGTACTCCAGCAGGTTCCAATCCAGGCTGGAATTGTGGTCCCATTCCCGCCACTGCCCGATCTCGGCCCCCATGAACAGCAGTTTTTTGCCCGGTTGCGCATACATGTATCCGATCAGCAGCCGCAGGTTGGCAAACTTCTGCCAGTTGTCGCCGGGCATTTTGGACAAGAGCGACCTTTTTCCATGAACGACCTCATCGTGGGAAAGAGGCAGTATGAAGTTCTCGGTGAAGGTATAGAGCGACCGGAAGGTAAGCTCATTATGGCGATACTTGCGGTGGACAGGGTCGTGGCTGACATATTTAAGCGTATCGTGCATCCAGCCCATATCCCACTTTAGTCCGAAACCGAGGCCGCCCACATAGGGAGGTCTTGTCGCCATGGGCCAGGCAGTCGATTCCTCCGCAATCGTCTGAATATCCGGATGGGATTGGTACGCCTCCTGGTTGAACCGGCGGATAAAATCGACGGCTTCCAGGTTTTCTCTCCCTCCGTATCGGTTAGGAATCCATTCTCCTTCCTTGCGCGAATAGTCGAGGTACAGCATGGAAGCTACGGCGTCCACCCGCAAGCCGTCGATATGATATTTGTCCAGCCAGAACAGGCCGCTGCTGACAAGAAAGCTCCGGACCTCATTCCGTCCATAATTGAAAATGCACGTGTTCCAGTCCGGATGCATTCCCTGCTGCGGATCGGCATGCTCGTAAAGGTACGTTCCGTCGAAAAATGCAAGCCCATGCTCATCGTTGGGGAAATGCGAGGGGACCCAGTCCAGAATGACCCCGATGCCATGCTGATGCAGGCAATCGATGAGATACATGAAATCCTGTGGAGTGCCGTAGCGGCTGGTAGGCGCGAAAAAGGCTGTAACCTGGTACCCCCACGAGCCGAAAAACGGATGCTCCATGACGGGCAGGATTTCCACATGGGTGAAGCCCATCCGAGCCAGGTATTCGGGAAGGGCGGATGCCAGTTCCCGATAGGTCATGGAGCGGTGCTCTTCCCCGGGGATACGCCTCCAGGAACCCAGGTGCACTTCGTAAATGGCCATGGGAGCATGCAGCGAATTGCGGGCGCGCCTTTCGCGCATCCAGTCCTGGTCTCTCCATGAGTAGTCCAGATCCCAAACAATCGAGGCTGTCTCGGGCGGGACCTGGGAATAGGACGCAAGCGGGTCGGCTTTGTCCACGACGTATCCGTGATGTTTGGTCGAAATGCGGAATTTGTACCGGGCACCGCGATCCACGCCGACCAGGAACCCTTCCCAGATCCCGGAGTCCTTCCTGGACCGGAGGGGGTGCCGCATACCGTTCCACTGGTTGAAATCCCCGATGGCGCTGACTCTTTCAGCGTTGGGCGCCCAGACCGCGAAATAAGTCCCGCGTTTTCCGGACAGGGTCGCGGGATGAGCCCCGAGCTTTTCATAAAGGCGGAAGTGCGATCCTTCGTTAAATAGATACAGATCGTCGTCGGTGATCAGGCTCACGCCATATTCCGGCCCGATGATGGTTTCAGCCATAAAACCCCCGATAGAATGACGAATGACGAAGTTAAGCATACCGCCCGCTTACCGGGAAGGCTGTTCCTATTTCGGATTCGCCCGTTCTCTGTCATTCGCAATTCGTAATTCTCAAGCCGCTCCCTGCTTCCGGAACCAGGCGAGCAGTCTTTTCCATCCGTCCGCTGCGTCTTCCTTGCGGTAGCTTGGGCGGATATCGGCAAAGAATCCATGGCCTGCCTCCGGATAGACATGGATCTCAGAGGGATTCCCGGCCTTCTTCAGCGCATCCCGCATACGTTCTACCGTGTCGAGCGGGATGCCCTGGTCTTTCCCGCCGTATAAGCCCAGGACCGGAGCCTTGAGCGATGCAACAATGTCGATTGGGTGCTTCGGCTGCAGCGGCGATGAATCGCCGACCAGACGCCCATACCATGCGACACCGGCTTTGACCTTCGGATTGTGGGCGGCATATAACCATGTGACCCGGCCGCCCCAGCAAAAGCCGGTCACACCCATCTTCGCGGTGTCCCCCTGGTTTTTGGATGCCCATTCGACAGCGGCATCCAGATCGGAAAGGACCTGCGCGTCCGGGGTCTGGGATACGATTTTAAAAACCTCGTCCATCTTTTCGATCTTCGAAACATCCCCGTGGCGGAAGAAGAAGTCCGGAGCAATGGCCAGATAGCCTTCCTTGGCAAAACGCCGGCAGATATCTTTGATGTGCTCCTGCAGCCCGAATATTTCACAGACAACCAGGGCCACCGGAAAGGGGCCGTTGGAAGCCGGCCTCGAGCGGTAGGACGGAATTTCCCCGTTCGACACGGGAATTTTAACATCTCCGGATGTCAGTCCCTTTGCATCCGTCGTGATATTCTGGCCGGCCACAGGCGCTGCGGCCAATGCGATTCCCGCGGATACCGTGGCGGCAACAAATTCCCTTCGAGTCAGTTCGGTTTCAGACGATTGATCCCTTAGATTCTCGTGCATGCCTTTTCCCTCCTTAGATCTGTGGCGCTGCCCCAATGTTAACGGAAATCGGGTGGTATTCTGCAACTAATTAATGGGGTCAGGTTGCTGACCCTTGAAGGGAATCAACTCGAATGGAGGATTTTCCGATTTCTTCGTGCCTTTTGACGGAAAATGATAATCTTGCATTCAGAGCCCCATTGCAGCGGGGGGAGAGAGCCCATGGAACTTACGAAGGAAGAAATGCTTCGGTACAGCAGGCAAATACTGATTCCCGAAATTGGGATAGAAGGGCAACGGAAGCTCAAAGCGGCGAAGGTGTTTGTGGCCGGCGTTGGCGGCTTGGGCTCCATATCGTCCTACTATCTGACAGCAGCCGGGATCGGTCATCTGAGGATTGTGGACAGGGACAAGGTCGATTCCAGCAATCTGAACCGCCAGATCATTCACTGGACCGACGATGTCGGCTCGTACAAAGCGGATTCGGGCCGGCGCAAACTCGAACGCCTGAATCCCAACTGCACGATCGAGGCAATCCAGGCGGAAATCACGGAAAACAACTGCCGGGAACTCATCGGCGACTGCTCTCTGATCGTGGATGCAATGGATAACATGAAGGGAAGGAGGATATTGAATGCCGCCTCTGTCAGAAATGGGATCCCATATTTATACGGAGGCGTCCATCAGCTGGACGGTATGACAACCACCTTCATCCCGGGCCAGACTCCCTGTCTGGAATGTGTATTCCCCGGCGGGCATGAGGAATCTACGCAGGCACCCCCCGGAATCCTGGGCCCCGCGCCGGGGATTGTCTCATGCGTACAGTCCATTGAGGCCATAAAAATCCTATTGGGCATCAAGGGTCTGCTGACCGGCAGGCTGCTGTTCTTCTCCGGATTCGACATGACCTTCAGGGAGTACAAGATAACCGCCAATCCCCAATGCCGGGTCTGCGGGGCACAGGCACAGCAGCCGTCATAGCCTTGGGATGATCAACAAACCGGGGACGCTCATGAGCATTTCCGGAACGCGCGCGCGAAGCTCGGGAGCGAACGCACTATGGTTTCCCGAGGCACCGTCAGTGAGAGGCGGATGTAAGGGCCGCGTCCAAAGCCTGTGCCGGGCACAGCGAGTACACCCTCTTCCTGAAGTATCCGCAAGAACGCCACATCATCCGGGATAGGTGTCTTCGGAAAGACATAGAAAGCCCCCTGGGGCTTGCAGACTTCGTATCCGATCTCGGCCAGCCCGTTGCACATCAGGTCCCGCTTCTCCTGGTAGGCAGCCACATCCGGAAGCTCTTCCGGCGCCTCGGCCGTGACCATCTGCCAGACCGCAGGAGCGTTGATAAATCCGAGGATGCGGTTGGCGAAAGTGCAGGCGTTGGCCAGATCTTCCGCTCCGGGCAGCCTGGGCGAGATGGCCAGGTACCCGATGCGCTCACCGGCCAATGCCCAGGTTTTGGACCATGAAGTGGCGATGATGCAATTGCTGATGATCGATGCCGTTTCCGGGCACTTCACGCCATCGTAAACGATGGCTTTATAGGGCTCGTCGCTGATCACCGCGATGGTGTGATCCGCCTTCTGCAGCACGGCCTCGAGGTCCCTTAACGATGCTTCAGAATATAGGACGCCGGTAGGGTTGTTCGGCGAGTTGATGATGATTGCCCGTGTGCGTGAGGTGATTTTCGACTCAATGGCCGGCACATCCAGCGAAAAATCCTTGCAGGTTTCCACCGGCACGGTGCGTCCGCCGTGATTGAGGATGTAAAAATTGTAGTCGGGGAAGTACGGATTGCATACGATGACCTCGTCTCCCGGGTCGAGAATGGCCTTCAACGCTGTATTCATGGCGCCCGCACAACCGACCGTCATGAGAACCAGGTCTTCGTTGAAGGGTACTCCCGTATCCCGCCGCAGGCGCTGGGCAACAGCCCGGCGCACGGCAGGGAATCCGGCGTTGGGCATATAGCCGTGTGCCGTGGGACGGTTTTCGCCCGCCAGCCGGCGAAAAGTTTTCAGCACGCCGGACGGCGGGTCTTCACTCGGATTCCCGAGCGTAAAATCGAATATGTTTTCCGCTCCCCGTTCTGCTTTCAATTGAATGCCTTCCTCAAACATCCTGCGGATCCATGAGGAGTTCTCCAGCTGCTTTTTAATCACATCCGCGACAATCATTTTTGGCTCCCATAGTAATTATTGCATCCATACGGCCTGCCGGGCGCCTTGCAGGGCCCCACAGACAATGAGTTCAAATTCTAACTTCCGTTGCGGCAGCATGCAAGTCGGTTGCTGCACCGCAGGAGGCCGGGAGTCAGGGACGCATTCCGGCCTCTCTCTTCGGGATTTTTGTCTTTTTCAGGGAATGTATTCGGGGAAAAAGGAGCGGACGACCATGGTCAGCGTCAACACGATGATCACGATGCAGGTAGTCCAGGCAATGGCATTGAACGCCCGGCTGTTGCGGTGCGCACCCATGAGATCTTCCCGGTTGCACAGCCTCAGCATAAATATCAAAACGAAGGGCAGCAGGACGCCGTTGGCGACCTGGGTGAACAGGATTATGGGAACCTGTTTCCTCTCGCTGAGAACCAGTACGGCGAGGCCGCCCAGGATGATCAGCCCCGTGTAGAGCGAATAAAACACGGGAGCTTCGTGGGGCCGTTTATCAATGCCGGATTCAAAACCCAGGCCTTCGCAGACGGTGTAGGCCGTTGCAAGCGGCAGGATGCTGGCTGCGAACAATGAGGCATTGCACAGTCCCAGCGCGAAGAGGGCACTGGCGGCTCTCCCGGCGAGAGGCTCCAGCGCGAGGGCGGCGTCGGCCGCGCCGTTAATCTGCTGATGGCCTCCCATAAAAATCGTGGCCGCGCAGGCCACAATAATGAAGTAGGCGACCACGCTGACCAGGATGCAGCCGATAATGACATCCAGCCGTGACTGCCTGTAATTCTCAACCTTGATGCCCTTCTCGACGACGGCTGCCTGCAGGTAAAACTGCATCCAGGGGGCAATGGTAGTCCCTACCAGGCCGAGGATCATATAGAGCTCGCCGGTGCTGAGGCTCATCCGGGGGACAACCGTTCCCAATAGGGCCGACTCCCAATCCGGATCGGCCAAAAAGCCCGAAATCACATAGGCGACATAGAATACGCATGCCGCAAGGAACACCCTTTCCACGGTTTTGTGGCTTCCCCGGAAAACCAGAAGCCAGACCAGAACCGCTCCCAGGGGGACGGACAGGAATCTGCTGACATGAAAAATGGACATTCCCGATGCCAGGCCGGCGAATTCCGATACGGTATTGCCCCAGTTGGTCAGCAGCAGCAGGGCCATAAGAATAAAGGTCATGCGGAAGCCATATTCCTCCCGAATGAGATCTGCCAGCCCCTTGCCGGTGACAACGCCCATGCGCGCCGCCATTTCCTGGACGATTATGAGAGCTGCCGTTATGGGGATCAGGGTCCATAGAAGGGCATAACCATAGCGGGCGCCGGCTGCCGAATAGGTGTAGATGCCCCCGGCATCGTTGTCCACATTGGCGGTGATGATGCCCGGACCGACTACGCTCAGAAAGATAAGCAGGCTGGTCTTCCAGCGCCGGAGTCTTGCGAGATTCATTGGCAGCGTGAGCATGATCCGTCACTTTTCCTTAACGACCAGTTCCAGAACGTCGTCGGCTGTTACCACTCCCAGAAGCCGGCCGTTATCGTCGACCACCGGCAGAGTAAGAAGGTTGTATTTATGAAAAGTGCTGATGACGGTTTTTTTGTCCGCATGGAAGGGTACCGAAATCGGCGGGTCCGCGACCAGATCGCAAAGCCGGGAATTCTTGCCCGCAAGGAGCAGGAGCGCCAGGGGCACCGTCCGTGTCAGTTCCAGGTTTTCCGATATCAAATAGACGGAATGAACAGTCTCGACCGGTCCGTTGAAATTCCTTAGGGCTTCGACGGCCGCTTCCACGGTCGCCGTTTCCGCCAGCACTATGAATTCCGTTGTCATGAAGCCGCCGGCCGTGTTTTCCTCGAACCCGAGCAGTTCGCGCACTTCTTCGGCTTCAGCTTCCTCCATGTTCGCAAGAACCTCCGCTGAGGTTTCCGGCGGGAGTTCCTGCAGCACATCGGCCGCCTCATCCGGAGCCATCTCCTCGACAATGTCGGCAGCCTTTCCGGCAGAGAGGCTGTTCAATAGCGCCACCTGCATGCGCGTCGGAATTTCGGAAACGGCTTCGGCTGCCGTTTCGTCATCCAGCGACTCGATAACGGACCTTTGCTCGTCGCGGCTCAATTCCTCGAGAATATCGGCCAGGTCCGCCGGATGAAGCTGGGCCAGCCGGTTGTAGGAAATCCTTAGCTTGACGCGCCTTGCCGGGTCCGGCTCGATCAGGTTGACAAATTCCCAGGGGATGGTCTGCGTGGACAGAACGGAGACTATCGTGCGGATCCGGTGTTTTGCGAACAGGCCTTGTAACAGGCGGCGGGCTGCGGCCGACGTCCCGACGTTCACTGCGACGATGCGCAACTCCGTTTGTTTGTGGTCGGGCTGAATGTCAAAATCCACGTCGATGACACGGACCACTTTCCGGTCATTGACGTCGATAATCTGCTGATCCAGGACGTCTTTTTTGATGCAGATCAATCCTTCGTCGGGAGTGGAGCTGCCGATTTCGTTCGCCGGGACACTGGTCTGCACGGCGCGCACCGAAATCGTGGAAATCCATCCATGCTCGATGCACAGAAGCTTCTTCTGAGGCGTCATGACATAGAAATAGGCCACCAGAAAGGAATTCTGGCTCGGGTTGATCGCCAGTTCCACCAGGCGTCCGAGATATTCACCCTTTGCGTCATAAGTCGGCAGATTTTCGAGTTCGGTGAAGTAGATCATAGGAGCCTCGCTGACTGAGGATTCAGAAATCATAGTACACCAAGTTCCTGGAAGATGAGGGACGTAAACACTGCCGGATGGCGCCAATGGCGCGGGCCGCCTGTCCCGCCTGCGGCCGCCTGTCGCAGATCGGGTTCTTTGTCGCTGTTTTTCAGCGCCGGCTTGGTCTAGAATCTCGATGATGCATATGCCAGATGGATTTTTGTCCAACCCGATGGCAATTTCCCTGAACGTGGTATCTGCGGCAAACGTATGGTATGCGGCCCGGCGCACGAAGATTGATCTTTCGGGACGCATGGTCCCCATGATGGGGATGCTCGCGGCATTCGTTTTCGCGGCCCAGATGCTCAATTTCCCCGTGCTCGGCGGCACCTCGGGCCACCTGATAGGGGGCAGCCTCCTGGCCATCCTGCTTGGGCCGATGGCAGGATCCCTGGCCATGACGACGGTGATTGTTGCCCAGGCGTTGTTCCTCCAGGACGGAGGCCTGGTCGCCCTCGGGGCCAATATATTCAACATCGGTGTCGTTACCAGCATGAGCGGGTATGCCATATTCCGGCTCCTCGGAGGGGATGTGCGCGGCGGCAGACGCCTGTTCCTGGCCGGATTTCTTGCCGGATGGTCCTCTTTGGTCATTTCGGCTGCTTTTTGCGCGCTTGAACTGGGCCTATCGGGCGCCATCCCCTTGCGCATCGCCCTGATGACCATGGTTGGGTATCATGCCGCCGTGGGGATTCTGGAGGGCATGCTGACGGCGGGAGTCCTGAATTTCCTGCATAGGGTGAGGCCGGATCTCATGGCCATCGACGGCCTGAGCAAATTCAGGATGCCGGATTGGATCGGGGCTGTTCTGTTTGTAGCGATTCCCGGCGCGATCCTGGTCATGGCCGGCAGTTCCAGTCTCCCGGACCCTCTTGAAAAGCTGCTGGAAGCAAGCCCGCTGAAGGCCGAATCCGGGGCCGACATCAGTCCGGAAGGGCTTGTGTCCACAGGGCGCCTTGCCGAGTACCTGTTGCGAACCGCGATCTTCCTTGTGTTGATCGGTCTCGGATTGCTCGCGATGCGCATGGCGAAGCGAAGGAGAGGCCGGTCATGAGACACAGCTTCATAGACCGCTATGCTTCGCTGGATTCGCCCCTGCATGTTCTGGAAGCCCGCTCCAAGCTTATCGCTTTTACCGCCCTGATGGTGGGCGTTCTATGCATCCCGGCGGAACGGGGATCGATGTTCTTCATCTATTTTTTTGCCACGGCGATCCTGATGGGCATCTCGCAGATCCCGCTGACCTACATCGTGGGGCGGACTTTTCTGATCCTGCCGTTCATAGTGCTGGCCGGTCTGGCGGCGCCCTGGAAGGGGGGGTATTGGGGTTTGGGCATCCTTTTTATCCGCGCCGTTCTGTGCCTGTTCCTGCTGGTTCTCCTGACCAACACCACACGCTTTGTCGAGCTGCTGCGCGGCATGCGGAGGCTGGGATGTCCCCAAATCCTGGTTATGAACCTTGGTTTCCTCTACCGGTATCTTTTTGTCCTCACGGAGGAGGCGATGAGAATGAAGCAGGCGCGCGACTGCCGCCGCGTCGGACGGGCCGGGTTCGGGGAAGAAATAAAAATACTGAGTTCGATGCTTGGAACTCTTCTGATACGCTCTTTCGAGCGGGCGGAACGTATGCATTCGGCCATGCTTTCCCGCGCCTATGCAGGCGATTTTCCCGTCGTGTCGCCGCGGAAATTTACGCTGCGCGATGCCGCATTTCTTTCGGGCGTGGTAATTTTTATCACTTTGTCGTTTTGGATAGGATGAAACCCGGCGGGCAGCAAAAACGCCTGGATCGGACGCCCGCCGAACAGGACTGACATGACCGGCTATGCGGTTCGGATAACCCGGCTGAACTACACATACCCCGATGGCACAAAGGCGCTGGAGGGGATCGATCTCGATGTGCGGTCGGGAGAGCGGGTGGCAATCGTGGGCCCGAGCGGGGCCGGAAAATCCACTCTGCTCCTTCACCTGAACGGCATCCTGCCGGCCAGCGCGGCCGTGCGGATCAAGGGCCAAAGCCTGGATACGGCCGATTTAAAGCGAATCCGCAAGCAGGTCGGGTTGCTCTTTCAGGATCCCAATGACCAGCTTTTTTGTCCGACCGTATTCGAGGATGTGGCTTTCGGCCCGTTGAATCTTGGAGTGCCTGCGGACGAAATTCCCCGCCGGGTGGAGAAGGCGCTGCTGGACTCGGGGTTGGAGTATGCCATCCGGTCCCGTTCGTCGCATCATCTGAGCCTGGGCGAAAGAAGGCGGGTTTCTCTGGCAGCCGTTCTTGTGATGGAGCCGGAAATCCTGGGAATGGACGAACCGACGAGCAACCTCGATCCGAGGAACCGCCGCCATTTGATTGAAGTGGTCGCCGGGCTCGAGGCAACCCTGATCATCGCCACGCACGACCTGGAGCTTGTTCTGGACGTGTGTCCGCGAACGGTCCTGATGGATCGCGGCAGGATCTGGGCGGACGGCGAGACGCGCGCCATGCTGGCCGATGCCCGGCTGATGGATCTCCACGGTCTGGAAGTGCCGTTGAGCCTGAGGTCCGGGACCCGGCCATAAGATTTCGAAAAAACCGAAGCTTCCGGTTGTCTCAAAACCCGATGGATAGATAAGGATCGCGGGCCGCGGATCGAAAATCGGTGACCGGATGGTTCCGGGCCGCTGGCTCAAAGGATTTTATCAGAAAACTGGAGTGAGTATGCCGTTCATGATTCCGGCCGGACCGCTGCAGCTGGAGGCGCATCTGCGGGAGCCCCGGGAAACGCTCCGGGGGGCCGCGCTATTCTGCCATCCGCACCCGGTCTACGGCGGCACGATGGATAACCGGGTTGTTTACCGCGCGGCCAAGTCTGCGGCCGCAGCCGGCTTTGCGGCTTTGCGTTTCAACTTCCGCGGCGCAGGCAACAGCACAGGTTCCTTTGACCAGGGGATCGGTGAGAAAGATGATGTCCTGGCGGCGCTGGATTGGCTGGAGGGAAAATACCCCGGGCGTTTTCTGGCGCTCGGGGGATACTCCTTCGGCGCCTGGGTAGGTCTTCAGATCGGGTGCGGGGACCGGCGCGTCCGGGCGCTGCTGGGCCTGGGATTGCCCCTGAATCTTTACAGCATGGATTTCCTGGCCGATTGTTCCAAGCCGGCGCTTTACATCGTCGGAAGCCGGGATGAATTCTGCTCCCCGGAAAACCTGGACCGGTTGTCGCAACGGCTTCCCGCGACTTCAAGGGTGCACCGTATAGCCGGCGCCGATCATTTTTTTAATGGACACATAGAATTCGTCGAAAGACTAATGGCCGGATTTTTCGAGGGAATGCATACCGGTCAGGGTGCGGCATGAGAAAAGTTTTATTGACGGCGGCTCTCGTTTTGGCATCGGCTCAAGGCCCGGGATCCTCATTTGCCGCGGCGCGCTTTGAAAAGGTGAGCGATCACTGCTATTGCCTTCAGTCGGCTGAGAGCGGAGGGAACGTCGGAGCCGTCGCAACGGAAGAAGGCGTCTTAATGATTGATCCCCCTCCGGAACCGGCTCTGTCCGCTGCGGTGGAGGCCCTGAAAAAGCTGACCTCGAAAGCCGTACGGTGGGTAGTCTTCACCGATCCGGCCCGTATCAGAACTGAGAATGCCCGTTATTATGCCGGCCAGGGGGCTGTCCTTGTAGCAAGCTCACAGATGTACAGCCTTTATGCATCCGCCAATGGCGATCCGAATGCTCCGGGAACCGAAGCCCGCGCAGGAGGTCCGGCCAAGCCCCCGGACTCATCCTGGTTCATTTTCGACCGGCAGATGCGCCTGTTTCCCGCAAATCTGGAGGTGCGCATTGTCGCCTTGCAGTCGAAATCCCGGACCGGCGGGGATGTTTTTGTATTTGTCCCCGCGGAAAAAGTTCTGTTTGTGGGGGGACTCTACGAATACGCGAGATATCCGGATATCGATGAGGCGCTGGGGGGAAGTGCCGATGGCTGGATTGAGGGATTGAGCCAGGTAGTCGATACGGTGCCGCTTTTGAAAGCCGCAATCCCCGCAGCAAAGCCTTTGCCCAAATCCGCGCCGAAGCCGGCGGCGAAGCCTGAGACAAAGCCGTCCCCAAAGGCTGCCGCAAAACAGGAAGAGCTCGAAGACGAAGAGGAGAAGACCCTGGAAGAGGGAATCGCCATCATCTCCGCCTCGGGCAGCGCCTCCAATCTTCGGGAAATGAAGGAAATGCTGCAAACCTCGCGAAGGCTCCGGAATGATATTTCAAGGGCTGCCAGGACAGGAGGGGGCTGTGAGAATTTCCTCGCTTCCTCCCGGTCCGGCGCATACCGGAATTTTGCCAATTTGGATGCCTTTGCCTGCCGTCTCTTCGAAGCCCTTCAGCGGAAGTAAACTGCGGAAATCAGCGCAATAACGCGGCCCGCGAATCAGCCATGCTCCGCCGAAATAACCGGTACCGCTTTTCTTTCAAGACCCGCTTCCCCGTCACCGTTCCAGATGCGCGACGACAGGGGCGTGGTCGCTCGTGCCGAACTGGGCGAGTACGGAGCACCGCTTAATGCGGTTTGCAGCAGGCCGGCTCGCCAACACATAGTCGAGCCGCCAGCCTATGTTTCTCTGCCGCATGTTGCGCCAGGGCGGCCACCATGTGAAAAGCTGATCGTTGTCGGGATCGAGGGTTCGCCCGACGTCGACCATTTCTCCACCGGCGAGGACGCGCTCAAAGAGCTCCCGCTCTTCGGGCCTCTGGCCTATGGCATCCGGTTTGCGTTCCTTGGGATGAACGTCCTGGTCGGTCCGGGTGACGTTCATGTCGCCGCAGAGAATCAGGTCCAGACCAACGGACCTGCAGTTTACGGCGTAGCGCTCCAGAGCTTCGAGAAAATGCAGCTTGGCCGCGAAATCCTTCCCCCCGTTCGGCACATAAACGGACCCGATGATGAGGTTTTCGATGCGGGCTGTCACGATCCGTGTCTCGAAGTCGAATTCAGGATGCTCAAACCGGGGTTCCTCGGGGGACACGCTGCGGCGGATGTGCAGACCAACGCCGGAATAAGCGCGCTCGCCATGCCAGCAGCACCAATAGCCGGCCAGATTGCGGAGCGGTTCGGGAACCTGCTCGCGCGCGGCCTTGATTTCCTGTAGGCAAACGACATCCGGCTGGTCGCGCTCCATCCACTCCAGGACCTGCTGCTGGCGTGCGCGAATTCCATTCACGTTCCAGGTTGCGATTTCCACGTGTGCACCTCAAGGATTCGTGAGGTAAATTCGGGGTACCCGCGCGGCGATCGCGCAAAGGATTTCGTAGGGAATGGTATCCAGAGCTTCCGCCCAATCCTGGGCCGTGGTGCGGCAGTGGTCGCTCGATCCCAGCAGAATCACCTCGTCCCCTTCCCGGGCGTCGGGGAGGTCTGTCAGGTCCACCGCGATCATGTCCATGGAGACTGCGCCGATAACCTCGGCGCATCGGTCACGGACAATGATGCGGGTCCGGCCGCTGAGGCGCCGATGGAATCCATCCGCATACCCGACCGGCAATATGCCGACCCTCGTTTGCCTGGACGCGGTGAACCTTCTTCCATATCCCAGGGATTCTCCCGCCGCAATCGAGCGAATGGGGCCGATCGCGGTTTTAAGGGTCAATACGGGGCGCAGTGTAACGGGAGAGCGGCGCGAGTCCGGCGAGTAACCATAGAGAGCGATTCCGGAACGCGCGTTCCACTGCCGGAAGCACTCGTGATATAGAATACCTGCGCTGTTCGCAAAATGAATGGTCCCCGGATTCAGATGGGCGTCCCTGACTGCGGAGAGGGCGCGGTCGAACCGGCGCTTCTGCTCCATGGTGAAAGACGTATCCGTCTCATCCGCGCTGGACAGGTGGGAAAAGACTCCTTCGATGCGGATGCGGCGCGCGCGCTGCACCGCGGTCAGCAAAGGATCCAATGCATCCCATCGGGCTCCCAGACGAGCCATTCCGGTGTCCACTTTAATATGGACGGCAATGGAAACGGCCATCTCGGCGCCCATGGAGTCCAGGCAGCACACGCTTTCGGGTGTATCGACGGAAAGGGTGAGGCGGTTCTGCACGGCCGGTTTCTCCAGCCCCTGCCAGGATGTCCCGAGCACCAGGACCTCTTGAGTAATTCCTGCCTGGCGCAATGCTACGCCTTCATCGACCACGCCCACCGCAAACGCCGTGGCTCCTGCGGATGCCAGCGCCCGCGCGACAGGAATCATCCCATGACCGTAGGCGTCGGCCTTGACGACCGGAAAAATTCTCGGGTTGCCGCCGCCGGAAGGCGATAAAAGGGAAGAGAGCGCCTTGAAATTTTCCGCCAGGGCATTCAGATCAACCTCCGCCCATGTCGGCCTCCCTTCAGGTCTCATCCCGAAGTTGCTGCCAGCCCTTTCGCACTTCATCGTCTTACCGATCGCCTCTTTCATGTTCGGCCTGTCCCTGACCGCTAACCGCTAACCGCTAACCGCTAACCACTAACCACTAAGTTCCTTCCTGGTACAGGCTGTCGAATTTCGTAAACTGTTTGCTGAAGGCAAGCTGTATGGATCCCGTGGGCCCGTTTCTCTGTTTTCCTATGATCAGTTCGGCGAGCCCGTTGTTTTCCTCCGTGGGATTGAACATATCCTCGCGATAAATGAACAATACAACATCGGCGTCCTGCTCGATGGAACCGGATTCCCGGAGATCCGAAAGCTGCGGACGGCGGTGCTCGCCGGTCCTGGATTCGACGGCGCGGCTGAGCTGGGAGACCGCGATGACGGGAACGTTGAGGTCTTTGGCAATTGCCTTCAAGCCCCTGGAAATCTGGGAAATTTCCTGCGTGCGGTTTTCGTAGCGCTGATTGGAGCCCGACATGAGCTGCAGGTAATCGACAATTAAAAGGTCCATTCCGTGTTCCAGGCTCAAACGCCGGGCTTTCGTGCGCAGTTCGGATACGGTAACACTGGCGGTATCGTCGATAAAAATTTTGGTGTCGGACAGGTCGCCGGAAGCGTGGCTCAGCCTGTTCCAGTCCTCCTTGTTCAGGAAGCCGGTGTTGACCCGGTGGGCGTCAATCCTCGCCTCGCTGCACAGAAGCCGCTTGACCAGCTGTTCCTTGCTCATCTCCAGGCTGAAGATCCCGACGGTTTTGTGCTTTCTGATGGCGACATGTTCGGCGATATTGAGACAGAGACTGGTTTTTCCCAGTCCGGGCCGTGCGGCAACGATGATGAGGTCCGACGGGTGTAAGCCGGCGGTCATGCGGTCCAGGTCGACAAATCCGGTTTCCAGGCCCGTTACGGGGGCTTTGCGATTGGACAACTCCTCGATCTGCTTGAAGACGTCGCTGACGATGGGCGTGATGGAGGAAAAGCCCGTGTGGAACTGCTGGCTGGCTATGTCGAAGATCGTCTTTTCGATGTGCTGGAGGATATCTTCGGCAGGCTCCTCGTCCTGATAGCTGCGGGCCATGATCTCGCCCGAGATCTGGATCAGTCGGCGCAGAGTGGACTTGGATCTGACAATCTGCGCGTAGTACTCGATATTGAGCGCCCGGGGCAGATAGTCGGTAAGGCTTGCCAGGTAGGCGGCTCCGCCGATGCTTTCGAGCTCGTTCGCGCGCTGGAGCTCCTCTTTGAGAGTGATAAGGTCGATCGGCCGCGAATTGTTCATGAGCTGGAGCATTCGATCGAAGATTCTCCGATGACTCTCCAGGTAAAAGTCCTGCGACTTGATTATTTCAAAGACGGGAATCGCGGCCTTATCGTCCAGCAGGATGGCCCCCAGTATAGAGCGCTCCGCTTCCAGGTTGTGGGGAAGCGTTTTTTCCAGGCTGATATCGGCCATTTTGATTGACGATTGACGATTGACGATTGACGATTTAGGACTGGCGGAATCATTTTTAATCGTCAATCGCAAAACGTCAATCGCAAATCACAGGGTGTTTTCGGTTCCACATGAACCTTGTCGGCTAGAAGGACCACTCCAGGCCCGTCGGTAAGCGCTAATTGCCGGGCTGACCTATGCGCTTCAGCATGGAGATTTTCGATTGCATTAGCATCCTTCAAATCGTCAATCGAAAATCGCAAATCGTCAATTAGGTGGCGGCTTCCGGTTCCGGTTCCACGATGACTCTGATGGGCACCGTGACTTCGCGGTGCAGCCGGATCGGCACCTGGTATTCTCCGAGCGTCTTTATGGGCTCTTCCAGCTGTATCTTGCGCTTATCGATATCGATCTTGTGGTTGACCAGGAAGTCCGCGATATCCAGCGCAGTCACGGACCCGTAAAGCGATCCCTCTTCTCCGGATTTCTTCTGGATTGTCACCGTAAGCTTAACGATGTCGCGGGCCAGAAGAGTGGCGGATTCCTTCTCCCGGTGGTCGCGGCGCGCCTGGGAGATCTTTTCCACCTCGGCTATCTTAATGTTGCCCGGAGTGGCCTCAATCGCGAGATTTCTGGGGATCAGATAATTGCGCCCGTAGCCGGGGGCAACCTTTACGACATCGCCGGTTTTGCCCAGTTTCTCTACGTCCTGCTTTAAAATGACCTTCATGTCTCACCCTCTGGGAAAAAAGTCTCAATCCGCTACGAATGGGAGAATCGCCATGTGTCTGGCGCGCTTTATGGCTTCCGCGAGCAACCGCTGATGCGTCGAGCAGACGCCGCTGATTCTCCGCGGCAGTATCTTCCCTCTTTCTGGAATAAAATGGCCGAGGAGTTTCCCGTCTTTAAAGTCGATATATGTAATTTTTTCCGCGCAAAACTTGCACACTCTCTTGCGCCGCACACTGAATCGTCTTGGACCTGGCATAGTTCTTAGCCTTTCTACTTTGTGGGACCGGATTTTCGAATGCGGTCCCCGATGAAGACCCTACAGATCGGATAAGGACGCCTCTTCCGCGTCGGTACCCCGGGAGATATCCGGCGCCTGTTTGGGCACCTTTTTTTGTCTTGTCGCTTTGATCTTTTCGGAACGTTTGAGATCCTCGTCGATTCGAACCGAAATAAAGCGGATGATATAATCGGTCACCCGGAAGCGGCGCTCCAGTTCCGCGATGGCGCTGCCATCCCCCTCAATGGATAGCACCACGTAATAGCCCTCTCGGAATCTCTTGATCTTGTAAGCCAGGGATTTTTTCCCCCAGTTGTCGACCTTGACCACCTTGCCGTTCTTGCTCTCAACCACTGTCTGGATATGGTTGATAAAGCCGTCCAGCTCTTCACTGGTTAGCGTGGGGGCGGCAACAAAGACCACTTCGTAATTTCTCACGGCCTTCTCCTTACAGCTTCATGCGTTAAAAATCGCCATTGTTTTGGAAACGCCGTCGCGCAGTATCGATTTCACGGCATTCCCGGTCTGAAAAATTATTTCGTTGACCCCGGTCCATTTTTCCGGCGGAAAATCCGATAGAACGAAAGCAGCCTTGTCTTCGGGCATCTGCTCTTCGCCGATTCCAACCCGCACGCGCAGGACCTCATCCGTCCCCAGCATCGTGAGGACGGATTCGAGGCCATGATGCCCGCCGCCGGATCCTCGCTCCCTGACTCGTATGCGGCCGAACGGGAGATTCAGGTCGTCGACCACCAGCACAAGGTCCTCCGGACCCTTTTTAAGGTTGGAAAGCAGCGCGTGGACAGCCTTTCCGCTCTGGTTCATAAAAGTCGACGGTTTCACCAGCAATACAATATGCCCGGCAATTGACGCCCGGCATGTGGCGGAAAGCAGGTCCGCCGACCAGGTCCCTGGCGCTTCCCGGGCGAGGGCGTCCAAAACCATGAATCCGACATTGTGCCGGTTCCCGGAATACGCCGCTCCGGGATTGCCCAATCCGACGATAACCCTGGCCAGTGTCTCCATTGGTGCTGAAGCGCCTGCATCACACTCCGCCCGAACATCGCGAAGGGTTCAGCCGGATAGCCTTTATTGCTTGGGCTCAGGCTTTGGGGCCTTGGATTTCTGCTCCTCCTCCGCGCCTTCCTCTGCAACCTTGCCCTTCTTGATCACTTCCGGTTCAGCAGTCTCGGGCACCGCCTCGACCGGGACCTCCTCCTTGATCGGAGGAACGATGGTTACGATAACGACTTCGGGATCGGTGAGAATTCTGACTTTTGCATCCGTCTGAATGTTCTTCACCCGTATATAGTCGTTGATCTTCAGGTGGCTGACATCCACCCGGATCGATTCGGGAATATCCGAAGGCAGGCACTCGACCTGGATCGAACGCGTGACGATATCCATGATGCCGCCGTCGAGCTTTACGCCTTCGGCTTCGCCGACGGTCTCGATATTGACCGTCAATTCGAGCAGGCGGTCCATCGCGATTTCGAGAAAATCCGCATGTATCAGGGCCCCCTGGACGGGATCCAACTGGTAGTCCTTGACCATGGCGTTGCTTTGCTCAGAACCGTCCACGCTGACGCCGAAGATGCTGTTGCGCCCGGTTTCCGAATGGAGGATGGCCTGCACCTCGCCCGGATCAACCGAAACCACGATCGGCTGCTTCCCGGGGCCATAGATAACGGCCGGAATTCTTCCCGCTTTCCGGAGCCGCCTGTTGGCATTTTTGCCGCCCGGGGTCCGTACCTGAGCTTCGATTACTGTTGGCATGAAACCCAACTCCTTCCTAAGAATCTCAGAATTTTGAAGCCTGCCGGTTTTTTATCCCGTCAGGGCTCCAAGGCTCGAAGACTCGACTCTAAACAAAAAGATTACTGACGCTCGTTTCCTCATGAATGCTCTGAATGGCGGTGCCCAACAGGCCGGCAACACTCAGGATGGTCATATTGGGCAGTTTCCTGGAATCGGGCACCGGAACGGTGTTGGTAAGAATGATCTGCTCGATCGGGGTTTTGCGCAGCCTCTCGATCGCGGGGCCGCTCAGGATTCCGTGGGTCGCGCAGGCGATGATGCGCCCCGCCTTTTTTTTATGGAGTGCGAGGACCGTATTGACCAACGTGCCCGCCGTGTCGATCATGTCGTCGCAGATAACGATATTCCTCCCGCTCACGTGGCCGATGATGTGAAGCAGCTCGGCCTCGTTGGGCCCGGTGCGGCGTTTGTCGACGATGGCCAGATCCGCGTCGAGCCTCTTGGCGAATGCCCGGGCGCGCTCCACTCCTCCTGCGTCGGGCGAGACTATCGTGAGGTCGGGGATTTTCATATTCTTCAAATACTCGATCAAAACAGGCGCCGCGAACAGATGATCAACCGGGATGTCGAAAAATCCCTGGATCTGTCCCGCATGGAGGTCCATCGACAGGATACGGTCCGTACCGGCGGCCGTGAGCAGGTCCGCCACCAGCTTGGACGAAATCGGAACGCGGGGCTTGTCTTTTCGATCCTGCCGCCCATACCCGTAATAAGGCATTACGGCCGTAATCCGCGTGGCGGAAGAGCGCTTGAACGCATCGATCATGACCAGCAGCTCAACCAGGTTGTCGTTCACCGGGGAAGAGGTGGGCTGGATCAAAAAGACGTCCTTGCCGCGGACGTTTTCCAGGATCTGGCAGTAAATTTCGCCGTCGCTGAACCGTGTCAGGTTAATCTTTCCCATGGGAATTTGCAGATGATCGCAGATCTCCTGCGTCAAAGCCATGTTGGCATTTCCCGAAAAGACCTTCAGTTCTCTGTTCACTCGCTTGTATCCAGTGTTAATCATGAGCGCGCTCCTGGAGGCGATGCGAGATGGCTGGGGCGGGAGGATTCGAACCTCCGAATGCAGGTTCCAAAGACCTGTGTCTTACCGCTTGACGACGCCCCAGCAGTACGCAAAATGAAAAGCGGCGCAACCCCCGCGATCCGCAAACAGACCCGCGCCTGCCTCAAGCTGCCCCGGACGGCAGTTCCGTTGCCGTTCCAGGGCGAAACCTTTTGAGAAATGCGGGCCTGAACCGGCGTCTACCCGAACATGTTTTGGAAATACTCAGCCCGAGAAAGGGTCTTCGCCGGAAACACTCGCCAGGCTTCCCGGGTGTTTTCCCGGGCTACCGCGAACGCTGATTCCTCATCAGGGAAGAATCCGAAGACAGAGGATCCGCTGCCGGACAGCAGGGTCGCCGTCGAGCCCCGTTCCTCCAGGAAACTCTTGGCTTCCCGGATGGGCGGGTAGGCAGGCAGGATCGAAGCCTCGAAATCATTAAAGATCCCGGCCAGGCAGCTCTTGCCCTCTTTCGCCTGACCATAAAAACGTTGAATTCTATGGTCCTCGCGGCAGGAAGTCAATCCCAAATTGAGAGACCGGTAGGCCTCGGCGGTGGATACGCTGATCCCGGGGAAGATCACCACCAGATGTCCGGAGGGCAGATCGGGCCAGGGCAAAACCTTTTCTCCCCTCTCCATGCCCAGGGCAGTACCGCCGCTGAGGAAAAAAGGAACGTCGGAACCGAGGGTTGAGGCCGCCGCAGGCAGGTCCACGCTCTCTTCGACATTCCAGAGGCGGCAAAGGCTCAGCAGCGTCACGGCCGCATTGCTGCTCCCTCCGCCCAGGCCCGCCCCCGCAGGGATCCTTTTCCGGAGCACAATGGATGCGCCGCGCTTCTCCGGCAGCCTGGCTGCAAGAGCTTCGGCCGCTTTCCAGACCAGATTCTCTTCCCGGGGGACGCCGCGGAGGTTTTCGCAGCTCAGTTCCAGCCTCGAAGATAGCCGGAACTCGATTTCGTCGTGCAGGCTGATGCTCTGAAAGACGGTCTGGATGTCATGGTAGCCGTCCGTTCTCCGGCCCAGAACAGACAGCGCCATGTTTATCTTTGCGAAGGAACGTGCCCGAAGCAGCGGAGTTGTCACTTTGCCGATTTTTGTTTTCGCATCATTTGCTGAAGCATTTCCAGCTTTTGGCGAACCCTTTGGATGTCTTCCGGTTCTGTTCCGATGCTGACGGATCTCATCCAATAGCTCTGGGCTTTGGAAAAATCGCCGGTTTTATAATAGAGGTCTCCGAGATGGTCATCGATGACGGGATCGTTTTTGACCAGTTCGTCGGCCTGCAGCAGGTACTTTTCGGCATTCTCCAGGTCGTTCAGCTTGAAAAACGCCCAGCCGAGGGAATCGAGATAAGCCCCGTTATGGGGATCGATGGCCAGCGCGCCCTGGACGTATTTGAGAGCTTCCTCGAGCCGGACTCCCCGGTCGGCCAGCATGTATCCGATGTAGTTCAGTGCGACGGCATTGTCCGGGTTGGCCTGCAAAATTTCCCGGAAAAGCGATTCCGCGCGATCGAAATCCCTCTGCTTCTCATAGACGGTTGCCCGCTGGAACTTCAATCTTTCCTTGTCCGATTCGTTTTCCAGCTTTTTCTCTTCGGCCCGGAGAAGTATTTTTTCCGCATCGCCGTATTTTTTGTCCTGCAGGTACACCTGGCTGAGATTTACGTAGATGTCGACGTTCATCGGATTGGATTGCAGCAGCCGGGAGAGAATTTCAGCGCCTTCCCTGGTTTTGTTGGCGTCGGCCAGGGTCCGAGCGTATATGACGGCCGTATGGATGTCGCCGGGATCCTTTTCGTACAGCTGTTTTCCCAAGGACAGAGCCTTGTCGAACTGCCGGTCAATCCGGTAGGCATTCGCAAGCTGCGGATTGAATTTGGGATCGGACTTTGCCAGCTCCTGATAGATCGCGATGGCTTTTTCATTTTCTCCCATTTCCTGGTAGTCCGCAGCCAGATGCTGCTGGAATACAACCCGGTTGGCCTGGCCTTCCTCGTTGGCGTCCGTGGTTATTTCCAGCAGCCGGGAGAAGATTTTCGCAGCCTGCGCCGGTCTGCCGCTCTGCTCGTAAGCCGTGGCAAGATAAAACTGGGCTTCGATATCTTCGGGATTGACCGCAATTATTGATTGCAGGGTTTCGATTGCCCCGGGGTATTCCCGGCGGGCGATCTGCGATCGGCCCAGAAGCAGCTGAGCGTCCCTGTCTTTGGGCGCTGCCTTGACAAGATCCTCAAGGATGCGGGATGCCTCGTCGTACTCGCCCGCTTCGACGAGCGACGCGGCGAGCCGCCGGCTCACACTCGGGTTGTTTCCCGCAACTTTCAGGAATTTTTTGAAAATAGGGATTGCTTCCTTGTGCTTTCCCTGTCTTGCATAAATCGAGCCCAGCATGTAGAGGCTTTCGGCCGAATCCGGCCAGGCTTTCAAACCCCTGTCGAGGTATTCGATGGCCTTTTCGTAGTTGCCCTCGCGGTCATAGTACTTGGCAATTTCCCTGTAGCCGCTGTCCCCCTCAGGAGACAGACTCTGGTATTTCTCATACGACTGGATCGCCTTTTCCGGCTCGTCCATTTGGAAATAAGCCCAGCCCAGGGCAGAGAAGACCCGCTCGTCGTCAGGGGTCAGACTTTTCAGCAGTTCCAGTTCCTGGATCGCCTTTTTCATGTTATCGGCTGCGGCTGCACCCGGTTCCTGGGACTTGAAATAGATATTGGCCAAGAGCCAATGCGGATCCGGATCCTTGGGGTCAAGCCGGACTGCCTCCTGGGCATATTCAATCGCTTCGCGCAAGTTTCCGGATTTTTCCAGCAGGGATGCCAACTCTAGACGGATCGCAGGGCTATCGGGATTGTACTTCAGCGCCGTGTGCATCTCCGAAAGAGCTTTCGGCAAATCTCCCCTGTCTTCACTCCATTTTGCAAGAGAGTAATGGTAATAGCTCGCGGCCCTATCCGCTGGAACCTGTTCTTCCAGGGCCTTATCCAGGTTAATCGGCTGCGAGGGACGAGGCATTTTCTCCTGGGCGGACGCCGCTACAAAAAAGAGCATTAAAGCCAGACACAGAATCCCGCATCTTAGATAAAGCAAGGAGCTGCATTTCATAGGCGATCTGTTCCTTTATATCCAGGAATCCATTGCGTTAACAATTATGGCACATGAGGTTCATGGTTTCCACATTTCGTGCCGTCCCCGCGCCTGAGTTTACAAAGAACAGCAACTTCAGGCTTTCCCATGGGCGTTTTGTGGGTTCCTATTCCACGTATAGGATTGAGCCGCGGAGTACGCCTGTTTCAGCAACGGATTGGGTGTGCAGGTCAGGCAGAGCTTGCGGCTTCCGACCTTCCACTTCGGATTGTTGCACAATGGTGCGTCTATCTTGCCCCCAATCCAGCATTTAAGGCGGGGCATTGCGGGACAAGGCGTCGGGGAAACAGTCGTCTGCTTTTATTTTTGGCTCAAAAGACCGGCTGCCCATTAGATATCGGTAAGCATATAAATCTCACAAAGGAGGTTTCCATGATATTCAAAAAGGTTAAGGCGGCTTGCCTGGTGATGCTGTTGTTGAGCATGGCTATGGGGCCTGTTTTAGCGCTGGCTCAAAAATCCAGCCCGGCATCGACGGAGAAGATAAATCTGAATACAGCAACCGTCGAGCAGCTTCAATCTCTTCCCGGGATCGGGCCCTCGATTGCCAAAAGCATTTTGGATCACCGGGCCAAAGTGGGGAAATTCAATCGCATTGAAGAAGTCATCAATGTGAAAGGGGTCGGGGAGAAGAAGTTTCAGAAAATAAAAGACCGCCTGGTGGTTTAGGCGCCCGCATCTTCGAGTCTTCGAGTCCCAGAGGCCCGCGACCTGCCTTAAAAGCTCGAAGACTCGAAGGTTTCGCCGATTCAATTGCTGAAAATCAGATGGGGATGGATCCGGATCCATTGGGCCGGTTGCGCGACGGGAGGAGAGAACGATTGAATGCGTCGGGCAAGGGCAATGAGTTCGCCCGATTCATCGAGCATGCGGAATTCCTCCGATTCCCAATCGGCGCTGATGAGGTTCAGGTCCATTCCGTGAATCAGCTTTTTCCTGTCTCCCTCGGAAATCACTATAGCGGGAATCTCGTGGAGAAGATCGCGCATCGGCATAATCCGGCTCAGGAAAAACTCCCTGGATGGGAAATCCGAACCCTCATTCAGGGCAACGGCCGCCTCAATCGAAAATTCGCCGCTGCGAGTCCGCCTCAGACGGACGAGATGGGCGCCGCATCCATAATCCCTGCCGATGTCATGGGCCAGACTCCGCGCGTAGGTCCCCGTGGTGCAGGCGAGTTCGAATTCGGCCTCGCAACCATCCACCGCAAGCAGTTTCAGAGATTTGATGGTAACGGCCTTGGTCGCCTGGCCCATATCGATGCCTTTTCGGGCGTAGGAATACATGGGCCTGCCCTGTATTTTCTTGGCTGAATAGGGAGGCAGCGTCTGATGGATCGGGCCGAGGTACGCGGCGAAAATTTCCTGAAGCCGGGGCATGTCCAGCTGGGGACGGCAGTCATCCCCGAGCGGCTCGCCGTCCACGTCATAGGTGGTGGTCGCGAAGCCGAAACGCATGACTCCGTGATAGGTCTTGTCGGAGGCAAGAAAATAATTCGTCAGCCGGGTGGCATGGCCGAGAGTGAGAGGAAGGACGCCGGTGGCAAAAGGGTCGAGGGTACCGGTGTGCCCCACTTTCCTGATCTTGGTCAGATTCCGGATTTTGGCCACAACGTCGTGTGAGGTCCATCCGGAAGGTTTGTCAATGATCAACACCCCATCCATGTCAGCTTTCCTCATGCTCCCGGATTTCGTCTATGAGCCGGTCGATATGTTCCCCGTAATCCTGCGAGGTATCGGCCAGAAACACCAGGTCGGGCAAAAATTTCATGCGGATCCTTTGCCCAAGCTCGTGCCGAATCCAGCCGGATGCATGGTTGAGTGTTTCCAGGCTTTCTTTTTTTTCGCTCTCGGATCCCATCTGTGAGACGTATATCTTTGCGTGCCTCAGGTCCGGAGTCATCTGCACTCCCGTGACGGTCACAAAGCCGATTCTTCTATCTTTCATGTCGCGGGAGATCATCAGGCTAACTTCGTGCTGAATCTGAAGCGCGATTCTTTGGGGCCTTCGGGATGGCTGCATAAGGGGCTCTATGGATCAATAAATGAGACCTGGCAATCGATCAGGATGCCTTCGAGAATATTTTCGGCCTCACGGACGAATTGCTGGGTGACGCGTTCCAGGACCGTATGGTCGGCGCCCACCGTGACCGCGGCCAGCTTCGCGCGCTGCCACAAGTCCTGGTAATCGACTTCCGCGATCGAGAAATTCGATCTCGCGCGCAGACGGTCCTGAGCCTTCCGCAGCACCATCCGCTTTTCTTTAAGCGACTGGGAATAGGGCAGGAAAAGCTCCAAGGTGCAGTAGGCTATCGGCATTTCACATTTACGATTTACGATTGACGATTGCAGCCTGATTCCAATCGTCAATCGTAAATTGTCAATCGTCAATTAGAGAGAGGTGGGCTGGACTTTTTCAATGACATAAGCCTCGATGATGTCGCCCACCTTCACATCGGAAAAATGCTCGAACCCGATGCCGCACTCGAATCCCGATTTCACTTCGGAGACATCGTCCTTGAAACGGCGCAGCGAGCCGATTTTGCCTTCGTGGATTACGGCATTATCCCGGAGCAGCCGGGCTTCGGAGTTGCGTCGAATAACGCCATCGAGCACATAGGAGCCCGCGATAAATCCGAACTTGGGTACTTTGAACGTGTCGCGGACTTCGGCACGGCCCACATATTTCTCGTGGGTTGTGTATTCCAGCATGCCGATCATCGCCGCGCGGATATCGTTGGACAGGTTGTATATGATGGTATAAAGCCTGATTTCGACGCCTTCCGCGTCCGCCAGTTCCTGGGCTTTGCGCTCGGGCCTGACGTTGAACCCGATGATGATGGCATTCGAGGCGGATGCAAGCAGGACATCGGTCTCGGTTACTGCGCCTGCTCCGCTGTGCAGTATCTTTACCTTGGCTTTTTCGGTGCTGAGCTTGTTCAGCATGTCGGTGATGACTTCCACCGAACCCTGTACGTCGCCTTTGACGATGAGCGGAAGCTCTTTGACCGTTCCTTCCTTCATCTGCTCGTAGAGAGCCTGCAGGGAAAGCCGCGATGTCTTGCGCAGCGATTGCTCCCGTTCCTTCGCCTGGCGGTATTCGGCCACCTGCCGGGCCTTGTTGGCGTCCTCGAACACCTGGAGGGTGTCTCCCGCAAAAGGCAGGTCCTGAAGCCCCTGTATTTCCACGGGCATCGAAGGTCCTGCGGTGATTACGTTGCTGCCGCGGTCGTTGATAAGAGCGCGCACGCGCCCGTGCACCGATCCGGCGACGAAAGAATCTCCCAGCTCCAGCGTCCCGTTTTGAACAAGGACGGTCGCTACGCATCCGCGCCCCTTATCCACCTTGGCTTCCAGAACGACGCCGGAGGCCAGCCGCCGCGGATTTGCTTTGAGGTCTTTCATGTCCGCCACCAGGAGAATCATCTCGAGCAGCAGATCGATATTGGAGCGCTGTTTAGCAGAAACCGGGACGGTCACTATGTCTCCGCCCCAGTCTTCGGCCAGGAGACCCTGGTCCGAGAGCGCCTGTTTGACCCGATCGATCTGGGCTCCGGCCTTATCGATCTTGTTGATGGCCGCGATGATGGGCACGTTGGCCGCTTTGGCATGGTGTATGGCTTCGATGGTCTGCGGCATCACCCCGTCATCGGCGGCGACCACCAGCACAACGATATCGGTGGCCTGGGCGCCGCGGGCGCGCATCATCGTGAAAGCTTCATGGCCCGGAGTATCCAGGAAAACGATGCTCCGGCCGCGGATATCTACCTGATAGGCGCCGATGTGCTGGGTGATTCCCCCTTCTTCGGTCGCCGTGACGTTTGTTTCGCGAATCGCGTCCAGCAGGGATGTCTTGCCGTGATCCACGTGGCCCATGATAGTAACGACGGGCGGTCTGGCTACATGATCTTCGGGATTGTCTGCCACTTCCTGTTTAGCCTCGGCTTCCTGTTCAAAACTGATGACATCAGCCCGGAATCCGAACTCGGCGCAGACTTCCTTCGCCGCATCCAGATCGAGTGCCTGATTGATGGAAGCGAGAACTCCTTTTGAAATTAGCTTTTGAATGATGTATTTGGACTTGATATCCATCTTCTCCGCCAGTTCCTTGATTGTGACCCCCTCCGTGATGGATATCGGTCTGAAATCTTCCGGGGATGCCGGCGGCCGCGGCAGGTCGACCACTTTGGGCGCCCTTTCAATAATTTCGGGCTTCCCAGTCTTTTTCCTCCGGACAAGTCTCGACGGGGCAAAAGCCCTCTGCGCAGTCGGCCTGTCCTGAAGCCCCCTCAGGATGCGGTCTGTGATTTCAGGGGTCACGACTCTTTCCGTGCTTGTCCGCATTAGGATTTTCGTCTTCGCTTTGGGAACGACTATTTTCTTGGAGACGATTCCAGGATGCGCCGCCGGCTCCGCTGCCTTCGCGGGAGGCTGTTGTGCCGCCTCAGCCGGTCGGGCTGCTTCAGGCGCCGGCTTCGCAATTTGCGGAGGTTCGAGTATCGGGGCTGCCGGAGGCGTTTCAGGCTCAGCCGCAGGACCCGAAATTTCGGGCGGAGCCTCGATCTCGACCGCCGCTTCCTCTGCCGGCGGCAGGACGGCGGGCGGAACAGCAGGCTCCGCCTCGACGGGTTCTGCGGGCAGGATTTCAGCCAGGGCCGGCACCTCCGCCGGTTTTTCAGCCGCTTTGGCTGCAACCTGATCTACAAGCCCGGCAGACTCGCGGTCATAATGTTTGCGTCCCTTGCGAGGCGCGAGGGAGATTTTCGGGGCAGGTTCCTCGGGCTTTACCTCTACGACCTTCTCGACCTTGACCTTGGCCGCCTTTTTCGCCTTTTGAGGGACGGCGGGGGCGACGGGTTGGGGTTCGGCAGCCTTTGCGGCGGCCTTCTTCGGGGGTTTCTTATCCGCCTTCTTGTTTGCCTCGGCTTCCTTTTTCTTTTCCGCTTCCAGCGCCTTGGCTTCTTCGGCTTCCCTTTGCGAGAGGATTTTTTTGCGGATGGTCTCGGCGAAATTCACGTCAATCGTCGCAGCGGGCGATACCACATACAGACCCAGGCGCTTCAGTTCAGCGAGCACTACCTGGTTCTTTACTGAACATTCTGTCGCCAGTTCCGCGACCGTAATCTTATCCATTTGCGCAAAGACCTCTGCCAAGTTTATCTTCGGGCCTGGCTTATAAGAGTCAAATTACAAATCTTAAATCAAAACTGCTATCGTTTGCAACCGCCGGATTTTGCTCAGAAGGATTTCAGGAAGGCGCCACCAATCCCGGCTATTTCTCATCCTCGGCCGCAGCTGTATGGGGAGCATCCTCCGGGGCCTGGGAGTCGTTTCCCGCTGCTTGTTCTTTCTCGGCTGCAGCACTGCCGGAAACGGAATCGTCGCCGGCGGGCTGTATCGCGGTTGCGCGGCTGCCTTCTTCAGCGTTTTCCTCTTCTCCGATGGCATTTGCCTTGATAGCGGTAGGTAAATCCATTCCCTCGGGAACCTCAATCTCCACTTCTTCGAAGAGATCCCGGGCCGATTCCATTATCTTGGCCGCAGTTTTATCTCCAATTCCCGGGATTTCCATGAGCTTTTCCTCTCCCAATTCGAGGATGCGCTCGACATTCTCGATCCCGGCCTCGCGCAGCCGCTCGATAAGCCGGTCGCTGATGCCCTCCAGTTCCGTCAAAGAGGTGGAAGATGAAGTGAGGGATTCCATAACGCTGAGCACTTCCTGCTTCTTCTGCTCTTCGCTCTTGACGTCTATTTGCCATCCGATGAGCCTCGAGGCCAGACGCACGTTCTGGCCCTTCTTGCCGATAGCCAGGGATTGCTGCTTTTCCTCGACGATGACCTCCATCCGTTTCTCTGAGGGGTTTATGATCAAAACCTTGGAGATCTTCGCCGGATTCAGCGCATTGGCTGCGTACTGGGCCGGATCCTCCGACCACTGGACGATATCGATCTTTTCTCCGCGCAGTTCGCGTATGATCGAATTGATACGGGATCCTTTCATGCCCACGCAGGCCCCGACCGGATCCACGTCCCGGTCCAGAGAAGCCACGGCAACCTTGGCGCGGTCGCCCGGTTCGTGGACGGCGCTTTTTACCACGATGGTGCCGTCGTATATTTCCGGGATTTCCATTTCGAAAAGACGAATGAGCAACTGGGGATCGGTGCGGGAAAGAATGACCTGAGGGCCTTTGGCGACCGGAAGAACTTTGACGATGACGGCGCGGATCCGTTCGCCCTGTTTGTAGGTTTCCGCTCTCGACTGCTCACGCAGAGGAAGAAGGGCTTCGGTCTTCCCGATATCCACGATGATGTCCGGCCCTTCGAACCGCTTGGCCACCCCGTTGACCATTTCGCCTATTTTCTGTGAATATTCGTTGAAAATATTCTGCCGTTCGGCTTCCCGGACTTTCTGCAAAATGACCTGCTTGGCTGTCTGAGCCGCTATTCTGCCCAATACGTCCGTAGGTTTCGGTATCTCGACCGTATCATCGATTTCCAGAGTTTCATCTATTTCTTTGGCTTCGCTCAGCGATATCTCCAGGCTCGGGTTTTCAACGGTTTCAACCACGCGCCGGACCGCAAAAATTTCCACCATGCCCGTTTCGGGATCAAAGCGCGCATTGATGTCCTCATTCGTTTTGTAGAACTTCCGGGAAGCAGCCACCATTGCGTCTTCCAATGCGCTGATGATAATTTTGGGATCGACGTTTTTTTCCTTGCTTATCTGTTCGATCGTTTGCGCAATTATATTCGACATATTTCAGGACCCCTGAGGCCTCATGCTCAAATCCCCTATCAAGCTGGCCTTTTCGATGTCCGCCAGCGCGATTTCAACCTGTTTGCCCGGGGCGACTTCAAGTTTTATGCAGCCCTGGATCACCCCTGCAATCCTGCCTTTGAAATTTCGCTGACCTTCCAGCGGAACCCGCGTTTGCAACTTGGCGTTCTTGCCACTGAATCGAACGTAATCCGCCTCTTTTACCAGCGGCCGGTTAACGCCCGGCGAGGAAACCTCCAAAACGTAGCTGAACGGTATCCAATCCTCCACGTCCAGAGCCACGGAAAACCGTCGGCTGAATCGCTCACAGTCGTCCAGGGTTATCCCGGCCGGTTGATCGATGTACGTCCGGACGACAGAACGATTCCCATCTCCTTTAATTTCAACGAGAACCACTTCCATCCCCATCGCCGCGGCGACCTGCTCGGCCAATCCGGAAACCCGGCTTATAAAGGATTCCCGCTGATCCAGATCCGATACTGCCATTTTGAACCCTAAACAAAAAAAGTGGGCAAACGCCCACTTTGTACAAAAGCAGCATAGGGAGTATACCGGACTGGAGGGAAAATAGCAACCCCTCTGGTCAGTATCGATTTGTCACGGAATCCCGCAGCGAAGTGCCACAGACCGCCATGGGAATGATCGACGGCAGGTTGCAGGCCGTGAACCTCAGGAGCTACTTTTTGGGAACCGCTGCGGCGGCAGGCGGCTCAACCAGGTCCGATTCGCTCTTGTCCAGCTTCTCGTAGCTTTCCGGATCTGCCACTTTGACCGAAGGGTCGCCTTTCAGCTGCGCGTAAAAGCCATCCTTGGCTGCCTTGCCCAGAGCGCATTCCGCGGCCACGGTGTTCCCTTGTTTGAGAAGCACGCGAATCGCGGGTTTATCCAAACCGTAGGTTGAAAAAGCCGAGGGATTGTCGATCAGCCTTTGGACCGGCTTCTCCACGGCATCCAGAATTCCGTTGACGGCATCCCACTTGGCTTTCTTCCCCTTGTCTCCGAGGAACCATTCTCCGCCTCTTTTGCTGAAGACGAAATTTCCTTTGGAGTTGGATAAGGATATGGAGTCGATATCCCAGCGCTGGAACGAGGCCAGAGCCTTGTCGCGCAGCTCATCGGCTGTCTTGAGAAGCTTGTCGACGACGTCCTTTTCCACAAAGAAGAGATCCGCCCGCGATTCGTCCTTTGCCAGGTAAAGCTGCGAGGAAGACGGCTCTGTGCCGGATGCTTCCGGGCGTGTGTCCTCCCCTGCAATTTCCTTGCCGCCCTTTCTGACAATGGCCGATTTGGGCGAACCGATGACAAGGCGCTTGATTGCTTTGTTTTTGCCGTAAGTGACGCTTGCTTCCACGAGCGCTTTTTCCAGGCCAAGATTCGCGTAATCCGACGCATCACCGGCCAAAAACTCCTTGATCCGGCCCAGGGAAAGCGCGTTCAGGATGCCCCGTACTGCCGGGGAATCGGCCGCGATCCGCTGAGTCCCCTCGATCCACCACCGGTCGTTGCTGTCCTTCACAAGACGGAGATCCCCGCTGGAACTCTTCAGGTTCAGCGACTGTGCTTCAGGCTGATCGAAGCTCAGGACCTCATGATTTCTCAGATCATCCAGTTTCTTGTCGAAGGCGCTTGCCGCGGCGGCGGGCACGAGATATACGGTACTGGAACCGAGAACGGCGGCATAGGTTGAATTGCCCGTGGGGTTGTTGTTGCCGAAGTCTATCCCGTAGTCCTTGCCGTCTTTTGTTTTGAATTTCAAACGGAACCTGGCAGGACTTAATCCGAATTTCGCCGGATCCGTTACGTTGAGATCCAGGACGGAATCACGCTGGAGGCTCGAAGCCGAGTTGGCCAGGCGGCTAAGCTCGTCGGAGTCCGCTTCCAGCGAACGCGGCACAGTAATAGCCCAGTCTGTTTCCCCTTTTCTTGCCGCGGAGATATGCTGACTTGAGGAAATCAGGTCAATCTGTCGGATATCCTTGCCTTCAAGTTTCCAGAATTGCTTTTCCGCTTGCTCTTCCTTTTTGCGCTGCTCGCCCCCCTTGATTTCATAAAAGTAAAGGAAGCTTCCAAGGGCCAGGCAGGCAATCACCAATACAAAGGTTCCTTTGAAACGCATCCTATTTCCTCCGGCGGTTCCAGACGACGGCGATTCCTGCTATGAGAGCGATGCCGGGCAGCAGGAACATGCAGATCAGGCGCAGCATCGCCAGCTGGCTTTGAGACAACAGGATCCGGCGGTCTTGCGCGGATTTTGGCCGGATCGAGATCAGGTCCTCATCCTGGGCAAGCCAACTGACCATATTCAGGAACAGGTTGCCGTTGCCTTGCTCGGCAAAGTACGCATTGACCGGAAAACCGGATGTTCCCGTCACTACCATCCGGGACCGTGTGGCGGAGGTTTTGTCCGAGGCCGTTTTGATTTCTCTGGTGACCGCCACGGCGAGCGAAAGAGGTCCCTTCGTGTCTTTGGCTGCGTTGAAGGAGGCTTCACCGCTTTCGAGGTTCGTCTCGCCCCAGCTGTTGGGATTGCTCTTGAACAAAGTCTCCACGGTTGTTCCAGACGGGATAGTCTTCGCGGGCTGAACCGATCGCGTGTACGGGAAAAACGTCATCGCCTTGAATTTGTCGGTGATCTTGTGACTCTCGTAGTTGAGAACCAGCGGAATGCTCGGGCCGGCTCCCATGAGACGGCCGGCGCCGCTGATGTCGAGGACAATGTTGTTGTCAATCTGCACTCCCCAGCTTTGGAGGAATGGCTGGAGCGATGGGGCCGGGGAAGGATCCGCAAGCAGAAGCAATCCGCCGGAACCTTTACTCAGGAACTCGTCGATAAAGCGGAGTTCTTCAGGGAAAGGCTCCGTTTGGGGTCCTGCCAGGATAAGGACTTTTGCGTCCGCCGGAACCTTGCCCTCGCTCGCAAGGTTCACGCTCTCAACTTTGTATCCCTGGTTTTCCAGGCTTTTCTTGGCGTCCGAATAGCCCGCACGTTCGGTATCGGAGGGATCCTTTTCTCCGTGACCCTGCACAAAATAGATCTTCTTGGCTTCGGACCTTCCGGCTTTAATGATGGCGTTGGTCAAATCCTCTTCGGTGACTTCCTCCGAACGCTTTTCGATCTTTTCCCTGCGGCCGCCCTGAGTCACGACCACAGATCCGAATTTCAGCTGGCTGTTGGTAAAGGGATTCTGAAAAGTGCCGTAAACCGTGACGTCGTATTGCTTGGCGACATCCGGCTGTCTGTCGGGATCGACAAATTCATACCGAATGTGGGGACTGGCCGCCCTGTAATCGACAAGCAATTCCTTGAGAGGGGCGTAATCGCCGCCCGGGAAAAATGCCTTGATTTCGACATCCCGGTTCAGTTTCCCGAGTATTTGTGTCGTTTGCGGAGCCAGGGTGTACTGGCCGACTCCGGTTGTATCGAACCGTTTGGGATGCCTGTTGCCCAGGTAGTTCAGGCCCGAAACCACCGCAATGACAAGAATCAGGGAGATCACGTAATTGCTGGCATACTTGGCGGACCGCTTCCCCAGAGATGCCAGGATCTGCCTGTAATTGGCGGCGACGCCGACGACGACCAGCACCGCACCGGCGATCGCGAGGCCCAGATTCCATTTATCCCAGATATTCGATACCGAATACCAGATCACTGCGGCTACCAGGAGCAGCAGGCCTATAGTGTCAAGCTTCTGTAGATATTTTTTCATTAGCCTTTCCACCGCATGGACTCAAGAGAGCGATATGTAAGAAAAAGCCCGACAAAAGCAAACGTCACATAGTAGATGACATGCGAGGTGTCTATGACGCCTTTGAGGAAATCCTCGAGATGGCCGATTACGGACAGATAGCTTATTACATTCTTGGCCACGCCCACGGTTGAGCCCGACAGCGATTCGATCAGCCAGAGAACAAGGCTCACTCCGAAGGTAATTACCACGGCTACAATCTGGTTTTCCGTGAGGGTTGATATGAAAAGCCCTATGGCCAGAAGCGCCGCGCCGTAAAGAAACATCCCAAGGTAGCCCGAAAGAATCGGTTTCCAGTCCGGCTGGCCGTAAATGAAAAGCGGGAAAATGGTGATCGCGCTGGCCACGAACAGGATGAGAAGAAAAGTCAGGCTGGCGAGGTATTTTCCCAGCAGGGCCTGCAGGTTGCCAACCGGCGTTGTGAGCAGAAGCTCAATGGTTCCGCGTTTCCTTTCTTCTGAAAAAAGCCCCATGCTCAGCATGGGCACGATGAAAAGCAGGACGACGCTGGTTGTCTGAAACAAGGCCCGGGTCACGATTCCGGGGACATCGTATGCCTGTGAGCCCTGGTCAAACTGAGACTGCATCATGATGGCCTGGACAACCGAAGAGAGAATTGAGAAAAAAAAGAAACCGGAGAGGAAGAGAAAAACGGTCAACACGACATAAGCAATCGGCGAGGCGAAATAGCTCTTCATTTCACGCTGCCAGATCGCCAGTATATTTTGCATATCGGGCCTCTATCGAATTTATTCGAAACGTTGCACGTGTTCTTCCGAATCCGCATGTGAGACGCGGAAAGCCGGATGCCGGGAGCGGCCGGCAAAATCATCCGCGATCCCCTGTGGCATGTTTTCCGGATGCGCGAACCTTCGCCCGCCTTGCAGCCTGTGGCGAACTAGCCCGCTCGACACACCGGCGTATAACTCCTGAGTCCTATATTCCACAGGCGGCTATCCCTCATGGGAAACATGCTTCCGCCGCTCACGCCTCATCCCGTCAACCAATCCTTGTCCATTACTCCTGCGTAATCAGGTTTATAAATACATCTTCCAGGCTCAGCGATACCCCACGCAATTCGAGCAATCCCCATCCCTGGTTAATCACAAACGCCGCCAAGACGCGGCGAAGATCGCTGTTTAACCGGCATTCGACGTTGAAGTGCGAGGGGCTGCCCGGGGTTCCCGCCGTCGCTTGAACGCTCAATACTCCGTCAATAGCCAGGAATTTGTCACGGACCGCTTCCATCGGGCCGTCGACCGTCAAGGATATCCTCTCGGCCCCCTTCATCTGATGAGCCAGGCCTTCGGGCGTGTCCATGGCCACAACTTTGCCCTTGTTGATGATGACGACGCGATTGCAGGTCATACTCACCTCGGGCAGGATGTGCGTTGAAAGTATCACCGTATGAGCGGCGCCCAGGCTTTTGATCAATGATCGGACCTCATGAATCTGTTTCGGGTCCAGACCGAGTGTGGGTTCGTCAAGAATGAGGACTTCGGGATTATTCAGAAGCGCCTGGGCCAGGCCGACACGCTGCTTATAACCTTTTGAGAGCCTCCCGATGATCCGCTTGCGGACGTCGCCCAGGTTGCACTGGCCGATCGTTTCATCCACCTGGACCCTACGCCGGCCGGAACGAGTTCCCTTTATCCTGGCCACAAAGTTCAGGTAGCCCTCCACGGTCATCTCGGGATATAAGGGCGGATTTTCCGGCAGATAGCCGATGCGCTTGCGAACCTCCATGCTTTGATCGAATACATCGTATCCGGCAATTCTTGCCGTTCCCTCGGTCGAAGGCATATAGCAGGTCAGGATGCGCATGGTGGTGGTTTTCCCGGCTCCATTCGGGCCAAGAAATCCAAGAATTTCGCCCTTTTCAACTTTGAACGAGATATCATCCACGGCCTTGCGGCCACTGTAAACCTTGCTGATATGTTCTACCTCAATCACGCTCATTCCTCCCGGAGCCGGCTTGGCGAATATTGATTTTTGAGGCTTTCCATAATAATTAAATCCATTGGATGAGTCAATTGGACAGCTTTGATTGAAATTCCCCTTCCTCGGGGACCAACCCTGGTTTCCCACGGCTTTTGCTGCCACTGCGCATGTCCGCACATCTCCGATCCGGCTTCAGGCTGCCTGCAGCCTGAAGCCCCGCGACTTTCAATCAGGGGCCTGTATCCTCGCCTGAGCCGCCGCAGCAGCGAAGCCGTTAAAAATACAGGCTAACACAATGGATCCGCTGGATCCATTAATACGAAAAACGGAGAAACCGGTTGCGAAAAATAGCCCTTGATGTTATAAATAAAATCGGAACGAAATAGGTTCTCTTCCGTATTAATCGGGCGTTAACGGGCGGTTTAGGATGTTCCAACCAAATACACGAGGTGATCAACTTGAATCTTCAAAAAATCATCCCGCCCGCTGAAACTATTCGCTGGCTTCGACTATCTAAATATAGGGTGGAAGCATCCTAGGGTATTGAGAGGTCGAAACCGAAGACGCCAAGCGCCCTTAAGTCATTATAATAGAAGGTTTTCTTTAGAAAAAGGGGTTTTCGGACAGAATCTCCTTCAAGGATATTACTAACCATGATTGAACTAGATCAAGACGAATTTCTGGAGGAAACCGAATACGACTCCATAAATTTGGACGAAGATGATTCGGCGAGTTCAGATGCATTTCCGGGCCTGACGCGGGCTAACTATGTTGACAGAGTTCGGTTTACCCGCGTCCCTAACGAAGACAGAACCCTGGCCAAAGGGGAGGAATCCACTGCTTCGGGGGATCCCCTTTATATCTATTACAGAAGCATGAGCAAGATACCCCTGCTGACGCGCGAAGAAGAAGTGTATCTGGCTAAAAAAATAGAGTCGGCAAAGCTCAATACGCTCAGACTTCTTTCGCTGACGACAATTAACTCATTTAAAATCATGGAAATAGCGGATGAACTCCAGCCCGTGGGAACGCCCGCTGCCATGTCCCAGTTCGGAGTTGAGGATAAAAAAGAAGCGGAAAGCGATGTTTCGCTGGAGGAGCGCACCCGGATGCGCCTCCGGAAGATACGGCGGATTGTAAATCGTCTGGAGAAACTGGAGGCCAAATACAGGGCGGCCAAAGGGAACCTCCAACGCAGCAAATCCAAGAACGGTTATTCAAGCAAGGATTTCGGCAAGATCAAAAGCAACAGGGAATCGATTTTCCTGTCCCTGAAGAGAATTGATTTTACCGAAAGCCAGATAGGGGTCCTGATCAGCAGCGTCGAAGAGGTCCTTCACAAGATGGAGGAGGCGCAGACATCGATCAGAAGCATGTCCCATCGCCAGGACTCAAACAGCAAGGCTTTGAAGGAAGCCAAAGCCCGGTACGGCGAGCTGGAAGCACAGTATCTGACCAATGTTGAGGAACTGCGCAAGATTCTGGCGCTCATCAGCGAGAACAAGATGGAAATGCTTCATGCCAAGGACCAGTTTGTGCGCTCCAACCTGCGCCTGGTTCTGAGCATAGCCAAAAACTACTCCTATCCGGGGCTGGATCTCCTTGACCTTGTGCAGGAAGGCAACATCGGCCTCATGAAGGCTGTTGATAAGTTTAATTACAGGCTGGGCCACAAATTTTCGACCTATGCAACCTGGTGGATCCGGCAAAGCATTACCCGGGCGATTGCGGATCAGGGACGTACGATTAGGATTCCCGTTCACATGGTGGAAGCCATGAACCGGGTTCTCAAGGTCGCCAACGAGTTGACCAAGCGGATGGGCCGGGAGCCGTCAGTTCATGAGTTGGCCAAGGAATTGAAAACGCCTGTCTCCAAGGTCACCCAGATCCTTAAAGCCGCCCAGGAACCGATTTCGCTGGAAGCCAGCATCGCGGACAACAAAGATGCCGTGCTCAATAAGTTCATCGAGGACAAAAACGCGATATCGCCGGACGAAGATGTGATGAAGCACAATCTTCGGGAAGTAACCGATTCGGCGCTGCAGTCGCTGTCTCCCCGGGAACAGGAAATCGTGCGCATGCGCTACGGTTTGAACGAAAACGGGAAGGAATACACGTTGCAGGAAGTGGGGGAGATATTTCAGGTAACCAGGGAGCGTATCCGTCAAATCGAGGAAAAAGCTCTTCTCAAGCTCCGCAGCCCATACCGCTCCAACAGACTGCGCGAGTTCGCTGATTTTGTCAGCAAAAACTAGGCAAAATCCCGCGGCAGGCGTATCCCTGCCGCGGGGATTCTACCGTACGGCCTTCTTCAAGTCGCTTCCGGGAGTAAATTTGGGAACCTTATGAGCGGGAATTCTGATCGGCACCCCGTTCTGAGGGTTCCTTCCCATTCGAGGTTTTCGCTTCACAATTGAAAAAGTGCCGAAACCTACAATCACCACTTTCTGGCTCTTTTTCAGCGAAGCACTGATGCCCCCAATCAAAGAATTGAAGGCCGCCTCTGCCTGGGCTTTAGTAAGGCCGGCATCTTTTGCTATTCTTCCCACCAGATCACCCTTGTTCAAAGAGCCCCCCCTTTCTGTGCCACTTTTATCGGATTTTTTAGGAAACGGCCGAGTAATAGCACCCTGATATTATGCGAGTCAAGCGAAATCCTTGTATCCGGCGGTGAGGATTGCACGTGCGGGATCCCCGCCATTTTTGCTCCGGGCGCGGGTCTGTTATTGGAGGGCTCGTCCTGCTATTCTAATTTGCCTGGAGGAGGTGGCCTCGCAGGCCGGAAGATTCCATGCCCAAGAAACCGCTCTGTATAGCATTCCTATGGCATATGCACCAGCCGGTATACCACGACCCGCGGTCCGGCGAACTGCTGCTTCCCTGGACGAGATTTCATGCGGTTAAAGATTATTATGACATGGGCGCCTTGATCGAGGGCGAGCCTCAGCTTCACGCCACCATCAATGTTGTGCCTTCCCTCGCGCAACAGCTCGCGTCCTATGGCGCCGGAACGGCACGTGAGAGCTATGCCGATATCACGCTCCGGGATGCCTCCGAATTGAATGAGCACGAGAAATCTTTTTTGCTGCGTAAATTTTTTCAGCTGCCGCCAAAGCAGATGGCAGCGCCCTATCGCCGGTACAAGGAACTCCTGGACCGGCGGGGGACCCCGGACCCGCATGGGATCTACTCTACCGCGCTTCGTCTGTTCAGCGCGCAGGACTATCGCGATCTCCAGATGTGGTACAACCTTACCTGGTGCGGGCAGGAGCTGAGGCGTCATCCGGAGATCGCGGCTTTCCTGGCGCAGGGCAGAGGCTTCACCGAATCCGACAAGAAACGGCTCCTTGAGATCCAATACTCTTTTACGGGGCGCATCCTTCCGTATTACCGGAAGCTTGGCGAATCGGGGAAGGTTGAGCTCTCGGTTTCGCCCTGCTTCCACCCGATACTCCCGCTGCTGTGCGATTCGCGCTGCGCGAGGGATTCCTTGCCATCACTCCCCCTTCCATCGAATCCTTTCGCGTTCCCGGAGGACGCGAGACAGCACATAAGCCGGGCGCTGCGGATTCACTCCGAATTTTTCGGAAGCGCCGCGCGAGGCATGTGGCCGTCCGAGGGCGCCGTCAGTGACGCGGCGTTAGCCCTGGCGCAGGAGCAGGGGGTGCGGTGGCTGGCTTCGGATGAGATCGTGCTTTGGAATTCGCTCCTCAAAGGAGGCTATACGGGCTCGTCCCTGCCTCCGGAAAGGAAATATTGCGCGTATCAATGGGGGCAGAACGGGCCCTGCATTTTTTTCCGCGATCATGCGCTCTCGGACCTTTTCGGATTTTCCTATTACCATTGGAATGCCGCAGACGCCGCAGCCGACTTTCTCAGGCGTCTTGACGCAATCCATCAAAGCCTGCCGGACGACGGCAGGCACTATGTCGTCCCCGTCATCCTGGACGGTGAAAATGCATGGGAGCACTATCCCAATAATGCCTCGGACTTTCTGAGCCTCCTCTATCGACGGCTGTCCCAATCGGAAGGCGTGCGAACCGTGACATTTTCCGAATTCCTGGAACTCGAGCCGCATCGCCAATCCCTAAAATCGGTCATGCCGGGCAGCTGGATCTATGGGAATCTTGCCACCTGGATCGGCCATCCGGAAAAAAACCGGGCCTGGGAAGAACTGGCTGCAGCCCGCAGCTTGTTGAACTCCTTCCAGATCCGCGGCGGGGCTACAGCCGCCGCGGACGCAGCTTTCCTGGAAATAATGATCGCGGAAGGGAGCGATTGGTACTGGTGGTACGGCGACGACCATCAAACGGACAATGCCGCTGAATTTGACGCCCTGTTTCGCGGCCACCTGAAGAAGGTATATATCCTTCTGGGAGAAACTCCTCCGGTCAGGCTGGATGAAGCCATTAAAAAAACAGAGGCCCGCCTGCGCCATCAAAATCCGATGCATACGATTACGCCTAAACTCGACGGAAAAGTAACCGATTACTTTGAATGGCTGTCCGCAGGATTCACGGTTCCGGGCGGAGGCGACTCCATGCATCGCACCGACAGATTCCTGGATAAGGTGTTTTTCGGGTTTGACCTGCATTCTTTCTATCTTCGAGTCGACCCGGTACCGGAAAAGATGGCGGAGTTTTCGCCGGCCATCTCCATCGAGGTGCACTTTGCATCTCCCGAAGAATGCCGCTTGGTCCTGGAATACGGGCGGGGGAATTCCTGGAGCTGCAGGACGGTTCAGTGGCCTCTGTCCGAACAGCAACCGCGTTTCGCCGGAAATAAAATCCTGGAATTGGGGATTCCGCTCGAAGTTTTGGGTGTGAGGGAGCCTGCCGAAGTCGCATTCTTTATGCGCGTTCTTGATAATGACCGGGAAGTGGAGCGGTTACCCGCCTACGGGTTTTTGTCCGTGCATACGGATCCATGGAGTCTGGATGAGCAAGAATGGATTGTTTGAAGGATGCCGGAGCCCTCTTCCCGGCGGTTTTCCGGAGATTGGTTTGGGAAAGCCGGCATGAAGAGCGGCCTCGATTTCCAGACAGGGAGGTAGTACGCTGAACGCCAATTTTACCGCATCGCGTCGCGATGAGACTGCAGAGCTGCTGGCCCGGCTGAAAATGCTTGCGGCCAATCTTTGGTGGACCTGGAACCAGGAGTGCCAGGAGATTTTCCAGGAGCTTTCTCCCCGGGGTTGGCAGGACCTGTACCACAACGCCGTCGCGGTTCTCCAGGATATCTCGGAATATGAGCTTCGCACGCGGCTCCGGGATCCCATATTTGCCCGGCATGTCCAGGGCGTTCTGGCCGCCTTTGATGCTTACATGAATCGTAAGGACACATGGGCCTCGCGGCACGCGCCCGGTTTTGCCGGGCATCCTGTCGCCTATTTCACTGCCGAATACGGTTTTCACGAAACCCTGCCCATAGCGGCAGGAGGGCTCGGCATATTGTCGGGGGATCACGCCCGCTCAGCCAGCGACCTGGGCCTTGGCCTCGTGGGCATCAGCCTGTTTTACAGGGAAGGCTATTTCCAGCAGGCGATCGATCCGGAAAACTGGCAGACGGAGTATTACACCCCGCTGAATCCGGTGGCGCTGCCGCTCGAGCCGGTGCTGAACCGTGACGGGGAGCGGCTGGTCGGCCAGGTGGAGATAAACCTGTCCCAGGTCTGTTTTCAGGCCTGGAAAGTCAACGTCGGGCGCTGCCCGATATATTTGCTCGACGCCAACCGGCCCGAGAACGAGCCGTTCCACAGAGACCTGACCTTGCATGTTTACGGCGGCGACAGCTCGACCCGCATCATGCAGGAGATACTCTTGGGTTTGGGCGGGATCCGCCTCTTGCGTGCCCTCGACATCGAGCCTTCCGTCTATCATATGAACGAAGGGCATGTGGCATTCCTTTCCCTGGAATTGATGCGGGAAAAAATTGCCCAGGGGAGCGCTTTCGGGGAGGCTCTTTCGAAGACGCGCCAGCAATGCGTGTTCACGACCCACACGCCCGTGGAAGCAGGACACGACCGGTTCAGCCCGGAACTCGCCCAATATGCTCTGAAAGGATTGCAGCCTCGCGTGACATCCTCTTTCGATGAGCTGATGGCGCTGGGGCGGGTCGACCCTGCCGATGACGAGGAACCTTTTTGTATGACGGTGCTGGCTCTGAAGACTTCGCGCGCGGCAAACGCTGTGAGTGAATTACACGGGCGCGTCAGCCGCAAGATGTGGCATGTGCTTTACCCCGAGAAGCCTCTCGATGAGGTGCCCATAGGGCATATCACCAACGGCATGCATCTGATGGGATGGATGAAGGGCCCGGTACGCAGCTTCTGGCGCAACAAACTGGGACCCGAGTGGGATAAAGACATAAACTCTCCGGCATTCTGGCAGAGGCTGCTGGACCTGGAATTCATTTCGGACGAGGAGATCTGGGCCCTGCGATACAGACTGCGGCGCGCGCTGATAGAGTTTGCGCGGCGCCGCATCCTTACGAGCCGACGCTGGAGTTTCGGCAATGTGAATTCTTTCGACCGTATCCTGGACCCCGATGCGTTAACCATCGGGTTTGCGCGCCGGTTCGCGACCTATAAGAGGCCCCCTCTGGTATTCGAAGACTTCGACGCCATAGTCCGACTGGCTACGGATCCGCTCCGGCCCGTCCAGTTCATCTTTTCCGGGAAGGCACATCCCGCGGATACCGAGGGCAAACGCTGCATCCAGAAAATAATCCATCTCAGCAAATTCAGCGAGCTGAGAGGACGTCTGGTGTTTCTGGAAAACTACGACGTTCATATCGCGCGCCAAATGATCTCCGGGTGTGATGTCTGGCTGAATAATCCCAGGCGCCCGATGGAGGCCTCAGGCACCAGCGGGCAGAAGATCATCTGCAACGGAGGATTGAACCTGAGCATCCTGGACGGCTGGTGGCGGGAAGCCTATGACGGCACGAACGGCTTTGCGATCGGCGAGGATGATCAGCCGGCATCGGTGGCGGAGCAGGATCGTCTGGACAACGCCAATTTATGCAAGGTCCTGAGCGAAGAAGTGGTCCCCTGCTTCTATAACCGGGACGAACTCGGCATTCCCCGCCAATGGATAGCCCGGATCCGGCGCGCCATGGCAACCCTGCTTCCCAGATTTACCACGTGGCGCATGGTGCAGGAATATGTATTCAAATACTACCTCCAGGATCTCGACACCCTCAACCTCTGGCCTTAATCGGTTGCGAGATCCTCAGGCTCTGCGGGCGAGGCAGCACGAGTTCGTTTCTGTCGCGAAACAGGTTTTTTGACTAAGCCCGGCAAGGGGCGATCAGGGAGTAGCCAGGGGTGAGCGAAGCGAACCCCTGGTGAGAATCGGCAAGAGGAGAGCCCTGAAAAAGCGACAGAAAGTGTTGCGGTATAAAGTTTTTTGCCCATTGCTGGACGCCATCATTATCGAACATCCTATCCGGGATGAGCGAAGCGGGCCTGGCGCTATTCTCTGTCCGCCTCTCCAGGGATTGGCATGAAAACATGAGTTTCGCGACAGTCCTCCATGCGCCCGGGGCGCACCCAAGTGCATGAAAATCGGCTTCGCCGACGCTCAGTTGGGTGAACGAATGGTGTAATGGATCCATCGCGGCCGCTATTTTCGGAGCAGAAACGAGTTGGAAAAAGCACGGATTTTTTTTGCTCCCAGGTCCCGGGATAATGGAAACGCTTCAGAAAAAGTCAATCATGCGGACCTTTTATGCCGATTTCTATATCGGACGTTGATTTGACGGACCCGGGATGGTAGCATCAAGGGTCGCTTTCGGGTCCGCATGTATTTCAGCAGCAGGCTGAGGTTGAACGAGGCCGGAAAAGCGCTGACATTTGTACGAATCCTATGCCGGAATTGCGTCACGATCCCATTCAGAGACGTTGGGTCATCATAGCGACAGAGCGCGGCCGCAGGCCGGATGACTTCATCCGGGAAGAACCCCACCCCAATGGCGCCTTTTGCCCTTTCTGCGAAGGGAATGAAGGCAAGACGCCTCCCGAAATAAGCGCTATCAGGAACGGGAGTCAGCCCAATCAGCCCGGATGGGAAGTGCGCGTTGTGCCCAACAAGTTTCCCGCGCTGCGCATCGAGGGGGGCCTCGACCGCAAGGGACTCGGCACCTACGACCGCATGAACGGCGTGGGAGCCCACGAGGTAATCATCGAAACGCCCCAGCACACCCTGAATCTGGCCGATGCGCCCGTGGAGCACATCAGGAAGGTTTTATGGACCTACCGGGAGCGGCTGGTGGATCTTCTGCGGGATCAGCGTTTCAAATACATCCTGATTTTTAAAAATCATGGCGCAGCCGCGGGCGCCTCGATCTCTCATCCGCACACCCAGATGATCGCAACTCCGGTCACTCCGCTGACGCTGGTGGAAGAACTGGTTTCGGCGAAGGATCATTATGTGAAAAAGGAGCGCTGTCTTTTTTGCGATCTGATCCAACAGGAGCTGGATTCCGGCGACCGAATTGTTGCCGCCGGAGAGCAATTCGTCGCGCTCACCCCTTTCGCGTCCCGTTTCCCCTTTGAAATATTTATTGCGCCCCGTGCGCACCATTGCAGCTTTGCCGAAGCGAGCGACGAGATGCTTCACCATCTCGCCATAGTCCTGAAGGAGATTCTGCTCCGGGTCAAGAAGTGCCTCAACGACCCGCCGTATAATTTTCTTATTCATACGATTCCCAATGTCAGAGTGAAGCCCAGGCCCGCTTCGTATTGGGATACGATCGAGCTGGACTTTCACTGGCATATCGAGTTCATGCCCCGCCTTACGCAGGTAGCCGGTTTTGAATGGGGAACCGGTTTTTACATCAATCCTACTTCGCCGGAAGACGCTGCGAAGTATCTTCGCGAGACAGAGCTGTAACCGTCAATCATATACGGACTCCGAGACTGCAGACCCTTAGATGAGCGAGGACCTATGCCCCGAGACAATCCCTTGAAAGTGGTCATGTTCGCGGCGGAGGCCTCCCCTTACGCAAAAGTGGGGGGGCTGGGGGACATGGTGGGGACGCTGCCCAAGGCGTTGGAAAAGCTGGGGGCCCATACCTCGATCGTAATCCCGAATTACCGCGCGATCCAAACGGGGCCGTTCGACATCCAGCGTTGCGACCTCGTACCCGGCTTCGACATCCCCATGGGGTCCTCGATTGAACGGGCGGAAATCTTCCAAAGCCGCATGGGCAGAACCTCCGTGGACGTCTACCTGATCGGGTCCCGCAGGTATTTCAATCGCAACGGGATCTATGACGATCCGGCCACCGGGGAGGGTTACCCGGACAACATGGAACGTTTTATTTTCTTCATGAAGTCGGGGATCGAGCTGCTTCTCAGGCTCGAGCGGCCGGTCGACATCCTCCACTGCCACGATTCCCATGCCGCGCTTATTCCCGGCCTCATCCATGCAAATTACCGGGACGATCCGTTCTTTGCCAAGGTTGGGACTCTGTTCACGATTCACAACATCGCTTACCAGGGAGTCTATCCGAAGGATTCGCTCTACTATGCGGGGATCGACCTCAGGCATTTCTATTCCATGTCCCCGTTTGAATACTGGGGGCGCGTCAATTTCATGAAGGCCGGCATCGAGCTTGCGGACAGGGTGAACACGGTCAGCAAAACGTACGCTGCCGAGATCCAGTCGAGCTCCGAATACGGGCTTGGCCTGGAAGGCACTCTGAGAAACAGAGGGAAAGACCTCAGCGGCATTGTCAACGGCATAGACACCGACCTGTGGAATCCCGAGACGGACCCGCACCTGCCTGCCCGCTATTCGATACGTGATCTGTCGGGCAAAGCAAAGTGCAAGGAGCACATTCTGAAGCATTTCGGGTTCCCTGACACGGGGAATCCCATGCCCCTGATCGGCATTGTCTCCAGGCTCGCAGATCAGAAAGGATTCGAGCTCATGGCGGATGCAGTCGAGGAGATCCGGGCGTTGAACCTGCGTCTTGTCGTGCTCGGTACCGGGCAACAGAAATACCATGAGCTTCTTCAGCGGCTCGCCGGTCAATACCCGGCCAACATTGGGGTTCAGTTGTCTTTCAACAGCGAACTGGCACACCAGATCGAGGCCGGCTGCGACATGTTCCTGATGCCTTCCAGATATGAACCTTGCGGCCTGAACCAGCTTTACAGTTTCCGGTACGGAACCATCCCGGTTGCCCGGGCCACCGGAGGGCTTGTCGACACAATTTCCCCCTACGACGGTGAAAAAGGGACCGGATTCTGCTTTTCCGGCTATTCCTCCGACGAAATGATGGGGGCCATAAAGCAGGCCCTGGCGGTTTATTCCGATCCCGCCCGGTGGCGGTCCCTCATGATACGGGTAATGTCGCAGGACTGGTCCTGGAATAGACCCGCCGCCGAATATATGAAGCTGTATCGGGAAATTCATCAAATCAGGAATCCGTAAAGCTGATTTGCGATTCGGAATCTTATATTCGGAATTGTTCAGGGGCGGCGATGCCGCGGGCATCCGTTAATTCTATCGGTAAACCCACGGCTCTGCCGGAGGACTCGTGGAGTTTGACAGCTCCGTATTTTGAAACGCTGAGATACGCTGACCAAAGCGCGGACAAACGCCGATTTGTTCGGCGAGGATCGGCTTTTGCCCGCGCTTTTGTCAGCGTTCAAGGCCAGCGTAACTCCTCCAACCGCTTTGAGCGGTTCCAATCCTTCAAGCCTCCGGCTTTGCCGGGGGTGCCTGACATCGGCAACCATGGGAGGGTGCCATGAATTTTGTCCTGAGCTGCCTGGTCGGTCTGACGCTCGTTTCGGTGGCGCCGGCCTTTCCGGCGGATGCAGCCCGAGGCTTGCCCCGAAGCGCTCCCGAGGCCGTCGGATTTATCCCGTCGCGGCTGAACAGCATTGATGATGCGGTCCGAGCAGCCCTGAAGGCCGGCGAAATACCCGGCGCGGTGGTCCTGGTGGCCAGGCGCGGCCGGATTGCCTACTTCAAAGCCTTCGGCAACCGTTCCGTGCAGCCGGTGAAGGAAGCCATGACGGAAGAAACGATTTTTGATATGTCATCCCTGACCAAGGTCATGGCCACGCTGCCGCTGGTCCTGATGCTGTCCGAGGACGGCACCCTGCGGCTCGACGACAGGGTGAAGCGGTATCTGCCCCGCTTCTCCGGTGGTGGGAAGGACCGCATCACGCTGAGCCATCTCCTGACTCACTACTCGGGGCTGCCGGCCGACTTCGACCTGTCCAAACCATGGTTCGGCTACCCGGCCGCACTTGAAGAGCTCTGGACTACAAAGACCAGATCGGAGCCGGGCAAGGAATTCGAATACAGCGATCTGAACTTCATCGTGCTGGGCCATATCGTGCAGGTGGTCGCCGGCAAGACTCTGGATGAGATCGCCCGGGATCGCATTTTCGCGCCCCTCGGAATGACCGATACATGCTTCCGTCCGCCTGCAGATCTGGCCGGACGCATCGCCCCTACGGAATCGAGGAGAAACACGCTCCGCTATTTAAAAGGGCAGGATGCCGCCCAATCGCTGGATAAAATTCTGCGCGGTGAAGTCCACGACCCGACCGCCTGGCGGATGGGCGGCGTGGCCGGCCACGCCGGCCTCTTTTCCAGTGCCGAGAACCTTGCGGTCTTTGCCCAAATGCTGCTGAATCACGGCGCCTATCCCGGTGGACGCCTTCTGTCGCCGCTTACGGTCCAGGCAATGACGCGCCCCAACTCCCCGCCCGGCGCGCCGGAAGTCCGGGGATATGGCTGGGATATGGATACCGCGTACTCATCGCCCCGCGGCGATATTTTCAGGGATGGCTACGGCCATACCGGATTTACCGGCACCTCTCTGTGGGTGCACCCCTCCACGGACACCTTCATCATCATCCTGAGCAATCGAGTCCACCCGGACGGCGGAAAAGATATCAACCATCTCCGTGGCGTGATCGCCAACATCGTCGCGGCCGCCATTTCCGATCCCAATTAACGTTCAAACGTTCAAACGTTCAAACGTTCAAACGTTCAAACGTTCAAACGTTCAAACGATGCTATAAGCACAGCTCAAGGATTTTTTCAAGGAAATGCACCCGCTGAACACAGAGGGTGTGTTCGCCAGGCATTCGTGATATAAAAATGACTACTTTTTTTCGAAGGAGAAACACGCGCGGCGGAACTTGATGAATGCATGGGAGTGGTGAAGGCATGTTCCCCAGTTGCTTGGGGAGTTGGTAAACTGCTCTTCGGAGATGAAAAACCTGCAATCACCACATTCGAACTGTTTGTTGTCGACCTTGTAGCTGCATGCTTCCCTGAAATCTGCGAACTGCTGATGCATGGCATCACCTCAATAGCTTATAAAACATCTTGCAATGGAGGCCCGGTGCTGTCAACCCCAGATACAGCCCGCTCTCATTTCTGGTGCTTTGCCGATTTTTGCAGAGGCGGCGCATGAAACCCCGGGCCGTGTCTCGCAATCCGTCTCTGAAGTCCCTGCGCCTTTTGCGCGCCGATGCAGCCCGGATCTGGACCGCCGCCCTTCAAGCTGTGGAGCCGGAAGCCGCTGTGCGCAAAATGGTCAGACGGGACGGGCATGTTCTGCAATTCGGCGGCCGCCGGCTCGATCTGGAAAAAATCCGGAAGGTGTGGGTCCTCGGCGCGGGAAAGGCAGCTGCGCCGATGGGCAGGGCGATTGAGAGGATACTGGGCAGATATCTGGCCGGCGGATTTCTCGTGACCAAATACGGCCACAGACTGGACCTCGGGCGGATTGAGATCATGGAAGCCGGCCACCCGCTGCCGGACTCGAACAGCATTGCGTCTGCGGCGCGGGTTGCCGCTCTTGCAAAAGATCAAATCGACCCGCAGGACCTCGTCCTATGCCTGTTCTCGGGAGGCGCTTCCTCGCTTCTGGCCTGCCCGGCTCCCGGCATAACACTGGCAGACAAGCTCGCATGCACCCGCATGCTGCTCGATGCCGGAGCGGATATCCATGAGATGAACGCCGTTCGCAAACACCTGTCTGCCATCAAAGGGGGCGGACTGGCGAGAATGTTGCCTCCTGTCCACGCAGTCTCCCTGATTCTTTCCGATGTGGTCGGCGATGACGTGGGGACGATCGCCTCGGGTCCCATGGCGCCCGACCCGACAACTTTTGCGGACTGCCTGGAGGTATTGGACAGGCTCGGTCTCTCGGACCGGGTTCCCCCGGCCGTGAAGCAGCGGCTGGAGTCCGGCGCTGCGGGTAAAATTCCGGAAACTCCAAAACCGGGCGATCCCGTTTTTGAGAAGGGGGAAGTAATTATTGTCGGAAGCAGCGCCAGGGCATGCGCCGCCGCCTCATTGGCGGCCAGGAAGCTGGACTACAAAGTGCTGGTCCTGACCAGCCGGCTCGAGGGGGACAACAGAGAGGCTGCCCGATTGCACATGAGCATTGCAGGTGAAATAGTCCATCACCGGCGTCCGCTGCGCCCCCCTGCCTGTGTCATCAGCGGAGGCGAAACCACGGTCCGAATTACAGGGAAAGGCAAAGGCGGACGCAACCAGGAATTTGCCCTGCATTGCGCCCGGCATCTCGCTCAGCTGCCCGCGCCCTGCCTGGTTGCCAGCATCGGAACGGATGGCACGGATGGGCCGACAGACGCCGCGGGCGCTATAGCGGACAGCACGACGCTGGTACGTTCGATGAAGTACGGTGCGAGTTTCCTCGAAGACTCCCTGGACAACAACGATTCCTACCGGTTTTTCAGGCGCCTCGGGGATCTGATAATCACCGGCCCCACGCGCACCAATGTCATGGATCTGCATATTCTTCTGGTTGGGTGAAAAGCGGCGGAAGGGCATAGACAGGCAGCAACAGGACCCCCGAGTGCTTCCTCCTCTCCGCTGAAGCAAGCGCAGGTAATGCCAATCTTTTCGGGAGACATCCGGAGCATCACTGTTACGGGACCAACAACCGCCGAAATACGCTGAAACACCTGACGCTTGAGGTTACAGCGGGCATGTATCGACCCATAGAACCGGGGAAGCCGATCGCGACACCTGGAGGGGGCCGTAATCGAGACTGCGAATATGCGGGGGCAGCTCACCTCAGGGGCAATGAAATTTTATCCCTGGAATAGCAGTCCCGCTGCAATGGGCATTCAACGCAGAGCGGTTTTCGAGCTTTGCAGGTCGAACGCCCATGAAGGATCATCTTGTGGGAAAATGAGATCCATCGGTCTCTGGGAATGATGCCCATGAGGTCGCCCTCGACTTTCTCGGGGATATTCGAGTGCGCGAGGTCCAGCCGCCTTGATACGCGGAAAACATGGGTATCCACGACGATGCCTTCCGCTTTGCCGAACGCGACGCCCAGAACAACGTTCGCGGTTTTCCGGGCGACGCCGGGAAGCTCCAAAAGCTCCTCCATTGAGGATGGGACCAAACCGCCGAATTTTTCCCTGATCAGCCCGCCGGCACCCTGAATGCTTTTGGCTTTGTTGCGGTAAAAGCCCGTCGAACGTATATCGGCTTCCAGCTTCTCGCGCGGGGCGTCGGCATAGTCGCCGGCAGTTCGATATTTCCGGAAAAGGTCCCGCGTCACCACATTCACTCTTTCATCGGTGCATTGGGCCGATAGAATTGTGGCGATGAGGAGTTCCAGGGGATTGCTGTGCCGGAGGGCGCATTGAGCCTCCGGGTATGCTGAATCCAGGCCGGATAGAATCCGGCGGATTCTGTCCTGTTTTTCGTCTGTCGCAAGCCTTTTTTTCTTGACCATGATGGCCGCACATTATACTCCAAATATCAACCCGGCCGGCATCCCCTGAACGCCGGATTTGGAATTTGACATTTGATATCGGACATGTTATCAATAGTTTACAAACAGAAGGAGAATGGAATGAATCATGAATCCAGCGCAGGCGAAAAGGCTTTGTATTTAATGCTTGGTGCGGCTATCGGAGCGGTAGCGGCTCTTTTGCTCGCACCCCGAAGCGGTGTGGAAACCCGCAAGCTGATCGCTTCCAAAGCCCGTGAGGGCGCCGATTATGTTGCCAACCGCACCAAAGCTGTCGCGGAAAAAACTTCCGAAATCGTAGACCGGGGCAAGGATATTTTCCAGCAGCAGCGCAACTCCGTATCAGCGGCCGTGGATGCCGGCAAGCAGGCCTATCGGGAAGAAAAAAACAGGGCATAATTCCAGATGCAAGACACCCTTTTAATGATCTTCATTGGGATTCTGACGTTCGCGGTGCTCATCCAGAGCCTGCTGTTCTTCGGGATCTACAAATCCATCCGCCAGTTGACGGAACGGACGGATAGCTTGGGCAAGGATCTCCAGAGCAGCGTCTCGGCGATTTCCTCAAAACTTGAAGCAAGCCTGACGGCCATCAAGGACATGGGGGACGGCCTGAAGAGCGTCAAAGAGAAGCTGGCCGATACAGCCGACATTGTGCACAAGAGGGTTGTGGATCTGGACGACTTCCTGGCCGAAACCACCAAAGCGGCGCGCCTGGAAGTCTTCCGGGTGCAGGACACCATTCAGTCGGCGACCCGACGGGCGGAGGAGACAATGGACCTGGTCCAGGACACCATTCTCGCGCCTGTCCGCGAAATAAATGCCATAGCGAGGGCGCTCCGCGTAGGGATCGATATACTTTTCCGCGCGCGCCGGAAGCTCTCCAGGGCAACTCATGACGAAGGGATGTTTATCTAGAAACCGCGATAACCATCCCTTCAGGCAATTCTCCAGCTGCCAAAAATATTTTAAAATCATCCCACGCCGCCGAAGCACTCAAAATCCGTTGGGCATCGGTGCCGCCCAATTTTTCGGGCAGGCTTCTATGCCCCGGAAGTGTCCGGGTTTTCGGCCCTGAAAAATGTCCCCGCGGAATCAATAAATACCTGAAAAAGCTTGACAAGTGGAGGCCAGTTTTTAAGAATCGAGCGTGATCGCTCAAGAAGTTCAGCCCTGATAGAAATAAGGCCGTGTTATCGCCGGAATACAGGGGGACGGATTCCTTAGGAAAGTTT
>CAYYTC010000007.1:0-99882 GCA_964474425.1 uncultured Acidobacteriota bacterium
GAGATGGAATCTCTGGTATAAAAATCGTGTCCAGTACGGGAATACGTTCTCAACGGAAGTCGGAATAAGCTGCCATTTTGTTTAGGATTCTTCCCCATTAGGTCAAGATAATTGGACGTCCAGCAAATGCGTATCTCTACGAGGATTGGAGCTGGCAAAGAGGCGCTATTTCGGTCGGCAGCGATAGCGTAGGGCTTCGCTTTCCGGCGGCCAAGTACAATGCTCCCATTTCCTGTACTGGCCTTATGCCGCGATGGGTTGCCTGCGCCATCTGAATAGGTAGGTCAGGCAGCTTGTTTTCTGTAGTAATAGCGTAGCATCCCACTCAGTCGTTCCCGGCATGCCACGTCACCGGTGATACAGACCACTTCGTTGCCCGGCTGTATCAGCTGGTTGTTGAGTCCTTGATAGTTTCTCTCTTGGTGATAATGAGCAAGGAAATCATCAACAGGTTGTCAATTGCAGCCGGCAATTAAGTTTCGTGGTTAGGCACAAGCTCAATGAATTTACTCATTTGTAGCCCGGCTGAATTTTTTTACCCTACGGAATAGCGTCGCTTTATGATCCAGATGCATCGCCCGGAGCAACCATAGAAGTATCTGAGCGTTCATCTATTATCCAATGAATTATGTGGGGTAAAGTGAGGGCTCACTTAAAGCGCGATAAGCTAAGTGATTATTTATTAGGTATTTACATAAGTTATGAGCGGAGAGGGGGGGATTCGAACCCCCGACACCGGTTTTGCCAGTGTAACTGCTTAGCAGGCAGCCCTGTTCGGCCACTCCAGCACCTCTCCGTGGGTATTGGGACGGCAGGCCGCAAAAATGAGAGCCCATAGTAACTAATTTACACCTCAAAATCCACCAGCAACTCGCTCGGCAATCAAGAATCCGGAACTCAGGAGCCGGACGCCAGGGATCTTCCGATAGCAGCTTGGTCGCTTTGCAGCTTAATGATAAGCTTGGTTTTTTGGCGAGGAATATAGAGACGAGGAATTTTGACAATCATGGATCCGCAGGTTCGAGTTCGCTTTGCCCCAAGCCCAACAGGCTACCTCCACGTGGGTGGCGCACGCACCGCCCTGTTCAACTGGCTTTTTGCGCGCCATCACGGCGGCAAGTTCATATTGCGCATCGAGGATACCGATTTCACCCGATCTTCGGAAGAAATGGTCGAGGGCATCCTGAAAGGCATGCGATGGCTCGGCCTGAACTGGGACGAGGGCCCCTACTTCCAATCCCAAAGGCTGGACTGCTACCGCGATTTCGCGTCCCGGCTGTTGGAGGCCGGAAGCGCCTATCGCTGCTTTTGTCCTGCGGAGGCAAACACCGCCGGCAACACTGAAAGCCAGGAGGACAAGCGGACCCAATCGCCGCGTCACGATTGCGCCGGATTGATCCGCGAAGAGTCGGAGCGGCGCGCCGCTTCCGGCGAACCGTACGCCCTTCGCTTCAGGATCCCGCCGGGCAAGACTTCCTTCCATGATCAGGTTTTCGGCGATATAGAAGTCGACCATAAAATTCTGGAAGACTTCGTCCTGCTGCGGTCCGACGGCATCCCCACCTATCACCTGGGAGTGGTCGTGGATGATCTGGACATGGGAATCACCCACGTCATCCGCGGAGCAGACCACATCTCGAATACACCCAAGCAGGTTCTGATCTATCGCGCATGCGGTGAGCCGCTGCCCGAGTTTGCCCATCTTCCGCTGATTCTCGGCCCGGATAAACAGCGGCTTTCCAAGCGCCACGGAGCAACATCCGTAATGTCCTATGCGGAAATGGGCTATATCTCCGACGCCTTTTTTAATTTCCTGGCACTGCTGGGATGGTCGCCCGGAGACGACCGCGAATTGCTTTCGCGCCGGGAACTGGCGGAACTGTTCACTCTGGAAGGCGTGGGCAAAGCAAACGCGGTTTTCGGGCTGGAGAAACTGGATTGGTTCAACAGCCAATACCTGCGCAATGCATCCGTCGAGAGACTCCGTGAAATGGTCTGCAATGAGCTGAAAACCGCCCGGATCCCGGACGACACGGCTTCCGCAACCGCTCCCGCGACATCGATGGATGCCGCGCTGGAACTGCTGAGGAACCGGGCGCGCAAGCTGAGCGATTTCAGCGGCGTCTTCAGGTACTTTTTTATGGATGATTTCGAGTATGATCAGGCTGCCGCCGATAAATTTCTGGCGGATCCCAAACTCAGCGACCTGGTGCCGGCCCTGCTCGCTCGATATCGCATGGACGACGCTTTCACACTCCAGTCCACGGAAGAAATCCTGCGCAGCCTGGCGCAAAAAGAAGGCGTAAAGGCGGGGCTTCTCATCAACGCGCTGCGCGTAGGCCTGACCGGCCAGGGAGTTGCGCCTGGCCTGTTCGAAATCGTGCAGGCGCTGGGCCGCAGACGCACCCTGGAACGCATGGAGCGCCTGATTGCTTATTTACGAATGACGAATTGCGAATGACGAATTTAAACAAACATTATCGGGTATGATCAGACAAGTATATGTCGGGCATTATCCATCTGATGATTATCCATGATGCAGAGGCCGCTTCCGCTGCCCTTGACTAAATTGGTCATTCGTAATTCGAGAGGGGGGTGACATGACTAAGCTGGGAGTCAACATCGATCACATCGCTACCATCCGACAGGCCCGGCAGGCTCTGGAACCGGATCCCGTGGCCGCGGCCATTGTGGCCGAACTGGCAGGAGCCGACGGCATCACGGTCCACCTGCGTAAAGACCGCCGGCATATTCACGACAGCGATGTGCGCCGGTTGCGCGAGACGGTGACAACCCGTTTGAATCTTGAAATGACGGCAACTCCCGAAATGCTCCAGATTGCCCTTCAGCTTCGCCCGGACCAGGTGACATTGGTCCCGGAAAAAGAGAGCGAGGTCACCACTCAAGGCGGATTGAGCATCGCCGGTTCGGTCAAGCCTGTCGCTGCCGCCGTCCGAAATCTTGCAGAGGGCGGAATACAGGTCAGCCTGTTCATCGATCCGGATCCGGAGCAAATTGACGCCTCTACGGATACCGGGGTTTCAATGATCGAGCTGAACACGCGCGCATATTCGGAAGCCTCTCCCAAGAGCACCGATCTCGCCGGGGCTGAATTCAAGAGAGAGCTGACAAAGATAGTTCAGGCGGCCGGGCGAGCCCACAAAAAGGGGCTCAAGGTCCTTGCAGGTCATGGTCTGACTTACCGCAATGTGGGATTTATCTCGAGCATCCCGGAGGTCGAGGAACTCAATATCGGGCACAACATCATCGCGCGCGCTGCCCTGGTAGGCCTGGACCGCGCCGTCCGTGAAATGCGGCAAGCCATGGGAGAAAGGATTGACGATTGACGATTTTCGATTGACGATGGGAAACAGGCGATTCAGAGTTCGGTTATTTATTCTGTCAAGGACATGCTTTTTATGCGGAACGACATAAATAATTGCGTATCCCAAGTGAAGCCCAAAGGGCCGGTAGGCAATAGGCTTGGCCGTGAAGCCGGGATGGGATTGCATTTGAAAGGAGCGCCAAAGGCGCGGCACTCCACTGCTGTGCCGGCCCTTTGGGCCTCTTCTGTTCGCAATTCCTGCCCCGAGCTGACGCTCGGAGCTATTCCCTGCCGGCGCTTGGCGCCTGATGTAAATCCACGGATGAGCATTCATTTCTGACGCTCAGTATAAAACGGTTCCGGAAGCCTCCCGGAGGAAAAACCGGCTTCGCTGTGACTTTCCAATCGTCAATCGTAAATCGTCAATCGTAAATCGATATGGGGACACTTTATCTTGTAGCAACACCGCTCGGAAACCTCGAAGACATCACCTTGCGAGCGCTCCGCATGTTGAAAGAAGTGGATCTAATTGCTTGCGAAGACACGCGGTACACCGCCAGGCTTCTGAACCGATACGCCATTGATACCCCAAGGGAGAGCTATCACCAGTTCAATGAAGCCAGCCGCGCACCGCAGCTGATACAGATGCTCCGCGCCGGCAAAAACATCGCCCTGGTAAGCGATTCCGGCACCCCGTTGATTTCCGATCCGGGATACGAGCTGGTAGCTTCCTGCCACAGAGAAGGCATTCCGGTGGTGCCGGTTCCCGGACCATCCGCCGCTATTGCTGCCCTCACAGGCTCGGGCCTTCCCACCGACGCATTCTTCTTCGCCGGCTTTCTTCCTGCGCGGGGCTCGCAGCGAAAACGCAGGCTCCAGGAGCTTTCCGGGATCGCGGCAACTCTGATATTTTACGAAGCCCCGCACCGTCTGCTATCATCCCTCGAAGACATGGCAGACATCCTGGGCGCCCGCCGGGCATGCATTGCCCGCGAACTGACCAAGATACACGAAGAGCTTCTCCACGGCACCCTGCCGGAGCTTCTCCAAATCCTTCAGGCGCGCCCCAGAATCCAGGGGGAAATCACGATTGTCATCGAGGAAGGAGAAACAGTTCAAGTCCCCACCGTCCGGCCGGACTCCATCAAACAGCATCTGGATGAGGAAATGAAAAGGACCGGGCTCCCGAGAAATGAAGCCCTCAAATCCGTAGCCAGGCAGAGAGGCATCTCCCGAAAAGAAGCCTATAAATTGCTGATTGACGAATGACGATTGACGATTGACGAATAAAAACCGCATCCGTACCTGTTGCACATCCTCGATAATTCCGACATGCAAATGAAAAGAATGCTCCTTTAAAAAGCCAAAACCGGATGGTTTGTTTCCAATCGTCAATCGAAAATCGTCAATCGTAATTACGGGATGAGGCCTTTCCCGTCCAGTTCACCCGGAAGAAATCCGGCTTTGCGGCCTTCGTCATAGACTTCTAATCTTTCCTTCCGCTGCTGTTTCAGCCTGGACTCCAGGTCCTCGATTTCTTCCTGCAACCGACGGAGCGAGTCCGCGCTCCCTGCGCTTTTTGAAATCGGTCCGGCTTTCGGAGGGGCCCATTTTTCTGCCTGCAGCCGTGCCCGCCGCGCATTAAGGCGCTCTTCGTCCCTCTGTATTGCCCGGTCCAGTTTCTGAAGTGCGGTCCGGTAACTGCGAACCGATGGTTGACCCTTGCCGGGAGCCGTTTCTTGGGTCGATTTTTTGGGCATCGAGCGATCGGGCGCAAAAACAGTCAGGTTTCCGTTTGGGGCCAGAAGCTCCGGCTCTCCCTCGATGATCTTTGCCTCGACTCCCTGTTCATCCATCCGCCTTCTCCGCTCAGATTCCTGGCGGGCGACATCAGCCAGAGACTGAAACGCCAGAAGGAGGAGTACTGCCAGGCTGGAGTTTTTGAAGCTTGCAGCCACCATGTCCTTCTAATGGCCGGATGCCGTTTTGAGCAATAAAAAATCGGGAGGAACTGGCCTAAACTCGAAGCGGCGGAGCAGTCAAAGGGAAGGATTGAGCATATGCTCCGGCAAACCGAATCAGCACCGCTTCCTGGAATTGGTTCGCGAGGACCTGAAGACCGACAGGCAGGCCGGCACTTGTGAATCCGCAGGGAAGCGAAAGCGCGGGGATTCCGGCGAGGTTTGCCGTGACGGTATATATATCCGAAAGGTACATGGACAACGGATCCGAAATCTTTTCACCAATCTTGAAGGCAGCTGTAGGGCTGACCGGGCTGACCAATGCGTCGACTTTCTCGAAGGCCCGGTCGTAATCGCGCTTGATCAGGGTCCGCACCTTCATGGCCCGGCCATAATAGGCTTCATAATAGCCCGACGAAAGCGCATAGGTCCCGATCATTATCCGCCGCTTTACCTCCGCGCCGAATCCGTCGCTTCGGGTACGCTTGTACATGTCCGACAGATCCTTCGGAGCAGAAACGCGTTCCCCGTATCTAACGCCGTCGTAGCGGGCAAGGTTGGAGCTGGCCTCCGCGGGAGCGATTATGTAGTAGTCCGCGATGGCATAACGGGTATGGGGGAGAGAAACGTCTATCAGCTCGCAGCCGAGCGAATGCGCATTGCGGATACCTGCCTCGATAGCCAATTTGACTTCGGGATCCAGGCCCTCCTCGAAAAACTCGCGCGGAATCCCCAGCTTCAAACCTCGCACCGGCTTGTTAAGCTCCGCGGCATAGTCCGGCGCGGTCACGGGTGATGAAGTTGAGTCGTGCGCATCCTGTCCCGCGAGGACACCCAACAGCAGGGCAATATCCCTTGGATTATTCGCGAGGGGCGCGATGCAGTCGAGGGACGAAGCAAACGCAACCAGGCCATAGCGGGATATGCGGCCGTAGGTAGGCTTCAGCCCCAAAACATTGCAGAAGGAAGCGGGCTGCCGGACGGATCCGCCGGTCTCCGATCCCAGCGCCAGGGTCGCCATCCCGGCGGCCACGGCTACTGCACTACCCCCGCTGCTGCCTCCGGAAACGCGCCCCGGATCATAGGGATTTCGCGTTACGTGAAAGGCGGAGTTTTCGGTCGAAGACCCCATGGCGAACTCGTCGCAGTTGGTCTTGCCGATTATGACGGCGCCGGCAAGCTCCAGGCGCTCGACAGCGGTAGCGCTGTAAGGCGGATGGAAATTCCGCAGGATCCGCGAGCCGCAGGTAGTCCGAAGGTTCCGCGTACAGATATTGTCCTTGACGGCAACGGGCACGCCGGCCAACGGATAGTCATGCACCCTCACCGTCCGGTCGATTTCATCGGCGCGCGCCAGAACTCTTTCAGGCTCGACGGTCAGGAAAGCGCCCAGTCCTGCATCGAGCGCTTGAATGCGCTGCAAGGCGGCGGCAGCCACTTCCTTTGCCGTAACCTCGCCCGACCGGACCGCGCCGCTGATAACCGAGGCATCTCTTATATCCATCTTCCATTTCCGACAAAAAGTGCAACATCAGAATGCAGGCTTCCGGCCCCCCCCGGCTTCCCACTTTCGACAAAATAATCCCCGCATCTTCCTGATTCCCCATCAGATTACCTTGGGAACCCTGAAATGACCGGAACCGGCATCCGGCGCGTTCGCCAGGCTCTTCTCAACGGGCAGAGACGGCTGGACCTCATCTTCCCTGAAGATATGTTTTTCGAAATCCGCTGTCAGGGAAACATGGCTTGTGGGCTCCACTTCTCCGACGTCCACTTCTTTGAGCTGCTCAATATAATCAAGGATGCGCTGAAACTGGACGGTGAAGGCACCAAGCTCCTCTTCACTGAAGTCAAGCTTTGCCAGATCGGCAATTTTCAACACTTCGGCTCGCGTTATGGACACGATTGGGCCTCCGACAAGCACGGTTAATCAACAACCCCATTAAAACCGGAGTATTGATTGCATACCCCTCAAAGCCCCCGGACCGGCTCCGCCGGACATACGCGCCGACAAACGTCGCTGGCTTTCACCTCGAGGGTCAGCTTTCATCAGCGTAATTTCAGCGTCTGTCGAGGCTCATCACTCCTGGAGCCGTTGAGCTTTGCAGGTTCTCCAACGAAGCTCTGATTGTATCGAGGTATCCAGGTTCGCCTTCCAATCAATCCCAGGACCGGTTCGGAACTGTTTTCCTCAGCCAGACAAAATAGCGCCGGGCATTAGCGATGTCCCTCGCAATCTGATCGACCAGTGCCTGCCTCCCGGAAAAGCGCTTCTCATCGCGTAAACGCACAAGAAAATCCAGCGTAACCTGTTTCCCGTAAATATCCCGCCCGAAATCAAGGACGTGCGTCTCGATGCTGAGAGCCGCTCCTTCGTCCGAATTGACCGTAGGACGAAATCCGATATTTGTAACGCCCTTGTATCGGCGCCCTTCCAGATTGAGCATCGTGACATAAACACCCCGGCGCGGAATCAGCTCATTGGGCGACCGGAGGTTTGCCGTCGGGACCTGGAACCGGGAGCCAAGACCTGTCCCATGAATGATTTCACCCTCAAGCGCAAAGGGACGTCCCAGCAGGCGGCGCGCCAGTCCGACCTGTCCGGAAACCAGAGCCTGGCGTATCCCGGTACTCGAGACGCGGCTGTCCCGGAATTGCACCTGGTGAATTTTGGCGGCCAAAAAGCCCTTATCCTCGCCGATTTCCTTGAGCAGATTGAAACTTCCCTGCCTGCGGTTCCCGAATGCGAAATTTGGTCCGACATAAATCTCTTTCGGGCGAAGCCTTTCCCATATTATCTGAAGGGCAAAACCGCGCGCACTCATCTGCGCAAGCGTCAGGTTAAAGGGAATGATGACAACCAGCGGGATTCCCAGGGTTTCAATGGTTGCAATTTTCTGTTTGAGCGTCTGGATCTGCAGCGGTGCATTGTTTGGCGCCAGAACCTGGAGCGGATGGGGGTGAAAAGTCATCACAGCCGGAGTGCCGTCTATTCTGGCCGCACGGGTGATCAGGTCCCGCATCAGGCTCTGATGGCCAAGGTGAACTCCGTCAAAATTCCCTATTGTGACAACAGGCGCCGGATATTCCGGATTCAGCTCCTCCAGGCGATAAATAACTGTCATATTTCCTGCTAAATCTTGATCCGGTTGGTCTTGGCCATGTACTTCATCCGGAGCTCGTAGAGAACATTCTCAAGCAACTGGCGCTCGTCGGTGCTCAGGTTGCCTTTGGTCTTCTCCTCGAGCATGTTCAGGATATCGATCGTATGCCGGGCTGCCTCGATATCCTCTTCCTTCTTATTGGTATAGGGATTTGGTATTTCCCCCATCAGGACAAGCCCTTGAGTATAATAAGAAAGCAGATAGGAAGGGAAGTCTATGGCAGGCCTGGGAGGGATATCCTTCTCCGCGGATGTTGCTTCTTCTTTGGAAGCCTGCTCTACCGTTGGCCCTTCTTGCGGTTTTTCGGTGTTTTCCGGGGCCCGCGCATCGCCATCTTCGCGGAACGCCCGTTTGTCGGTAATCGTGAAACCCTGTTCTTCCTGTTCTTTGGTCATAACGGCACCTATCCGAAGGTTGGATGGGAATAGAATTTAAAATGCTATCATCGGCTTTATTGCGGCTCAAGGGAAATTGCCGATGTCACGCCCCGCGAATACGTTGCAGCGGCATCGGCAGCTGCTCTTCGGCTGCCGCCTCAGCAGGCAACATGCGTTGCAGGCGCAACTCCAGGTTCGTCCAGCTGGAAATGCGTTTGTGTTGCAGCTTGCCCGACCGGCAGGTCGGCCCCGGTTCCTCTTGACCCTATCGGGCGCAAGTTATTTTCGCTTGAAAATGCGGATCCGAGCGGGATGCCGGGGTGCACAGATCTCCTCGTCCGGCTAATGCCACACGTTCTCATCAGCCGAATCCTGAGACCTGTTCCGCCCGACGTGCAACCTTTATCAAGCCAGCCTGCGCTGCGTTTCGGAGAAACCCTGCGGGAAATGCAGCTTAGGAGACCGGCTTTTTCCCGGCCAGGATCAGTTCGGCGTTGTAAACTTTTTTCTGAACTTCCTTCGCCAGAGCCCTGGCTTTTAGCAGATCCCCCTCGCTCAGCAGCCTATCAATGGAACTGGTTCCATCAACAACTTCAGCCGCAATAGGAGCTATTTGCTTTACCACCCTGGGAATCACCCTGCCGCTATCCATGGCAGTCTTGACTTTGGCGAACCGCTCGCCGATCGTTAACTGCATTTCGGCGATTTCCTTGGCAATACCCTCACCATTTGCCTTGGCAATGGTGGCTGCCTTCTCAAACCTGGATTTGGCCCTGAGATAGAGGGTTTTTGCAGGCTTTTTTTCCGCAACCGCCGACTGTGCCTGCTCCCAGGTTAGCATCGCTTCCTTATAATTTGAGGGCGCGAGGTCTTCTGCATAAACACTTTTGGCCTGATCCATTGCCGTCTGGGCTGCCTTGATTTCCGCTTCAGGATTTTGATAGCCGCAGCCGTAGCAGACAAGCAGGACCAGCAGGCCGCAACCAACAAAAAGTCGACTCGATTTTCTCATGGATAACCCTCCCTTGATTTATTTCGGATTAAGCCTATCTTAACACCAAGATTTCGAGGTTCAAAGCTTCTAGCTGCCTATAAAACAGTTTATCATTAAAGGCAGAATCTCGAACAGGATGATCCCCTCGAGGTGCGGCTGCATCTTATGCTATGTATAGGAAACGGAGCAGATGAATCTCCATGAATATCAGGACTCCCGTTGCGCTCTTCCTCGGCCTTTCCCTTCTATGGGGATTCCCGGCAGAAAAGAAATCCGGGAAAAAGCCCGAAGACGACCAGACAATACGCGTGAATGTTGAGATGGTCTCGCTCCCGGTCGTGGTGACCAGCCGGGACGGGAAGCGCATCACTGATCTCCAGCAGCAGGATTTCCAGGTCTTTGAGGACGGCATACGGCAGGAGATTGCGGGATTTGCCGCAACGGATGAGCCTCTGGAAATCGCTCTCCTGCTGGATACCAGCGGAAGCACCGAACTGCAGTTGGCCAGAATACAGAACGCCGCCATAGATTTTGTGAACCAGCTGCATCCCGACGATGAAGTCGCGGTGATTTCGTTTGCCGAGGATGTCAAACTCCAGCAGGACTTCACAATCGACCGGAACAGAAACGAGTATGGCATCAAAAAGACCAGGCCGGGCGGCTGCACGGTTGAGTATGAAGCCGTCTGGCTGGCCCTGGAAGAAGTCCTCAAGCCTGTCAGGGAAAGAAAAGCCCTGGTGCTTTTCACCGACGGGGTGGATACCTGCAGCCGCAAGGCAAATGAGCGGGAGACCCTCGAGCTGGCAAAGGAGACTCAGGCAACCATCTATTGCGTCTACTACAACACGGAGTACGACCAGTACCGCACAAGGACCCGAACCACCGGGGGTTATCCCGGGCAATTCCCTCCCGTGATTGTCAATCCCCTGCCTCCCATAGCGGGAGGGCCGGGCTCCGCTACCCCGGAGTACGAGGCGGGGCGGCAGTACCTTTCCAAACTGGCGGAATACAGCGGCGGTCTGGTTTTCGACGGCATGGAAGATTTGAGTTACGCGTTCGCCCAGGTTGCGAAAGAGCTGGCGAGCCAGTACAGCATCGGATACTACTCCACCAACAACAAGCACGACGGGAAGTTTCGCAAGGTGGAGATAAAAATGAATAAACCGGATCTCAGGGCGCGGACCAAGAAAGGCTATTTCGCAAAAAAAGACAAATGATCCGGGTCGCCCGGGTTTCGGCGAACCGGCGCCCAGGAATCCGGCCGTCGATGCCGCAACAGAGTCCTTCTCGCGCACGACGTTCCGGCCGCGCCCAAAGCAAAGTCTGTCGCGCAACCGGTCTCTCCGGGGCGAATGGCTCCCGGAAAGCGGCTCAGTCCGCGGATCAGGGGATTTTTCGTGGTAGCGGCTCTTTTCACTCTCGGCAACTCATCCGATTCCTTCATGGTCCTCCGTGCACAGGACCGCGGGCTGAGCGTATTCCATGTGATGCTCGCCATTTTTGTTTTCAATTTGGTCTATGCTATTGCTTCCACGCCGGCAGGACTGCATTCGGACAGAGTCGGGCGCAGCAAAGTGCTGGTTTACGGTTGGCTGACTTACGGTCTGGTGTATCTCGGATTCGCCATAGCTTTTGCCTCCTGGCACATATGGGCCCTTTATGCGCTTTACGGGCTGCACTACGCCATGGTTGAGGGGACCGCCCGTGCCTATGTGGCCGATCTTTCTCCGGCGGAAAGCCGCGGCACGGCCTATGGAATCTACAATACTTCAGTCGGAATCATGGCGTTTCCGGCTTCCCTCATCGGCGGCATATTGTGGCAGGGAGCTTTCGGCTGGCCGGGATGGGGTGCGCGGGCTCCTTTCTTTTTCGGTTCGGGGATGGCAATCGCGGCAGTTTTGCTTCTTATCTTCTGGCCGCCGCGTTTGCCCGAAGAGTAATCGGGAAAGAATGGATCCCGTCCGGTTTTCACTGAGTTTCGGCTTCGGCGGGTGATAGAAAAGGATTGTTGATTGTGCAGGCTGTGAACCGCCTTTGCCATAGCGCTCGGGAGTTAAAATGTTACGCATCGATAGTTTCATCCATCGAACTTCGCTGTCTGAATTGATTGCCCGCTGGATGGTCGGAAAGATTGCGCCGGGCGACGTAATGCGGCTGAAAAGCATCATCAATTTTAACGGGTATATCGCAAGGCTTTGGATCGACTGGTTTGCCCGCGACCTGCTGGAGAAATTCCACGGGGTTGCTCCCACGCGCCTTCCGGCAAGCACCAAGGGGCAGCTCAAGGATTTTGCAATTTCGCATCCCCGATACACAACGGCGCGAATCGAGGAGATGAGGCTCGCGTACGGCCGGTTCCCGGAGGATTACTATCGGGACACCCCGATCGACGGCGCGATCTATGCCGCGGCATTTGGGGACAGGCAGGAGTTCGTCGGCTCTTCCCGCATAAAGCGGTTCCGCAGGATCGCAGAGAAGGGATCGCGCAGGATCGTCGACTTCATGCTGGACCGCATCCGCGCCAACGCCGATCTCCTGGCCGATGAGCGCGCGCACAGTCTCGGCATTCCCAAGGACCAATTGATCACATCGCCCGAGAAGATGGTCGAGGAATTCAGCCACGCCGAGAGGCGAATTCTGAAGAGCATCAAGAATGGGACATTCCGGGCCGATCCGCTGAGGCTGTCGATACCGGATGTGGCAGGCGTAAAGATAATCGTCGAGCCCCAGGAGCACGACCACTTCCGCGAGCTTGTCACCCGGATGCCGGGCGTTGCTATCACGGAAGAAGAGCGCCATGTCGGCGACTACAACGCCACCAATTTCAGGCTCATCTATTCCTTGCCAAAGGAGCGGCTGCTCGCCGAACCGTTGAGTGACGCGTTTTTGCGCGTCCTGGAATACCGCGGTTTCGACAAAGCCGAGATGAGCCGCCAATACCGGGAGTTTATCGAAAACGGGGAGAACGAAGTGGGCTTCGAGATGATTGTCGCAAGCTTCCAGGAGTTCCTCGAGTCCGAAATCGGGAGAAGCATGCATGAGGAGCGGATCCAGGCGCAAAGATCCCACCGGAACTACAACGGCCACCTCGCGACCAATATCCGGTTTTTGATGGAATTTATGCTGTCTCTGTGCCGCTCCCCCTGGCGCACGGACCTGGAGGAGGTACCGGTCAAACTATGGGTCAAATATATGCCCGATTCCATTGAGCGCGCCGAGCGCAAACTATACTTCCCGGAAGAATACTTCTATGACACGGCGGATTGGGCGTGGGGAGCGGCAGCAGGAAAGGAAAAATCGTAGAGGCCGGGGCCGATCCCCGCCGAACAAATCGACGTTTGTCAGCGCTTTTATCAGCGTTTCTCAGCGTTTCAAAATACGGAGCTGTCAAACTCTTTGAGTCTCCCGGCAGAGCCGGGGATTTACCAATGTAATTATCGGTCAGGGATTGCGGATCACAGGCTGCGCCGGACGTCTGGGACCTCCGACTTGAACGGACATGGCATATTTCGGCACGGCAGCAGGAATCCCCCAACATGAGCAGACCAGCGTCTGGCATTTATGGCTGTGTTATTGTTTAATAGCATTGCATGCAGTTCGTGACTCTGGCTTTGGCAGGTGCACCAGACACACATAGCGAATGATAGGCGGGGGTTCGCGAAATGGCTGAAACGAAATACGGGAAATATATCGTCACGGATTTAAACAAGGTGCCGGATGCGCTGGGTACCCGCGTGTGCTGCCTCCACGGCGGCGTATTTGAGGGCGCTCCCTATGTGGACTGCGCCTGGTTCTGGCCGCAATCCCACGAAGTGGTGGTGGTGGACAAGGGGCATGCCCATGATTTCGGGGAAGTGGTGACCTTTTTCGGTTCCAACCCTGAGGATCCCACAGACCTTGGCGGTGAGATCGAGTTCTGGCTGGAGGACGAGCCGCACACAATAACCAAAAGCTGCGTCATCTTCGTTCCCAAGGGCATCAGGCACTGTCCTCTTGTTTTAAAGAAGGTCAACCGGCCGATTTTCCATTTCGCCACGGCTACCGACAAGAATTACCGGGGACCGCACGAAATGGAGCAATGAAAAACCTGGAGGCCGCTGAGTCCGCGCCGGCTTTGCCTATGGAGCATTGCCGCTTGCCGCATCCGAAAGTCACAGGAATAGCATCCGCGGGATGCCGGACAGCGGGATGACGGGCAGTGGCCGGGCCGGACCATGTCCCTCGAGATTGATTCCATGCGATATCTGAAGGATCTGCTTTTTACGGAAACGCACATGATCCGTGGGCATGCAAACACGGGCGACCGCAGGCTTTCGACCTTTCTGAACATGACTCGCAAATATTTCCTGGAAATGGAGGAAGCGACCCTCATCCGGCATGACGGAGGCGGCGCCCTCCAAGCCGGGTGGATGCTGGTGCGATTGGACGACATCCTTCTGGCTCACGAAATGGAGGTAACGGGCGACGAGGGATTGAGACTTCTCGGGAAAAACGCGGGCAACGAAATCGCCATCACCGCCCATTTCAACGGGCGCCTCCCGCTCCAGCTTTCGGGCAAGGTGCGCGGGCGCTCCATCGATTCGGATACGGTGCGAAACCATGATTTTTTCGTAGTAGTAGATCCTGTGCTCCGGGGATTCACGGCCAATGCATCTCACGAATATGCCATTTTCAAAAACCTGCCTTACGTGATCGCCAACCGGAACCGCATTGCATTCATCCTCCGGTAGCCGTTCAGCCTTCCCGCTCGGCTGAATAGGATGCCGGCGCATTAAGGCTTGCCGTAAGCGGTTTTGAAATCTTTGCCCAGCCAGTCTTTGGCAAGAACCAGTAGAATTGTCGAGAGGATGGCGATACAGCCGTAAATGAACCACATCGGCTCGGTGTTGATCGGCCCCTCCCTGGGGCAAAAGCGGGCAAGGAACCAGCCGGAATAAAGGCTCGTGATCACCTTGGTCAGGAACCAGGGGAACTGGGCCACTCCCATATATGCGCCCGTCCGTCCTTCGGGGGCGATCTCGGCGGCATACTGCAGGAAGCGCGGTTGCCACATCGCTTCGCCCAGGGTCGACAGGGCCAGGAAGCCCAGCAAGGTCCAGAAACTCGGGCCGATGGCCAGAAGAAAAGTCGGCGCGGCCATGACCGCTGTCCCGGCCATCATCATGTTGTACACCTTCCGCTTCTGTGTGATCGCCGCGACAACAGGCACAAGAACGAATATCAGGATCGGGTTGAAATTGGTCGCCGCCTCGAAGTGGTCGCCGATCCATGTGCCCCGGTAGGCCCTCTCGACGTACATCGGGATCGTCAGCCAGTTGTGCGCAAACAGCGTCTGCACCGGAATCAGGGCAAAAATGAAGAAGGCAAACTTCGGATCGGCCAGAGGGTGATTTTTAACCCACTCCATGATTGAGAACGGCTCCCCGGACTTCGCTTCCTCATCCGTCCCCTCAACAGACCCGCCGGCCTCGGCGCGCGCGCCGGTAATCGCCTTCTCCACGGTGCTCCTGGAAAGGATTGCGAAAAGCAGGAGAACACCGAGGACTGTGAAGCCTGAATACACCCAGTAGGCGCCTGAGATCCCGATCGTCTTTCTGATTGGCGTAAAGAATGTCGGCAGCCAGCCGCCGAGGTTCATGAGGGCATACAGCATGGCATATCCCATGCCCGCCGTCTCGGGCATGGTGAACTGCCGGACCGCCGCATAAGCGGCGGGCTGATACACGCCGTAACCGAGAATGACCAACAGCAGCGCCATGAGCGAGAAGTAGAAGAGCGGCGACCACAGGCCGCCGGCCAGCCCGAGGGACGGGCCAGCCGCCAGCACTATGCGTCCTGCGACCATCAGAATCATGGACACGATGAGAGCCTTGCGCACTCCCCATTTGTCGGCGCGTCCGCCGAAGAAAAACATTGCGAGGGTGATACCCCAAGTCAGCACGCCGACCATCGGCCCGGCCTGAGTGTCCGACAGCCCGACGTATTCGTTAAAGTACATCGCCAGGTAGCCGAGCACACCGAAATAGCAGAATCCCTCGAGCAGGTAGGAGACGTTCACTCCCCACAGAGCGCGGGGCGCGTGCACCACGTCGATGAAGGGCTGAACGATTTCCCGAAGAGGATTGTTCTGATGTTCCGACTTATTCGCTTCCGCCATAAGCCTCGCCGTCCCATCGAAACAGGCCGCGTCCTTCCGTGACAGCCTGACCCGCAGGCAACAGCCATCCGGGCCGCACGCATCCCAGATTGTATTGTGTTTTAGGAAGCGGCATGTTCATGGAGCCGCCACGCTTGCCCTAATCCACCTCACCCAGGCCCTGCCCCCCATCCACAATAATCTGTTGTCCTGTTATATAAGCGGAACAGGGGGAAGCAAGGAAGAGCGCCAGGCCGTGCATGTCTGACGGCCAACCGACACGGTGCATGGGGATGGTCCTGGCGACGGCCTTCTGTTCGACCGGGTTGAGGGCGTGGCCGTCGCCGATATTTGTAATGATATAGCCGGGGGCGATCGCATTGACCGTGATGTTGTAAGCGGCAAGCTCCAGCGCCGCGCATCGCATCAAATTTGCTATACCCGCCTTGGCCGCCATGTAAGCCGCACCAATTGCAGGCTCGACGCGCGTCGCGGCCAGCGAGGTTGTAATGATAATCCGTCCCGATTCCCGGGGCTTCATGTGGCGCACGGCCGCCCGAACCGTCGCAAAAATTCCGTTCATGTTCACATCGATCACCCGGTTCCAGCGTTCGTCCGTGTAATTCTCGAGAGCGCCTTGCGGGACGCGGGGCCTTTCCGTTCCTGCCCAGCCGCCAATAAATCCGGCCCCGGGATCGATGCCGGCATTCGCGAACATGACATCGAGCCGTCCATAAAGGCCGGCTGCTTCGTCTACGGCGGCGTCCAGTTCCTTGTGATCGGTGACATCGACGACTCTCCCGCGGACATCAAGTCCGGTGTCACGCAGCCGGCCGGTTTCATTCTCGACCCGCCGACCGTCAATATCCAGGATTGTCACCCTTGCTCTATTCGAGGCCAAAGCCTCGGCGTAGCCCAGGCCGATCCCGCTCGCCCCGCCGGTAACGATCACTCCATATCCTTCCACATTAAAAAGATCCGATATCTTCACAGTTGCACCCTCCGTCGATAACTGGCTTGCCGGGAATTATGAGTTTACGGATCGGGCGGCACAACGTTTATTTCAGAAAGGCTGAAAATAACGCAATGTAGCGGCCCCGTTTGTATTCCGCAGCCGGTCTTCTGCTTCTGAGACCAGCTTCGTGCTTCAATCTCTGCTCCGGGAACTGCCCGATCAGGCATTCGCCCCGGAGGCCGGCGGCGGTATCCTGTCTTCACAAGGCAAACCGGTGGAGCAGCGCCCGCAGGCCGGCGCAGGACCGACCAATTCCCTGGCCAATCCCAGGCTTTCCACTTTGTTTCCCTGTTCATCGCGCAAATTCTTCAGGCATGCGATATTGCTCCGGCCGTCTTTGCTTATTGCCGAACCGGTGCAGTGCTCGATGCAGGCGCCGCAGGATGCATCATGAAAGAACGGGCAGTTGGCGAAAGGACCAGCATAGCGCGGGGTCGGAGTCAATTCCCTGTCGCATACCACGCTGCTCAGGTAAACCGCACAGCCGCGGGACGTAATCATGAGCCCATTGAGGCCGAAGGTCCCCAGACCGCAGGCATAGGCGATGTGCCTCTCTGACCAGTTTGCAGCCATCCAGCCTTCGGACATTTCCTTGATCTCGAAAAACCTCGACCGCGTCGGGGCTACGGCATTGCACCTCAAAACCTCCAGCAGCGAAGCAACATACTGTTCCAGGCACTCATAGAGCCTGACGCCTATCCACCGGGAGTGATTGTAGCGCGGAGAGCCGCCATAGGGAGAGGAACGCTCATGGAGACGGACCTCCTGGCTAAGCGGCAGGGCCCAGGAAATGACGCCGATCTTGTCGATGCTGCGCGTGGGATTGAAACGCCATCTCTTGCTCGCAACATACTTTTCCATGATCTCGCGGGGTGTCAGGTGAAATTCGCCGATGACTGTCTTCAAGTCCTGGAATATCTTGTCATCCCCGTCGGCAAAAGCCACGATCGGCTCATCGATTATGGGCAGGTTATCGAAAGCCGTAAGGTGGTTGAGAGGGCTGGTGCGAACATATTCCTTGACGGCACTTTCAATAAAGCGGCAAGGATCATCCTGGAACAGCCTGGTATCTAAGTCTCCGATCTGTTGAGTCATTGTGTTTACCTCGTTGCTGGTTGTGCGCAGTTTATCACCGCATGGGCCGACTTCATCAAATTTTTCCGCCATGCTTTCCCGCGAACAAGACATGCGCGGAAATCCCGCCCGGTTTACAGGTTAGAATGGGGCCAACCCGTCCTTTTCGCCGCCTGCCGGCGGATGCAATATGATGTTTACTTTGCTATTGTGTGTGTTTTAGGCTTGCGGCATCAATCAGCGCAATCGCCCGGCCGTGCAGCATTGAACAGCCTGCATCCGGGAAGCTGGATTTTCTGTTCCGGAATTTAAAACTATATAGTCCCCCGGCCAAAGCGGGGTTTTGGTTCAACAAAACACAAAAGGATGGGCAAAGATGGCAAAGACAAAATTCGGGCACTGGATAAAAACCATCCCTCCCTTCAAGGATTACGGACAAGGTAATTACAGGCAGGGAACGGAGATGGACAGCAAGTTTCTCGAATACGACCTCAACGTAAGGCTGGGGACTTACTATAACTCCGGAATTCTCCAGCCGTCTCAGACCCAGGTATGCGATTACGATCAAATGATGATATTTATGGGCACAGACACGGATGATCTTGGTTTATTGGGCGGTCAAGTCGAATTATGTCTTGGCGAAGATAAGGAGAGGTTTGTCATTACGACCGCGACATCGGTTTCCATTCCGAAGGGATTGCCGCACATGCCGCTTACGGTCGGCCCCATGGACCGCCGGTTCATCCAGATGACAGTCTCGAGGACATCCAAGGTAAAGGCCAAACCAGCTCTTGAAGACAAGCCGATCGGTCCGTTGGCCGCATGGAGGTTTTCCAAATACAGCAAAAATGTCGCGGAACTCGGGTTCAAACGCAACGGTCCCTGGCATTACGGACCTAAAAATCCTGATACAAACGGCGGGTGCATCACCGACATCGACGCTGCAGGTTTTGAATACAACATGTCCTATGAAAGCATGAAAAAAGCGCCGTACCGCTTCACCCCCGAGCCCGACAAGCCGCATGTGCATCCCTATACGGAATTCCTGGTATTCCTGGGATGCGACTGCAACGACCTGAATGCATTCCCGGCCGAGGTTGAAATTTGCATGGGCGAGCAGATGGAAACCCATGTGATTACCAAGCCCACAGTGGCCATACAGCCCAAAGGGCATCCGCACTGCCCGGTCAGAGTGTTGAAGCAGAACAAGCCCTGGATCTTCATGGTGCTCCGGCCATGGGGCATGGGCGGGGACATTTACTCCGGAGGGGAAGCTACCGCAAGAGAAGGCAGACGATAAAAACTGCCGGATATCTGCCGTCAAAATTTCCTCTCTGAAAAGGCAGGGAAAGGGCGCTGCAAAACCCGATCTGGGTCCGCCCGGAAAGCAGTTTTGAGATACCGGATCAGCGAAAAATGCATCCAGTGTTTTGCCTGCATCAGGAACAGGGTATGCCCGGAACAGGCGATCCTCGAAAGGGAATCCATTTACGTTATCGACGATGAAAAATGCTCGGACTGCGGCACCTGCTATTTAAACCAGCAATTTTTCTGCCCGGTCCGGGCGTTTGTCGACGATGAAGCCGTTGTTTCTTCGAAGCCGGTGCAGCGCCGCCCTTTGAAACGCAAGGGGATCCGCCGGCGCAAAAGGAATCCATAGGGGCAAATGCGGAGAAGCGCATACTGAAAAACGATGGCCCGTTAAGCCCGGGAATGAGCTCCGGCTGAGATCCGAATTTTGCAGATACCTATAAGAAAGCCGAATCCAAATCCATTCAAAATGAGATTGCTTGCGCTGGACGCCATGGGCGTAATTTTTGCCGAGGCGGATGACGGACAGAATCTGCTCTATCCGTTCATCGTCGAAAAAGGCGGGTGCAGCGACGTTCAGGAGATTATCAGGCTGTATCACGCGGCCAGCATAGGGTGGATATCGGCTTCCGAATTCTGGCAATTCGCCGGCGTCGACCCGGCGCTGGAGGACGAATACCTTTTGAAGCACAGGCTTTCAGAAGGCCTGGAAGAATTCCTTGATGAGTCCCGTTCCCACGGGATCGAGCTATGGTGCCTGTCCAACGATGTTTCGGAATGGTCCCGGAAGCTGCGCGAGAGGTTCAGACTGGACCGGTACTTCCGCGGCTTCATTATAAGCGGCGATACCGGCACACGCAAACCGGACCCCGCAATTTACCGCTACCTTCTCGACAAGGCCGGATACGAAGCCTCGGACACCGTATTTGTAGACGACCGGCTGAGAAATATCGATGCAGCCTATGCACTTGGAATCGCGGGAATTCTATTCAATCCTTCTACCCAGGACTCGCAGGTGCACTCTCACGTCATCGTGAGATCCTTCGCTGAGCTTTCCAACGCTCTGTTCCATCGATAAACTTTCTCACTTTAGCCGCCGGCATATGCCTGCGGTAACCACTGACCTTTGCCCCAAACATCAGTGTTCCTCAGCGTTTTTCAGCGTCCATCAGCGTTAACTGATTCTGGAACGGTCAGACTTTTTTTCGCCCCCCAGCCGGGCTGGCGGATTGCCGAGATATTTACCGGGCGGCGCCGGTCAGCCTGAGGGAAAGCCAGACCAGCATGACGGTGGCTGCAACGGATGCCAACAATGACAGGAGTGCGTTCCGCAAGGCAACATCCGGGGGAGCAACCATCCAACGGGCAATTGCGCCCGTCATCGACCGGCAGGCGTGCAGCACCGCGTCAGCGGGGAAAAGCCAGGCTGCCAGGATCGATCCGGCCAGCAAGATGGCTGCAAAGCGCAGCCATGGAAACGGGAACGGGCGGCGCAAGGAGGCGTCGGTTTCGACCCGCAGCAGGACTTCCCTGGCAAATGACTCTGAGGGTTCAATCTGCTTGTCGGAAAGGAGAATTCTGTCGAAATCATCCCGATTCATATGCGTACCTCCTTGACAGAAGCGGAAGCGGGGGAGGCTCCGGCAAGCTTCCTGCGGAGCAGTTCCCGGCCCCGGTGCAGCCGGGCTTTAGCGGTTCCCTCGGAAACGCCGAGAATCGCCGCGGTTTCCGCCAAATCCATTTCCCTGAAATAAAACACGATCACGGCGTCCCTGTACCGCGAAGGCAAAGCCGCAACCGCCCGGCGCACGAGGTCGTCGCGCTCTTCCTGCTCGATTTGCAGTTGGGGAAATTGCCCTCCGGCAATTTCGGTGAGAGCGTCGATGGATTCGACCGGAATCGATTTGCGCCGCATAAAGGAGCGATAGAGATTCAGGCTGACGGCAAAAAGCCAGGTTGAAAATGCGGCGTCGCCCCGGTATTTGCGCAGGTTCCGATATATTTGAATGAAAGCATCCTGAGCCATTTCCTCAGCCCTCTGGCGATCCCGGCAATAACGATAGGCCAGGTTAATCAATGGGCTCTGCCAGCGGCGCACAATGTTGTCGAAAGCTTTGAGTTCGCCTTCAAGAACGCGCCGCACGTCCGCCGAATCCTGGTCCCTGTCCACAAGATCTCCCTGTGAGGTAGGACGACATCCCGGAATATCCGGTTGCAATATTTGCTCAAAAAAACGCAACCGGCAATCGGATTGATGCGTCACACCGAACAGAAACGAAAACAGGAGGAAGAGAAATGGATAATGCGCCGGCCGTCATCGCCACACTGGTTCCAATCGCGGGCATTGCTTTCGTCACCATAGCCGTTTGGCTTGGGGATCGCCGCAAGGAGAAGGAATCGTTCCAACGCTGCGAGCTTCTGAGAAAAATCGCGGACAGCCCGGGCGATGCTGCTCAGAGAGTTCTGGCTGTAATCCGTGAGCAGGACTATGACGCCCAGATCCGCAGACGCGAAGGCATAAAACTGGGCGGATTGATCACATTTGCGGCAGGAATTGGACTGATGATGTTCCTATATATGATCGAGAGGGATGAGCCCGTATGGGTTGTGGGATCGATTCCCATTCTTGTCGGAGCCGCGCTGGTTGCTTACGTACTCTTTATGGCGCCCAAGCCCGAGCGGGAAGGAAGCAATCTGTGATTCAATGGGAGGACGGGCCACGCAATCACCCAATTGCAGATGAAGTTGATTTTGTTAAAGACCATCTGATTCGGGAATTACCTATCCTGAATCATGTTTGGCTAGCGGGGGGCGGCTGTTCCACCGCCGCTGCTCCCTGAACTGTATCCCCCGGGAGATGCGCTCGGCGCTGCTGCAGCCCCCCCTCCAGCAGACGAACCGCTCGATGAGCCGGTGGTCCCAGAACCATAACCGGCCTGCGATGATGCTCCGCTACGGTATGTTCCGGATGAAGGGATAAATCCCTCTCGGGGCCTGGCGTGACGTCCGGTATCTCTAGGTTCTATCTGAACATATCCCTGATCTACCGTAAGGCGTCCGCCACCGCCGCCAAGATACGGGAGGAAACGCGCAGGCACCCACGCATAGCTTCCGACTTTTTCCCCCATTTTTGCAGGATAAAACCAAAAGGTTGCAGTTACGGGAACCTGCGTGAATCGTGTCGTCTGGGTGATGGCAGACCCGTCCTCTTCAACAAAATCGCGGGATTCGGATGCCGCGGTCGCCCTGGAATATTCCATTGAAAAAACCGCCGCGTAGCGGGACCGGAATATTGGCCCGAAATCGAAGCCCACAACGGAAGACCGAAAATCACTTTTTCCCAGAGTCAGCTCCCGGGCGATCATGTCGAAAAGGTCGCTCCCGGCCCGCGGGAAATTGATGCCGGCATGTCCTCCTATAAACATCCGCGGCTCCCCGAGGCGAAAGCCCGAAGGGCTTTCCTGCGGTGGGATCGGAGCAGGATCCGCAGATTCAGGCTCGCTTTCTCCAGCGGCCAGCGGGGCCGTGAGGTATGCAGGAATAGCCGCCAGCAGCAGCGCAGCCACAATACAGTGTGCGCCAAATTGACTGGGTCTCATAATAGTTGAGACTTCCTATTTGTCTATAATAAAGATGTTTCATCCAGACAAAAGTATCAATAGCATTTCTCCCAAATGGCATAGTGTGCCCAGACGAGGGCATGCCTCCCGATCAAGCAGGGGATTTCCTGTTTTTGGCAAATATGGAAGTCTGTTTCCCGACGGGATTCAGGGTATCCTCAAATCCCGCAGCTCATACATCCGGAGACGGGCTCAATCGTTCCAAGGCCGTAAGGATCCCAAAGGCCGCAGGAAACGCGCCTCAATCCATCTGCAATGGTTATTAACTGCGCCGAAATGCACCTGAGAATGGAGCGCATTATACCGCATCGCAAAATCCTGGAATAGGCAATCGGCAGGCAGCCGCTTCCCGAGTCAGGTACCTCCGGCAAAGCCAGAGGCTTGAAAGATTTGAACCGCTCAAAGCGGTTGGAGGAGTTACGCCGGTCTTGAATGCTGACTTACGCGGGCAAAAGCCGACCCTCGCCGAACAAATGTGCGTATGTCAGCGCTTTTATCAGCGTTTCTCAGCGTTTCAAAATACGGAGCTGTCAAACTCTTGGAGTCCCCCGGCAGAGCCGAGGGTTTACAAATGTAATTATTCGGGACACGCAACAGCCGTGCATTATCAGCAATTCAGGCCAAGGAGTTTGCAGCCCCAGTGCCTCTAGTCACTTTCAGTGCCGCGCAGCCTTTCCGCGAGATGCCTGGGTGTTGTCGCCGGAAAAGAGCAGGTGAAGTTCTGGCAAACATATGCCGTCGCGAGCCCGCTGATTTGCGGCCTGTCTTTGAGCAAAAACAGATCGCTGTCGATTCCGCAGGCGACCACCTTGTTGGGGAGGTAAATATGAAAGATTTCCTCCAGCAATTCCCGGGTTTTGGCATCCCGGGGATCCCCGATGATGGCGATCTCCTTGGGCTGTCCGAGATAAAAATCGAGCGCGCACAGCATATGAGGGAAAGTGGAGGGGTGCCTGGGCATCAGGCCCGCCACGCTCTCGAGGGTCGGCACGGCATGCCGCGGCCAGCGATCATCGCCCGTGAGCTTCCATAGATGCAGCAGCGCGCCGGCCGCGGCCGAATTCCCGGAAGGTGCGGCGCTGTCATAAAATTCCTTGGGTCGGTGAATCAGGGATTCGTGATCCTCGGAGGTAAAATAGAACCCTTTGCCCTGGGAATCCCAGAATCCCGAAATCATCATTTCGGCCAGGCTTTCGGCTTCCCGTATCCAGAGCAGATCAAACGTCGCTTCATAGAGCGAGACCAGACCGTCGATCAGAAAGGCGTAATCCTCCAGATAGGCGTTGAACCTGGCTCGTCCGTCCTTACAGCTGCGGAGAAGCTTCCCGTCCCGGCGAAGGTTGGAGAGCAGAAATGTTGCATTCCGGATTGCAGTCAACCGGTAATCCTCACGGTCCAGGACATTGGCGGCCTCGGAAAAGCTGCGCAGCATGAGAGCGTTCCAGGAGGTCAGCACTTTCTCGTCGCGGGCAGGTTTCACCCGCGATTCCCTGGCATCGAACAGCAGTTTTCTTTTACGCCGGATAATGTCCGACAACTGTCTTTCGTCCACATTATTCAACCGGGAGAATTTGTCTGCCGGCACCGGAACATTGAGGATATTTTTCCCTTCGAAATTGCCTTCCCGCGTTATTCCGTAGTAACGGCTGAAAAGGCCTGCGTCCCCTTCACCCAGGATGGACTCCAGCTCTCCGGCCTGCCAGAGAAAGAACGCCCCTTCCTTCCCTTCGCTGTCGGCATCCTGCGACGAATAGAATCCCCCGTCCTCCGATGTCATTTCGCGCAACACGTAATCCAGGGTTTCCTGGCTGATTCTCCGGTAGAGCTCGTTCCTTGTGAGAAGATAAGCGTCAAGGTAAACCCGCGAAAGCAACGCATTGTCGTAAAGCATTTTCTCGAAATGGGGCACGAGCCACTGTGCATCGACCGAATAGCGGTGGAATCCGCCTCCCAGCTGGTCGTAGATGCCGCCGTAAGCCATCCTCTCGAGAGTGTGATTCACAATATCCAGATACTCCTGCCTGCCGGTCCGCTTATAGGATCGCATCAGGAAGCTCAGCGCCATGGATGGAGGGAATTTGGGCGCCCTTCCGAATCCTCCGTTTACGCTATCGTAGTTGGCCGCGAGCGAGGATGCCGCCGCATCCAGGATGCCGGCATTCAGTTCGCCATGGGCGCCCTCCAGACGATTGGATTTCCGCAGTTCGGCGACGATGCCTGCGGCGTCGCCCACAACAGACGATTTTCTCTCGCGATAGGCCTGAGACACATTCAGCAGGATCCGGCGGAAGCCGGGCATCCCATAGCGGTCCTCACGCGGGAAATAGGTCCCGCAGTAAAAAGGAATACGGTCGGGAGTTAGAAATACCGTCATGGGCCAGCCGCCGCTGCCTGTCGTGAGTTGAACGGCCGTCATATAGACGGCGTCCAGATCCGGGCGCTCTTCCCGGTCGACTTTGATGTTGACGAAGGACTCGTTCATCAACTTCGCAATCTCCGCGTCCTCGAACGATTCCTTCTCCATAACGTGGCACCAGTGGCAGGCCGAGTACCCGATGCTGAGCAGAATCGGCTTATCTTCCTTTTTCGCTCTGGCCAGGGCTTCTTCCCCCCAGGGGTGCCACTGGACAGGATTATGCGCATGCTGCAATAGATACGGGCTCGTTTCGTTAACGAGTGCATTGGTGAACTTATACTCGGTCATGGCACCACTTTAAGCCCCTGTCCCATTGCAGGTCAACTTCGATTCGAGATCCGGGATTCGAAATTCGAGCGCCAGCACCTACATCCGGCGAAGCAGGGCGCTTGATTCTGTACCGCCCAAAGCGGTTGGATGGGTTCCTCCAGCTTTAACCGCTGACACACGCTGGAAAAACCGATACGGCGCTTCCGCTTGAAACATTGGAAGCTCCTTATCGGCTCCTGCACGCTGACCTACACTTTCATGCTCAGCCTTCATCAGCGTATATCGGCGTTGCCTGATCCTGAAGCAGCAAAATCCCTGGCCCCCAATTGAAAATCTCGAATTTTAATCGGCAAAGGCGGTGCGGATTTCGGGGGGGATGGGAGCGGGCTTGCCGGCGTGCAGGACCACAACGGTCACACTCCCCTCGGCCGCCTTTTCCTGCGGTGATTCATCGATAAAAACTTCGAAGTTATAGCGAATGGATGTGCGGCCCAGCCTGCCGGGCCAAAAGCGGAGTGTGAAGTGATTCCCAAGTTCAAGCATCTTTCTGAAGTGGCATTCGGCATGCACTCGCGGGAAGTCGTAAGCTTTGCCCAGCTCTTTTCGCGATACGCCGAGGCTGTGCAGAAGCTCCCACTCCCCTTCCCCGGCATAATCGAAGATCCGCGTGTAATAGATCCTGCCTGACGCATCCGCGTCGCACCACCGCACTTTTCTTTTGAGTTCAATTGATTTCATCGGCTCATGAACGGGTATAGCGGGCTTCGACCCGGCTCTGGATTCCGCCGCGGGGAGTGAACTCACCGCGGACTCTCATCGAGACCGGTTTGCAGGCCGCCACAAGGTCCCGCAGGATACGGTTGACGGCGTTTTCATAGAAAATGCCCAGATTCCTGTAGCTGTTCATGTACTCCTTCAAAGACTTCAGCTCCAGGCACCATTGATCCGGGGCATAGTTGACGCAAATGGTCCCGAAATCCGGCAGGCCGGTTTTGGGGCAAATCGCCGTATATTCCGGGATGACGATCTCTATTTCATAGCCGGGAAACTGGTTCTCCCAGCATTCTATGGACGGCAGCGGCGTATCGACGCCGGATTTGGCATGTCCTTCCGTATAGTCTCGCATAGCCTCAACCTAACATATTACGAACCGGGATTCGAGACTGAGATCAGCTTCATATCGCGGACCTGGATTCCCGAATCTTATTGCGCGCCCGGTAGATCCACTCCCGGTTCTCTTTTCGGGAGGCCCTCGGGCTGGAACGGGCCTGCTCCATTACCAGTTCCAACTGCACCCGCATCTCGTCCTTTTCCCCTTTTTTTTCAAGAGCCAGCGCCAGCCAGTATCGTCCTTCAGGATCCGCGCTGCGTTTTGCCAGAAAGCGGCTTAAAAATTCGACGGCCTTCTCGACATTGCCCGTCCGAAGGTACCCCTTGCCGGCCTCGCGCAAAACATCGCCCAATCCGTATTCAGGGTCCAGCCGGTAGGTCTCTTCATACTGCTCCAGGGCCCGGATCCATTGCTCGTCGCATTCGTGGCAGCGCCCAAGATGATAGTGGTAATCCGGATTGCCCGGATCGATCCTGAGAGCGTTTTCAAAATGCCGCCGGGCAGCGCTGACATTCTTTCGGCTCCGATGCAGCAGTCCCATCTGACAGTGTGCACCCGCATCCGTTGGATTCGAAATAAGCGAGCGCAGATGCTGCTGAAAAGCCTGCTCGCTCGACCGGGATTCCCGGTATGTCCGAATCCATAAATAGAGCCTATAAAACAGCGGGATTACAATAGCAGACAGCAGCGCAGACGGAAATGATGTAAGGATGAAAAAAACAGGCAGGGTGAACCAGGAGACGGCAAAAACGCCCAAAGCCTGCGCCATGGACAGGCAGTTGAGTTGCCGGATCGCCCACACAGTATATACCCCCAGCAGGGTCAGCAACGCACACATGCCGATGGAAATCCCGACAATCCCGATAACCAGAAACTGGGGCGCAAAATACTGCAAAGGCGCTGCGATCAGAAAAATCAATCCCCAAAGATGAAGGAGGGCCGATCCGTGCGATTGGTATTCCGGTCTGGAAACCGCAAGGCCGGGGCTATCGCTCGAAATTGCGTTACTCAATAGGAGGAGCGACGGGATATAAACCAGGAGGACGAAGACAACAGCCTGGATCAGGTTGAGACGCAGGAATGCATAGACGGGCTCCGATGGCCCCGATGACAGCTCCTGCAAATCCGCATAGACGGAATTTCGAACCGCGATGAACGCAAGGAAGCCCAGCGCAAAACAGACAGCGCCCCACGCGAGCGCCTGCCGCCCGGCCTGCGCCCGGAGGGCGCCGGTACGGAATGCCAGCATGCCCGGCAGATTGGCTAGGAAGATCATGGGCTGAGCTTGTACCCGACGCCATAAATCGTAAGGATGTGCCGCGGATTCCGGTAGTCTTCCTCAATTTTCTTTCGAAGCTTTACAATGAAGTTGTCTACCGTCCGGTTGGTTGGGTATTTTTCTGTTCCCCAGACCCTGTCCAGTATCTCATCGCGATCTACGGGTTCGCCGGCATGGGCGTAAAGCAGTTTGAACAGCTCCACTTCGTAATGAGACATGGAATACTCCTCCTTTCCACGCCTCACGATAAAGTGTTTGACATCCACCTGACTGGATCCGATCCTTATCCAGTCGACGTCCTGGGCATACTGGCCGCGCCGCCGGAGGAGAGCCATAACGCGGGCCAGCAATTCACCGACGCTGAAAGGCTTTGTGAGATAATCATCGGCGCCCACCTTGAATCCCAGAATCTTGTCGTGATCCTGGGCCTTGGCAGTCAGCATGAGGATCGGGGTATTGAGCTTTTTCCGGATCTGCTCACACACTTCGTATCCGTTCATGTCCGGCAGCATCAGATCCAGAATAATGCAATCCGGCGCTTCCCGGCTCAGCGCCTGGAGGCCTGCCCTCCCTGTCTCGGCGGTCATTACTTCATACCCCTCGAACTCCAGGATATCCTTGAGCCCGCGGGCCATCTCCTTTTCATCCTCAATCACAAATATCTTTTGCATGCCTTTTGATTCTTGATTCGAAACTAAGATTATAAAACAAAACCCTTTACAATTTCGAATTTCGAATCCTCAGGGGCCTGCCGAAGAGGGATTCTCAAGGTGAAGGTGCTGCCTTTACCGGGTTCGCTATCCACCTGGACGCCCCCGCCGTGCATTTCCGCCACATTTTTGGTGATAGCCAGGCCAATGCCGCTGCCCCGTATGCGCCGGATGGACGGTTCACTGCCGCGATAAAACTTGTCGAAGATTCTCGACTGCTCCGGCAAAGGGATGCCGATCCCTTTATCCCGGACCTGAAGATCCACACATCCGTCGGTCTTCCTGACGCTCACGTCAATCTGTTTCTGGTCTCCCGAATACTTGATGGAGTTGTCCAGCAGGTTGAGAAACGCCATGGTAATCGAATTGGGATCGGCATAAGAATCGGGTATGTCCGGGTCCACGTCGAGCGTCACCTGGAAACCGTCCTTTTGAGCCTCATGGCGGTAGGCTTCCAGGGCCTTGACCGCCAGCTGCCCGATGTTGGTTTTCTCGAAATAGCCGGGCTTCACTCCCCGTACGAGGTTGGCAAAATCGAGCAGGTTGTTTATGAGCCGGGACATGCGGTCGCTTTCGTTATGGATAATCCGGTAGTACTCGGCCCTTTTCCCTTCGTTTTTCACTCTCCCCATGACCAGAATTTCGCTGAACATTCGTATCAGGGAAAGCGGGGTTTTCAATTCGTGGCTGACGTTGCTGATAAAATCTTCCTTCAGCCGGCGGAGCTGCCGGTCGCGCCGCCAGGCGACATAGATGACGGCGAGGCTCATGAAGGTCAGCGACATGCTCAGGATGATGAGCAGCAGGTTCGTGCGCTTCTGGTTCTCCATGCCCAGCTCGATCTCGGTATAGTTGCGCGGCACTATCTGCAGTATCCATTTGTAAAGCGTGGACGGGAACCTGGTTTCAAAAAAGTACTTCGAGGACCGGGACAGGGGCTGGCCGTAGACCCCGTTGTTTTCAAAGTCCACGACGCTCACATAGAATTTGTCCTGCAAATCCCTCAAATGCCGGTCCAGCAATGCCGCAATCTTGTCGAAATTCATCTGGTAACAAACCAGGATGCGCGATCCGTTGCGGGTTTCTTTCAGGATATAGGTGGCGAAAAAATAGTTATTCGGCCTTTCCATGTGCAGATGGTGCGGTTGATTGAGAGCGATCTCGTCAAGGTCAAGGTCTTTCACCTTGAAGCTGGAGAGGAACGCCCCCCACTGGTTCCGGATTTCGTAGGAATAGGGCGGATACAGCGGATAGTTGCTCGGGGGCCTGAGGAAATAAACCTGGTCGACGTTGAGATCGGCATTTTTGATGGCCTCCACCATGGCCGGCCATTTGGAGGGTTCGTCGACATCGACCATCTCCGAAAGGATGCGGTCGTTGTCGACAATTCTCTGCTCAATCCGGTCCACATACTGCGCCGCGAGCTTGATATTGCTCTGTACCAGAGATGTCTCGGCCACGTTGGCCCGTCCGACAGTATAATAATAGCTGACAAAGCTCAAAGCCGCGGTTGAGACGACAATCAAACCGATCGCAATGAAGGTAACAAGCGTGTTGTGAAGGAATGGCACTCTCATATTCGTCAGATATTCTACTCTGAGTGAGCGAAAGACACAGCCGGGAATTGCATGGGCGTTTATTGCCGCAAGCGGGAATGAACTCACGTGGAGACGCAGAGTCCGCGTAGCTTTTATTGCTTTCTCCGCAGACTCCGGGTGCGCCAGCCCTTTCAGCGATAATTGGGACAACGGAAAACCAACGATCCGGCAATGCACTGCCGGTTGACGGCGCGTGTTCTGCTTTGGGCCATGGGATCAGGGCTTGCTGGCGGATGCCCTGGTGGAACTGTCCGAAGAGGAGCCATTTCCCTTTTTTTCGAGCAGGGCTACGTCTCCCACCCCGGAGCGCTTGGCGATATCGAGAAGGACAAATACGTCGCCGTAGGCAAGAGAGGAGTCTCCGCGGATGAACATGTTCTTAACCGCCCGGCGGCGAAAAACCTCAGTAAGCGTGCTCTCGAGCTTTTCGAGCGTGATGGGCTGGGAATTAAGCCGGACTGTGTGGTCCAAATCCATATCCACAATTATGGAGTCGGGCTTTACATCTTTCGGCTGCGTTTTCGGCGCAGGCTGAGGCACGCGAACCGGATGCTCGTGCTGTTTAAGGGGGGCCGCCACCATGAAGATGATCAGCAGTACCAGGAGGATATCGATATACGGAGTTATATTGATGTCCGCCTGAAGACCCTTTTTCCCAACGGTCATGCCCATGCGATTTTTGCTCCTGAATCCGGGCCATCCACGCCGGATCCCGCTCAGTACAGCCGGAAAGAAACTTCTATATTCGCCTGAACGTCCACGGGATTTCCGTTATATGTGCCCGGCTTAAAACGCCATTTTGTCGCGATCGTGTTAATGGCCGATTCATCCAACCCGTAGCCTAATCCCCTCAGGACCTTGAAGCTGTCCACGGTACCGTCTTTTCGAATAATCGCCTGGATGAGAACGATGCCCTCGGCTCTGGCTTTTCGGGCTTCCTCGGTATAGGCAGGCAGCGGCTGGAGGAGAACCACGGGAGGTTTCACTCCGCCTCCGACCACGTAAGGCCCATGGCCGCTTCCGATCCCTCCGCCCGAACCTCCGCCCATGCCGCCTCCGCGGCCCGGACCTACGCCGGCGCCGGTGCCGGGACCGACTCCCGTGCCGCGCCCCGTTCCTATTCCGCCGCCGCTGCCCGGACCGGAAGACATGGAGTTATTGGGAGGAGCGGAAATGTCGCCGATGGGCAGCGATTGGTCCTGGGGAATGTCGATCGGCATCTGCACGCTTGGCACCTGCGCCAGCAGATCCTCCGCAGGCATCAGGGGCTGGGGATTCTCCGGGTCAGGCGGAATCATCTGCACACGCGTAGTTTCGGGCATCCGCCCGGTCGCAGGAGGTTCCGGCTGGTTCTTTCCGCCGCCTCCTCCGCCTCCGCCATCCCTGCCGTCTCCTTCATAGGGCGAAAAAATCGGATTATTCACAAACACAACATTCTCGTTCTCGGGAACAAGGCTTTCTTTTTCATGGATCGCCACGAAAATCAGGCCCAAAAAAGCAATGTGAACGAAAAGAGAAAGCATCCCGGCTTCCATCTTTCGCGTGCGCACCTGGGCTCGCTCCAGGCGCAACCCTTCAGGATCGGAAAAGACCGAGGGGATGAAAAGCGGATTCCTGAAGCCAGTAAATATATCGGCAAAAAACTCCCTCCAGCTAAAAGGAGTTTTGGGATTTGTGTCCAGATAATGAAAGAGCGACGGCCGGGTATGGGGCGATTTCCATTCCTGAATTAGAGCGCGGACAGGATGCCGCAGGAAGCTCCAATCGATATCCTGCCATACGCTGGTTTCCGGAGTTTCCTTGATGTAGTGAAAAAGAGAAGCCTGTGTGCGTTTGCCCGAAAAGGGTTTAAATACCAACCGGGTTTTGCCGCTGCTTTCCGCCATCAGAATTATCTTCCATTCAGTTGGAAGGATTCCCTTCCTTTTTGCCCTCTATCCGGTTGATCGCAGTACCCACAAACAAACCCATGCCGATCTTTCATCGAAATATTAGATGCGATCCAATATTAATGGTATCACCAAAATTTGATTTGGGCGGATGTTCAACGATACAAATTTTTGGAGGAGTTCTGCCTCCGCCATCCTCTTCCTTAAGGATCTGCACGGGTTTGCCCGAAAGATTAAAAATCCGAAGCCAAGCATTTTATCATCGTGGATTCATGGCGTCCAGAAACAAAATGCCTTTGACCCGCTGAAAGCTCAGGGCTTATGGATTTAGGGTTCGGGATTCAAAATGTGGGATCAGGGATTCGGAATCCGGGATTCGGATTTGAATTCGAATCCCGGATAGCGAACCTGGAATAAGGGGATTTTAATTCTTTAGCACCGGAGATCCTCCAGAACGGATGCGCATCCCGTAGAAGGAACGGTAAACGAAAACCATGGCAACCAGCAGGAACACGCCTGCGATGAAGAGAGTGCTGCCGGAAGCTGTTTTTGACATACTCACGGCCAGCTCCACGGCTAGCAGCCCGAACAGAGTCGTGAACTTGATCACGGGATTCATGGCGACCGATGAAGTATCCTTGAAAGGATCGCCCACCGTGTCCCCGATGACCGTTGCGGCGTGCAGCGCAGTCCCTTTTTCCTTCAGCTCCACCTCGACGATTTTCTTGGCGTTGTCCCAGGCAGCTCCGGCATTGGCCATGAAAATGGCCTGGAAAAGCCCGAAGAGGGCGATCGAGATGAGGTATCCGATGAAAAAGAAGGGCTCAACGAAAGCAAAAGCAAGGGTCGAAAAGAAGACAGTCAGAAAGATGTTGAACATTCCCTTTTGGGCATAGCGCGTACAGATCTCAACGACCTTTTTGCTGTCGCTTACCGAGGCCTTCTCCACTCCTTCAAGCCGGATATTGGCCTTGATGAATTCAACAGCCCGGTAGGCTCCCGTGCTTACCGCCTGCGTCGATGCGCCGGTGAACCAGTAAATGACGGCGCCGCCCGTAATCAGGCCGAGCAGGAACTGGGGATGTAGCAGCGACAGTTTGTCAAGATTTGTCCGGAGACCTTCCGTCAACAATACAATAATGGAAAAGATCATCGTCGTGGCGCCTACGACAGCCGTTCCGATCAGCACGGGTTTGGCGGTCGCCTTGAAGGTATTGCCGGCCCCGTCATTTTCCTCCAGCAGCTCTTTGGCATTTTCGAAATTGACGTCGAATCCGTGGTCCTTCTTGAGCTCCTTTTTGACATCGGGTATCTGCTCAATCAGCGAAAGCTCAAAAACCGATTGGGCGTTATCGGTCACCGGCCCGTAGGAATCGACAGCGATGGTAACAGGCCCCATGCCCAAAAATCCGAAAGCGACGAGACCGAAAGCAAAAACAGCCGGCGCCAGCATCAACGCCCCCAGCCCCATGGTGCTGACGATATAAGCGACTGACATAAGGCCGACAATGGCCATTCCCAGCCAGTACGCACTGAAATTGCCGGCAATAAAGCCCGACAGTATTCCAAGAGATGCCCCGCCTTCGCGGCAGGAAGTCACCACCTCTCGGACATGGCGGGATTCTGTGGAGGTGAATACCTTTACAAGCTCCGGGATTACGGCGCCTGCCAGCGTACCGCAGGTAATTACGGTCGAAAGCTTCCACCAGAGCGAACCATCGCCCAGACTTCCGATGAGGAAATAGGAAACCACGTAGGTAATGGCCACAGAGATGAAAGATGTCAGCCAGACCAGGAAGGTCAGCGGCGCTTCGAAATTCATCTTCGCAGCGTCCTTGTACCGCGCCTTGGAGACTGCTTCATTGATCAGATAGCTGAGTCCGCTTGCCACGATCATCATGATTCGCATGACAAAGATCCATACGAGCAGCTGGATCTGAACCACTTCCTGGGGAACGGCAAGGAGGATGAAGGAAATCAGCGCCACGCCGGTGACCCCGTAAGTCTCAAAGCCGTCGGCCGTTGGCCCAACCGAATCTCCCGCGTTATCTCCCGTGCAGTCCGCGATAACTCCGGGATTGCGGGCATCGTCCTCCTTGATCTTAAATACAATCTTCATGAGATCGGAACCGATATCCGCGATCTTGGTAAAAATGCCGCCGGCAATACGCAGAGCCGCGGCTCCCAGGGATTCGCCAATGGCAAAACCTATGAAGCAATTGCCGGCATAATCACCGGGGATAAACAGCAGGATGCAGAGCATCATGAACAATTCGACGCTGATCAGAGCCATTCCGATGCTCATGCCGGACTTCAGCGGAATGGAATAGCAGGGGAATGGTTTGCCCGCGAGGCTCGCAAAAGCGGTGCGCGAATTGGCCAGAGTATTGATGCGGATGCCGAACCAGGCCACTCCGTAGCTTCCGCCAATCCCTATGAGGCTGAAAATCAGAATGATAGCAACCTTTATGGGAGCGAAGTGCTGGAGCACTCCGAAATAGATCAGCATGATGATGCCGATGAATATTTCGAGGATTAATATGAACTTGCCCTGAGTGATCAGGTATGTTTTGCATGTTTCGTAGATAAGCTCGGAGATCTCGCGCATGGCGCGGTGCACAGGCAGTTTTTTGAGCTGGGTAAATATGATCAAGCCGAAAAGAAGCCCCAGGATGCATACGATAAGCCCTGCCATCAGAAGAGATCGGGCATTGATCCCGTGAAAATCCACCTGGCCCAGGTCGGGGAGCACAAGCGATGCTTCGCCTCCCGAATGCGAAGCGGCAGCCTGAACCGGTTCGGGCGTCTGAGCGACGGCGCCGGGGAGGGCTGTCAGGCCAATTACAATCATTGAAAGGATCGCAGCCCACGTCCGGCCTTTTCTCCTCCGGGAACTGCAAATATCAGTCGTTACCATTTGTATATTCTCCTGAATGCTTAACGGGACGCGAGCGTCACGACATGTATCGCAATGCCAAACATAAATGAAGTTGGGGATTATACCTCAGGTCCTGCCCGAAAATTGCGATGATTTATTGCATTTTCCCAATAATTGGCCCGCCAGTAATTAGTTTCTGTCGCGAAACTCAGAATTTAGGCCCGTAGGGCCGGCAGCCACTCGACCCGGCCGTCAGGCCGGGCTTATGGGCGAATAGGAAATGAGCGCCAAAGGCGCGGCACCAATTGTTCGGGTCAGTGGTTTTAGTGTCGCCCCTTCGGGGCTTTCTAATTTCCTAATCCTTACCCCGGGCTCACGCCCGGGGCTATTTTCTGCCGGCCCTCCGGGCCTGGATGTCGCATTTCGCGACAGTCCTCCATGCGCCCGGGGCGCACCCAAGTGCATGAAAATCGGCTTCGCCGACGCTCAGTTGGGTGAACGAATGGTGTAATTGATCCATCGCGGCCGCTATTTTCGGAGCAGAAACTAATTAGCACCCCATCCATCCGCATTAGACCGTCACTCCCGGTGTTAGGGAATTCCATGCGAAGCTGGAAGCAAGAAGCCAGGAGCCGGAAGCCAGACCACCTTCCACTTTCCACCTTCCACTTTCCACCTTTTCCACCTTCCACTTTCCACCTTCCACTATTTCCGGATCCTGACTTCCAAGTCCCGCTGGGGTTCGGCGGCTTATCAAGGGTGCAGCTCTTGCCTTGCGTTTGTTTCGGAGGGTTCAAAACCGGTCCGTCTCCCGTTCAAGCCTGGAGGTTACCGATGCATTCAGATGCCTTTAGGAAAAAACCAGGCGGCAAACGATGATGGCGGTTATCAGACTGACCATATCGGCAACCAGTCCTGAAATGACCGCGTGACGGGCCTTTTTAATGCCCACCGCTCCAAAATATACGGCAAGAACATAAAAGGTGGTCTCCGTGCTGCCATACGCGGAAGCAGCCAAGCGCCCGATGAAGGAGTCGGGGCCGTGAACCTTGATAAGTTCCGTCACGATCCCCATGGATCCGCTTCCCGACAATGGACGCATAATGGCAAGCGGAAGTATCTCAACCGGGAACCCGACGCGGCGCAGCACAGGATCCAGCCACTGCGAGAGAATGTCGATCGCCCCGGCGCCTCGCAACATCCCGACTGCAACCAGAATCGCGACCAGGTAGGGAATGATGCGAACCGCCATCTGGAACCCGCCCTTGGCTCCTTCCACGAAGCTCTCATAGACCTTTACTTTCCTGAAGGCGCCATATATCGGGACACTCACCAGAAATAATGGTATCGCCCAGACCGACAGTGTGCCGAGAATGTGCTGGATCATGACGATTTCCTTGCAAGTCCGCGGTCGGCGGAAAAAATTGGCAGCTTCTCGAGAATTTTGACGGCCGTCAAACCCAAGACCAGCGCAGCAAAGCTTGCGGCCAACGTGGTTCCAATTATGGCGGTCGGATCTTTCGAGCCGGCGGACGCCATGATGCTGATCATGGTGGCCGGTATGAGCTGAAGCCCGGCTGTGTTGATGGTCAGAAACGTGCACATGGCATTGGTGGCCACTCCGGGCCGGCTATTCAGCGTTTCGAGGTCCTCCATGGCCTTTAAACCGAGAGGGGTTGCGGCGTTGCTCAAACCCAGCATGTTGGCGGCGATGTTCATCGTCATGCTTCCCATAGCCGGGTGGCCTGCCGGGACATCGGGAAACAGGAGCTTCATAACCGGCGCGATGGCTTTGGCAAGCAGTGACATCAACCCGGAATCCTCCGCGATTTTCACGATTCCCAGCCACAGCGCCATCACGCCTATCAGCCCGATTGCGACGGCCACACTGGCGCCGGCCGACTCAATCGCCGATTTTGTGACATTTTCAATTTTACCGTTGATTCCTCCCAACACTACGGCAAGAATAACCATGCCAAGCCAAATATAGTTGAGCATAATCCGGTCTCCGTTGCTTTAGGGATTCAGGACTCTACGGCACGTATCTTAGCACCTGATATGAATATTCCGACCATCCAACCACCAAGATTAAAAACAGGGGACACGATCGCCATAGTGGCACCCGCGAGTACAGTCCATCAAAGGGATGGATTGGAACGCGGCATACTGACACTGGAGGGAATGGGCTTCCACGTGCGTTTTGATGACCGCATATTCCAATCGCTCCGTTATCTTGCGGGCGATGATGCTTCAAGGGCGGAAGAGCTCATGAAAGCCTTTGAAGATCCCGCCATACAGGGAATCGTCGCGCTTCGTGGAGGATACGGATGCTCCCGCTTGATCCCGCATCTCATGGAAAGACGATTGCGCCATAATCCCAAAGTATTCATGGGCTTCAGCGATCTGACCACCCTGCACCTGTTTTTCCGGCGGCGCCTTGGATGGATCACCATCCACGGGCCAATGGCCGCCTCCATCGGGAACATCACCGAAGATCAGAGAAGCCATTTGTTTTCACTGTGGACAGATCCCGACTACCGTCCAAAGCTAAGTTTCGAACAGCTTGAATGTTGGGCTCCGGGAACTGCCGAGGGAAGCCTTGCCGGAGGATGCCTGTCGCTTTTGGCGGCCAGCATCGGAACGTCCTGCGAAATCAGGGCAGAAGGGAAGATATTGTTTCTGGAAGATCAGGGAGAACCTCCTTTCCGGCTGGACCGCATGCTCACCCAGCTAAACCAGGCAGGCATACTTCAGTCCGTTGCCGGAGTACTCCTGGGAAGCTTCCCGGATTGCGAGCCCGATCAGGGCGGTTACACAGCCCTGGAAACATTGAAGGATCTTTTATGCGGGCTCGATGTGCCGATTCTGGCCAACTTCCCGGGAGGACATGGCACGCATAATTGGGCGATCCCGCTGGGCGCGAGAGTTCGCATCAATGCCGATGCCCGATTCATCGAGTTCCTCGATCCCGCCGTATGTTGATGGCCAAACGTCCAGGAGCATCTTCCATTTCCGGCGGTTCAGGTGTGCTCCAGAATTACCGACGCCACCGGGAATACCGGAAGCCTTTCATTGACTCCTTCACCCCGACCGTTACTTCAATGGTCAGCTTCAATGGCCAGCCATCATCAGCGTTTTTTCAGCCTATGTCGGCGCTGCTCTGTCCCGGAACGTACAAACATTGTAAAGCCTTCAGCAAATCCGGGAAATACCGATGTATAGGATGAGGATCCCATTGAATTCCCATGAATCGGCGGAGTCTTCGTGAACTGGTTTAAGCGACGGTCGCTATCTATCGGCTGAATCGCAGATAATTTGAACAACGGGCTTTACAGCGAAGGTGAAAGTCTGATACATTTTAATGCTTGGATCTCCCCCCAGCTTCATCCGAGCTTTTGGTCCGCAACCTTTTGTGCGGATTGAGTACATTATTATGAACCTGCGCGGGTCGATAACGGAGCTTCAGGACAGGATATCTAAGCTATATCTTAAGCATAAACAGCAGTTTAGCGAAAATATCCTTATCCGCGATCTCTGGAGTGCAATGGCGAAGGATGTGGACCGGCAGACCAGCAGCCTGGAGGCGCTGCCTGTTTCTTTCTGGAACCAGTTAAAAAATAGCCAGGATGGGCTATGCGAAGCCATTCAGACCGCCAGACAATCTCAAATTATTGAAAATAAAGAGGATTTTTCGCTCCGAGCGTGTTTTGCAGAGACGCTGTCGATCGAGGAACCCACAATCCTGAAAGTATATGTCCCAATTATCCGGAAACTTAGAGAAAACTGGACGGACCACGCGCTGGATTTTTACATCATGGTCAAAGCCCATTTAGCCAGGATAGTGCGCATGACGGCATCCTATTCCGGGGATCCGCTTCTGATGCAGCGCTCCAACTTGTTGCTGATAAACTTCGAAAGAGAAGTTCAGGAGCCTCAGATCCCGATTATTCCTTCCGCAAGGAAAATCCATGCAGTCAGGCCCGCTGCTGATGCAAAAATAGATCAGCAAAAGAAGAAGGCCAGACAAGTCGCCAAACCACCTAAAAAGGCTCATTCGCCTATTAAACATGCCAAAATCCGCACGAGCCGGGCAAAATCACTCGGCACCAAGATGAGCCTTCGCCGGAGGCGCGCCCGCCGCTAATCTCCGGTCCGTATGTCAGCAGAATCTATTCCGAAGCACAACTGGCCGTCATTGCGGACATCGACTGCAAATTTATGGCCGCAGAATATACAGGCTTCAGGCTTTCATGCGACCCTCGATAAGGATCAAGCATCCCCGCCTGAGCTATGGAAGTAGGAATTCCTTGAACAATATGCAGTAAAGACGAATCATGGTTTTCCGCGGCGCGGGTTGATTTTTTTCCTGTCTGTTCACATACTTTGAATATATGATCGCCGGGGTTTGATTTTGAAAGCCCGGGGGATGGGGGGAGGCATAGGGTGGAAATGGGCTCTGGATCTAAATGGCCGAATCCGGATGAGTTGCGGAAGGATATGGAAGAGTTTTTCTCAAAAAAATATGGCAATAGTGTCAAACTGGGAGTGTTGGGCGCGGAACCGGATCAGGCCCGAACGGCTGATGAAGGCACTGAAACCGACAATGCCCCCCTGGATATTCATTTCGATTATCTGCCCCGGGACATCAAAAAGTATCTCGATCGCTTTGTCGTAAAACAGGACGCTGCAAAAAAAGTGCTGGCCACGACAATCTGCGATCACTATAACCACATTAAGCGCTGTTCATCAAAGGGCCTCTGCAAGGAATATTCCAAGCAAAACATCATAATGCTGGGCCCGACAGGCGTCGGCAAAACCTATCTTGTGCGGACTATTGCAGATCTGGTCAAGGTTCCGTTCGTAAAGGCGGACGCCACAAAGTTCTCCGAAACAGGCTATGTCGGTGGAGACGTTGAGGATCTGGTTCGCGAGCTGGTTCACAAAGCAGACGGCAATATTCGCCTTGCGGAATACGGCATCATTTATCTGGATGAGATAGACAAAATCGCCACGCCCACCAATATTCTGGGACGCGATGTCAGCGGAGGGGGTGTTCAACGCGGGCTTTTGAAGCTCATGGAAGAAACAGAGGTAAGCCTCCGCACACCCTTCGATCTGACTTCGCAGCTTCAGGCCGCAATGGAATTTCAGTCCAAAGGAAAAGTCGCGCGTTCGGTAATAAATACGCGGCATATCCTGTTCATCGTCAGCGGGGCGTTTAACGGGCTCGCGGAAATAATCCGCAAACGCGTAGGCGCAAAATCGATAGGATTTAATTCGGCCGGCCGCTCTGCGCCCAAAGATGAGGATTATTTTGAGCTTGCCAAGAGCAATGACTTCATCGAATACGGCTTTGAATCCGAATTCGTCGGCCGCTTGCCGGTGGTCGTCAACTGTCAGGAATTGGGGGTTGATGACCTGTTCCAGATCCTCAAGAATTCCGAGGGATCGATCATGAATCAGTACGTCAACGCATTCGACTCCTACGGCATTGAGCTGATCCCGACGGATCCGGGGCTCTATCGGATCGCCCAGAAGGCCTACGAGGACCATACGGGCGCTCGAAGCCTCGTGGGCGTCTGCGAACGCACTTTCCGGGAGTTTAAATACAGCCTTCCGCACTCATCCGTGAAACATCTCGAACTGACAGCCAGAATGGTCGACCAGCCGGATGAGGTGCTGGGAGAGATTCTGGAATCTGCAAAAGCCGACCAGCTGGTTGAAATGGACCTCGCATTCAACAGGATCGCGGATGAGTGGTCCAAGCGAAACGGGATCCAGATCCGTCTCCACCCCGAGGCTGCGCGGCTGCTAAGCCAAAAAGCCATTGAGAGCGGCGACAAGCTGGAGGATGTGTTCTCGGAAATTTTGAAGGATTACGAACATGGGCTCAACCTGATACGCAGAACACAAGGCGTCCAGCAATTTGAGATAACGCCGGATGTGGTCCGAGATCCCAGAGCAACTCTCGATCAGTGGATCCGGACATACTACGTCAATCGCAATTAGCGCTTAGCCAGGATTGACCGGAATTTTGGGATCGATAGCAGGTAAAAAGGAAAATAAGAGAATATTTCTATTTCGTGTTCATTCTTCTAACCGCCAACCACTAACCGCTAACCGCTGCCAAGCGGCCCTGGTAGGTATTTCGCTCATGGAGGCGCTGCAGGATACGGCGGTGTATTTCCGCTTTGCTTTTTCCCCAGACCGGCCCGATCAGCTGTTCTGCCGTAGCAAAGCCAAAAAGCCGTTCGATGAAGATGTCCGGGCTCAGGCGTTCGAGAAAGTCGACAACCAGTTCTACATATTCCGTCAATGCCGGAAGAGGAAATGGATTAGCCCGGTATTCATCCGCCATAGCGCTGCCGCGCACGACATGAAGATGGTGCAGCTTTAGGAAATCCAGCCCTTTATCGGATATAACAGATGCTGTTTCCAGCATCCCTGTGCGACTTTCCCACGGAAATCCCAAAATTACATGCGCGCACAGCCAGATGCCTCGGTTGCGGCTGCGGTTCATCGCCTCCAGCCAGCACTGGAAATCGTGCCCCCGGTTGATGCGTTGCAGCGTCCTGTCGTGGATCGATTGCAGGCCATACTCGAGCGTTACAAAATAGTTCCGCGCGAGCCTTTCCAGCCAGGCCAGTTTGCCTTCGTCGACGCAATCCGGCCTGGTTCCCAGCGACAGACCCACGACATCCGGATGTGAAATGGCCGCCTCGTAGATAGGGATTAGAGATTCAAGGGGAGCGTGTGTATTGGTAAATGGCTGGAAATAGACCACAAATTTCTCCGCACCATACCGGCTCCTGAGATAGTCGATTCCTTCGGCAACCTGCTCGGGAACCGGTTTGAGGCTGCTGGCTGTCTTCGGGCGGAATGAATCGTTATTGCAATAGGTGCATCCCCCAACTGCCAGCGTGCCGTCACGATTCGGGCAGGAAAATCCCCCGTCGACGCTGACCTTGTACACACGGCAACCGAATTTTCCCTTCAGGAAGCCGCCGTATGCGTTATACAGGTGCTTTTTGACTTGAGACCCGGCACTGGATATTCGAGATTGGGGACTGGACATCGCAGACAAAATATAGCAATTCCGGGATTGAGATCATAGTCACGGTCCATAAATTCGGATTTCAAGTCAGGTACCACCGGCAGAGCCGGGGATTTACCAATGTAATTAGCTTCTGCTCCGAAAATAGCGGCCGCGATGGATCAATTACACCATTCGTTCACCCAACTGAGCGTCGGCGAAGCCGATTTTCATGCACTTGGGTGCGCCCCGGGCGCATGGTGGACTGTCGCGAAACAGGTTTTTTGACCAAGCCCCGCAAGGGGCGATCAGAGAACAGCCAGGGGTGAGCGAAGCGAACCCCTGGTGAGAATCGGCAAGAGGAAAGCCCTGAATGGGCGAAAGAAAGTATTGCTGTATAAGGTTTTTTGCCCATTGCGGGACGCCATCATTATCGAACATCCTACCCCGGCTGAGCGAAGAGAACCCGGAGCTATTCTCTGTCCGCCTCTCCAGGGCTTGGCATGAAAGCATGAATGACTAATAGGTTCATTGGTAAGTGGACATTCATGGGATATAAGCCATCGATAGGCATAAGCACAACTTGCCACGAATTCCTAAGCGTTGGGCTGGCCTTCGGCCCCTGCACGAACAACGTATTTTTGTGAAATTCGCTGGGAAATTCGTGGCTGGCTTCGTTCGAGTTGCCCATTCATATGTCGGCTTATCTATGAACTGATTAGTATCAGAAGCCGGATGAACCGATTTGAAAAGCGCGACCCTGCCTATTCGACCTATCCGTTCAAAAACATTCGTGGCTTACTACCTGGACGGCCTACGGTTCCTGAAGCACATCACCGGTGACTGCCCCCCCGGACAGGTGTCGAAATTTCACAGATTGAAATTTCAACACCTGTCCCCGGTTGTCCAACGCGAATTATGCCAGGACCTTTGCGTGAGCGGCCTTTTTCTGCAGCACTTCCTTCGCGTCAAGATAGCGATGGTGAAAAATCCGGATCCGCTTGAACTTGCCTTTCTCGTCCAGATCGTACAACACAATCTGATTCATGACGATGACGTCCCCTTCTTTCCATTGGGCTCCCGGGGCGCCGGCCGGGGGAGTCTTCAACACGTGGAACTCGGTGATCAGTTCGACGCAGAACTGGTTTCCCCTTGAAAGAAAGGCGCCGACATTCAGGACTTCACGAATATTGGCGGTGATGGCCAGGTAGTTGGCAATGAACTCCTTGGGGCCGTGCAGGGTGTTTCCGGTGCGGCCTGGGATCTGCGAACCCATGAAGTTGTCGGGGTACGCGAGCGTCACGTCCGGACAGAAATAGCTGGCAACCTTATCAAACCTCTTGTTGTTGAAATGATCGACATATTCCATGAATTGCTTCCGGTTCATAGCGAAATATCTCCTTGTTTTCCAGCCGGTGTTCCTGACATCCATCGTGTGGGTCGACCGCTGGTGCAATGCAAAAAGTTGTTTGGCTTATTGTAAAGGAAATATGAAGAAATAATGTACTGCAAAATTTGACAGATGCCTCTTCCCGGGATACTCTTCGCCGGGGCCGGCCCGGAAGATATGTGGCAACGTTGGCGGGTGCCTCAAATCAGGTCCGTTTTTAGAGGCACCCATAGGATTTTGGGATCCATTCGATGCCAGGAGAAAAAAGGAGAAAGTAATGAGACGAACGGGATTGCCTTTTCTTCCTGGAACCCTACGCCACGGCCCGGACGGAAGGAGGACTCAACATCAGCCGCATCCTTTCGGAGAATGGCCTCTGCATCTTGCGCCTGTACGCGTTGCCCGAGCAGCCGGAGAGTTCGGATGCGGTGCTGGAGGATCTGCGGGAGGGAAAAATTTCCAATCTGGAGACCTTCAAGCTCAGACTGCTAATGTCGCTGCAAGGCGATCCGACGGAAGGCGTTGAGGCTGGTCGGGCGTATGATTTGCTTACCCGGGCCGAGCCGGATCTTGAAAAACTTGCCAGCCGGCTGGGATGGCCGGCCGAACGCGTCCTCCTCATGAACGACTATAAAGGCATGAAATTCAGATTCTACTGGCTTACAGTCCGGCAGACCGTCGACCTGTTCTGTGAGAACTCCGGGGGATTCCGATTACATTGCACGGAGACTCCTTCCTACGAATTGGGACAGCGTTGCCCCGTCCTTGCCTTGCGGCGTCACTCGAATGGCAATGGAAATGAATAACCCTCCGCAGCCGGCTGCGGGCAGGCAATCATGAAGAAGATTGCCCTGATATTTCACGCGAATGAGCCGAAGAACAACATCCGCCGCTTCGCCGTCTGGCATCTTGCCGAAGTCTGGCGAAAGGAAAATATAGAAGTTGTCTTTCTGTTCGGCACCGGCAGGCATGCCGCCGCCGATCTCGCAATTCTGCATGTCGACCTGAGCGTTGTTCCTCAAGCCTATACCGATTTCGCGGGCCGCTATCCTCTCGTGCTCAACGGGAAAATCACGGATATAAGGAAGTCCTCGTTCAGCAGACTTAAAGTAGACCTCGATGACGGTTGCGCGGGGCCGGTCATTGTGAAATCGGATTTGAATTATGCCGGACAGCCCGAGCGCAGGCTGCTGGGCACGGCGCTCTCCAGGCTGGCATTTCGAATTTCCTGCAGGATGTTGCACAGCCGTTCTTCGAGGAAAAGACCATACCCCCGGTTCCATTCGCCGCTCGGCTATAGGATCCTTGAAAGCTTCCGATCGATCCCCCGGAGTTGGCTGGATCGCCGCGACATTCTTGTGGAAAAATTCGTTCCTGAAATGCAGGAGGGACTGTTTTGCCAGCGCACGTATCACTTTCTCGGCGGCCGGGGATTCTGCGTACTCCGCAAAAGCCGCCATCCGATTATTAACGCTTCCAATGCCATGAGCCGTTCGCAGGTGGAGGCTCACCCGGAAATCGTTGCATTGGCCGGAAGGCGGGGCTTTGATTACGGCAAATTCGATTATGTCCTCCATGACGGCGAGCCAATTCTGCTCGATGCCAATAAGACCCCGGGCGCCGTAAATTCTCCGGCTTTTGCCGAAATGTGCCTCGAGTGGGCCAAAGGCATACGCTCCTACCCATTGCCCGTATTCCTGAATCCCGGCCGCCGGCCGCGAATTGGTCAGAGGCCATAGAGGCTTGCCCCTTGTTATTTTGAACTTAAATGCTTATAAGGAAGCATCAAGAGCGAGAACTCCGCCATAGGGCGGTCGAGGCTTTGTGATAGTTAGTTACTGCTCCGAAAATAGCGAAGCTGATGAATCAGTTACACCCTTCATTCACCAAATTGAGCGTCGGCGAAGCCGATTTTCATGCGCTTGGGTGAACGAATGGTGTAATGGATCCATCGCGGCCGCTATTTTCGGAGCAGAAACTAGTTACCGGGACAGGCATGGAGGTTTTTGTCAATGCCTTGACCCTGAGGCGCCGAATGGATCTGGCCCTTGCGTCAAGCATGGATGCGCTTGGATTTTTACACACCGGCATGAAAGCCCGGGGATTTTCCGAGGCGGAAATTTGCAGACCGCAGGCCGTTAACATTTGACAACGATTCCAAAATGGCAGACAAGTCATTCTATTGCAAAGCCTTACAGGGACATTCCGACTACAACATCTGCATCAACTCAGATATGACGGTTTCCTGCAATTGTCAGGATTATGATGGCTCGGGCCAGATTGGAAGCCTCGAAAAACAAACCTTTAAGGAGATCTTCTTCGGAGACATTGCGACCCGGTTTAGGAAAATGCTCTTTGATGGAGGGTTTCCCATTCCGATCTGCCAGAACTGCTCGGAGTTGCGCAGGATCGATTCCCCACTCCTGGCTATTCCTGATCTTCAGGTGCCTCACCAGGGAATAATGGTTGAGAACACCGTTCTCTGCAATCTTCGTTGCGATGCCTGCCGCAGGGACCAGCTCTTAAAGACAAGAAAGCAAGTCACCATGTCCCTGGAAAATATCAGAAAGGTGGCATCGATAATTCGAGATCACAGCATTCAGTTGGTATATTTCTTCAACTTGGGCGAACCGTTTCTCGCAAAGAATGTATTGGATCAAGTATCCGTTGTCAGGGGATACAATCCGGAACTGCCGATCCACACCTCCACCAACGGCATGTTGCTGCATACCGATGACAAAATCCGGGCCGCCCTGATGATGGATCTTATCTATTTTTCAATTGATGGCGCGTCTGAAGCGACGGTGACCCAATATCAGAAGGGAGGTAGCTTCCACAGAGCCTACGAGAACATGGCGAATCTTGTCAAAGTCCGCAATCATTCGGGAAGCAGACTGCCTTTAATAGAGTGGAAGTATGTCGTTTTCAGGTGGAACGACTCCGAACGGGAGGTTGAACGGGCGATCTCTTTGGCTGACGAAGCGCAAGTGGATGCAATATCCTTCTGGCAGGGCGGCGGCACTCTTTCACAGGTTTCAAAGAGGTTCCCCATGCATAGGTATTTCGAGTGCCTTGGAGCGAAATCATGGAAAGGCCGAGAGGTCAATCTGCGCGTCACAAGGGATGATTTTGTGCAAGCCGTCCTTCAACGGCTCGATCCTGCCGGATGGAGGGAGAATTTCAATCGATTGAAATCCGGGAATAACGATCTGGCCGGTTTTTGTGCCGCCTTTGTTGACAAAGATGGACAACTCTCAGATAGCCAATACGTGGTACGAAGCTATCAGAAGCTATTGGGTAGGAAACCGGATGAACAGGCGAGCCGTGTATTTGCGGAAAAACTCGGGATTGGATCGCTTAACCGCTCGGATTTAATCCTCCATATCATCAATTCGAGAGAGTTCAACAATAGAAACCCCTTCACATTATGTGCATTTCAATCTCAGGCCCGAGACAGAGCGACGCATTCGGGGATGACTCGCGCTCAAATCGCCGAGGAAATCATCAAAGCGCGATACGGCCAATCTTTCAAATACCGAGCCGAACCATTTTTTGTCGACGTTCCTGAAGACCATCCACAATTCCGCTTCATCCAGAGATTCGGGCAGGAAAAACTCACCATGGGATTTTCGGAGGATCCGGCCTATTTCGGGCCGGACGCTCTCGTTACGCGGTACATGCTGGCGACCTTCTTAGTTCGCGCGCGCCATGGCGAGAGCTTTCGCTTTCCAAACGGTCCCCTGTTTGACGACGTTCCCCCAAACCACAAGAACTTTCGCTATGTTCAAAAGGCGGCAGCGGAAGGAGTCTTTATGAAAGAGGGCACCCGGCTTTTCCATCCTGAGGATGTGCCTTCGGTTCATGAATGTAAAAGGGCAGTTTCGGCGGCCATCTCACGAATTGCTCTGCCGCTGCAGATTATTCGGAGCGTGGTCAGGCCCTTTCACCAACTGCCGACCATTCGCTCATTTGTATCCAGGAGTTTCAAGGGCCGTCCATGAGCCTCGGATAACGGGATCCAGCGTCCTGCCCGCGTTTGAAACCCATACTGAAATGGTCGTCTCCGGGCAAAACAGTAACCATGCCCCTGATTTTTGAGCCGCTTGAGTTAATAGAAAAACTTGCGGCCTTGGTGCCTGCGCCCCCATTCAAACTCATTCCATACAGCGGCGGGCCGGATCCTTCCGGCCTCTTTCCGCCCATCTGTGATCCCGGCCGAATCGGTGGATGCCATAAAAAGATAAAAAGCCATCCCGGATGCCCGGCAAAAAACACCTGAGTTCTGAGCCAGGGCACTCGCGGAATGATAAGGCATGCCGGACCCGCAGATATGGCGGGCTGAGCTTTTGAAAAGAGTGTTCAGTGGGCGCATTAGAGTGCGACCGCTGCAATGGCCGGATGAGGATCCTCTGTGCGATAGATCGGCCCGATGACATTCCGTAGATTCCGGACTTCCAGGGAATGCCTTCAAAATCGCTGTCTATAGCCCCTGGGTTTTGGGGAAGAGATTCAGCCGACTATCCGAACCCGTGTCCCGTTCAGCTCCGAAAGGCTGTTTCGAGGTCTGGCTCTGTCCTTACCCGGGCGATTTTGTATAAAAATCCTTTTGTTCCAGAGTACAATCCTGCGACAAAGGCATGGCCGGTAGCGTAAAAAGGCGCAGGGCAGGCTATAGGTGACGTAAAAATAACTAATCAGAAGTTGGGTGCGCCGATTTAAAAGCGCGACGCAGCTTATTCGGCTTATTCGCCCGGATCGAGATAGATCCGGACGCAAGGAGTCTTCACCCGTGGAGCTCGACGAGCTGCAACGAGACTGGGAGGAGTTCGGCAGGATCGATCCCCTCTGGGCGATCCTTACCGATCCCTCGAAGAAGGACAACCGATGGGACATCGAGGAGTTCTTCGCCACGGGCCAGGCGGAGATCGAATGCCTCATGGATCACATCGCAGCGCTCCCGGTAGCGCTGCGCCGGGGCCGGGCGCTCGACTTCGGCTGCGGCGTGGGCCGGCTAACGCAGGCGCTCTGTGCGCATTTCGCGGAGTGCGTCGGCGTGGACATCGCGGGCTCGATGATCGAGCGGGCACGGGCATACAACCGGTTCGGCGACCGCTGCCAGTACCGCGTGAACGCCGCCGACGAGCTGCGGCTCTTCGCGAACGGCCGCTTCGATCTCGTCTACTCCAACATCGTCCTGCAACACATCCCGCCCCGCTACAGCGCGCGCTACATCAGGGAGTTCTTCCGTATCCTGGCCCCTGGCGGACTGGCAGTGTTCCAGCTGCCCAGTGAGGTTGCGCGCGGGCCCGTCGAACCGGCCCGCGACACAATGTTCAGCGCCCGGATCGAGGTTTCGCCGACCGCTCTCACCGTCGTCGCCGGCGCGAAGGTGCAGGTCGAGGCACACGTGACGAACACCAGTGGCAAGGTCTGGCCGGTGCGAGAGGCCGCGGAGACCAAGTACCGGATTCACCTGCGGAATCACTGGCTATCCGCCCAGGGTGAGATGAGACAGATGAACGATGGCCGGGCCGACCTGATGGACGATGTCCAACCCTCGGAGGAGATCACGCTCTCCCTTACGGTCACGGCGCCGCTTGAGCCCGGTGAGCACATCCTCGAGGTGGACATGGTCCAGGAGCACGTCGCATGGTTCAAGGACAAAGGCTCGCCCACCTGTCGCGTGCCCGTGCGGGTGACGGCCATGTCGGGCTCCACGCTGCCGGCCGCTGCCGAACCGACGCCCGCGTCGGGGCCCACTCCGGCGGAGTCGAGGCAGTCCAAAATGGCAATGTACCAGATTCCGAGGGCCGCCGTCATGGACCTCGTCGTGACGCAGGGCGCACGAGTGCTCGACGTGGAGGAGTTTGCCTCAGCCGGAACCGGCCTCGTCTCGTACCGCTACTACGCCATCAAGTAAGTTGCGCGTGAGGGCGCTCCGCTGCGCACCCCAGTTCTCCCCGACCACCGTGGGCCCGATGTTGCGATATTGGGGTTGGACCGATATCAATGATTGCAGCCCAATCAGAAAGGCCCAAATTTCTGCATCAAATATGCCCTTAGAATCATTGGGGCACACCAAAATGATCCTTGGGCCGTTTTTTGCGGCATAAAATCAATGTAACAGGAATCATGGCAACAATTTATCTTGGTCCGGCCTCAATTCTTACCCCAATTCTTTCGGTGTCGCACCTTCGGCGCTCGCCCCGCAGATCAATCTCATGCCGGCCCGCGGGAAGGCCGTCGGTGGCCATAAAGCATCTGCCGCGCACAAAGGATAGTTAACAAAGTGCCAAACAGGGCATGCAGCCGAAGACGCAAAAAACGTGCTGCTGCTGAGCTCAAGCCTTTGGCCGCTTTACTGCGTCCTGACAGCCGGAGTCGATAGAGAAACCGGCGGTCTTGGTCCTGCCCACCGGTTTTACTCAATTCGAACAGCGGCGTGCCGGTCGCCGGCCAATTTTCTATCAGCCAGCATTGCGGGAATGCTCCTGTAATATTTCGGGGTTGCAGACAAGGATTATGGTTTAAAAAAAATCAAAGAATAGGGTTGACCGGAGCCATGCAGACCCGTAAAATTCACCCTTTTTATATCCAGGCACTTATAGAAAAGGAGGAAGCTTTTAATGGCGGAAAAAATCTCCAAAACGGCGCGAGCGAGCCTTCTCAACAAGGGAGAAACGCACGAGCATGCATGCCCGCAGTGCGGCACCTCGATGGTGGCCACCAAGGTCATCAAGTATCGGGAAATGCCGGGCGGGATGTACTGGATCTGCCCCAAAGACGATCATCGCATTAAGATCTAAATGTATACCGCGGACGGGTTTTACCGAATCCGTCCGCTTCCCTTCCGCTTCGCGATCGCAGCATTTTCAATCGCCATTTTCGATACTCGAGTCCCGAATCATTGATATCGCCTCGCCTGTCCGCGCCAGCAGCAGGTAGGCAGAGACGACCTTTACGGATAGAGCGCTCAGAGCTTCCAGATATCCCCGTATCTGTCGGGCATACTTTTCTCGAAAATAGCTCCCGGCGCCCTCGCCGTCCTTTCGAGCCCAGTCGGTCTTGTAATCCACGAGCACCCAGCCATCCGGTTCCCGGAAAAGCAGGTCGATTTTCCCTTCCTCGATCCCGGAGGGACTTAGAGGACGGACGTATGGAGTCTCCCGTAAAACCTGCCCACCGGAACGAATAACGGCGCGCGCCCGTTCCATCAACGCGGACGACAGGGTTGTGCGCAACATATATTCCAGGTCCCGAACACCCGCCGGATCCAGATTATGCCGAACGCCCGTGGCCTCTGCGCCTTCGGCAAGACCATCCGGGCTCAGCAGATTGACCCGTTCCATGGCTTCGTGAAACGCCACACCCAGGCGGACGGAGCGGCTTGCGGCCGCCTCCCGGGGATCTCCGCTATCTTCGCCGGCGGATTCTTCATTCATGGCTGCCTGCGGGCCCTCAGCCGAAGGCGCAGACCGAAGCAATTCATGCAAGGCGGCGTATTCCTGAACGGCGAGCCCGCGCCAGTCTTTCGTGACCGGCGAGGCGGCTGCCTGGGGCGGGCCGGCGGCATCCAGGCCGTCCACATCCACCCATCGGGCCAGGACGCAATCCCCGGAAAGCCATTGCACCAGAGAGGGGCCCAACGGCTTCAGGCGAGTGGCTTCGGCATCGGGGATCCACCGGTCATTTTCGTCGTCCATTTTCCAGCGCTGCGTGTGCGTGGAAAGCACCAGATGGTCCCGGGCACGCGTTAATGCCACATACAGGAGGCGCACCAGTTCCGCATCCTCCCGCTTTTTATCTTCTTCGGATAGCCGGTCCCATCCCGGCGTCCGCAGTCCCGATTCCCTTGAGCCGATGCTGAGTCCGAAGACTCTCCTGGCATGCAAGTCGGCCAGCAGGCTTCGGGTGCGGTTCTTCCTTTTAGCGCCGAGGGATGCGACAAAAACTATCGGGAAATCGAGCCCCTTCGCCTTATGGATGGACAGGATGCGGACGGCATCGCTCCGCTCCTCCATGAGCCGGCTTTCGCTTTCAGCCAAACCCTCCTCGTCCATCATGCCCAATAAATCCACTACCTGGGAAAAGGTCGCCTCACCCTGGAGCGCCCGCAGTGTGCGCGCAAGCTTGTTCAAATTTGCCAGCGATTGAAATCCGCGCGCAGACAGAACTTCCCGCGCCCCTGTTTTCTGAAGCAGGATCTCGAGGCTCTCCGAAGCGCGCCTGTCGTGGCGGTGCCGGTGAAGATCGCGCAGTACCTCAAAAGGGTAGTGCAGCGGAGACTGTTCCGGCACCTGCTCACGATAGTCCAACGCCAGATTCTGGATGCGGGCTTTCAACAGATCCTCATCGGACAATCCGAAGAAAATCGATCGCAGAGCGCCATAAAGCGCGATGCTGTCGTTCGGATTCGCCGCCGCGCGCAAAACCGTTATGGCGGAGGATACCTCGCTGCGGGCATAATAGAACTTTCCCCCCTCTAAAACATACGGGATTTCCGAATCGCGCAGAGCCTCTTCGAGTATATTCGCATGACTGAGAACCGGCAGCAGAATGGCGATATCCCCATACCGGGGCGGTCTCCACGAAATGCCCTCGCCGCCGGCATCCTGAACTTTCCAGGATTCGGAACCGCGCATGCAACAGATCAGCCTGGCAATCCTTGATGCCTCGATCGCGAGGAATTCGCGAACCGTCCGGTTTGAATCATCTCCGTCCCTGTCCCCAAGAAGATGGACCGAGGGTGAAGGCAGTTCCTCCAGCCGGCCGCCTGCATTTCCGAAAGGAAGATAATCGGGCTGGTACAGTCCATCGGTGGGAGGCTGCATCATGCTGCTGAAGACGCCGTCCACGAAACGGAGGATGGAGGGAACCGACCGGAAATTTGTCGTCAGTTTCAGCCTTTCCAGTCCGAGAGACTTCATGTTCTCCGGATCGACTATTCCGAGATACGTTTCGATGTCCGCGTTGCGGAAGCGGTAAATGGACTGCTTGGGATCGCCTACAATAAAGAGCTTGCCCGGTGCCGGCCGGAGACGGATAATGTCCGGCTCCATGGGATCGGCGGATGAAAGCAGCCGGACGATATCCCACTGGATGGAATCGGTATCCTGAAACTCATCAACCAGAAATGCCTTGTAGCGCGCCTGGAACTCGCCCCGCACCGCCCGGTTCCGGGTGAGGAGATCGCGCGCCATCCACAACTGATCATCGAAATCGAGGATAGCGCCTGCGCGCTTCCGGCTTCCCCACTCCGGCAAAAATCCATCCATCATCCACCGGACCACTTCGTGCAAAATCCGCTGTGCAGGCAGGTTCTGGAAGCAAGTATGAAAATCCGCGACCTCGCGAATGAAAGCCCGCACGCTCTGAACAGTGTCCTTGCCACCTTTCCAGTTTGAGGCAGATCCGGCATTGCCCGGCTTTGAGGGTCGATCGGTTTTGCCTGCCGGATTTTCCAGCCAGTCCAAAGCCCTATGCAAATGTTCGATCAAGCGGTCTTCGGGCTTGAGAATTTTGCTCCGGAAATCGATGCCCTGCCGGAGCAAATCCCGAATCTGCTCCCGGATCTGCTCGTCGGTCGGCGGGGAATCGCAATGCAGACCCCGTACTGTGTTTATATTCAGCCGCAGGGTTCCGGCGAGTTCCTGAAGGCTTTGCAGGCTGAATCCGTTCCGCAGCGCCCGCTCCAGCACCGGGTCGCGTTCCGCCAAAGCCCGGCCTATCCAGGATTCCCAGACTTCCCGGAAAAACAGTTCGCTCCGGACCTCATCCAACGCGGAAAAATAGGGATCAAGACCCGCTTCGACAGGCCTCTCTTTGAGCAATGAAACCGCAAAGGAGTGGAACGTGGATATCGACGCCGTCTCAAGATCCCTCAAAGCTTCGCGGGCCCTTGCCTCAAAAACCTCGAAGCCGTTGCTTTTTCCATGCTCTGTCGAACGACTCGGCCGCACGCCACCGCAAAACGAAGGAACCGATTCACCGGAAATGACTTCTTCAAGGTGCCGCCTAAGCCGCACCTTCATCTCGCCCGCCGCCTTTTCCGTGAAGGTAATGGCGCAGATCTGGGAGAGCCGCAGGGGATCTCCCGACGGACCTTTCCCGAGAACCAGATACAGAATCCTCCAAAGCAGCGTGCTGGTCTTGCCGGTTCCCGCGGAAGCCTCCACCACCATAGAATGGCTCGCGTCTTCTATGGCCCTGCGCCGATCCGTCCGGTCGTCGCCGGATTGTCGGGATTTGGGATCTCCGGGCATCACAGGGGAGCCTCCAAAATCTGAAGGAATTTGAGTACGGCTTCATCGTTCGCCTTGCGCTCTTCGCGCTGCACGCGATCCTTTCCGCAAACCGTCAGGAAGTCGCAGTATTCGCAATGGCCTGAGGGGCGAACCGTACCTCGGGTCCTGGCAAAAAAAACGCCGCCTTCGATCCCGTCGCCCACGATAGACAGGATACGGGGCAAGGCCTCGGATGCCGCATGCAGTTGGTCAGCCGTGAAAAGGCACTGCACGGTCTGCCCGTCTTTGGGCTGAAGGTGCAGATATTCACCTTCCACCTGTTCAATATTTTCATAGCCCTGCATGACCGAAAGGGCGCCCCGGTAAACCGCAATCTGGATCTTCTCGCCCGACATGAGCAGCGGCCGCGAGGCCTTAGCCATCGAGTCGGGCAGCCTGCCGGTTTTGTAATCGACTACGCGGGCCCGCCTGCCATCCGGGGACAAATCCACTCGATCGATCCTGCCGCGGAATTCAAAGGTATGATTCCCGGCTCTCAGACGGAACGCAGGGTAGCGCTCCTGCGGTCCAAATTCCCCGAATGGTCTCTCCAGCTCGGTTACAGGCATAGGCTCGCCGGGTCTTCGTTTTTCAAACGCAAGCCACTCCCGGAGCATTCCCAGAAGGCCTTCGCGCTCAATTTCCCACAGCAGATCCGGAATTCCTGTCGGTTTTGCTTTATCCAGTTTTTCGTAAGCGAGCGCCTCGAGAATCTTCCATAGCATTTCCTCAGGTTCAGTCCGAAATTTTTCGCCGCCGATATCCTTCAGAAAGCCCTCGAGGATCGAGTGCACGGCAAGCCCTCTGTCCAGCGGATCCATTGCATCCGTCCGCTCCTGTTCCTCCCAGGGCTCCAGGTCCATAACACGCTTGAGGTAAAAGAAATAGGGACACTTGGCATATTCCTCCAGGCGGCTCGCGGAGACTTCGCCGGCGGCAGATCCCATCTTCTTCGCCGCCCATTGAATGAGTGCATTATCCGCAAGGCGGCCATCGTACTCGGTCAATTTCCTTAGCCACCGTGCGCGATCGTAGGCCATAGGCCGGCTCAATCGATGGGGCTCCAGATGAGCCAGCGCTTCGAGCACCTTTTGCGCCGATCCGCTATCGGAAGACACCAGGCGCAGCCGGATCTCGCCTTCGTCCACCGCGACTTCATCTTTGGGCGGAGCCGGATTATCGAGGCTCACTGAGCGAAAGCCGGGTATAGAGCCCAGGCTCAGCTCGCGCATCGATACGATGCCTCCCCGGATCGCCGCTGCCGCCCGCAGAAAAAACTGGGAGGGAATCCGCTCACGATCGGAGCCTTCGTCGAGGCGGGAGGTCATGAGCACCAATCGTTTGCAGGCGGAACGCGCGGCCATATCAAAAAGCAGTTTTTCCTCATCCACGCGCCTGGATTTGATCGGGAGCTTCTGCATCCAGGAGCGCTCAGAGTCCAGCAGCAGCGGATCCTGGCGCAATTTCGCGGGGAACCGGCCTTCATCCAGTCCCGGGATAATGACCAGCGGAAACCTGAGGCCCCGGGCGGCGCTCGTCGAGAGCAGGTTAACGCCGCTTTGCTGGAATCGGCCTTCCGGGCGAGTCAGAGATGCCAGCGATTGCCGCAAAGCCGTTCTGAGCCGTTCCGCGGGCACCGGCCCTCCTATCGAGGCGCCTTTCCCCGAATCGCGTATCCGGCCAAGCGCCTCGAGGCCGGATATCTCATCCAGGACTTCGGAAAAAAGGGGCCAGTCGTCCGTTTCCCCCAATAGGGGCTCAAGACGCTGATCGAGGAAATGCGCCCAGTCCTTCCAGGGCAGCGATGCGGGCCAGTCCGCAGCGGCCTGTCGCAGCATTCGCCAGCCCTCCCGCAGCGACTTGGCAGCCTCCAGACGTTTTTCGGCAATCCGGACCGACATCAGACCGTATCCGGAATCCTCGTCCTCCCGGATTTCCGGCGCCCTGTTTTCCGCTTTCCACAGATCCTTGCGTGCCTGCTCGACCAGCGATTTCACTCCGTCATCCCAGGACTGCAGGCCGGCGACAAATTGAGGCTCGTTGGTAAGCGCTCTCCAGCTCTGCACATCCCAGGATAGGCTCGAAGTTTCAGGCTGAGCCGCCGCCACAAGCTCCATAGCGGCAAGGACCGCTTCGCGCGAAAAGCCGGCGGATTGCAGGCTGCTCAGCGCAAGGACTGCTTTGCTTAAAGGACGGTCGGCAAAACCGGTGCCGCCCTGTACAAAATATGGAACCCCGCGCAACCGGAGCATTTCCGTCAGGACAGGGATATCATTTTCAGGCTGGCGAAGAATCACCGCGGCTTCATGGAATCCCCGGATTGTCCCGTCTCCCAAAGCACGGAAAATTTCCCTGACAACTTCAATGGCGGCACGGGATTCCCCGGGCGCAGAGACCAGCGCGACGGATCTGTCCTGAACTGGATTGGCTTCAATGCCGGAATCCCGGGTATCGGCGAGTCCGAATCCCCGGGCAGCCAGGCAGCCCAGGCTTTCGGCCTGCGGATCGTTATCAACGGGTATGGGATCCACGCCAAGCTCCCGGGCGCGCTCTTCAAGGAAAGGCCCGGCAAAATCCGAAATCGCTTCGTGCACGAATGGAATGAAATAGATCATCTCAAGGCCGGACTTCAAAGCGGCCAGGAGGCGGGACTGCTGTCCGGTGGCATCATAGATTCCATAAACAAGCAGCTGCCGCGCTCCCAGCAGCCTTCCGGCATACGGAGCGCTGCGGATGGCCGATCGAAAATCATCGGCCACATCATGGAAGGAACTCACGGAATCGCGGAACCTGCGGTAAAGGTCCGTCAGCGCCTGAAGGTTTTTGCTGCGGTCTGGATTCCGGTTGCATTGCTGAATGGCTGTTTCCAGGTCGCCTGGGCTGATTTCCGCATCACGTAGATCTCTGAAGGTCTCCAGCAGGGCGTCCCGAAATCCGGCATAGGCGGAGAGGGGGGCAAACACCAAAGGGGGCTCGCATGCGAGAATCCCTTCCAGAATGACCGAGGCGCCGAGGTGCGGAAGATGCGGCTTCCCCGCAGAGCTTTCCGGTCCTGCGGAAAGATGCGCGACAAGATCCAGGAATGTGCAAAACCGGATGTTTGCGGCAACCCGTCCATTCTGCACTATACGGCGCTTCAGATAGGATGAGAGGATATTGGAGCCGACCAGGACGTAGATCTCCTTCAGGGGATCCTCTTCCTTGAGTGCAGAGACCACCTGGCTCCAGCGCAGCTCCAGCGCCGCGAACGAACCCGTAAAAATTGAATGTCCCATGATGGAACCGTCTTGGGGCAGACATGCTGCGCAGACTCAAAAATATGAGGGCAGCTTCTCTTGCAGTCACTATAGATTCAGAAATCCAGCCGTTGCGATGCGCCCGAATGCCCCGGCTTTTTCAGGAACGGAGAGCGGCTCCAAGCGGGATGCCTCTCAATCTCGAATTACGAATCATTTTGGGATGGAAAGCCCGTACTGGTAACCGCGCTCGAAGGCTTTCAGGTTCATATCCTCCGTTCCCGCAGGCACGGAGGCCTTCACCGCTTCCCGGGCGGCATCGTGATTCACGACACGGGTCACGGCGGCAAAAAACCCCACCATGACGATGTTCAGGATCATTTTGCGTCCCAGTTCCTCGGCCAGGCGCGTCGCCGGAATGCCGTAAAGCTGCATGCCGGGCTTGAGCCCACCGGGCTTAACGAGGTCCTCTTCAATAATAATGGTTGCGTCATCCGTCGTTTCCGGCAGGAACTTATTGCACGCTTCCTGCGACATGACCAGGAGTATCTCGGGCTTCGTTACATAGGGGTAGAGGATTGATTTCTCGGATACGATCACCTGCGCGCTGCAGGCGCTTCCGCGCGCCTCGGGTCCGAAACTCTGCGTCAGCGTGGCAAATTTTCCGTTATAAATGCTGGCGGCGCGCCCGATGATTATGCCCGCCAGTATGACTCCCTGGCCGCCGAATCCTCCGAACTTGATCTCCGTCGCACTCATAGCACCCCCTCGTAAGGTTTGAAGGAAGATCCGAACCTTTCTGACATTTTGGTGTTGTACATCTCCAGGAAAGAGGGCTTCTCTCGATCGATGAATTTGCCGCAGGTGATTTTACCTTTGAAATCCAGGCCGACCTCGCGCGTATCCGCGCCGTTCTGGATCACGCTGTTCTCCTTGTAAAATTGCATCATCTCGAGGCCGTCCCCCAGCCGGTTCCTTCTCCCATAGAGGGTCGGGCAGGGGCTGATAAGCTCCACGAAGCTGAACCCTTTCTTCTGAATCGCTTCCCTCATGGCCTTGGTCGCCTGCCGGACATGAAAGGTCGTCCATCGCGCTACATAGACGGCGCCGGCCGACTCCGCCAGGTGCGGAAGGTTGAAGGGCTCTTCGGTGTTGCCGTAAGGAGATGTCGAGGCGATGGCGTCAATCGGTGTAGTGGGAGTGACCTGGCCCCCCGTCATTCCATAGGTGAAGTTGTTGACGCAGATGATCGTCAAATCCATGTTCCGGCGGGCGGCGTGGATGAAGTGGTTGCCGCCGATCGCAAAAAGGTCGCCGTCCCCGCTGTAGACAATGACCTTGAGTTTCGGGTTGGCCAGCTTCAAGCCCGTGGCGAACGGTATAGGGCGGCCGTGCGTTGTGTGAAAGCTGTCGAGCTTCAAATACCCTGCAACTCTGCCGGTGCAGCCGATGCCGGACACGACGCTGATCTGTTCCAGCGGGATGCCGCACGTTTCGACGGCCCGCACGAAGCAGTTGACCGTAGTGCCCAGGCCGCATCCGGAACACCAGATGTGCGGGATTCGGTCGGTTCTCAGATACTGGCTGACGGGATTGGCTGGGTTCACCATGCGGCCTCCTTGATCTTCTCGAAGATAGCCCTGGGCTCGTGGACAGTTCCGCCGCCGTGAGGGACCAGGCAGCATCTGGCTTTGCCCCCGATCGCGCGCTGCAGCTCGAAAAACATCTGTCCGTAATTGAGCTCGGGCATGACGAATGCTTTGACGCGGGCGGCGAGCTCGAGGATGCGGGCCTCGGGGAACGGCCAGACGGTAATCAGCCGGAGATGGCCGACCTTTATGCCTTCGTCTTTCGCCATTTCAATGGCCTTCACGGCCACTCTCGAAGTGATCCCGTAAGAAACCACCACAACGTCCGCGCCCTCGGTTTCGGTCTCTTCCAGGGTGATGATTTTGCCAACGTTGCTCCGGATCTTTTCCACAAGCCGATGCACGCATTTTTCCTGGGCTTCGGCATTCATGACGGGATAGCCCCTTTCATCGTGCGTCAACCCTGTCACGTGGAATTTATGGCCGTCTCCCGCCTTCGCCATTGGCGGCACGATATGCCCGTCTGTGAAATACGGCAGATATTCGCCGGGCTTTGCCGCCGTATACCGCCGCTCTCGCACCTCGATCTGTTCAGCCTTCGGGATTACGACCTTTTCCGTCATGTGCCCGACACACTCATCCATCATCATCATGACCGGCACGCGGTATTCTTCGGCCAGGTTGAAGGCCTTGATAGTCAGGTCGAAACATTCCTGCGGCGAATTGGGGGCAAAGGCGATGATCTCGTAGTCTCCATGGCTGCCCCATCTGGCCTGCATCATGTCCGCCTGGCCCGGAAGTGTGGGCAGCCCGGTGGAAGGCCCGCCCCGCTGGACATTCACAAATACGCACGGGGTTTCGAGCATTACGGCCAGACCGATGTGTTCCATCATCAGCGAGAATCCGGGCCCGGAAGTGACGGTCATGGCTTTCGCCCCCGCCCACACCGCACCCTGGATGGCTATGGAAGAAGCTATCTCGTCCTCCAATTGAATGAAGAGGCCCCCGACAGACGGGAATCGATTGGCAATACGTTCCACGACTTCCGTGGACGGAGTGATGGGATACCCCGCAACAAACCGGCAACCCGCGGAAAGGGCTCCCTCGCAGCACGCGTGATCTCCGTCCAGAAAGTGCGCTCCTGTTAAAACACCTTTGGAATCGGCTTTCACTGAACCTCCTTTCAGGCAACTGTTTTCAGCAGCTTCCCGAAAATGGCAAAATCCGGGCAATAAATCCCACACAAGTCGCAGCCGGTGCATGCTTCAGGCTTTACGGCGCGCGGCGGATGATATCCCTTGCTGTTGAATACCTCCGAGAACTCAAGCACCCCTGAGGGGCAAAACTCGACGCAAAAACCGCAGCCTTTGCACAGCTCAATTTCGATCGCAACGCTACCTCGGGCCCCTTTGGGTTTCTTCGCCTCTGCCATGTGTGGATCCCTCCTGTAACAGCTAATCTACCCACACCTATCCATATTGGCAACAAAATATTCGGATCGGGGAACGGCCGGACTTTTCGAGAAGCATTCGACGGTCTCCGGCTATTCCGGAGCCGTTTATTTTGTTTCCGAAAAAACAGCCAGTTTCCTCTCGACACTCTCGAGAGTTGCACCCTTCACATTGATGCGGTAGAAGCAGGCCAGGACAGCGCAGAGGATGCATGGAACGGCGAAAATGCCAGTCCTTGACCATGTCCGGCAGAATGCAAGCAATAACCTGAGAATAATAGCCGTCAAAAATCAGGGTGATCATGCCGAGAAGTATGAGGAGGGCGTGGAAGCGGTTGAGCTTCTGTTCCTCGCAAAATTTGGTAGCAGCCGGTGCTTTTTCAATCTCGGCTTTTACACCCATGGATTGTGCCATCCTTGTGAGATCCGGCAATGAGCCTTTCAGGTCCCAAATATCCGAAGGCAACAGGGGTTTTAATCCACAGATTCCCGATTTCCGCGATCCGGAGGTTCCCCGCCTGGGCCGGCCTCAGGATTTCATGCCGGCCCGGGGAAAATGGCGCCGGAATTGTGATGAAGCCGCCGGACGCCTGTGTATCAGGGCACGGCGCATTTGGGGCTTGGCCCGCAACAACCTCTCGGTTACCATTTCGTGGAGTCACGGAGCCGTCTGGATTTCAAGCCCCCGAACTGCCCCTGGGGCTCACGGTCTCCGAACCGGAGTTTACTTCAGAAAGAGGCGCGGCATGCGATCAAGTTTGAGAGCGGCGGCAGTTTTTGTGCTGATCCTTTCGGGCGTCTGTCCGGGCAATCAACTGCTTTGCGGTCAGAAACGAAGCTCGACCTCCGGCAAGCAGGTGGCGTCGGTTGACGGCGCCGCCATAACGGAGGCCCAGGTCCGGGCTGCCGTAACGGCTGATCTGGACTCGCTGGAGCTGCAGGTCCTAAAATCCAAGGCATCTTTTACCCGAAGAGAACACGCTATACTCGAGAAATCCCTGGACGATCTCATCGAGGAGAAGCTGCTGCAATCCGAGGCAGCCCGGCGAGGGATATCCAAGGAGGAGCTGCTCGCCAGGGAATTGCGGCAGAATGCGCAGGAACCTACGGAAAAGGAAATCGATGCCTTTTATGAATCGAACAAGCAGCGCATCAATAAGCCCAGAGAGGAAGTGGCTCCACAGATAAAAAAATACCTGTCGCAGCAGAAGGAGAACGGCGCCCGGGAAGCATTCCTTAAAAGGCTCGAGGTGGAGCACCGAGTCGTGCGATCGCTTCCACCGCTGCGCTACGATGTGGATGCCGCCGGACGCCCGTTTCTCGGCCCTGCGTCCGCGCCCGTCACCCTGGTGGTTTTCTCGGATTTTCAATGCCCCTACTGCAAAAACTACAGCACGACGCTGAAGGAGCTGCCGAAGAAGTATGGCAAGAGTGTTCGCCTTGTTTTCCGCCAGTTCCCGCTGGCCAGCATACATCCTTTTGCCCAAAAGGCCGCCGAAGCCTCTCTGTGCGCCGCGGAGCAGGGCCGTTTCTGGGAAATGCACGACCTGTTGTTCCAGGATTCCAAAAGCCTGGAAAACAGCGATCTCAAAGCAAAGGCGGGCAAGCTCGGCCTCAAAACCGCCGCGTTTAATGCCTGCCTCGACGAGTCCCGGACCAGCGGCAGGATCCGCGAGGATATGCGCGCCGGAGCCGGGGCCGGAGTGGACGGCACCCCTGCGTTGTTTATTAACGGCAGGTTTTTGAATGGGGTCCGCTCCTATGAGGAAATAGCCGCAATCATCGATGAAGAGCTGAAAACAAAACGCTAGCTTCCCATTTATGCAAAACCGTAAAAGGATTTGATGCTGCAGGTTTCAGACCTTCCTGCCGCAGCCCGGAACCTTCAGTCGATGGCATGCATGCCCGCCGGAGGCGCAGCCTCGGGAAAGTCGCGATAAATCCGCATAATCGCCACACGGCTCAGGAGAGAGCGCGATGAGTTATTTACGGGCAGGAACGGGTGTATTGCTTTTGTTCTGTTCGGCTGTGCAATTCGCCCGGCCGGAGCAGGCCCAGGCTCTGAGGGCTTTTGAGATCGCCGATTTTTATCAAACCGCCTTTGTTTCAGCACCTGCCGCAAGTCGCGACGGCAAGCATATCGTTTTCACCGTGCGCCGCTATGATCTCGAGCGGGGAAACACCTGGTCCGAAATCTGGATGATGGCGGCCGATGGCGGCAATTTGCGCCAGATGACCTTCGCGCATCATAACGATACCTCGCCGGTTTTTTCCATCGACAGCAAGCAGCTGGTGTTTGTTTCGGACCGGTCGGGAGACAAGTCCCAGCTCTTCACCCTTCGGGTCGACGGCGGCGAGCCGGCGCCCTACGACATGCAAAAATTCCAGCGCAACCAGCTGTTCCGGTGAACACAGCTGCGGGCTTGCCGGCGAATGAATTCATTGTCGGCGTTTTTCGGCGCTTTTATCAGCGTTTCTCAGCGTTTCCAAATACGGAGCTTTCAAACTCTTTGAGTCTCCCGGCAGAGCCGGGGATTTACCAATGCAATTATTTCCGCCAGAAGGCCGGGGTAAACAGCACAATTGCGGTATAGAATTCCAGCCTTCCCGCCAGCATGCATATCGTAAGAACCCATTTGGCTAAACCCGGCATGGCTCCATAGTTGTCATAGGGACCGATGGCGCCAAGGCCCGGCCCGACGTTGAACATGCAGGCGGCGACAGCGGTGATGGATGTAAGGATGTCCAATCCACAGACGGTCAGAACCAGCGAGGCGGCGAAATTGACCAGCAAAGCCAAATGGATAAGGTTCAGCAGTCCCTGGATTGTTGTCTCGTTGACCGGGGTGCCGCCCAGGCGGATAGCGTAAACGCCGCGGCGGTTTATCACTTTGTGGAACTGCCGTGTCACGACTTTCATGAGGAGCGCGATGCGGCCGACTTTGAGCCCTCCTGCCGTAGAACCCGCGCAACCGCCGATGAACATCAGGGCGATCAACAGCAATTGGGAAAAATGCGGCCAGATCTCGAAGTTAGTGCTTGAAAATCCGGTTGTGGTCATTATGGATGAGACCTGGAATAGCGCTTGCCGGGCGGCGGAGGCGGGATGCGCGCCGGCGGCAAATACCAGCGAAGCCGTTATAGCCAGTGTCGTTCCGGCGATTACCAGCAGGTAGAGCCGCAACTCCGAGTCGGCCGCAACCCGGCGCACCGATCCCTGCACCAGCAGCCTATAGTGCAGGGCGAAATTGACGCCGGCCAGCAGCATGAACAGGATGAGGATGGCCTCGATGAACGGGCTGTGAAAAGCTTCCACGCTGATGTTTCGGGTCGAGAAGCCTCCCGTCCCCATGGTTGAAAAGGTGTGGCACAGCGATTCGAACCAGTCCATCCCGGCAAGCCTGAGGGCGGCATATTCCAGGACGCCCAATGCCACGTATATTTTCCAGAGCGCCTTTGCCGTTTCGGCAATCCTGGGAGTGAGCTTTTCAGACCGGGCTCCGGAAAATTCGGCTTGATAGAGTTCGATCCCGCCCACACCGATAAGGGGCAAAACGGCGATTCCCAGAAGGATGATGCCCATTCCTCCGACCCAATGCGTGAAGCATCGCCAGAACTGCAGGCTCCTGGGCAAAACCTCGACCGAGGAAAGAACCGTCGCGCCCGTGGTCGTGAAGCCTGAAACCGATTCGAAGAGCGCATCCGTCGCGGCTGGGAAAAAAGGGGAAAAACGGAAAGGCATGGCGCCGAAAACACAGAGGACGATCCAGCTAAGTGTAACCAGAAGCAGCCCGTCCCTGTGGTTCAACTCTTCATCGGAACGCCTCGAAAGCCGGTGCAACAATATGGCGGCGGCGACCGTTACCGCCAGAGACAGCCGCAGGGGCCGCAGCCCGATATCTCCATAGGCGAGGGCAATGCTCAGCGGCAGCAGGAGAGAGAAAGCCTCGCCGAAAAGTATGAAGGAAAGGAACCTCAGGACTATGTTCCAGTGGATCACTTGGGCTCTCTGGTAATTTCAGGCGATGAACGCGGACTCGAGCCGCGGCACGATCTGTTCCAGGCAGAAGAATACAACCCGATCGCCCGTCTGGATTATGCTGTCGCCGGAGGGCACCTCCACGTCCCCTGAGGAACGGGCAATGGCTCCGACAATAACACCCCGGGGCAGATTGAGCTTGCGCAGGGGTTTTCCCACATACTTGGAACGGGAAGTTGCCACCAGTTCCAGCGCCTCCACCTCCTCGTTCCGGAAAGTGGTGACGGAAAAAATTTTCCCTTTCCGCACAAACCGGAGGATGCGATCCACTACCGCCAGCCGGGTGCTGAATATCGAATTGATCCCCAGCATCTGGGCCATCGGCAGCAGGTCGAGCCTGTTGACGAGCGCGACAGCCTTGCGGGCCCCGAGCCTGCGGGCCAACAGGCAGGCGATGATGTTGTCCTCGTCGTCCGCTGAAAGCGCCAGGTAGGCGTCGATGCCCTCGATATTTTCCTCGGAAAGCACACGCTGCTCCATCCCGTCCGCGTGGACCACCTCGGCGTTCTCGAAAAGGCCCGAGATCAGCTCGCACCGGTGCAGGTCGCGCTCGAACAGCTTGACCTGGACCCCCTGGCGCTCGAGGCGCAGGGCTGCCTCGATGCCGATCTGCCTCCCTCCCGCAATGAACACGCGCTGGATCTCCCTGGGCGGCGGCAAGCGGACGAATTCCGCCACGGCCGCGTAATCGCTTGAGGGCACCATGATGTAAACATGGTCGCCCGCGCGCAAGTCATCTTCGCCATGCGGGATAATGACCCGATGCCCCCTGAAGATCATGGCCATCAGGGCGTTTCTTGCCGGCTTCATGCGATTCAGCTCCTGGATTGTTTTGCCGATCACCCAGCTGCCTGCCTCAATGTTCATGCCGAAGAGCTTCACCCGGCCATCGGCGAAGTCATAGATTTCGGAAACGCCAGCAAGACTGAGAACGTTGAGGATGCGGTCCACCGTCTCACGGTCCGGGTGGATCACCAGGTCCACTTTGAGCATGTCGCTTTCGCAGATCGAGCGCCAGCTGTCGACCTCATGGGTCCGGAGGCGCACAACCTTGATTTTCACGTTCGAATGGGCCTGGGCGATCAGGCAGGCCAGGAGGTTGGTTTCATCACTCTGCGTCACGGCTATCAGCATCTCGGCGTCCTGGAGGCCCGCACGCCTGAGCGTGTCGATGCTGCAGGCGTTGCCGCAGACGACCTTGACATCGAGCGCTTCTTCCAGCTCGGTGCAGCGGTCCTGGTCGATTTCAACCAGGGCAACTTCGTTCTGTTCCCGCGTCAGTCTCCTGGCTATCAGGCTGCCGACCTGACCGCCTCCAAGAATGAGTATGCGCATGCGGATACCCTCGATACCAATCCAGACCGTCAGGGAACAACATGTCCCTGTGCAGCGGCCCGCCCTATCATATCCCGACAGGTGCCACAATGTGTACTCATTGCACACGGATTTCAGCCGGAAATTCGGAGCCTATCCGCGCTTGGGTCAGGTCGGCGTTTGCCGCTTCCGGAGACGTCAAGACCTGTCCCTCCAGCCGGCAAAGGCGGAGGATTGCAGGTGCATCGGGATTGAAATGGGGGCGATTTCCTGCGGGTCGGGGCAACCGGCATCGCCTAAATATAGTGTTTGCGGAGAGCGTACCGAACGAGCTCCGCAGTCTTGCGGACGTTCAGCTTGCTCATCATGTTGGCGCGGTGCCGTTCCACGGTTCGGACGCTGATGCACAGAAGGTCCCCGATCTCCTTGTTGGATTTACCCTCGGCAATCAGCTTCAGGATCTCCCTCTGCCGGACCGTCAGCGATTCTGCAGGGCTGGCATCATCTTCACCGCGGCGCAACCGCACCCAGTTTTGCATCGATTGATCCACCAGGCTCGGGGAAATGTATATTTTGCCGCGCTGGATATTTTCAATTGCCGTGAAAAGCTCCCCCTCGGCATCCTCCTTGAGAAGGTATCCGTTTGCGCCGGCGGATATTGCCTGGTGAAGGTATTCCTCTTCCCTGTACATGGTCAGGACCAGAACTTTCACCGCAGGCCGGATCTGCCGGATCTCCGGGATAGCCTCGATCCCCCGCAGATGGGGCATGGAAACATCGAGGATGACCATGTCCGGATCTATTTTGTGCAGGATACCGATCAGTTCCAGTCCGTCCCCTGCCTCGCCGGCTATCTCAAGATTGGGATTTTCCTCCAATATACGCCTCAATCCGCGCCGAACCAGGATGTGATCATCAGCCAGAACAACCCGATACGTTTTCACCATTCAATCTCCTGAACGGTCATTTGAATAAACCTCCAGCCTATTGGTTTTTGGAATGGCGAGAGCAAGATACCCGGTGTTCAAGGACTACCATCCCACCAAATACAGCGGATGTCAACGATTGAAAAGCCCGTTGATGTGAGCCGGATCCGGCGGTACGATGTCCCCTGTTTTGCCGTTGAGGTTTCCGTGCGGCTTTTTCCTGGCAGACATTGCACGGGCCTTCTGGCATAGGTATACAATCCGGAGGCTGTAAAGAGATCCGCGATCCGGCGGAGTCGGCACAAGGGAACCAACGCAGGAGCAGGGATGGAAAGTCAGTTGATCGTGGTATTCGTCGTGATCGTTGTGGCGCTCCTCTTCGATTTTCTCAATGGCTTTCACGATGCCGCGAACTCTATCGCCACGGTAGTCTCAACCAGAGTCCTGTCGCCCCGCGCCGCGGTTTTGCTGGCAGCCGTGTGCAACTTCAGTGCGGCATTTTTCCTGGAAACGAGGGTTGCGGCCACGATTGGCCATGACATTGTTCATTCGCAGTTTCTGGACCCCTATATGGTCATGTTCGGCCTTTTTGGAGCCATAATCTGGGACCTGATAACCTGGTGGTTCGGATTGCCGACCAGTTCCTCGCATGCGCTTGTCGGTGGCTTCGGGGGAGCGGCCGTAGCCAAAGCCGGGTGGATTGCGCTGAAGCCCGCGGGGTTCCTGAAGATAGTCCCGTTTATCGTGGTAGCACCCATCATCGGCGTCATATTGGGCCGCCTGATGATGATGCTGATGAATTGCCTTTTCCGCAATTCCACGCCGAGGAAAGTGGATAAATTTTTTCGCAGGGGCCAGCTCGTTTCAGCCTCGATTTTCAGTTTCAGCCATGGCATGAACGACGCGCAGAAAACCATGGGCATTATCCTTGCGCTCCTGATTTCTGCCAATCTGGCACCCGAGGCTTCCCCGGACGGCAGAGCCCACATCCCTCTCTGGGTGATTTTCGCCTGCAATACCGCCATGGGTCTGGGGACCTATTTCGGGGGCTGGAGAATTGTCAAAACCCTGGGAATGCGGCTCACCAAGCTGCTGCCGGTAGGCGGATTCTGCGCGGAAACCGGAGGGGGCGTCACAATTGTGTTCCTTTCCCTGCTCGGAATACCGCTAAGCACCACGCACACGATCACGGGCGCGATCGTCGGAGTCGGGTCGGTCCAGCGTATGTCGGCCGTGCGATGGGGAGTTGCCCGCAACATTCTTTGGGCCTGGGTCCTCACGATCCCGTGTTCCGCCCTGATCGGAGCTTTGCTCGAGTTCCTGGCGCGCCCCTTTCTCCCGCAATAAATGCCGTTCGAGAATCCCCGATTGCGCCGACTATTGCCCTAACTTGCCCATGAGCCGATCCAGACGGTGCTGGAGGCTCGAATGCCACCGCGTATAGGGATGCTGGCTAATGGATCCGCAATGGAAGGCTTCCTGGAGTTGAACCAGCGCTTCCCGGGTCAGGGACGCCGCCTTCTGAGGCAGGCGCGCGCAGTGTTCATAGTAGATGGCCAGCTGTTCATAGGCCTTGAAGCCTTCAGGGGAATCGCCGAGCAGCTTTTCCCACTGAGCATTCGAAAGCTCAAAATCCCGGTCGCGCTTGGCCAGAAACGCCAGTTCCCTGCGGGCGACCCGTTCGGCATCTTCCGGCAGTCCGCCGTCAAGGGCTTTCCGGTACATTTGCCCGGCCAGGCGCTGCTCTCCGCGCCGGTGTAACAGCCGCGAAATTCCGAAGAGCTCATCGGCGCACGCCTCGCATTTCTCCGGTTCCGCAAGAATCCGCATGATATGCAGGGCAAGCGATGCAAGCCCGCATAGATCCATCTGGTTGTGGCGGAAAACTTCGGCCATCTCCTCGGGAGGGCTCCCGCGGAGAAAATCGAAGTACTTTTGCGGGATCGTTTCGGAGGGGATGTCCCGACCGCGATCCAGCTGCAGGATCTGGCGCTCCAGTTCGGAAAGGGCGACGGACTTGAGGCGCAGGCGCCAGAGCTGGCGCGCCGGGTGGAGAAAATCCAGATGCGCCACAGGCGCCTGGACGGGCCCAAGCCTCCTCATTTGAAACCGGGTCTGCATCAGCGGCCAGTCGAAACTCTTGCCATTGAACGTCGCCAGCACGGTCTCCCGGGCAAAGCGGTCCAGAAGCGAAAAAAGCATGGAAGGCTCTTCGCCGTGATCCCTCATGAAATACTGCTGAACCACAAAACTGTCCTTTTCCCACCAGGCCAGCCCGACCAGAAAAGCATATGTGCCGGTGCCGCCGGCCAGCCCGGTCGTCTCGGTATCCAGGAACAGCCATCGATAGGGATCGCTGATTTCTTCTGAAGGACAGGGAGCGACAAGCCGGAGCGCACGGGAATCCATGGCTCCGGGCAGCGGCCGGGGAAACCGGCGGCGCACGATCAAATGAGCGCCCAGCCGGTTTAAACAGGTTTCGCCGCCGAGGAGCTGCAAAAGTCTTTCCGAATTTGCAGATGCTTCCGCGACCTGGCGCTGTTTGAGAGTCCGGGCGTCCGGCCGCAGCGCCGTCACCCGGGATAACTTGTCCGCAAACGAGTCCATTTCAAATCCCGAAACTCGAATCTCGAATCGACAACCTGTCGAGAATTGCCAGCGCAACTTCCTTTGCGCGGTCGCCGGTTTCACCCGCCGGCCCCACACAGGACGGGCAACCCTTCTCGCATGTGCAGCCTGCAATCAGCTCCCGCGTCCGGACGATCAGCAGGTCGTGGAGATGGAACAACGGTTCGCTCAACCCGATGCCGCCGGGGTAAGCGTCGTACAAATACAGCGCGGGCTGGAAGAACTGCTCTCCTTCAGGGGCGGGTTCGAGCCGCTGCTCCGGGGCCGATGCCTGGTCCGGCGCTCCCTCTCCAATGGTCGCTCCCAGATCCATGCGGTCGCACATCAGCAGCAGGCTTGCGACGGATTCCAGAGCATACAATAGGCCGAACAGGCCATCCTGCCGTTCCGATATCGTGAAAGGGAGTTCGTCGAGCAGCTCGCGTCCCAGCGTCATCCAGTAGGCAGTGGTGTGCATCTCGTTTTCAGGCAGCTCGAGCTTGCCGGAACCTACGTTTTCAAGGGTATAAAATTTGATTTTCTTGAATCCGACGACCTGGGACCGCACCTGAACGTCGCCGTGAGCCCTCGCAGCCGGCCCCTGAACGGCGGCCGTTTCTTCCACCTCAAGTCTCTGGACCTGAGTGTAACGGATTGCCTGAGTGAAATAGTCCACATCGACTTTTTTTACATAGGCCTTGCGCTGATCGAAGTCGAGACGCTCGACATGGTATTGCTGCGCCCCGTGCATATAGATCGCCTTGGGGTGTACCGTTGAGAGCGCGCTCGAGAAATCGACCTCGCCGATGACCTCGGGTTCGCCGGTCTCGTCGACAATGACAAAATTGTCGGATGAAACGGACCTCAGACTGACGGTATCCGCGGGATAAGCCTCCTGCGTCCAGTGCCAGAAGTCCCCGCTCCGATGCAGGTACCCGGCTTCCGCCAGCCTCTCACACAACAGCGGCAGATCCACCGCACCGAAATTTTCGCCGGGCTCAATCGGGAGTTCGAACGCAGCGCATTTCAGGTGATTCACGAGGATCTCCAGATTGTCCGGCTGTATATAGGCGTGTTCGGGAGACCCGGTGAAAAAATACTCCGGGTGTTTGACGATAAACTGGTCGAGCGGCCGCGAGGAAGCCACGAAGACGGCGCACGAGCTTCCTTTCCTCCTTCCTGCCCTCCCGGCGCGCTGCCAGGTCGAGGCAATCGTGCCCGGGTAGCCCGCCATGATCGCCACGTCCAGAGAGCCGATGTCTATGCCGAGCTCGAGAGCGTTGGTCGCCACCACGGCCTGTATTTGCCCGCTCCGCAGACCGCGCTCGATCTCACGCCTTTCAAGCGGAAGATAGCCCCCCCGATAGCCCCTTATGATCTCCGGGGTGCCGGGCGGCACGGGATTATCCTGTTTGAGATAGGTGAGCAGCACTTCCGTATGGAGCCGGCTGTTGGCAAAAACAATGGCCTGGAGGCCGCGATTCAGGAATCCCCGGGCAATGCGCCAGGTCTCATTGATGTAGCTGCGGCGGATTCCCAAAAACCGGTTCACCACCGGCGGATTGTAAAATACGAAGTATTTTTCCGCAGAAGGAGCGCCGTTGCCGTCCAGGACCGCGACTTCGCCGCCGATAAGCCGGCCCGCAAGCTCTCCCGGATTAGCAATGGTTGCGGAGGAGAAAATAAACTGGGGATTCCGGCCGTAAAACCGGGTAATGCGTTTGAGCCTGCGCAAAACATTGGCCAGGTGACTGCCGAAAACTCCACGGTAGGTGTGGAGTTCATCGATGACGATATACTGCAGGTTCTCAAAAAGACGCGTCCATTTTGTATGGTGCGGCAGTATGCCGCTGTGAAGCATGTCCGGATTAGTGAGGACAATATGCCCCCGTTGGCGGATGGATTGCCGCGCGTCTGAAGGAGTATCGCCGTCATAGGTGAAAACGCCGAATTTGTCTCCCAGTTTCCTGTCCAGATCCTCCAGCTCGGCAAGCTGGTCCTGGGCCAGCGCTTTGGTGGGATAGATGTATAGCGCGCGCGTGTCCGGTTTCTCGAGGATCGCGTTCAATACCGGGAGGTTGTAGCAGAGTGTTTTTCCGGAAGCCGTCGGGGTGACAATCACTGCGTTTTCTCCGCGGCGCACCTTTTCCGCAGCTTCGGCCTGATGCGAATAGAGCCGCTCGATGCCCTTGGCCCGATAAGCTTCCGCCATTTCGGGCAGCACCCAGTCCGGCATCGGCGCCCACTGAGCCTCCTTCGCGGGAAAACGCTGAACAGACGTCACAACCTCGTTGGCCGCGTCATTGGGCGCCAGTTCCCTGATGATTTCGTGGACTTCGATTAAGGCAGTGCTGCCCTGAGCCGGATGAGCGGACATATAATTCACCTTTTATTCACCTTGCGATCAGTCTAGCACGAAGGCGCGGCTGGAGCAAAAGCAATTGCGAATGGCTATTTGAGAATCGTCCATGGGATGAGGCTGCGGCCCGCGGCTGTGCTTTTTCTAAGTTATTTTTATTTTATGGGATAGATAGGCAGCTCTCTATCACTCGAGCGCTCCGCGTTTCTCAGCGTTTCAAAATACGGAGCTGTCAAACTCTTTGAGTCTCTCGGCAGAGCCAGGGGTTTACCAATGCGATAAGCCGGATCAGGCGAGCCGGCGCAGAATCGAGGGAGTCAGGAGAGAAACCAGAACGCCTTTGGGTATGCCGCGGCTGATTTCCAGGTCCAGGGCGCAAACGCCGCCCTTTTTGAGCTCGATGCAAAACTCAGCCGATCCCCAGGCGATTTCGCCGGCTATCTCCCCCAGGGAAGGCTGATGGCCGACGATCATCAGGCTTTCCAGCTTCCTTTCATGCTGGCTGATCTCGCGATAGAGGTCCTGGCGGGTGCCGGAAGGGGCAAGCGAAGGAACCGTTTTCAGCGGGATTTTCGCTCCCAAGATTTCATGCAATATTTCCGCAGTCTGGATGGCCCGGGGCAAGGGGCTGCTCAGTATGGCTCCGGGGATATAACCCAGGTTGCGCATCCCGGAGGCGGCTTGCCGCATTTTGGCAACGCCCTCTTCGGTAAGCGCGCGCTCGTCGTCGCTGAATCCGGGCGTGCCGTGCGCAGCGGCTATCGCGTGCCGCACGATATAGAGAATCATCGCAGCTTTCCTCTGCAAATGTGCTGTACAAAGGATATACTATCCCAAAGGAAATCATAGAAAAAATGAATGCCCCAAACCTTCTGATGGCTGCCATCGATATCGGATCCAGCGCAATCCGCATGGATATCGCGGAAATGGGCCCTGACGGCGTGATACGGATACTGGAATCCCTGAAAAAAGGGGTCCAGCTGGGCAGGGATGCTTTCACCGAGGGCCACCTGAAACAGGAAACGATGCGAGCGGCCTGCGATGTTTTGCGCGACTTCAAAAAGGTGATGGACACTTACGGCGTGATGCGTTACCGGGCGGTGGCGACAAGCGCCGTGCGGGAATCCAGCAACAGCGAGACATTCCTGGACCGCCTGCTGATGAGCACCGGTCTGGACGTCGAAGTCATCGACGGCCCTGAGGAAAACCGAATCACGCTTTCCGCGGTCATGGACTCCCTCCGCAGCGAATCCGATCCCGGCAGGGCGAAAAGCATCCTGGTGGAAGTCGGGGGGGGAAGCACCGATGTCGCCCTGCTTGTTGGGGGAGAACTGCAGCAGGCGGGCACATTCCCACTGGGATCCATTCGCCTGCGGGCACAGGTAAGCCTGGGGTCCGCGAAACACGATCAGCAGATCCGCATATTGAAGCGCCAGATTGCCGGCTTTATAGCCAACATCAAGCGCGAAATCGATCTCAAGGAAGCCGTCCATTGCATCACACTCGGCGGGGACGTCCGCTTTGCCGCAAGGGTATTGAACGATCCCGGTCAGCACAAAAGGCTATCCGTCATTCCCACAGAAAAATTTGCGGAATTTGTGGATTCCCTCTCGCGCCTGACCGTCGACACGCTGGTACAAAAATATTCCATTCCCTACCTGGATGCGGAAACGCTGGCGCCGGCGCTCCTCACTTATCTGCATATTCTCAAGGAGACGCAGGCGCGGGATATCATCGTCAGCGACGCGAGCATCCGCGCAGGCATCCTGCAGGATCTGGCTCCGGCCGAGCAGGGGAACCGGCTCAAGAAGCTGGCTGTTCAGATCCTGTCCGCAGCCCGCAGCCTCGGGCGCAAGTATCACTACGATGAAGGCCATGCCGAGCGCGTCCGGGAGCTATCGGTGCGCCTCTTCGACGAGCTGAAAACAGAGCAGCGCCTGACCGATACGCACCGTTTATACCTTGAGGTCGCGGCGGTGCTTCACGACATAGGATTATTTATCGGTTCGCGCAGCCATCACAAGCACAGCTACTACCTGATCTCCTCGTCGCAGCTATTCGGCTTGCGCAAGTCCGAGCTGGAGTTGATCGCCAACATCGCCCGGTATCACCGGCGGGCGATGCCGCAGCGCTCGCACACGCCGTTTGTGGCGCTGGACCGCGACGAGAGGATGATCGTGTCGAAACTTGGAGCCATTCTCCGGGTGGCCAACGCGCTCGACAAGGATCAAATGCAGAAAGTCATGGACCTGAAGATCAGCCGCGAAGGGGACCAGATCATCCTGAGCGCCCCGAATGTCTCCGACCTGGCCATGGGAAGAATCGCGCTTGCCAGCCGGAGCGATTTTTTCACGGAGATTTTTGGGAAAAAAATAATCCTGAGAGAGGCACCCGAAGTTCAATGACCACACGGCGGCCGGCCGCTTTTCTGAACCGGGAAACAAGTTGGCTGGATTTCAACCTGCGCGTTCTGGAGGAAGCGCAGGACCCCCGGAATCCGCTTCTGGAACGATTGCGCTTCTTCTGCATATTTCACTCAAACCTGGACGAATTCTTCATGGTCCGGGTGGCCTCCCTGCAGGGAATGCTGGAGCAGGGCGACAACAATCCGGATCCTTCGGGGCTCACGCCCCGCCAGCAGCTCGACTTGATAGTCGCACGCGTCCGTGAAATGTACGAAGCGAGCTTCCTCCTATATTCCGGGGAATTGATACCGGCCTTCGCCAAAGAAAAAATCCGGATCCTACAGCCGGATCGGCTCAAACCGGCCCACGCAAAATTCATTGACGAATACTTCGAGCGGGAGATTTACCCGGTTTTGACTCCCATCGCCGTCGATGAATCGCATCCGTTTCCCTGGCTGCCCGGACTGACCTTCAACCTGGCGGTTTTGCTTCAATCGGGCGAAGAAGAGGCCCCTCGCATGGCCGTGGTGCAGGTGCCCGGCCGGCTCCCCGGGCTATTCAGGCTCCCGGACAGCGATACGCTGGAGATGTGCTGGCTGAATGATGCGGTCCGAAGAGGCATGTCCAGCCTGTTCCCCGGCTACCATCTGCTCGAGATCGCGGGATTCCGCCTGACGCGCGATTCCGAACTCGACCTGGGCGACGAGGATCGCTATGACTATGTGGGAATGCTCGAGACCGGGCTCAAGAAACGCAGGAACGCAAAGCCGATCCGCCTGGAGCACGAGGCGATGTCGCCGCAGCTTCTGTCGAGGGTTCAGCAGGCCCTGGAGGTCGCGGACACCGAACTATTTCCCGTAAAGGGCCCTCTGGATCCGCGGCCCCTTCTGTCGCTCGTCGACATGCCGGGATATGAGCACTTGCGCTACCGGCTTCAACCGCCCCTTTTGCCTCTGGAACTCGATCCGGAGCGCAGCATTTTCGAAGCGCTCAGGGAAAGAGACATCCTGTTGCACCACCCCTACGATTCCTTCGATCCCGTGGTGCGTTTCATCGAAGCGGCGGCCGAAGACCCGGATGTCCTCGCCATCAAGCAGACGCTCTATCGGACCAGCGGCAAGGGATCGCCGGTGGTCAAGGCGCTGATCCGCGCGGCGGAAGGCGGCAAACAGGTTACGGTGCTGGTTGAACTCACCGCCCGGTTCGACGAGGAGCGCAATATCGGTTGGGCCAGGGACCTGGAGGAAGCCGGCGCCCACGTTTTATACGGCCTGGCCGGTCTGAAGGTGCACGCCAAAATTACCCTGGTCGTGCGCCGCGAACCATCGGGGATCTGCAGATATGTGCATCTGGGAACAGGCAACTATAATGAGCGGACGGCCCGGCTTTATACGGATTTGGGGCTGCTGACTTCGGCGGATGACTTCGGCAGCGACGCCTCGGCCTTTTTCAACACCATTACGGGGTACTCGGAACCTCCTCCGTTCAGCCGCCTGGTCATGGCGCCGACAGGAATGAGAGACAAGCTGATGCTGCTTATCCGCAGGGAGTCCGACTGGGCGCGCACGGGCCAGAATTCAGAAATCCTTGCTAAAATGAACTCGCTGATCGATCCGAAAATCATTCAGGAGCTGTGCGCGGCCGGAAAGTCCGGGGTCAAGATTCAATTAAACGTGAGAGGTATCTGCTGCCTGCGCCCCGGCGTTCCGGGGATCAGCGATAATATACGCGTGGTTTCCATCGTCGACCGCTATCTCGAGCACAGCCGCGCCTTTGCTTTTGGCAACGGGGGAGATCCTGAGGTGTATCTGTCGAGCGCCGACTGGATGCCCAGGAACCTGGACCGCAGAGTCGAGTTGATGTTCCCAATCCAGCAGGCGGACTTGAAGGAAAAGGTTTTGCGGCTCCTGAGAGCGCAGATGTCCGACAATCAGAAGTCGCGCGTCCTGAAACCTGACGGCACCTATGAAAGAGTAGCTGCCGGCCGCTCGGACCCGTTACGCGTCCAGGAACGCCTCTACCGGCAGCGTTTGGAGGAAAAGGAGCGCGTCCGTGCCCTGACTCCGGTCCGCTTCATCCCGATAGAGGGCAGAGACTGATCCGGTTCGAGTGCTCGAAGAAAGAGAAATTCATGGCGAATCTCCAAGTGGTTCTTGGAATTGACATCGGCGGCACCAACACGAAATACGGCTATGTGGACCCGGCCGGGAGATGCCTTGCGAGCGGATCGATGGACACCCATGCGCAGGAACAGGCGGAGCTGTTTTTCGACCGGTTGCAGCAGAATGCCGTAATTCTGTTTCACAACCTGCCGGAAGCATGTGACTTGATCGGAATAGGCGTCGGGGCGCCTAACGGAAATTACTACAAAGCCACCATTGAGAATCCTCCCAATCTCAGCTGGGAGTACGTGGACTTGCGCGCGGAGCTGGGGAAATATTACAGCGTCCCGGTGGCGGCAACCAACGACGCGAACGCTGCGGCGCTGGGTGAGATGCTTTTCGGCGCCGCCAGAGGCATGAAAAATTTCATCGTCATCACGCTGGGAACCGGGCTGGGCAGCGGCATTGTCTCGAACGGCGAGCTGGTTTACGGAGCGGATGGATTTGCGGGCGAGATCGGCCACACCATCGTCGATCCGGACGGGCGTCAGTGCGGATGCGGAAAACGGGGCTGCCTGGAAGCTTATTGCTCGGCCACCGGGTTGTGCCGGACTGTTCAGGAACTCATTTGCGACAGCCTGGAGCCCAGCGAGCTCCGCGGCGTGAGTCCGTCGGAGTTGACGGCACGAATGGTTTCAGAATGCGCCCTTCGCGGGGACCGTCTGGCCATCGAGGCCTTCCAACGCTGCGGCCGCACCCTGGGTATCAAGCTGGCCGATTCTGTAGCGCACCTGAGCCCGGAAGCCATAATCCTTTTCGGCGGCATGGCCGCCGCAGGCGCGCTGATATTCGAGCCGACCCAACATTCGCTCGAAGAGCACCTCTTTCCCATTTTCCGGAACAAAGTAAAACTTATTCCGTCCGGGCTTGTCGAAGGAAACACCGCAATACTCGGGGCGAGCGCCCTGATCTGGAATGTGCTGAAAAAAAGGAACGAAAATTCCTCAGGCAAAAAGCAGTAGCTATGAAAGGCGCCCGTGGCGATGTTGCCAAGCCGGACGCGCTGCCGGCTGAGGAATTGACTGTGATCAACCAATATATGGTCGAGGCGGAGATGTGCGCCAACTGGGGATGCGACAAGCTTCACGCGGTGATGCGGAAACAGGCGATCACTGAGATGAAGCATGCGGAAAACCTGATCGAGCCGATCCTCTTCCTCGACGGCAGGCCTACGGTCAGCAAACTGAATGCGATAGTTTTGGACACCAAATGGACGCCATATTTCAGAGCGCTATGCCATCCGGTTCCCCAACACAATTTTTTCGGGTCTTACGCAGAGCCCGCTGGGCGAGGTCCCCGGTCCAGCCATTCTTGATCACGTAGACGGAGGTGCATTTACGGGAGAACGGATTCCGGATTGCACATCCGGTAATCGAGGAAGGAGAGGGGCAACGGCCTTTCTAATGCGGAACAATCATAGGACGCACTCCCCCGATTGGGGCGCAATCCGAACAAGCGGCAGGTAATGAATCACCTTTCTAGAAGGCCGCATCAGGGGAGCGATCTGAAGGGAGGACAGACTCGCCTTGCGACGGAGACGGAGTTGCCCCGCAGACGCGGATCCCTTCATCATGGTCCCCTTCGCGATCCACTTGGCCTCTTCTTCATTGAGTCTGCCCTGTATCACTCTTGTCCAAATTAGCTTTCGATTTCTAAGGGCCGGAGGCCCGGCAACCTCGTCCTTGCAGGAGCACTTCATGAGCCACAAGTTGAATGCTTTCACTGAACCCTCTGCTTCCAATGGGCCAATTTGGACAGCACTGGCCCTGTATAAAGGCTCTCCCGCCGGTGATTTCAACAAGGATCTCCGTAGCCGACACTGCCTGGCAGCCGATAATCACAGCGGCTGTAAGTGGTTGAAGAAAATGAAGCAGATAAAATTATGGCTGGGAGACAGGGATTCGAACCCCGATCAGATGGTCCAGAGCCATCCGTCTTACCATTAGACGATCTCCCAGCACTGCAGCCAATTGTAGAAAATCGTCCCTATAGATTCAAGGTCAAACCACGACAGGCGGCGGGATTCCATGCCTGAAATCCGCAACCTGCAAGAAAGCCTGCCGATCCCAAAACCCTCAGGCGCAGGCGCGCCCGGCTGAAGGTATTGATTTTGCGCCCGGCTTCCGGATTTCTGTCGACGCCTGTACCCGAATTGTGATTAAATATTATTTTACAGTCAGGGGTTGAAGGCTCGGAGTCGTTCGTCAATTCCAGGATGTGGAATCTTCAAATTCCGGCTCGCACAGGACAACGCTCAGGTGGGATTTCCGGGTCTGCCGACGTTTCACGATGGTCGGATCGCTACTATTCATTTGCAGGAAAATTGGCCTATAGTGTTTTGGCTGAAACTTTTCGCAACAAAAATCCACTATTATTGTGGATTTGATTTCCGGCAATCCTTACAATTCGCTGACCATGCGAATAAGGAAGGGGGACAGATCACCCATGAAGTACTCTGCTGAATTGTTTCTTTTTGCCCTGCTGGCACTGGCTGCAGCCTTTTTCCCGAATGCGGCCGCAGACCTGAACGCCGCCGTAACACCGCAGGATAAGCCTGCCGCGCAGGGAGAGGAACCAGAACCTGAGTATTCCGAAGAGGAGTACAACGCCTATGACGCAGCCAGCAAGGAAGCGGACCTTGAAAAGCGCGGGGCGATGCTGCTTGAATTCATTCAGAAATATCCGAAATCAAAGCTGATATCCTACATCGATGCGGCATACAAGGCCCTGCTTTACGAGTGCTCCAATACCAAAAAATATCAGCAGCTCGAACCTCTCGCGGAAAAATGGCTGAAGCTGCATCCCAACGAGATCCAGACACTGGCATACATCGCGGAGGCTGCGGAAAAGCTGGGACATGATCAAAAGTGCGTCGAGTGTCTGGAGGAGATCTACAAACTGGAACCTAGCCCGATCATGGCCAAGAACATCTTCCACACCTACCAGAAAATGAAAAATCAGGCCAAGATCCAGGAGTGGGCTGAAAAGCTTTTCCAGATGCCCGAGTTCGAAAGCGATTTCATGCTGCGCTATGATTTCGTTCTGAAATATACGGATGCGAAAAATTACGCGAAGGCGGCCGAATACGCCCATCTCACTCTAAAATCAGCCGAGTTCGTCAAGGACCCCGATGCAGACACCAGGGAGCAGCTGCGCAAAGTGCGCCGCGCCTGCTACCACCTGATGGGCATGAATTCCTATGAGACCGACAAATTCGCCGATGCCATCAAATCCCTCCAGCAGGCCCTCAAAGCGGAAAAGTACGGGGAAGGCTACTATTACATCGGAATGAGCCTGTGGAAGCAGGAGAAGGTGGAGGAGGCCATGCTGTATTTCGCGCGCGCCGAGCAACAGGGTGGCGAGATCGCGGGACAGGCCAAGGATAAATTGGAGCAGCTGTACAAAGCCCTTCACAACAACACCACGATCGGCATCGACAAGGTTTACAGGAAAGCCAAGGAGGAAGTCCTGTAAACCGGCACTCAAGCTCGAAATGCCGCGGGGGGCGGGGCTCCCGCTCCCCCACCCGAATCCCGTCACAGCCCAAGCTCAGGCTCAAATCCTCAAAATATCCCTACCACGCCGGTTGCAGAGGTTCGCCGGGCACAATTTTCTTCGGATGAGTATTGCAGGCCGATGACCTGCAATACTGCCCGCGGATGCGTAAGAGACTGTATCGGTGGATCCGTTTTGCAGGATCAGTGTTTGGTGTGCCTGTGTTTGACCGCGTTCAGACGGGAAATTGCTCGTAAAAGAGCCAGTTCAGCTTTTGCGAAATCAATTCCGGGATCCTTGGACGCCAGAAGCTTTTCCGCCCTCGATTTGGCCTCCTCGGCCCTTTTGATATCGATATCCGAAGCCAGTTCAGCCGCTTGGGCAAGGATCTCCACACGATCCGGAAGGACCTCGACGAATCCCCAGGAACAGAACAGAAAATCCGTCCGGTCGCCGATCACATAGCTGATCTCGCCGATACCCAGTTGGGCCAGAAGCGGAGCATGGCCCGGGAGGATTCCGAGGTATCCGGTTGTGGATGGAACGGTCACAGAATCTACGTCGCCGCTGAACAGCTGTTTCTCAGGGGTGACAATTACAAGACGTATTTTTTCAGGCAGCGCCATATAGGAATTCAGGATTCGAGGTTCGAAATTCGAAAGGATCCGCCGGGTCTCCGGTCATGAATTCCGGACTCCGAACCACGGATTATGCAGCCTCAAGCTGCTTGGCTTTTTCCAAAACCTCTTCGATTCCTCCGACCATGAAGAACGCCTGTTCGGGGATGTGGTCGTATTTTCCCTCGCAGATCCCGCGGAAACCTTCGATGCTTTCCTTGACCGGAAGATATTTCCCAGGGATCTGGGTGAACTGCTCCGCGACGAAGAAGGGCTGTGAAAGAAACTTCTGTATCTTCCTGGCGCGGCTCACGGTGAGCTTGTCTTCCTCGCCCAGCTCGTCGATGCCGAGAATCGCAATGATATCCTGCAGGTCTTTATAACGCTGGAGGATGCGCTTCACTTCCCGGGCGACGTAGTAGTGATCCTCGCCGATCACGCGCGGATCCAGGATACGGGAAGTCGAGGCCAGAGGATCCACTGCCGGGTAGATGCCCAGCTCCACAATCCTGCGTTCAAGGTTCGTGGTGGCATCCAGGTGAGCAAATGTGGTCGCCGGCGCGGGATCGGTGTAATCGTCGGCGGGAACATAAATAGCCTGGATCGAGGTGATGGAGCCATGTTTTGTCGAAGTGATCCTCTCCTGCAATTCCCCCATTTCCGTGGCCAGGTTCGGCTGATACCCCACGGCCGAGGGCATGCGGCCCAGAAGCGCCGACACTTCGGATCCGGCCTGCGTGAATCGGAAAATATTGTCGATAAACAGCAAAACATCCTGGTGCTCTTCATCCCGGAAGTATTCGGCCACTGTCAGGCCCGTCAGCCCGACGCGCAGGCGGGCCCCCGGCGGCTCGGTCATCTGGCCGTAGATCAGGGCGGCTTTTTCAATTACGCCGGACTCTTTCATGTCGAGCCAGAGGTCGTTGCCCTCGCGCGTGCGCTCCCCCACGCCCGCAAATACCGAGAAGCCGCCGTGGTGCATGGCGATCCGGTGGATCATTTCCATAATTACGACTGTTTTGCCTACGCCGGCGCCTCCGAACAGCCCGATCTTTCCGCCCACTACATAGGGTTCCAGGAGGTCAATCACCTTGATGCCGGTTTCGAGCATCCGGGTCTCGGTGCTCTGTTCTTCAAAACTTGGCGCGGGCCTGTGGATGGGGTAGGTCTTGGCGGCCTTGAGCTCTCCCAGTTCGTCGACAGGTTGGCCAATGACGTTTATCACCCGGCCCAGGGTCTCGCGCCCCACAGGCACGCTGATAGGTTGTCCCGTATCGACGGCTTTCATGCCGCGAACCATCCCGTCCGTGGGCTGCATGCTGACGCAGCGGACGCGGCTTTCGCCGAGATGCTGCTGGACCTCGGTATTGACGCGGATGGTCTGGCCGCCCGATTCCCCTTCGATGAGAACACAGTTGTAGATCGGGGGAAGATGTTTCTCTTCGAACTCGCAATCGACCACCGGACCAATGATCTGGACTACTTTCCCGACTCTTTCCATTAAGGTTCTCCTGCCCGAATATCAAATTACGAATGACGGATACGTGGATTAAGGTTTACATTCGCAATTCGTCACCTGCGATTCGTCATTTTGTAGAGGCAGCGCCGCTGACGACTTCGATCAGCTCCCTGGTAATTCCGGCCTGTCGCACTTTGTTCGCATAAAGAGTGAGCCCGTTTATCATCTCGGAAGCATTGTTGGTTGCAGCCTCCATCGCAGCCATGCGCGCCCCGTGCTCCGATGCTGCGGCTTCGAGCAGCGCCCGGAAAACCTGAGCCTCCACGTGCTTCGGGAGCAGGTCCGCGAATATTTTGACCGGAGGCTCGTCATAAAGGTATTCAATCTTGCTGGATTGATCGGGCTCATGCAGCCGTTGAATCGGCAACAGCGGCTCCACCACAATCTGCTGCCGGACCACCGACTTGAATTCGTTATAGAGAAGCCAGATCTGATCAACCTCCCCTTTCACAAAATGATCGATGAGGTCTCTGGCGATCGCGGCAGCATCCGCAAAACTCACCTTATGCAAAATGTTGATGGCTTCGCTTCGCACAGCGTAGGGCCGGCGCCTGAAAAAGTCCCGGGCTCTTTTCCCCAGGATGTTCAACTCGACCTGCTTGCCCTGGTGCTCGCCCAGGAATTCGAGGGCATTCCGGACTATATTCGTGTTGTAGGCGCCGCACAGCCCTTTGTCGGCGGAAATCACCACTAGCTCGATCTTGTCGTCCCCGCGTACTGCCAGCAGCGGGTGGGCCTGTTCAGGGACCCGCGTCGCCAGGCTGTTAAGCACGGTGAGCATCTGCCGCGCATAGGGACGCGCCGCGATGACACGTTCCTGAGCCCTGCGCAGCCTTGCGGCTGAAACGAATTTCATGGCGCGGGTGATCTGCTGGATGTTGGTGGCGCTGCGGATCCGACGCCTGATATCCCTGAGGTTCGCCATATGATCGCCCGGTAGCGTTTACGCCGAAGCCCGCTCGGCTGAGTACTTTTCTTTGAATTCTTTGATTGCTTCCAGGAGCCCGGCACGCAAGGCATCGTCCAGCGCCTTATCAGCCGAGATCTTCTTCATCAGAGGGCTCTTGGCCGAATCCAGAAACTGGAGCAGCTCCTTGAGGAAATTCCGGATCTCGCCCGTTTTCAGACCGTCGGTGAAGCCCTGGGTCCCGGCGAAAATTGAAACGACCTGCTTGACGACGTCCAGCGGCTGATACTGGTCCTGCTTCAGAATTTCCGTCAACCGCTCGCCGCGGGCCAACTGCGCCTGGGTTGCCTTGTCCAGGTCCGATCCGAACTGGGCGAAGGCTGCCAGTTCGCGGTACTGGGCCAGCTCCAGGCGTAGAGTTCCCGCCACCTGCTTCATCGCTTTGATCTGAGCATTCCCGCCTACACGGCTTACGGAGTTCCCGGCGTTGATGGCCGGGCGTATGCCGGCGTGAAACAGATCCGATTCCAGGAAGATCTGCCCGTCCGTGATGGAAATAACATTCGTGGGTATGTACCCCGAAATGTCGCCCGCCTGCGTTTCAATGATCGGGAGCGCAGTGAGCGATCCGCCCCTGTTCTTTTCATTCAGCTTCGCGGCTCGTTCCAACAAACGGGAATGGAGGTAGAAGACGTCCCCGGGATATGCCTCGCGGCCGGGCGGGCGGCGGAGAAGCAGCGAGATCTCGCGATAGGCAGCCGCGTGCTTCGAGAGATCATCATAGATGATGAGCGCATGCTGTCCCCGGTCGCGGAAGTATTCCCCGATGGCGCATCCCGAATATGGAGCGATGTACTGCATGGTTGCAGGGTCCGAGGCAGAAGCGGAAACAACAACCGTCTTCTCCATGACTTCATGGTCCGCCAGGGTTTTGACCACCTGAGCTACAGTGGACCTCTTCTGGCCGATCGCCACGTAAATACACACAACGTCCGTGTTCTTCTGATTGATGATGGTGTCGATGGCGATGGCGGTCTTGCCTGTCTGGCGGTCGCCGATAATCAGCTCACGCTGGCCGCGCCCGATGGGGACCATGGAATCGATCGCCTTGAGCCCGGTTTGCAGCGGTTCCTTGACCGGCTGACGGTCCACCACTCCGGGCGCCAGACGCTCGATGTTGGCAAATTCATCCGCGGCGATGGGGCCGCGATCGTCTATGGGTTCTCCCAGAGCGTTGACGACGCGTCCGACGAGAGCGGGGCCGACAGGCACGGACATAATGCGCTTTGTCCGTTGAACCATGTCTCCCTCGCTGATCAGCGTGTACTCGCCGAAGAGCACCGTGCCGACGTTGTCTTCTTCCAGGTTGAGCGCTATCCCCTTAACGCCGTGGGGAAAATCCAGGAGTTCTCCCGACATGACGTTGTCCAGGCCATGAATTCGGGCGATGCCATCCCCGACGGAAATGACAGTTCCGACCTCGCTCACCACAACGCCTGCCTGGAAATCCCGGATCTGTTCCTTCAGGATTCTGCTTATTTCGTCGGCTTTGATCTGCATACTATGTTCCTCTCTCTGCGAACTTCAGCGCGCCTTAGCCCGGGAGCGACGCGACCGGCTATTTTCCCGCAAGGCGCCGCCTTACTTCGGCGAGCTGCGTCCGGACGGAGCCGTCATATATGGTGCTTCCCATCCGGACGACGACTCCTCCCATGAGATCCGGATCCGTCTGCAGTTCCATGGATACCCTTTTCCCCGTAATCGCTGCCAGTTTTTCGCCGAGGCGCGCGGCGTCCTGCCGGGACAGCGGCGCGGCCGTTGTTACTGTGGCTGACAGCACGCCCTTGCGTTCATTGACATGCTTCAGGTAACTCTCAAAAATCTGCTGAAAAAAGCGAATCCGGCCGTGCCGAAGAAGGATGCGCAGGAAATTGGCGGTCACCCGGTTTACGGGATATTTTGCCATCACTTCGCCAAGCAGCCGTTCCTTGACCTCCTTCGGCACCGCGGGCGTATGGAAAGCATCCAGGAGGGCGGGGACCGCCTGAAAAATCCCGTTGTATGTCTTGAGGTCTCCGGTTACGTCCGGCTCGAGGTTTTCCTCAAAAACCACATCCATCAGCGAGCGCGCATAGCGTCCGAGGATTGCGGAAGGAATCACTGTTTTTCTCCCAGCCTGGCGACAAAACGCGCCAGCAGCCGCTCGTGATCGGCGTCGGTAATCTCGCCACGTATTTTTTCTTCGGCCAGCTTCACCGCGAGTTCCGCGGCATGGAGTTTCAGTTCCTGCCGGGCCGTCCGCGTCATTGCGTCGATCTCCTGCCGGGAACGCTCCAGGATTTTTTCCGCATCCTGCCCGGCAGCTTCAACCAGACGCTGATACTCTTCCCGGGCTTCCTTTTCCGAAGAGCTGCTCATCTCCTGCAGTTCGTCATCCAGGCGGCTCATGCGGGACTCGATTTCGGCCAGCTTTTCTTCCGCGTTCTTTCGAGCCCTCTGCGCCTCTTCGAGCTGCTCACGAATAGCCCGAGTTCTGCCGGAAAAAAAATTGGCCAGCGGCTTGCGCGTAGCCCAAACCAGCAAGCCGACCACCAGCGTCAGGTTGAACACCCGCCCGATGTCGAGCCAGATTCCCCACTTATTGCCCCCTTCGGAGGCCAGAGCATTCGCGGGAAGAGCCGCCACCAGGGCCAGCAACCAGAATATGCGATTTGAAAGCCGCGCCTTGATTCTCTTCATTTGCTGTTCAAAGGCAGCCGGATGCTGCCGCTTGCCGGAAAACACATTTCGTCTTGTGCACCGCTCCAGATCTAGGGAGCTTTCACGTCGGCGGCCGACCGCCCCAGAACGCTCGAGGTGATGGTCCTGGCTATCTGCTCGGCATCCAGGGACAGCGTCTGCTTCGCAATCTCGACCTGAGACTGAATCGCCTCGCGGGATTCACCGATCGCCTGCTCTGCGGATTTGCGGGCCTGCGCCAGCAATTCGGCTCTCTTCTTCAGGGCTTCCGCCCGAAGCTGATCCTGCCGCCGGTATCCTTCCATCCGGGCATTCCTGATCGATGCCTGGTACTTATTGAACAGGTCCAGTTGATAATTCAGCTTTTCCTGCGCCGCCGCCATCGTCCCCAACGTCCTCTTTTCCCTCTCCGCCAGCACTCCGGCAAGCGGCGTGAATAGGATTCGGTTGAGAGCCAGAATAAGCCCGAGAAATATGATGATTGCAGGAATTAATGAGCCGTCCAGACTGATCATGGAAATTCCAAAATTGCCGAAAACAGATTGCCCATCAGCTAATTTATGAAAGCACTTCAAGCTATCATAGGGTTTCACCGCGCGTCAAGAATATTCACCCCCTCCGGAAACCCGTATAGCTAGAAATCTCAATCAATTAGACACGGCTCGGCAGATCCTGCAAGCAGAAGCCGATGCAGAGGCGCGCACCCAGCAGGAAGCGGCCCTCCTGCGAAGCCCGGGCCTGATTGCAGACCGCTCCAGGCGGCCGGATGAGATCCATCGACTTTGCACGATGACTGTCACCCTGGGGATCTGTCAGTGTTGTGTGATTTTGTTAGTGCCAAACTCTGCGAGTCTCCCCAAAAGAGCAGGGGATCAAGGCTGCATTCAGCTTTCGTTCTGACTTCCGGCTTCCCGGTTCCCGGCACCCTGAGGAATGCAATAGGCCTGGTGCCTCGCAGGGCAATTGCGGCCGGCAAGCAAATCAGACGCATTACTGGCTGCGCTTGAAGATCAGGTTGAGGAATTCATTGCGCGTTTCGGCTGAGCGCCGGAAGTTCCCGAGCATCGAGCTGGTGGTCGCCCGCGAATTCTGTTTTTCTACCCCACGCATCATCATGCACATGTGCTGAGCCTCGATGACGACGCCGACGCCGAGGGGCTTGATCTTTTCCATAATGGTCCGGGCGATCTGGGTAGTCAGGCGCTCCTGGACCTGCAGTCTGCGGCTGTACATTTCGATAAGCCGGGCGATTTTGCTGATTCCGATCACCTTCTTATCGGGCAGATAGCCGACATGGCATTTCCCGAAGAATGGCAGCATGTGGTGTTCGCACAGGCTGAAAAAGTCGATGTTGGACACAATCACCATTTCGTCATACTGCACATCGAACAGCGCGTTGTTTAAAAGCTCATCAGGATTCTGGTTGTAGCCGCTGGTCAGGAAGCGCAGAGCCTGTTCCACACGGTGCGGCGTGCCCTTGAGCCCCTGACGTTCCGGATCTTCCCCGATATCTTCAAGCACTTTGCGTATCAGCTCTTTCATCCATCCCCCGTATAGCCCTCGAACGGGCTATGAAACTCTCAAACAATCTTCTGGAAAACCTATCGCGGTCGAAACTTTTTTCCGGATGCCACTGAACGCCGAGTATCCACTGGGCCGGGTCCCTATGAACCACGGATTCAATAACGCCATCTGCAGCGCGCGCGATCACGCTCAGGTCTTTCGCGGGACGATCGATCGCCTGATGGTGCGTGCTGTTCACGCGAATTTCCCGGCTCGCGGCAATCCGTTCCAGGATGGATCCGGCGGAAATCCCGATCTCGTGGCAGGGGCTGCCATTGGTTTGGGGAGCATTGTGACGGATCCGGCCGTTCACCGAAGTGGGGATGTCCTGGATTAGAGTGCCTCCGAGAAACACATTCAAAGACTGGATGCCGAAGCAGATAGCCAGGACAGGGATTCTGCGGCTGAGCGCGATTCCGAGAAGGAAGAAATCCATTTGATCGCGAAGCGGCTGAGCGGGGCCGCAGGTATCCAGACGGACAGCGCCATACCGCGCAGGATCCAGATCGCTGTTGCTTCCGGTCAAAAGAATGCCATCCAGCCGCTCTGCAAGCGGCAGGACAACGTCGGTGCTGGCAGCGAGCGGAAGGATAATGGGCATACCGCCTGCGGCTTCAATTGCATCCGGATATTGCCGGCACAAATACTCTTTGTCTCTCCCCGGATCCATCTGCGCCGGCATTCCGATCCAGGGGATATGTGTCTCCGCCATTTCCCCGCCTGCAGGGCTAAAAAATGAATATTTTACCATACAGCCCTTCTTCGACCGAATTTCTCCTGTGGTTTGGGCCGCATCCGGATTTATTCGACGCCCGGAATGCTGTACACTTGCCCAATGGAACGATTGAGGCCTTACTTCCACCGGGTAAGCAGTTGCCTGGCTGCTGCAGGCCGCATGATGCTGAAGTATGAAGTCCCGAGGGATGCGGTCGGGATCTCCTATTTCAGCCTTGTCGCGCTGCTTCCATCGATACTCGTAATGATTACGGTTGTCGATGCTTTTCTGGGCTGGATGAACCTTCACGACATGGTAGTCCGGAAAATTGTGGACCTCTTCCCCGTTTCCAGTCAGTTTCTGAGCACGACGCTAAATGAAATTACGGCCCCATCGCGGGCGGTCGTCATTTCCTGTGTGGGGGTCGTGCTGTGGTCCGCCTCCTGGATTTTTACCTTCATGGAAAACGCCATAAACCACGCGTGGGGCGTGCCCAGCCGGAGAGCGTTCTGGCATAGCCGGCTGCTCGGCATCGCCTTCATGATCCTGGTCGGCGGCAGCCTGCTGTCATCCGCCGCCATAACCGCCTTCATCAGCGCCGTCCGGGCCCGCACGGACGCCCGCATTCACGCTTCCGCGACAGCGCATGTTTTCATCGGCTGGTTCTGGTATTTCATACTCCTGGGGGCGGGCCTCCTGATCGCCATCTTCGTCTTTGCGCTCATCTTCAAATTGACGCCGCACTACAGAGTGCGCTGGAGCGAAGCATTTTCCGGTGCGGCGGCAACCACGATTTTATGGGAGATCGGGAGCCTGATTTTTTTGAAGCTCGTGCCTTTTTTCAACTACCAGAGAATTTATGGCAGGATGGGCGCCGTGATCGCCCTTTTGGTCTGGGTGTATACGTCGAACCTCATCATGCTTTTCGGTGCGACCTTTTCCGCTCAGCTTCACCATGGAACCGCTCAAAAACCCTATCCGGACACGGTAGTCTTTCCGAGGAAGATGGCTCGATGACAGCACGTCATGTCTGCCGTTTGAGCATTGGGCCGGAAGTTGGCGAGAACTGTCTGAAACCATGAAACTCAGTGACTTTAACTTTGAGTTGCCGGAGCGCCTGATAGCGCAGCATCCCGCCCCTGAGCGCGACCAATCGAGGATGATGGTGATATGGCGCAAAACCGGGAAAAGAGAACACCGCAGGTTTATGGAATTGGCGGAAATACTGGGGCCTGAGCATTTCCTCGTCATCAATAACACGCGGGTTTTCCCCGCCCGGCTCAGGGCTGCGCGTCCGGGCAAAACCGAAGATATCGAGGTCCTGCTTCTCAGGGAACTGGATGCTTCCGAAGGTAAATGGCTTGCTCTGACAAAGCCGGCGCGGAAGACCCGGCCGGGCCAGGACCTCAAAGTCGGAAAGCTTTCTGCCAGGGTTCTGGAAACGGGTGAAGCCGGCAGCCGGATCATCCAGTTCGACACCGGGGAAAACCTCCGTGCGGCCCTCGAAAAGCTCGGAGAACCTCCTCTCCCTCCCTATATCCATAGGCGCAGGGGAGGGGATCTGGCGGAAGACAAAATGCGGTACCAGACGGTTTACGCCCGCCACAGCGGCTCCGTCGCAGCTCCAACCGCGGGTTTGCACTTTACCGACAGCGTCCTGCGACGGCTGCAAGACCGGGGAATCCCGATCTGCGAGATACTTCTGCATGTGGGCTACGGCACATTTCAGCCCGTCCGTTGCGAAGACATTCGCGGTCATCGGATGGAGCCGGAGTATTATGAGATCGACAAACAGACTGCGGAGCGCCTGCGTGCCTACAAGGCCGAAGGACGGCGGCTGATCGCGGTCGGGACCACGACAACCCGCTGCCTGGAGTTCCTTGCGGCAGAGCAGGGCGCATTCGAGAACGCATCTTATGGTTACTGCAACCTGTTCATCTATCCCGGATTTCAGTTCAGGATGCTGGACGGACTGTTGACAAACTTTCACCTTCCTCAATCCACCCTCTTTATGCTTACCTGCGCTTTTGCAGGCCGCGATCTGATGCTGGACTGTTACCGGGAAGCCATCGCACAGGATTACCGGTTCTACAGCTATGGGGACTGCATGCTCCTTCTCTGACGGGAAGTTGCCCGGATTTCAGGTTCCGGGCGAGCGGCAAAAACGAAGGCTCCAGTCTTCGTCAAACGGACACTGCCTGGCCGTGAGAGCCGGCATCTATCCGAATTGATTAGGGTTAAGCACTTGGTTTTCTATGCATTTGTGCCACGTTCCATTTGCTTTGGTTACACATTTGTGTTAAAGAGTAGCCTGCTGCCGATAAGACAGTGCAGAAGCGAAATATCCCTGAATCCCTGACGTAATAATATCCAGAGGGGAAGTGAGGGTACCGTGATGGAATGCACTGGGGTGAAAAAATGCCTTTCCCGCAAAATTGACGGTGAATTGACGGCTGGCGAGTGCTCTGAAGTGGATGCACACCTGGCCCGGTGTTCCTCCTGCATGCGGGAATACAGGATCCTGGCGCTTCCTCGCCGGATTGCAGAGGATATCCCCGGCTTAACACCATCTCCCTATTTCTATCAGTCCATCGGGGCTCGTATTGAAGGTGAGTCGCAAAGCCTCGCTGTATGGCAGGTTTTCTACGGATTGACCCGCAGGGTTATTCCCGTGATGGCGGGCATAACGCTTGCGCTTCTTTCCGTGTTTACCTACCTGCAGATGCGCGCGCCTGAAACGGATATTTACACGGCTTACGCCAGCGCGTTTGTGAGTGAGGATCGTCCCTCCAGGCTGCTGGTGGGAGGGCGGAGCAGCATTACCGACGAGGGCGTTCTTCAAGCGATCGCCGAGCGAAACACCGACCATAAACGGGATCTGCCTTTGAAATAGGGAAATACCTGCAACCCAATTTGGAAGCGGATGAAATGAGATCCAAGCTAGGCGTCCTGTTATTGGGCATCCTGATATTCGTGCTCGGGGGAATTACGGGTGCGGTGTCCCATTATCTTTACCAGGAGCATCTGAAGGCAGCCTTCTTCAAAGCCGCACAACGCCGTCCGGACATCGTGGGAGGCATGGCACGGGAATTGAAGCTTGATGCCCGGCAAACCGAATCCCTTCGAGCCATTTTCGACGACAGCCGCAAGCGCTATATCGATCTTTCCGAGCAGTTCTGGCCTCAATACGACACCATAAGAAAAGAAACCGACCAGCGGATCAAAGACACCCTGAACGTGGATCAGAAAGCGCGCTTCGAAGCCTTTCTGAAAAAGGTTCAGCCTCCCCCGCCACCGCCGTCGAATAAAGGGCCAAAGCCCGTTCCGCCTCAGGGCTTCAATCCCACGCAATAAATCTGCAGTTCCGCGGTGCGGCCGGGACACCCTTCAGCGTACCGTTCGGGCTACCGTCAGTATTGAAATCCGCCGAGCACCCCCTTCCAGGAGCGCCCGGGCAGCGCTTGCCGCTGTCGCACCCGTCGTCATTACGTCATCGACAAGCAGAATGCGCTTGTTTGAGACGCGCCGAAGCTTTGGGCAGCGAAACGCTCCCCGAACATTTTCCAGGCGCTGGGAATCGCTGAGCCCGACCTGCGGGAGGGTGGATCGGACGCGCTGCAGGATATCGTTCTCGACCGGAAGGGCAACCTGCCGCGCAAGCAGGCGCGCCAGAAGCTCCGACTGGTTGTAGCCGCGGTCTCGCCTGCGTTTGGCATGCAACGGAACGGGCGCAATCAGGTCGAATTCCTCCCTTCCCCATGAGTCATAAAAGGCCTCGGCAAGGAGAGGCGCAATAAGACCGGCAAGGTTTCGCCTGCCGAGAAATTTCAGGCCCCGTATGATCGCGCTCAGCTCCGCAGTATAGCAGCCGTAAGACCGCGCTCCTGCATAAGGCGGCGCTTGCAGGATGCAGTCGCCGCAGAGGTGTTCCGAATCTTCCTGGAAATTATATAAAGGCAGCCCGCAGGACGGGCATCGCGGCGGCTTGATTTTAAGGGCAACGGCTTTGTTCCAGCAGCCTGTGCAGATCCCGCAGTCGGCATGACGGGCCAGCGGAACCGCGCAGATGAAACAGTTTTCCGGATACAAAAGGTTCAGGAGGCCGTCCAGCATCCTGCGGGCGGCGGAATCCGGAACGTCCCGTGTTGTGGGGAAATAGGGTTTTGGAGTCACTGGAAACCGTCAAGCCCCGCCGGGCTATGGAGTCCCGAAGCATGCAGAGCCGCTTGCATGCTCGACAAGCCCGCAACATGGAAGCCGGAAGGCAAAGGCCGAAAATATCCACCTGACAATCCGGGCAAAGCACTCTGGCGCCCCATCCAGAGAGTTACTCCTTCAGAAGGCCTTTCTCAAGCAGATCCTGGCACTGGATACACAGCCCCGTCCAAGGGACGGCTTCGAGTCTTTTCGGCTGGATTTCGTTTTCACAGTGGACGCAGATGCCATAGGAACTATCATCGATGCGGTCAAGCGCCTCCTGGATGCGTCGCAGAATCTGCCGGTCGCCGGCACTCTTTCCGAACAGGAAATCCTTCGTGTACGACTCGACAGCCATGTCGCCCATATCCTGTGTGTTCTGATCTTTTTCGCGGCCGTAGCTTTCGGTCCGCTGAACCATGTCGGTCAAGGAGAGCCTTTTCTGCAGCAGCTTTTCCTTGAAGGAGGCAAGTTTTTTCGCATCCATGGTGATTATCCCTGCTCCGTTCCATCCTGGCATCGGGCAGCGGCTCGCGTCCCGCATCAGACTCCTTCAGTTTTGATGCCCGCCCCTGTGATACGGAATCCGCCGCAGGATACATAAAGCGCGGTAAACCTGCTCGAGCAAAAGCACCCGGCACATTTCATGAGTCCAGGTCATTTTCCCCAGGGACAGCACGGTGTCGGCCCGGCTGGAAATTGCCGGGCTCAGGCCTTCGGGCCCCCCGATGACGAAGGTGATCCCGCGCCCGCCGGAATTCTGCGCGGTTTCAAGCCAGCGGGCAAAATCCGGCGACGTGTATTGCATGCCTCTTTCATCAAGCGCAACCAGCCGCCCGTGCTCCGGCAGATGCCGGGCGAGTTCTTCGCCTTCGAGGGAGATGAGATGAACTGCGTCCAGAGACCGTCCTTTTGACGGATCCCGAAGCTCCACAATCTCGCAGGGTAACATGCGGCGAATTCTCTTCAGATAGTCCGCCATCAGTTCTTGTATCGATGCGTTCCTCGTCTTTCCGATCCAGAAAAATTTTATATGCATAAGGGGAAAGAGCCTGCGCTGATCAGGACTCTACCGGATCCTTTTGGCTTTTCTGCTGCCAGGTTTCGGTTTCTCCCGGAGCATTCCCTCTACATCCAGTCTTTTCCCATCCCTCCAAAGCCTCTCCAGATCGTAATAGATCCGGGCGTTCTTCGAGAATATGTGGACAACGAGATCGATGTAATCCATCAGGATCCATTCCGCATTCTGATAGCCTTCCACATGGGACGGCCGGATGCCGCATGCCTTGAGCCGTTCCTCCACCTCGTCCGCGATTGCCTGCATCTGGCGCGACGAATCCCCGGTGCAGACCATGAAATGATCGGCAAAGGAGGCGATTCCGGAAATATCCAGCGCAACAAGGTCATGGGCCTTTTTATCATCCGCTGCTTTGAGGGCAATCTTCAGGGCATCAGTCATCTTCCACCATACAAATGAAGTTTTTGGATATATTCGCGCACAGGACGGGGTACCTTCCTGTGAATGGGTTTCCCTGCCCCTGCCAGGTTCCGTATGCCGGTCGAGGAGATATTCGGAGCGCCAACGTCCACCATGTAGATATGACTCTCGCCAGTATCCTCTTCCGCCAGACGGCGCCGTATCTCGGCCTTGCCCAGACCGGTAAAATCACGCACCCGGCCTGCGGCTTCCGCGGGGAGAACACTCTCGGGATCGGCGTCCGCGGTACCGGGACGGACGGCGAAAATGAAATTATACGCGGCTAAAAGCTTCTCGCTTTTACGCCAGGATTTCACCTCGAGCAGTGAGTCGCCGCCGGCTATGAAGAAAAGCACTCCGTGAGCCGGCGCAACCTGGCGCGCCAGTTTGCTCATCGTATCGACGGAAAACGAACTGGCCTGAGGCTCCAGTTCCACGAGAGAAGGGACGAATGCGGCCTCATCGGCCGTTGCCAGACTGACCATGGCATATCGGTGCAGAAGCGGTATCAGTTCCTCCAAAGGCTTGTGCGGAGGAGTCGTGGCCACGACAAAGCGCACTTCGGAAAGCGAAAAAAGCTGTCGCACCGATCGGGCAATGTGAAGGTGCCCGAGATGGATCGGGTTGAACGTGCCGCCCAACACTCCCAATCTGACAATTCCCAATGCGCGCTACCTCCCGGCCATAGAGTATCCACGGCCTGCCGCGAATTGCACGAACTCCTTTTCCCCGGTTCCGTGGCTGTCTTTTGCCGTTATTGAAATTTCAGACATTCATCATATTTAATTCCGGGAGAAAAAGGGAACACCCTATGCAGGATTTTTTTCAGCTCATCCGGCCAGCATCCTGTCCAGGGTTGTTAGAAGCTCCTGGATCCCCTGTCCCGTGACTGCGGATATGGATAGAAACGGCAGCTTGCGCCGGGCGCACATGGCTTTAAGGCGGGACAGCCGGCGTGGATCGTCCACCACATCAATTTTTGACGCGACCACCAACTGCTTCCGGTCCAGGAGATCGCTGTTAAAAAGGGCGAGTTCCCGGACAATAGTCCGGTAATCCAAAACCGGATCCCGGGCCGGGTCTGAAGCGTCGATCATGTGGACCAGCACCCTCGTCCGTTCCACATGCTTTAAAAACTGGTCTCCCAATCCGCGGCCCGCGTGCGCGCCTTCAACCAGGCCCGGGATATCGGCGACAACAAAGCTCCGGTATTCGTCGATCCGCACAACCCCGAGGTGGGGCACAAGCGTCGTAAAGGCATAATCGGCGATCTTGGGTTTTGCCGAGCTGATGCGCGAGATAAGAGTCGACTTGCCGACGTTGGGGAACCCGACCAGGCCGACATCCGCGATGAGCTTGAGGCTCAGCGACAACTCGATCTCTTCACCGGCCTGTCCCGGTTCAACCCGCCTGGGCGCCTGGTTGACCGAAGTGGCAAACCGGGCGTTGCCTCTCCCTCCCCGGCCCCCGGCCGCGATTTTCAGCTGTTCGCCGACCACTGAAAAATCGTGGATCATCACGTGTTCCGGCTCTCTGAAGGCCTGCGTTCCCGGCGGGATGAGAATCGTCATGTCCTGTCCATCCCTGCCGTGCCGATTATCCCCTTCTCCATGGCGCCCGCGCTGTGCCTTAAAAATGCGCTTGTATTGAAAATGAAGGAGCGTATTCACCCGTGCGGAGCATTCGAGATAAACATCCCCTCCCTTTCCGCCGTCCCCGCCGCTGGGACCGCCTTTGGGCACAAACTTCTCCCGTCGAAAGGCAAGGCAGCCGTTGCCTCCGTTTCCTGCAATCACCTGTATTTTTGCCCGATCGATGAACAATGGCCGAACCCTGCCGGATCCCGGAACCGGTTCCGGGATCCGGCGCGCTACATGCAATGCTACAGTAATATTTCTGATTCCTGAGACCGGGAGCAAGGAGCCAGACATCCTTTATCTGCTCCCGGCTTCTTGATTCCAGTTTCCCTTCTCCTTCCGCTGGCATTTGCGGATATTTGGGATGTCACCAACCGCCGGCATGTCCCAGATAAAAAAAAAGGACCCCGAAACGGGGTCCCGCCGGTATCGGCAACAATCCCGGCTCATCAGGCTTGTGTTTCAATGTGCACGAATTTGCCCAGGCGGCCACGGTCCTGGAATTTGACAATTCCGGACACTTTGGCAAACAGCGTGTCGTCGCTGCCGATGCCCACGTTCAACCCGGGTTTATACCGGGTACCCCGCTGCCGTACAATGATAGTTCCGCCATTTACAAGCTGGCCGGCAAAACGTTTGATGCCCAGCCTTTGAGCCTGACTGTCTCTTCCATTCCTGGAGCTTCCCACTCCCTTTTTGTGCGCCATAAATACCTCTTAGTCTGCCACGCTGATTTTTTCGATGCGGACTTCCGAGTGCTGCTGGCGATGGCCGCGTGTGCGGCGATACTGCTTCTTTTTCTTGTATTTGAAAACCAGGACCTTGTCATCCTTGCCCTGGGATTGCAGGACGCCCAGCACCGACGCCCCCTCGACCAGAGGCCGGCCGATGAGAGTCTTCTCCTCGGTTTTTACCAGAAGCACGTCCTTGAACTCGACCGGAGCGCCCTGCTCGATGTCGAGCTTCTCCACGTAGACCACTTCCCCTTCGGAAACCCGATACTGCTTTCCGCCGCTCATTATGACTGCATACACGGTCTCACCTCCTGGGGCGAAATAGGAGATTTAACCAAGAAGCGACCGAAAAGGCAATACCAAATAAGGCCTGAGCCGATGAAATCTGCACGATCTGCCGGCGGAACCCCGATCACGGGGCTGCGGCAGGAGACGCCTCGGGCAGACGTACCTCGCAAACTGTTCCCTCATCCACACGGCTTGACACGCGGATCGTCCCCTGGTGCCCTTCGATAATCCATTTTACAAACGCCAGCCCCAGCCCCAGGCCTTCCGAACCCAATCTTCGGGCTTTGTCCGCACGATAATACCGATCAAAGATGTGAGGAAGATCCTCGGGTGATATCCCCATGCCGTTATCCTTGATTTTCAGACGTATCGTGGAGGCTTCTCTTTCGGCCGAGACCTCAACCAGGCTTTCGTTTCGGGAATACTTTACGGCATTTTCGAGCAGATTGTGCAAGGCCCGGCCAATCCAGAGCTGATCCGCCATAATCCACAATTCGGGCGCTTCCTTCAGGTCGATGCTGATTGCCCGGTCCGCGGCCAGAAGGCGCATTCGTTCCACAACTTCTCTCAACAGCGCCCCGATTTGGACGGGCTGACGCACGAACACCTGCTTGCCGGTTTCGGCTTCGGAGATCAGCAGCAGATCGTCCACGATGCGCGTGAGGCGATCGATTTCCTCCAGGTTGCTCGACAACAAAGAACTGACCTCCTCTGTATTTTGCGGCGATCTCAAAGCGACTTCCGTCTCTCCTCTGAGAATCGCAAGCGGCGTCCTGAGTTCGTGGGCGACCTCGGCATTGAATTTCCGCACCCGCTGAAAAAATCCATCCATACGCCCGGCGGTATTGTTGAATGCCTGCACCAGGCGCTGTATCTCGACTTCCTTGTGTCTCGTGGTGATCCGGGTATTCAGGGTTTCATAGGTGAGATTCTCGGCGGCCCGAGCAATATCATCAAACGGCTTGAGAGTGCGGCCTAACAGATACGAGCCGACCATTACGCATACAGCCAGGACAAACGGGATCAAAAAAACGTCCGAGACGCGCAGGTCGTGGAGGAACCCTCTCAGACCCTCCATGGACCTGCCGACATGAAGAACCGCCGGTTCCGCAAGTATTCCCGGCGGCAGCAAAACGCTCGCAAACCGGAACTCCGCGCCCTCGGCAATTTCCAATGTCGCCAATCCCTCGTGCCGCCCCAGGATGTCTCTCCATTCAACCTTGCGCGTAATCAGCGAGTCGATATGTCTATCGTACAGGTTCTCCCGCAGGATGCGTCCCTGCAAATCCGTCACGACGGCGAAAGATTCCATCTCCCGCATTTTCAAAGCATCCCGCTCGCTCAAACCCTCCGCGGACCAGGAAATTTCTCCTTGGTCCATCCGCAATTGCGAGGCGAAGAGCCTTGCGTCCCTCTGCAGGGTTTCATCGAAACTGCGCTGCGAACGATAACTGACAACCTGGTGCCGAATCAGGAAGATGCAGAAGGCGGACAGCGCAATGGCGGCCGCATAGAACCAGATAATTTTAAGGCGGAGACTTTGGAAAATCACGTTGGTCAGCCGCGGAGCATGTAACCGACGCCGCGGATCGTTTGAATAAGGTGCGGCTCGAATTCACGGTCAATTTTGTTGCGCAGGTAGTTGATATAAACATCCACCACATTGGTAAAACTGTCGAAGCTTTCATCCCAGACGTTCTCGACGATCATATCGCGGGTTACAATCTGGTCTTTATTTTTCATGAGATATTCAAGGAGCAGGAACTCCTTGTTGGAAAGCTCGATGGATTTGCCGGCCCGTGTTGCCTTGCGCTTGAGCGGATTGAGGACCAGGTCGGCGGCGCGCAACTCCAGGGCGGCTGAAGCATCCCCGCGCCGGACCTGAACCTGGATGCGGGCCAGCAGCTCGGCGAATGAAAATGGCTTGGTCAGATAATCGTCGCATCCAAGATTGAGTCCCTGCACGCGGTCCTCCACCGAGGTCTTTGCCGTCAGGGCGATGATGGGGATCAAAGGCTTGCGCTCACGTATCCGGGGGATCAGATCCAGACCGCTTATTTTGGGAAGCATCAGGTCCAGCAGGATGAGATCGTAATTATCGCTGCGGACCTTTTCGCCTGCTTCTTCATCGTCCGCGGCAATATCCACTTCGTAACCCGACTGCTCAAGTCCCTTCTTTAAAAAACCGGCGACCTTGGTTTCATCCTCGATGACCAATATTTTCATGAAGTCCCCCCCGCCTCAGAAAAACCTTTAATGCCATTTTACGACAAAATTCAATATATATTGGAATTTTTACGGCTCAACATGGACAAGCGGGGCTGAGCTCATGGAACGGACGACGGCAGGCGATGCCGGGCGCTTTGGATCCATGATCAAATGTTGAAGCGGAACAAAATGACATCGCCTTCCTGGACCCGGTACTCCTTGCCTTCCAGGCGCAGGACGCCTTTGCTCTTTGCGGCCTGGAAGGATCCGAACCGCACCATATCTTCGAAAGAAACCACTTCGGCCTTGATGAAGCCCTTTTCGATATCCGTATGGATCACTCCGGCCGCCTGCATGGCCGGGGTGTTGCGGGGAATTGTCCAGGCCCTCGCCTCAGGCTCGCCGGCGGTGTAAAAGGAGAAGACGCCCAGGAGGTTGTAGGATTTTTGAATGATACGGTCCAGCCCGTTGCCTTCAATCCCGAGGTCGTCCATGAAAATTTTTGCATCTTCGGGCGCAAGGGCGGCTATTTCCGATTCGATCCTGCCGCAGACTGCCGTGATGCCCACGTTGCACATCGATGCCTGTTTTTGCAGCCCGAATTCCTCGACCACACGTCCGATTTTGGGGGCATCCTGATCGCCGACGTTAAGCACGAGCAATATCGGCTTTGCCGAAAGAAAGGTAAAACCCCTGACACGCTTTTCCTCTTCCGCAGTCAGATCCAGTTCCCGCAGAGGCTGTTCCCTTTCCAGAGCGGTCTTGAAGCGCTTCAGAACCTCATTTTCCATTTCAAGCTCGGACGATTTTATCTTTTTCAGGTCCTTGGCTAGTCGCTCCAGGCGCTTTTCCACGATTGCCAGATCCGAGAAAATCATCTCGAGCTCGAACAGCCCGATGTCGCGCAGCGGATTTACAGTCCCTTCGACATGCGCAAGATTGGGATCTTCAAAAGCACGCACTACATGAAGAAGCGTGTCAACATTTTTCAGGCTGTTGAGATACGTGGACATTTCCCGGCCCTGTCCTTCCATTGCCGCCTTCCCTTCGCCCCGCGAAAGCCCGGGCAGATCCACATACTCCACAGTGGCATAGGTCACCTTCTGGGGATGCACTATTTCGGCCAGCCGGTCCAGGCGGGAATCGGGAACATGTGCGATTCCGACATGAGCCTCTTTGCCGCTCCCCCATGACGAGGTATCGACGCGTCCCTGCGTTAAAAGCTTGAAAATGGTAGTTTTTCCCACCTGCGGCAAGCCGACGATCCCGACCTTCATATTTCATCCTCAATGAAGCCTCTAATGTTATCACAAAAAATGAATGAAACGCATTTTCAGCAGTTGTGCCACCAGGGCGCTCCAGACGGTTATCTGTAGTCCCGAGCGAAAGTTGCAGAACCCGGCCGGTTGCACGTTTAAACCCGGAAGCCTTAAGCTGTAACCTGATGCGAATTATGTCCAACCTCTTAGGAACCGGGTAAATGCAGCCCTTGCGGCCAATATTTGTTAGTTAGTTTCTGCTCCGAAAATAGCGGCCGCGATGGATCAATTACACCATTCGTTCACCCAACTGAGCGTCGGCGAAGCCGATTTTCATGCACTTGGGTGCGCCCCGGGCGCATGGAGGACTGTCGCGAAACTCAGAATTTAGGCCCGGAGGGCCGGCAGGCCATAGGCCCGGCCGTCAGAGGCCGGGCTTATGGGTGAATAGGAAATGAGCGCCAAAGGCGCGGCACAAATTGTTCCGGTCATTGGTTTGAGTGTCGCCCCTTCGGGGCTTTCCAATTTCCTAATCCTTACCCCGGGCTCACGAGGCTGTCCAACGGTTGATTTTATGCAAAATCGGCCATTGAAAACAAAGATCTT
>CAYYTC010000008.1:0-96991 GCA_964474425.1 uncultured Acidobacteriota bacterium
GATAATTAGTCAGCCGAGTGGCACAAAATATACTATCATGCGAATGTTAACTGGCCTCACAGTGTTGCCGATAGCCCTCTGGTCCTATTAATCGAATCCCAGAGTTTTTGTGAAAGGAAACCAGGTAAGATGAATGAAGAGTCGAGCATTGACACAATTGCAGAACCGGAACCATCCGAGATTGGCGTTATGTCCTTGCTCAAGAGCATGCAGCAGCAATTGCGTTTGCTGGAGAGAAAGATAGATTTGTTGCTCAATCAGTCGCAAGAAAGGCCATCTAGGGAAAAACCTTCCCCGGACAGGCCCTTCCGAAAAGGACCTTTTTCGAAATCGTTTCGTTCCTTCGACCATCCTCAGCGACACGGCCAAAGAGAACACGGGCACGACCCGAGAGAGAGTGATTCTACTCAACGACACTTTTATGAGAATCGCCCCGGTCACAAGACTCGAGGTGCCAGTCCCAGGAAGCGAGCGTTTCCTTTCAAGCGGCAAGACGGGGAGTAGGCAATCGAGTGACTGCCATGTTAGGGCGCAGTGAAAAACCGATATCTGCACAGGTATCAATATAAGGAGACTTAAAACATGGATTTTCAAGATCGAAGATACGACAGAGGTCCGAGAGAGATGCATAAAGCCGTCTGTGCGGACTGCAAAAAAGAGTGCGAAGTTCCTTTCAAACCCAGAGAAGATCGTCCGGTGTATTGCAGGGAATGTTTTCCCAAGCACAAAGAGAGAGGTCGTTAAAGAAGGTTCTTCAGAATTAGTGGAAGTTTCTAGTTTTTAGCGGGGCGTTCTCGAAAGTAGCGTCGGCGATGATTCCCGGCCATAAGTCGGCCCCGGGGAAACTTGCCGGGTTCCATGACCTTAAATGTTTCGGAAAGATTCTCGCTAAGAAATCGGCAAATGTTCGGCAAATGTGAGCGAAAAACGCAGGTGAAGAGGAAGCAGGATCAGCCGTAAACTATTGATTCTATTGGTGGAGCTGGCGGGGATCGAATTCGCGACCTCCTGACTGCCAGCTGGGTTTTCCCATTGAAAACACAAGACTTACGCGTTTTCCTGAAAGAAATGCAAGCTTATTCCTACCTGTGCAACCTCCAGATGCAAGCAAAACGCAAGCGTTAGCATCCTACAAATAAGCTGTTGGATTTCGATCTGCTGGTCTCCGGATGCCAAGCGCGCGTGAAAAAAGTCACTCGAGATTCACATGCCCGGCCTGCTCGGACAGCATATCGGGATGAACGGGAACCTCTATTTTTGACTTCGATTCAGCCGCAAGAGCGGAAAGAACATCGATACTTTTTGTTGGTATTCCCGATACTTGTCGCCGAACTCCAGAACCAATTTGCGTTCTTCGAGCAGGGTTCCAATCACAAGATATCCCGACAAAACGGCATTGACTAACAGGATGCCCAGGTTGAGATCGCTTGCCCAAAGCAGCAGGAATACGGCCACATACCAGGGATGCCTGGTGATACCCAAAATTCCGGTCGTATCGATATCACCGGTGTCAGTCATAGCAGCACGACTCGATTGGCTCCGGATCTGCCGGACTCCAAGGAACTGGCTTATGCTGTAATGCCGGGCCCCGCTGATAATGAGCACAACAGCCAGGACGATCATTGAGAATTGAAGAATTCGCCAATTTCCGCTCCATTCAAAAAGCATCGGATCACGGTGGGACAGCGAGCGCGAATATATGACCAGCGGTATGAGCGTGACCAGAGAGAAAACATTGAATAACAAACGATAAAAACTCCCGAGCGCGCGTTTAAAGAAATTCGCGGCTGTTGTGGAAATCAGCGCGCTGTGAACTGCGCTGATCGACGACAGGACTCCCAGCAAGGAAGACAGGCGCGCAACAGTCATTCGACTAAATGAAAAGGGACTGGCCGCGCTCAACCGCATCAATTCGACCTGGAACCGGATTTGTCGGGATATGTTCCGAGGCATCTCCCCCGAGAAACATGAACAGCTTATCGAATCCGTGTCGATTGTGGCGGAGTTACTGGCCGGTTGCTGCCGTGAGCAGTGTTCGAGCAGCGATCCCGCTTTTAAAGGAAAAACCGAAGTTAGGAGGGCAATAAAATGAGTTCGACCGATTTGGACGTAAAAAAGATAGTAAAAGAGAAGTATGGCCAGGCAGCACACAGCGACTGCGCACGCGCCGCCGGGACTAACAAAAGCAATTCAGCATCAAATTATCTTACCGGAGGCTCCCGATGAGCGACAAACCTTCTGCGGCCCATCATGAAGGCATTGCAAAGAGATTATCATTTCTCGACCGGTACCTGACTCTCTGGATTTTTCTCGCCATGATTGTGGGTGTCGGGGCAGGCTATTTCTTCCCGGGCATCGTCCCGTTTCTGAACAGATTTAATGTGGGGACAACATCCATCCCAATCGCTGTTGGGCTTATCCTGATGATGTATCCCCCTCTTGCCAAGGTGCGCTATGAGGAGATGGGTCCGGTCTTCCGCAATACGAAAGTGCTTGGATTATCTCTGGTGCAAAACTGGGTCGTTCGCTTGCGCCTTCCGGAGTAAGGATCTGGTCGGCTGGTTCCCGGCCAACGAGCGTTCGTCCGGAGGCCATTGCCGTGCTTAAGGAAATCGGCATAGACATATCCGGCCATCGTTCCAAAGCCGTAGCCGAGATCCCTGCTTCCGAAGTTGATACCGTAATCACCCTTTGTGGCGAAGAGGAGTGCCCTGTTTTCCTGGGGAAAGCTCAACGGCTGCATTGGGGATTGCCGGATCCTGCTGCCGTCGCCGGCTCAAAAGAAGAGGTTCTGACAGCTTTCAGGAAAATGCGCGATGAATTGTCCCAACGTATCGCTGCTTTCCTGAAGGAGAGTTGTTGATGAAGGACTGGAAAAAATTTGCCTGGTTGGTTGGGATATTTCTCGTTGTCTATTATATCCCGCTCGGAAATCCGAAGGTCTCCAATGCCATTCTTGAGTCTTTCAGACTTCTTCAATGGTATGCGGTAAACCATACCCTTGCCTGTGTGGTGCCGGCGATGTTCATAGCGGGCGCCATATCCACGTTTATGTCTCAAGCCTCCGTGATGCGCTATCTTGGGCCTGATTCGAAGTGCACGCTGGCATACGCCGTCGCTTCTGTATCGGGTACGGTCCTGGCGGTGTGTTCATGCAGCGTTTTGCCGATGTTCGCGGGAATTTATGCGATGGGCGCCGGTCTCGGTCCGGCAAGCGCGTTTCTTTATTCCGGCCCGGCCATCAACGTCATGGCCATATTTCTTTCTGCGCGAGTGCTTGGCTTTGACATTGGCGTAGCCCGCGCAGTTGGGGCAATTATCTTTGCAGTAGTGATTGGCCTATTCATGGCAATTGCATTCCGGGCTGCCGATCAACGAAGAGTCAGCAATATGCATTTGCCGGATGCACCGCACAATCCCCGGCCGCTATGGAAAACATCGCTTTATTTCCTTTGCATGATCCTCTTTCTGATCTTTTCGGACTGGTACAACACGAACGATGTGACATTGACCATGAGGGATGGGAAGGCGATTAGCGCCAATATCCGCTACTCAACACAGGACAATATCGATTTCAGGGAATATCAACCAGATGGGCGTTTATCCACGGACGTTCAGCGGATCGATAAACAGCAGATTGCCTCCATAGAACCGGTGCCCGGTTTCACGATGACGGTTCACAGTATCAAGTGGTATCTGGCGGGATTGATGGGGCTTCTTGTGCTGCTGATGGTTTGGAGATGGTTCTCTCGGGACGAAGTAAAGCAGTGGATGCGGGCAACCTGGGATTTTGGGTTGATGATTGTGCCACTCTTGTTCGGAGGAGTATTCCTGACTGGATTTATTGGCGCGCTTATCCCCGAGAAAGCCGTTGCGTCATTACTTGGCGGCAATAGTCTGCTTTCAAACTTCACGGCTTCATTTGTCGGCATGATCTGGTATTTCGCGACGCTGACGGAAATTCCAATCGTCGAAATGCTGACGCGCCTGGGAATGGGCAAAGGCCCGGCACTGGCGCTATTGCTCGCCGGGCCGGCTCTTTCGCTGCCCAGCATTTTTGTGATCTATAGAATTATCGGCGGCAAAAAGACGTTCGTGTTTTGCCTGCTGGTCGTTGTCATGTCCACGGTCGTAGGCATTCTGTTTGGCATGTTGAGCTAGGGGAGATGGGGAGTATGAAAATCAAAGTCCTGGGCACGGGATGCCCGAAATGCAAAAAGCTTTATGCAGAGGCTGAAAGGGCAATTGCCGCCTCATGTATAAAAGCTGAATTGGAGAAGGTGGAAAAGATTGAGGAGATCATAAAATACGGAATAATGGCCACGCCCGGTCTGGTCATCGATGAAGTGGTTAAGTCAAGCGGACGGATTCCCCAAAGCAATGAAATTGCTTCATGGATCGCAGCGGCTGATGAACGTACCGATAAACTTCCATCCTGATCAACCCTGATTCTATGGGAGCCCTGAGATGGATTTCTCGGCTCCGCCTCAACACCCATCTACAATCCAAAGTTATATCCGGACTTCATCCGGATCTCGTTGATTCTCTCCAAAGGCTTGGTATGCGATTGCATAAGCAATGCGCGATTCATTGCCGTTCATGTAAAGCACCGGCGAGTTTGGTTCATCACGTTTTACAGATGGACATCGATCAAATTCTGCCCAACGTCTTCAACCGATTCCATTACCTTAATGCAGTTGATAAGGCTTTCCAGCTTCTGCCTTGACGCCGGCCTGGCTGACTGCCCGGCGCAAAGCAGAAACTTGTCGCAGAGCGCCTCATGACAAATCGGGTTCCGGGGATGACCCAATGCATAATCAATGCTCGCCGTATAAACGCGCCCGCGTTCTGTCCGGACCTCGGTGAATCCGCTGACGCCGTTTTTCCATTCCTGTTCTTTGCCTGGAGCGACTTCATAGGAGACTTTCAGGGCCAGACGCGCAACGTCGGGATTTCGAAGCTCCATGGGGAGGAAATGATCCAACCTGACTGCGCCGTGAACCAGGGCGCACCCTGCCGTGAACGGCAAGCTGAATTTTGCATCGATTGCGGTCGCCGGGGATTGCTTTTGCGACAACGGCTCGGCAAGCATCTTCTGCAATGGCCCGCCGGACAGTCTTATTTCCGCGATATCCTCGGCTCTGAGCCCATGCTTTTGACGCAGGGCAAGAAGCGCTTCAATAAAGGGGTGTGTACCACGACAGGAGGGCCATGGCTTATAACTTACTTCTTCGCCCCAATACTTTTTTCCGAGATCCGCAAGCAGCGTCGATGACTCATACGCTCCCTTTGCATAAAGTTGAAAAAAACCTGCTTTGCCTTCGAACGGCCGATCGAATCCTTTAACGCCGCTCCCCGCCAGCTTCGCAGCAAGAACTCCAGCCTGCGCGGCAAACGCATCGCGGACCGCGCGGATCATGGAGTCGGGGCTATATTTCAACTCAGAACTGCACGTCGCCTGACACAATGTGAGAGAGAATGCATCGCGTGTTTGTGCTGCATCAAGCCTCATCAGCTTGGCTGCGGCTGCCGTTGCCCCAAATGCTCCCAGGATGGGCGGCGGGTACCATCCATATATGTCGGGGTTCACAGTCAAGGAAAGCCCCAACCGGCAGACCAGATCACATCCAGTTGCCAGAGCAGCGATGAGTTCCCTGCCGGAAACGGATCCCACGGACTGCGCTACCGGAAGTGCCGCGGCAACGACCGCTGCATTCGGGTGAATGGGAGCATTGTCGAACGCATCTTCGAAATCGAGAGCATGGGCCATGGCGCCATTGGCCAAGGCGGCCATGGAAGCCGGAACCTTAATGCCGAAACCGATGATCGTGCTTTCCGGAGTCCCTCCCGCCTGTACGGCCAGATCGACGAAAGCTTTGCATCCTTCGCCAAGACCGCTGGCTGCTAAGGTTACGCCAATCGCGTCCAGCAAGGATTTTTTCGTTGCCTCAATGGCTCCTTGAGACAAGTCTTCGAATTTTGCTGCCGTTACATGTTCAGCCAGGATCAAAGATATGGGTTCGAGCATGGGCATTGCCTCGTCTCACGCTGTCAGGCCGTAATATACAACTCGCCATTGGCGCGGTGAAAATTCCCGTTCAGCTCTGCCTCTCTGGTGATTCGTTCGAGGTATTCCTGCACTTCCGCAAAGCGCCTGTCATTTTCCACGAGAATTTCCGGCCGGGATTGTCTGTCGATGTACACGGGCAGGAGTGATGTGCTTTGAATCCGCTTTCCGGCGATAACACATTTCGCTATGGCGCTTTTTCTCGAGTCGTAAGGGAAATTGTAGGTGCTCTCGAAATCCGGCTCCCAACCAGGATTCAGCTTTTGTATTTCTTTGAAACTCTTTCGCCCGGCGTGCTCGCGCGTCATGGGCAGATCCATGGCAAAATTACACAGGCTGTAAAGGACCGGGACATTTTTGTATATTTCAACGCCCTTAAGGATGTGTGCGTGGTGACCCAGGATGAGATCAGCGCCCGCATCAATAACAGTGCGGGCAAGTTCTCGCTGGTAGTCCGCAATGGTTGCCGGCACAAAATGAATGCCCCAGTGCATGGACACGATCACAATGTCGCATTGATTTTTCAGTTTTTTGATATCTTCTGTTGCCGAGCGCAGGTCATCTTGGTTGGGCCACGTGTGAATGCGGCAGGGGGTTCCAGGCTGATCGTGTTCGACTTGTTCGTAGTGAGTCCATGCACGAAGGGGAGTGCAACCCGGACGGTTCTGCTCCGCCCAATACCCCATGGGCAGGATACTGTTGTAGGCGAGAAAGCCCACGCGGCAGCTTTTGGTCTCAACAATAGCCGGCCTGTGCGCCTCCTCGATGTTGGCGCCCACCCCGACCACTGTAAGTCCGGCAGCCTTCAGCGCATCAATCGTGTCGAAAAAACCTTCCTGACCCCAGTCCATGCAGTGATTCCCTGCAAACGAAACGACATTGAAACCGGCCCTTCGGATCGCGTGTGCTGCCTCCGGACTGGTCCGGTCAGTGTGGCGGGCTTGTGGAAGGCGGGTTCCACGGTCGGTAAGGTTGATTTCGAGCTGGCAAAATGCAATATCGGCCCGCCGCAGTTCAGAAGCCACTCCCAAGAAAAGAGAGTCCGGATCAGGCCGGCTGGGGCAAATATCCCCGACTGCATAAATTAGGATAGGGTCATGAGTCTGGTTCATCGGGCTGTTCCCATCTCGACGGTTTGCGCCGTCACGCTTTTCCTGCGCTTCTCCAGCTGAGATCCCCACGAAAGCACCCCGATCGCAATGATCAGGAGAGCGACTCCTGCAAGTTCTGCCGCCGTCGGCCGGGGAAGCCCGTGCCGCCAGGCAAGAACATAGGTGGCCATGATCCCGCCAAGGATGCTGGCGGAGCGTTCGAGCGGAACACAAAAGGTATTTTCACGCTTATCGAGTAAGATGAAAGCAGCGAGCACTCCCAGGGCAGCCGTCATGCCTCCGAGCGGTAGCAGGTTCCACACTGCAGGTTGTCCCCAGATGTCCGAGAAACCCCAACGAAGCTGGAGCGATGACCGGCCGCCTCCCATCAAAGCCAAAGCTCCAAGGATAATCAGAGCCGTCGGATAGGCAACGATCTGCTCTTCCACGAAGTAGCGTTTTTGGGCTGCGGCATCCGATGTCTTCGAGATGCGGGTCATCACCAAAAGCCTTAAGAAATAGCCGAGGGTATAAAGAAGGATGGTAAGGATACAGAGTACCGGCATGTGCAGGCCGCCACGCTGCTGGATGGTAAGCACCAGCGCGGCCGCTACGAGCGCCACCGCTGTCCAGGAATACCAGTGAACCTTCCGCCCGCCGATTTTATCCACAATGGGAGCTATCAACAGAATGTCGCCGCGCATCACCAATTGTGTGAAAGGGATGCTCACGCCGGGAAATGTCAGAGAGAGGGGAACCGTAATCAACAGCAGCGCTGAACCCAACCCAGCCATGGCCGTCCAGCGCGTGGGGACGGGCAGGGTGATGCCGGATATCCGTACCTGATGCGCAGACTTCCACCATCTCATGATGGCAAAAAAGGCATAGATGAGAATACAGACGGCAATGTTCGTAACCGGCAGAATCTCGAGTCCCGTCAGGGGCCTGTTCATCCCTGCCGGAGCCACATTGGTAATACTCCTGGTAAGAGCGATAGTTGGAACCCAACATGCGAGATAGCATAGGACCAGCGTCCAGAGATACCCTTTTCTTTCGCTCAAGCCATTTTCCTCAATTCTCAAGTAAGTATTTCCCGCTTCAGGCCGCCTAGCGTCCATGCCGGGAACCTTCTGCGACCCATCAGGAGCCGGCGCCCCAAGTAATGCAGTATTCCGGAAATGCCCGAATAAGTAAAAGCATTTGTCAAGCAACGGAGAAATCCCACCGCAAGAACTGCAAGAACTGAAGGAATATGCCAAAAGCGCACCAATTGGATGGGTTGATTCGATCTGTAAGTCAATGGGCCCTCAATGTGATACAAGGAGTGACAACGCTTTTGCCGGTATATAGCCAGGCTCGATCCAAAATTAGCCTGAGAAAGCAATAAAAGGCCAATACATTTTTTGTCGGAGATTTAGACGTACTGCGTCTTATGCTCACACTTCCTGCCCCTTTTGTCGCCAGAATGCGATTAACTTGAGCCACGTGGTTTTGTAGAATCCGTGGCGGATGATTTTTCCGGTTCTATTCAACCCGGATCCTGCGCATTGCACGTTTGGACACCTGAGACCCATTATTGCTCCTCGACGATGAACGGATCGCCTGGAATTGAGTCTCAAATCATTCTACGTGCATGAGTTGTGATTGGGTCACCAAAAGTAGATTGCGGAAGTACCGCTGCATGCAACAAAGGTCAGCAGCCATTCAACTCCAGCTTGACACATAAGCATGCTCATCCTATGTTTTAGGAACGCTTCCGCTCATAAAGGATTTCGTTTTGCGCGATTGGCCGACCCAGGAGCCTGTAGGGAAATGGCGGGCGACCGCGCCCAATTCTTGGTCAGGTTATTCGAGGCTGGGTAAAATAAAACCGGAGTTCTGATGAATGTCGACGCCATCATTGTTTTGATCATCCTTTGTGTGACTGCGTTATTGCTTGTTCTTGACCTGCTCCGGATGGACATCGCTGCAATGCTGTGCTTGCTGGCATTGGCGTGGACCGGTGTATTGAAACCCCTGGATGCCTTATCAGGTTTTTCCTCCAACGCCGTTATAGCCATAATAGCAGTGATGATTATGGGAAGGGGAGTTGCCAGGACGGGCATGATGGATCATTTTGCGCGGCTGGTGCTCAAAATTGCGGGACGGAATCCATCCCGGATTGTAGCGCTTGTGTCGGCAACCATCGGATTGATAGGCGGATTCATGCATAATGTTGGAACCGCAGTGCTCTTCCTGCCCTCCGTTTTAAAAATCGCCCAGCGGGAAAATATCCCTGCCTCTCGCCTGGTTATGCCCATCGGTTTTGCGGCCATTGTGAGCGGTACGGTTACCATGATCGCATCCAGCCCGGTCATTCTGGTCAATGATTTCCTGGCGGGATCATCGCTTGCCGCATACGGACTCTTCGAGATCACGCCTGTGGGCCTGGCTCTTCTGCTTTCCATGATCGCGTTTTTCTTTGTATCAGGCCAATTCATTCTGCCGCACCGCAAACCGGTTGAGGACAGAGAATCGATTCAAAAAGCGCTTATCCGGGATTGGAAACTATCGAATGAGATCTGGCACTATCGTGTTCCTGAAGGCAGTTCCATAATCGGAAAGACTCTGGAAGAGACCGGGATCTGGGGCACCTATGGCCTGAACATCCTGGCGATCGCCCGCGAAAAATCATTGGAATATGCCCCTTGGCGCGAAAAGAAATTCGAATCCCGGCAAGTCCTGGCTCTGATTGGGCCGGAAGCCTCTGTGCGGCAGTTTTCCATGGATTACGCTCTGGAGCACAAAGAAAGGCCGGGCAGGCTCGAGGTGCTTGGCGACCCGGCCATTGCCGGTTTTGCGGAGGTGATTGTCCCTCCCCGCTCGGATATTGCGGGCAAGAGCCTGAGGGAATACGGTTTCCGCCGGCGTTATGGTGTCGAGCCTCTGATGCTGTACAACCGTGGAGAAAGGGTAAGAGGGGATTTTTCGGATCAGGCCATAGTGCCGGGGGACATATTTATCGTTCACGGATCCTGGGATAGAATCCTTGAACTAAAAAAAAGCAACGACTTTCTGCTGATCACACCTATCGAAGCTGACGAAAAAAACCAATCCAGGATCTGGGTTGCGTTGACGTGTTTCGTTTTCGCCATAGCATTGAATATTGCCGGATTACCGATTTCCATCTCCTTCTTGTCCGGTGCCGTTGCCATGATCTTGACCCGTGTGCTGGACGTGAGTGAAGCGTACCAGGCTGTGGATTGGAGGGTGGTATTTTTTTTGGCAGGGCTAATTCCGCTGGGCCTCGCCATGCAAGCAACCGGCGCGGCAGCTTTCCTGGCAGATAGCGTGATATCGCTGGTGGAGGGAAGCCATCCCATACTGCTGCTGGCGGTGATTGCTGCGATGGCTACCATCTTTTCTCTTTTCATTTCCAATGTTGGAGCTACTGTGGTCATGGCGCCGCTTGTCATCAACATGGCCAATGCAAGCGGTCTCGATCCGCGCCCGCTGGTGCTGCTTGTAGCGGTGTCAACGCTCAACTCCTTCATATTGCCAACACATCAAGTGAATGCCTTGCTAAAAACGCCGGGGGGGTACCGGAATTCAGACTACCTGAAAGCCGGCGGAGGAATGACCGTCATTTTCCTGGTTGTGGCGGTATTCGCATTCTACTTTCTATATCTGTGAATCGGTCTTTTTGGCATATCCCATCCAATCGGCGTAAGGCCAAATAAATCATCCGCCTGCATTCCACCCAATTCTTCCTGAAAATTGGAGTCTCCAGAGTTAATGTGCTAATTGTTACCCCATGATTTCCAAAGGGGGTTTGATCGATAATTCAGCATGGAAACAACACTTCGCATCATTGCACCAGCATAGCAGCGTAATAATACAGGTCATGATCCAATCAGTTAGGCGGCTTCTTGATGGTACTATCGAAGGATTCCGCCTAACCGATTGCGACAAATTATCTCTCCCTGTTCTTTACCAACTTCAGGCCCCGGTTGAATGGTCCGATTTCCCAAGCCTTGATGGTTTCGCTCTATGTGAAAATGGATCCAATATTCTGCTATGGCATTCCGCAATGATTTTTCCCCAAAGAGAATCAGACGTTCAAGGCTTTCCTCCTTTAGAGATCTTCTGAATCGTTCAATATGCGCATTCATATGGGGAGATCTCGGCGGAAGTCGAACGGGTTCCACTCCGATTCCCTTAAGCATGAATCGCTATATTTCGCGTCGCGATCATTCAACACATATCGTTTGTCTTTCAAAAATCCCTTGTCCCAATCAATCAGATTTCGGATTGCTTGCATCAGCCAATCTTCATCCGGATTGCTCGTGCAGCCCGCAAAACAAATGCGCCGGGTGGCGATTTCCATTACAAACAACAAGTAAAAGGATCGGAGCCCGCTCTTTGTCCAAACCTCTATGGTCGTAAAGTCTATGGCTGCCAGGACATCCCAGTGCGCCTCTAAAAAGCTTTTCCACGTTGTATACTTCTTCCGCTCCGGCGCCGGTTCAATTCCGTGCTCTTTGAGTATTTTCCCGATGGCTGTGTCGGATATCTTATGTCCAAGATTTGCTAATGCGCCCTGAATTTTGTTATAGCCCCAAGTCACATTTTCTTTTGCCATTGGAACTACAAGCTCAACCACTTCCTTTTCCATTCTTGGGCGTCCCACCTTCTTCCGACACTTACTGTAATTCCATTTCTTGGCTATCCATTCTCTGTGCCAGCGAAGAATCGTTTCCGGCGTGACTATGCTACCTATCTCGGCCAGTGCTGTCCTTCCTAGAACTATGCCCTTAATGGCCAGCCGCCGTCTCGGATCATCCGTTAGCAAAATTCGCTTCTTGCCAATTTTCTCCCGCAAAATTCGGTTTTCGGCAATCAGATATTCAAGGGCACTCGGATGCCGTTGATTGATCCAGCCCGCCAAAATGAGAAGAAGCATGTGCCAGGGATGCAAAACCGTTTTCATGCTGACTCCGGATGTGCTTATTGAAAGGAAACAGCATCCGGCATCATGGATCGAGCGTCAATTCCTTAAAATACTATCACTGTCAGCCATTGGCAAATTGTTCATTTTATGCCATTTACAGACGGCTGAATTTATTGACCCTACGCGATACTAATGTTGCCGATCATGCCCTGGTGGACCCCGGCCGCGTTGATGACCACCTCGGCGCCCTCCAGATCCTCGAACCCTCCGGCGATGACCTTCACCTCCAGTTCAGCGGCGGCCGTAGCCATGTCCAGGGCATGCTGCTGGACGACGTTGGGACGGATGTCGATGAGCACGAGCTCTCTCACCAGCCCGGAGACCGCTAGGTAGAAGGCCACCGGCGCCCCGACCGAGCCGGCCGCCCCCACCACGCCGACCTTCAAGGCCTTGTCCATGCCGTCACTCCCCGTCTGCGGCACCGAGCCTCACCTGGACACGGCGACGCTCAAGCGTCTCTATCTGTAGGTGGCCTTCCCCTCGTAGGTCGGATTCATGACCACCGAGAAGTGGAATATCGGCCTGTTGACCTCGAGTATCCGCATGGGGTTGTGGGTAGCACCGGCGGGGCACCAGATCATGCTGGAGCGCGTGAGTCTGTGCGCCTCGCCGTTTATCGAGAACTCGATGACGCCCCCAAGGTCGCAGGGATCGTCGGGGTTGCTCCCAAAGAAGCCGATGAGCTCGTCATAGTCGTGGACGTGCTCGGTGAAGATGGGGTCTCTTGGGGCGGGGGCGAAATACCAGGCGGTGTTCATCTGGAACGCGCCTTCGCACACATTGGAGTCCATCCACAAGATGCGCTTGGCGAATTGCCTGTATAGCTCGCGGAACTCGGGAGTGCCCAGGTGGGCCGGCTCCCTCAACTCCTGAACGAAATACTTGCCGTACTCTCCGCCGTTGTTGTTGTCGTAGACCATCGCAGAACTCCTCTTTCTACTCTTTGGGCGTGTCCCAGTTGATGAAGTGCCAGTAGGGGGCGTTGACCCGCTTGCGGTAGGCGTCCATGTCCACCTCGCGCCAATCGTAGAAGCCCACGCCGGTCTTGGCGCCGAGGTCGCCTCTGGCGACTCTGTCGGTTATAGAAGGAGGAGCCTCGGTCATGTTGCTGAGTGTGGGGAACACGCCGTTGCAGGTTAGCATGTTGAGAGTCAGGTCACCGTTATCGAAATGCTCGAAAATGCCAATGGACGTGTAGCGCGGGCAGAAGCTGTAATTCAGACAAGTGTCGACGTCCCTGGGGTCGGCGATGCCGCTCTCTATCAGGTTCAGCGCCTCTCTCCACAGGGCGAACTGGAGACGGTTGCCGATGAATCCGGGCGCGGGCTTCTTCAGGATGACGGGCTTGCGATCCAGGGATTCAAGCAGCGCTTTGGCAAACTCGAGGGCATCGGGGTCCGTTGCCGAACCGCCACACAGCTCGAAGAAGGGGACCATATGCGCCGGGTTGAAGGGGTGCGTGACGATGATGCGGTCCTTGTACTTACCGGCCTTCTCGGCAAGAACGTCGGGCACGATAGACGAGCTCACAGAGCAGATCGCCTTGAGATCGGGGCACATGTCCTCGAGTCGCGCATAGATCTGATGCTTGACCTCGACCTTTTCGGTCGCGCACTCGAAGATGACATCGCAGTCGGCCAGGTCTGCGTAGTCGGTGGAGTACTTGAGATACCTCTCGCAGATGGCCAGCTGGTCCTCAGACATGAGGCCCTGGTCGATCATCTGGCGGAAATAGCCGTCGTAGGTCTTCTTGTACTCGGGGAACATCTCCGCAGAGAGATCGACGCCGGTGGTGCGATAGCCGTGACCGGTGGTGAGCACCGCCAGGCTGTCGCCGATCATCCCCAGACCGACTATGCCGATGTGTTTGACATTGTCAAGCTTCATATCGAGCCTCTCCCTTTCTCCTGCGACGTGGCTGCAGTCATGCATTATAGGTTTGTGTAAAATCTCTATTGAAACCTTCGATCCTGAGATAAAATACCATCGATTTCGAAAAATTGGCAAGAACCAAAGCCCCAAGTTTACATAACCTGTCATTGAACGAAACCGCTGCGCGGTAGCCCTTAGAACTTGCTTTTGATGTAATACATTCTGCATCCTGCCATCCGCAGAATTTCTTTCTTCTTCATCCGTTGCGGCCTTCTGGCTTAATCCTGTCAATGTGAGACTATTGAAAAACTCCTCACGAGTGCACAATGTAGGCGACCAAACCACATTTTCACTCGAAAGGAGCTTCCCATGACAGCCTTGCGTCAACGAATGATCGAAGACATGAGGGTGCGAAACCTATCGCGTAGGGTCAATAAATTCAGCCGTCTGTAAATGGCATAAAATGAACAATTTGCCAATGGCTGACAGTGATAGTATTTTAAGGAATTGACGCTCGATCCATGATGCCGGATGCTGTTTCCTTTCAATAAGCACATCCGGAGTCAGCATGAAAACGGTTTTGCATCCCTGGCACATGCTTCTTCTCATTTTGGCGGGCTGGATCAATCAACGGCATCCGAGTGCCCTTGAATATCTGATTGCCGAAAACCGAATTTTGCGGGAGAAAATTGGCAAGAAGCGAATTTTGCTAACGGATGATCCGAGACGGCGGCTGGCCATTAAGGGCATAGTTCTAGGAAGGACAGCACTGGCCGAGATAGGTAGCATAGTCACGCCGGAAACGATTCTTCGCTGGCACAGAGAATGGATAGCCAAGAAATGGGATTACAGTAAGTGTCGGAAGAAGGTGGGACGCCCAATCATGGGGTAACAATTAGCACATTAACTCTGGAGACTCCAATTTTCAGGAAGAATTGGGTGGAATGCAGGCGGATGATTTATTTGGCCTTACGAGCGGCTGATTTCGGGCACTTCATTGATGAGCAGTCGATGTGCCGTCAAATTCAGTTTATTGAGATCCACGCCAAGGCCGGCACTGAGGTTCCCTTGCTGGTCGAGGTCGACGGCAAGAGTCCTGTGGCCGGCCCTGGCAAAACAGACGGCGAGGTTCAGGGCAACTGTGGTTTTGCCACAGCCGCCCTTTGCGTTGGTGAAGGTAAAAATATGGGCCATATCTTCAGTCTCCTTTGCTATTTCGTAAGAATTCGACATTAGCGGACCCAGATTGCCTCAAATCTGGTATAAATACCATTTTTAGAAGAAGATTGCTGGAAGCCAGCAACAGTCAATAGCGGAAGCACTGCTCAGGGCAGCAACTTCGTCAAAGGTAACTCGACGATCTTGGAGCCGATGGTAGGGCATGCAGGAATTCGAGCAGAATGTCTTTCCAGGGCAAGTTGTCCGGCCATTCCGTTTGAAGTTGTCCACCCGTTCCATTCGGACTTGCGTTTTCCGCAAGTCCGACATTGGTAGCGACGCCGCTTCCCCCATTTGGTCCTACAGAAGCCATAGCGGATAATGCTTCCGCTTCTGTTTATACCGGATCCTGCGCATTGCACGTTTGGACACCTGAGACCCATTATCGCTCCTCGACGATGAACGGATCGCCTGGAATTGAGTCTCAAATCATACTACGTGCATGAGCTGTGATTGGGTCCCCAACAGTAAATTGCGGAAGTACCGCGGGATTAGGATGACCGGCGGTCGGAAGCGAATCCGCCTCGCGACAGGATAATTTTTATCTTTGCCATCCCCGCAGAAGAATGATAGGGTAGCACAAAAAGTAATGGACAGAATTTGGCATGTAGGTTCCCTGGGATTCGCAGGAAGGCGGCCCAGATGGGTATGCTGCCCCACCTCGCCAACGGGTGCGAGGTCGGAAGCTCTACGGCCGCATCCGGTAGGTATGCCCGGATCTGCCGCCGAAGCGAAAAATTTATGAACAGTTCAGATTAACCCGTCGATTGCGCGGCATCAAACTTCGGTTGCAGGAAAACAGGATCGGTGAATGGTCTCAAGACCGCAAAAGGAGAGCATCATGAAAAAACTGCTGATAGGTCTGGTTTTAGTGCTGTTTTGCGCCGGCTTGCTGGCGTTGGGGTTGCCGGGATCCGCTGCCCAGGGAAGCGCCGGCAAAGCGGATACATCCAAATATGGCAAAAACATTGTGGATCACACGGTAGTCAGGCCCGCCCCTGCTAAAAAGGCGCCTGAGGGAGCCCAAGCCAAAGCCAAAAGCACGGAACAGAACGTAGAATTTCCCCTCTATGTCGATGAGCAGGTCGTTCCGGGAGCCTACTATTTCATGGCCGCATGGTGGAAAAAGATCACAGGTAAGGGCAGCCCGGCGGAGGAGCACGATCATAACTTCGACGAATACCTGATATTCCTCGGCACGAAGAATGCGAACGATCTGGGCGGCGAGGTGGAGCTGTGGATCGGCGGTGAAAAGCATATACTTACGAAAAACTGCGCCGTTTTCATCCCTGCCGGCGTGAAACATGCCCCGATATATTTCAGGAGAATAGACACGCCGATCTGGTATCTTGCGACTGGGCCGACGGAAATCTATAAGAAAGCCATAGCCGGCCAGCAGAAGAAAGCAGAAATAATGCCGATTCCGTCAGGTTTAAGCATGCTGCAGCCAGTTCCGGGAAAATAAACCTCAATTACGCGCTATTTCGCATAGATAAAAGCGAGTTTTCCGGAATGACGGGCATTTTCAGAGAGCATATGGCCTTCCCTAATCCCGCGCCAAAGCGGCGATGCATTTGGCGTGCAAAAACGCCTGCGACCATGCATGAGCGAAATTGTGAGAGAGCTTTAGGACATTCTGGAAGATTCCCGAGGCCAAAATGCATCGGATTCAAATTAATCGCATCTTGAAAGGAGATGCTTTATGCGTTCAATCTTGATTGCAGTTTGTTCTTTGCTGCTAGTTGCCGGAGCAGCCTTTGCCCAAACAAGCCGTGGCACCATCACCGGAACAATCACCGATCCTGCAGGTGCCGTGATTTCCAGCGTCACAATTGAAGCGAGGAACATCGAAACCGGATCTGTACACCAGGCGGGCAGCTCAGCTACGGGCAATTATACTTTAGCCGAACTGCCGGCCGGCATATACCGGTTATCGGTTTCGGTGCCCGGATTCAAACAATATGTCCGGACGGGCATCACCGTCATGGCAGCGCAAACATTGCGTATAGATATTGCCCTTGTGGTCGGTGACATTGCCGAGACCGTAACCGTCAATGCCGATGCTCCTCTGCTTAGGACGGAAAGCGGAGAGTTGAGTCACAGTGTGAGTGCTGAGCGTCTGAATGAACTTCCTATGCTCGGATTTGCAGCCGGCGTTCGCGATCCTTATGCGGCTACGACATTGCTCCCCGGCACTCTCCGTAATGCGGATGGTGTGCGAGTTAATGGCGCTCCTGCCAATACGCAATCGCTCCGAATTGAAGGGCAGGATGCAACAACGGGACTGCTTGTAGCCGCCCCAAGTCTGACCCAGCCTAGCGTGGATGCCATTGAAGAATTCGCCATTCAAACCAGCAACTATTCCGCTGAATATGGACAGGCTGGAGGGGGCAGCTTCGTCGTCACAATGAAATCGGGCACCAACCAGTTTCATGGAAGTGCCTATGAGTATTGGGTCAATGAGGCTTTGAACGCAAGCGTTCCTTTCCAGAACACTAAGTCGCGCGAGCGCAGAAACAACTATGGTTTTACCTTTGGCGGACCGGTTTGGATTCCGAGAGTATATGATGGCCACGATAAGACGTTCTTCTTCTTTAATTTTGAGCAGTATCGCCGGACATACCTTAACAACTATACTCCACAGACAGTTCCCACTCTTGCTTATCGCGACGGTGATTTTCGCCAGGCGCTGAGCGGACGGCAGCTTGGTACGGATCAACTCGGCCGTCCCATTATGGAAGGCACGATATACGACCCGGCAACTGAGCGTATCGTAAACGGCTTGCGAATGCGCGATCCTTTCCCGGACAATACAATCCCAAAAGACCGGTTCGATCCTGTTGCGGTGAATATTCAGAAATTGATTCCGCTGCCTACCAACGATGGAATTATCAAGAACTATCTTGGTCCATGGGAAGTCCCAAGGACATACACTATTCCTGGGTTCAAAATTGACCACAATTTGAGCAGCCGCTCAAAGCTGTCGTTTTACTGGTCCAGAACGTCCAACATTTCAACACAGGGTAATATTCAGGACGGCCTGCCCGCTCCAGTTCATGCCACAATCGGAAGCTACATTCGTGGGTATACTACACGACTGAACTATGACTACACGCTGACTCCGACTATGCTCCTGCATTTGGGTGCCGGCGTTCAATGGAACCAGATTAATGACGACGTTGAAGTCCTGGACTTCGACCAGGAGAAGGAACTGGGTCTTCGAGGAGCATATGTCACCCGCTTCCCTTACATAACTGGACTCGAGGCCGCTCGCGGCGGAATGAAGACGATGGGTCCAGCGACGCAAGTCACGACGACAATGCTCAAGCCCACCGGAAATGCCAGCCTTACATGGGTCAAAGGCAACCATACCTATAAGTTCGGTGCTGAAACCCGCATCGAAGGCTATCCGAACGAGGTAAACAACCAGGCATTGGGTCAATATTCATTTTCTGCCGACCAGACTGGGCTTCCGTCGATGCAAGGCATACCCCTTGGAGGAGGGACCATAGGCTTCCCTTACGCGAGTTTTCTCTTAGGAGCGGTCAACAGCGGAAACATTGGGTTTGTCTCCAATATCAGATCTGGGAAATCAACATGGGCAGTTTTTGCACAGGATAGCTGGAAGGTGACTCGCAATTTGACTTTGGATTATGGGCTCCGATGGGATTATCAGGGATATTTGCGGGAATCTCACGGCAAATTTCCGAGTTTTTCGCCCACCTTGTTAAATCCCTCTGCCGGCAATCTGCCGGGGGACGTATATTTCGAAACAGACGACGTGAGGTTTGCGAAAGTCTATCCTCATGCCTGGGGCCCGCGATTGGGAGTTGCCTATCAATTCAATAACAAGACAGTGATTCGAGCCGGTGGGGGCATCATGTATGGCCAAACATCCGGCGAGAATGCATTGTCGTCCGGAGGCGTAGGCTCAAATAATCCATACACTACGAAGTCCTTTGGCGATGCGGCCATATTTTTGCGAGATGGTGCTCCAACGCCAATGCCGTGGCCAAACAAAGCTCCTGGCCAATATCCACTCCCTGGCCAAATATCTTCACCCCCGACTGGTTTCGATCCTAACTCCGGTAGGCCGAGCCGAATGATCCAGTGGAGCCTCAGCATTCAGCGAGAGATATTCCAAAACCTGGCGGTGGAGATCGCTTATGTCGGGAACCGCGGCGCTTGGTGGGAAGCGAACCAGCTGATTAACGTAAATGCGTTGACAGCGGAGCGGCTTGAGTCTTTCGGGCTGGACGTCACCAGCGCGGCGGACCAGACACTGCTCAGGTCCCAGGTCAATTCGCCGCTGGCGGCACAGCGCGGATTCAACAATCCGCCGTATCCGACTTTCCCGATGTCATCTACGGTTGCCCAGTTACTGCGGCCGTTCCCGCAGTTCAGCACCATCAGGTATCGCTATGCGCCGCTTGGCAGAACCTGGTACGATTCCATGCAGTTAAAGGCAACAAAGCGATTTTCGCATGGACTTGATTTCAGCAGCGGATTCACCTGGCAGAAAGAGCTGATGATGGGCGCAGAAGCTGTGGGCAGCCCACCGTGGGTCACTCCAGCCGTCAACAATGTGTTCGACCGTCCTACGAATAAATATCTCTCAGTATACTCCCGGCCCTACACTTTTTTCCTGGCTGCGAACTACACATTGCCCAAGTTAGGAGGGAACAGAGCACTATCGTGGGCGATTCGCGATTGGAGACTCGGTGCTGTTCTGGAGTATGCCAGTGGAATGCCAATCAAAGTGCCAACTGCGCAGAGCCGGCTGGACTCGCTGCTCTTCACGAACACTTTCGCCAACCGGGTTCCGGGCGAACCCCTTTGGACCGTGGACATCAATTGCCACGATTGCTTCGATCCCTCCAAAGATTTTGTATTAAATCCAAAAGCCTGGGTCGATCCGCCTGCCGGTCAGTACGGTGTGTCCACCGCCTATTACAACGACTACCGGCAGATGCGCCGTCCCTCAGAAGCCATGAGTCTCGGAAGAATGTTCCGTATAAAGGAAGGCGTTCAGCTAAGTATTCGAGCCGATTTCCAGAATATCTTCAATCGAACATTTATTTCAGATCCGACATCGACCAATGCCAATGCGACGCAGACTCGGGATGCCTACGGCAAGCCGAATGCCGGTTTTGGCTACATCAACACGGCCACCGGCACTAAACCGCGCACGGGCATAATAGTTGCCCGGATCCAGTTTTAGGTCACCACTCAAAGCCGCCTGGCGTGGTTCGCTGAGTCGGACCGCCAGGCGGCCGGCATACTACGTGCATGAGTTGTGATTGGGTCACCAACAGTAGATTGCGGAAGTACCGGAAAACCGCTAAGTTGTTGATTCTTAAGTGGTGCCGAAGGGGGGGGTCGAACCCCCATGGTACTAAGTACCGCGGGATTTTGAGTCCCGTGCGTCTGCCAGTTCCGCCACTTCGGCAATGCGGATGCCATTCATTCTGTTGTGGACGCAAATAGTAGCCCAAGCCCTCCCCCCGAGTCAATCGAACCCGTCAAAAGGATAAAGAAATTGCTTCGTTGGATCGCGGTGATACGCAGCGCGTTGGAAACTACCTTTATCATTCTGTCGTTCCTTGGCCTGCAATCCTTGGGGACTCTCTCAATGACAGGCAAAACAGGTCTGGCCGCGATGGGCGTTATACTGCAATGGATACTCGCTGCGTGGAGGTGGAAACACCCGGAAGTTTAATCATCGTGGGAGATTCGTGCTGCCGGCAATCCATAATTGAATAATAGTATCAATATGGGCAATGTGGATGCACAGCGGCCCACCCTGCTATTGGCTCGATTTTTCTATGATCCTCCTCGCGCTCTCCACATCCTTCTTCTCCACGGCCAGCTTTACCACCCCGATGCGGCCGCCTCCATCAAGGGCCCAGTTCATCTCATCCCGCACGAACGTACTTATTCCCTCGAACTCCAGGGTGCCCCGCAGAGCATCCACCTGCGCCGCATCGCCGGCATAGATCACCACAAAAAGGATTTCCTCCGCAGCCTGCTCGTCGGATGGATCGATCCTCCTTCTCTTAGCCTCGGATTGCAAAAGAGCATAAACGCCCTCCCGGTACGATCTCGGATCCTGCGAAGGCATATCGAGGATCATCTCATCCGGGTACGAAGCGTACAGCGTCTTCAAACGCAACCACTCTTCAGCATCCATGTTTCTTACCTTACCCTCTGATTATCACCTTATAGGCATTTCTATCCGAAGGGGCAAGGGAAAAGCTGAGGAAATCAGCTGCATTCCAGGTGTGTGCAAAATCTCTATCCTCAATGGCCTGATACGGTCTCGATATCGCTCGTCTGCGTTGCTCGAAATGAATCGATTGATTCATCCCCCGACTACTCTCATAAACGCTCGCTTTCTGAATGCAATGAACACAATCTCCATCGAGCCCAGCCATGATCGAGCTGATTTCCATAAGAGATTCCGGAACAGCCGACAAACCATACTCAAAAAAATTATCGAATCGTTTCCTCAAAAGCGGGGAGCCAGAAGGTGCACCCGGCGGGGATGGATGAGGGATTGAGGGATTACGCTCCTTTGAAAGGGATCCATTTTCTGCTATAATAGTAAATTCCCGGAGGTACTAATGGACTTTCGTATAGGTGAAAAGGTTGTTTATCCAAACCACGGGGTGGGCATTATCGAGGAAGTGAGCCGTCGTTCCGTAAACGGCATACCTGAAGAATTCTACATGCTCCGGATTCATTCCAATGCGTCCCTTGTCATGGTACCCACATCCAACGTCAAAAGCGTCGGTTTGCGCCGCATCATAAAAAAATCTGACGTGGAAGGGCTTTTCAAACTCCTCGAAGAGGATTTTTTCGAGCCTGAAGCCGACTGGAAAGGCCGTTACAAGGATCACTCGGAAAAAATGCGTACCGGTTCCATTTTCCAGGTCGCCGAGGTGCTGAAAAACCTGGTGTACCTCAGCTATAGGAAAAGCCTTTCGTTTCGGGAAAAACGAATGTTGGACCGGGCAAAACAGCTCATCACCAGCGAAGTGGCAACCGTCCGCGGCTTGAATGAGAAGTCTGTCGAAGACCAAATAGACCGTGTGCTCTCCGAGGCGTATTCACGCTCGGCAAAGGCCTCTGCCTAACCTTGTCTCCGCTGCTGCTCTACATCGCCATCCTTGCATTATTCCTGGCCCTCTCGGTGTTTTTCTCAGCCGCCGAGACCGCCTATATGGCTGTAAACCGGCTCCGCCTGAAATACCAGGCGGAGGCCGGAGACAAGCAAGCCGAGGCCGTCAAGAAAATACTCTCGAATCCCGACCGGCTGCTCGGCGTGCTGCTGTTCGGAGTGACGGTGGCTGAGATTGCCGCCGCCGGCATCTTCTCCTATCTCACCGCCTCCTGGGTTTCCCCCCGGTATGCCGAGATGGCCGGCCTCGCAGGGTCGATCGTTTTCGCCATCATTGTCCTGCTTTTTTGCGAGTTGACGCCCAAAATTGTCGCGGCGGCCCACCCGGAACAGGTATCCCGGAAGCTTCTGCTTCCCGTCAGGCTTGCCATCAGGCTCCTTTCCCCTTTTTCCCGGCTTGCGGCCTGGGTGGCCAACGGGATGGTCCGCCTCGCCGGCCTGGAATCCGCCGGCAGCCCTTTCGCCCACAGCCTCAGCGAGGATGAGATCCGGGCGATGATCGCCGCCTCCGGCGGCGCAGGCATGCCGGATGAAAAAAAGGAGATGCTCCACAACGTTTTCGAAATAGGCGCGACGCAAGTGCGCGGGGTCATGATCCCGCGCGTGGAGGTTACGGCCGTCGATATTGACGACGACATCCCGGTCATCCTCGACGTCGTGAAAAAGACCAACTATTCCCGCATCCCGGTATACCGTCAGAATTTCGATAACGTGGTTGGCATACTTAACGTCAAGGACCTCCTGCAGTACGTTCAGAGATCGGAGGCCATTAACCTGCAGGTCCTTCTCCGCCCCGTTCATTTCGTCCCCGACAGCGCCCGCCTGGATATCGTGCTGCGCCAGCTCCAATCCATGCACCTGCACATGGCGGTCGTGGTGGATGAATTCGGCGGAGTCGAAGGCATCGTCACGCTCGAGGACCTCCTGGAGGAAATCGTCGGAGAAATCCGCGACGAGCACGACACGGAAATAGAATCGGTGCGCGAACAGGGCCCCAATCTCTATTCTGTGGCGGGCAACCTGCCCATAAAGGATTTCAACCGGTTCTTTGAGGAAAAGATCCCCGAGGCTCCGGAATACGCAACCCTGGCGGGATTTCTCCAGTATTTGACGGGCCGCCTCCTCGTGGAAGGGGAAACGGTAAGATACCAAAGACTGGTTCTCACTATCGAAAAAAGCGAAGGATTCAGGACCGTTAACGTCCGCGTCCGCACCCCCGCTCAGGCCTCCCAAACCGAAAAATAATAGCGGCGAAATAGCAGGTGAGAACAGAGTTCCATGGATGGCTTTAGCTCATTCACTCTTGATTTTTTTTGTTAGGACGGGTCTCCAGAGGTTGTCTCAAAACTCGCTAACAGGCGTTCAGAGAGGCTCGAAGAGCCGGAAGTGGGTAGGCCCGGCCGTCAGGCCGGGATAAGTATTTGGAGTCAAGATGAGCACCGAAGGTGCGGCACAGATCATAGAGGAATAGACTGGAAAGGCTTTGTTTGCATAGGCAACAGAGTGCCGCTCCTTCGGAGCTCCTTGTCTGCTACACTCCAATCCCGGCCTGACGGCCGGGCCTATTTACTGTCGGGCCTTCGGCCCTCAAAATCACCTCGATTCAAGTTTTGAGACGGCCTCTCCAGACCCGCCCGATCAGGCGCAAACCGGTCATTCGCCATCGTATGGCTCTGGAGAGTTGTCCTCGCTAAAATGTTTGTGTTTACACGGACGGATCCGGCGGCTGGACGGCCGCCCTGAATGCCTCACGCGCGGCGTGGATGCTGGCCCTAATGTTGCTGGGAGTATGAGCCAGGGAAACGAAACAGGCTTCGAACTGCGACGGCGGAAAGTAGACTCCCCGGTCGAGCAAAGCATGGAAAAACTTTGCGTATCGGCCCGTATCGCTGGCCTTGGCAGTCTGGAAATCCGTCACCGGTGAAGACGTGAAGAAGACCGTAAACATCGATCCTATGGAATTGACCTCGATCGGGATCCCGGCTATGGCCGCCGCGTTCCGCAATCCGCTCACAATCTCGGCTGTCATGCGCTCCAGCTTCGCATAGGCGCCCGGTTGTTTCAGCGCCCTTAAAGCCGCGATGCCCGCAGCGACGGCCAGCGGATTTCCGGACAGCGTCCCCGCCTGATATACCGGTCCTTCCGGCGCCACCCATTTCATGATCTCACGGTGGCCGCCATAGGCCCCGACCGGAAGGCCGCCCCCAATAATCTTCCCGAGGCAGGTCAGGTCGGGCTTGACCTTCAGGATTTCCTGGGCTCCTCCGTAGGAGAGGCGGAAACCGGTGATCACTTCGTCAAAAATCAGCAGGACGCCGTGCTCCCGCGTAAGCTTGCGCAGCCGCTGGAGGAAACCTTTCGCGGGCAGCACCGTCCCCATATTGCCCGCAACGGGCTCGATGATGACGGCAGCGACCTCGGAGCGGTTGGCTTCCAGGACGTCCTGAACCGTTTCGGCATCGTTGAACCTCACGGAGAGGGTGGAGCTGCAATCCTGCGGCTGGACACCGGCGCTGTCGGGCAGGCCGAGCGTGGCAACCCCGGACCCGGCTTTGACCAGCAGGCTGTCCACGTGCCCGTGGTAGCAGCCGTCGAACTTGATAATCTTGTTTCTTCCCGTAAAGGCCCTCGCCAGGCGTATGGCGCTCATGGTAGCTTCCGTGCCCGAGTTGACCAGACGGACTTTCTCGATGGAAGGCATGGCTTCCGCGATCATTTCTGCGAGGATCACTTCGTTCTCGGTCGACGCCCCGAAACTGGTGCCCAGCGAGATCTGTCCGCGAAGAGCAGCCTGCACTTCGGGCGGGCAGTGGCCGAGAATCAGGGGCCCCCAGGACCCCAGATAATCGATGTAGGAATTTCCATCCACATCGACGACATGGCTTCCCCTTCCGGATCGGATGAATCGCGGTTCGCCCCCCACGCTGCGGAATGCGCGTACGGGGCTGTTGACGCCCCCTGGAATTCTCTTCTGAGCCCGTGAAAACAGCTTTTTCGATCTTTGATTCACCATCGAAACTCCATGGTCTAAGGATCCGCCGTCTGTCAGGACAAAATCCTGGCGGCATCCTTTGCGAAGTAAGTCAAAATAATATCCGCGCCGGCGCGGCGGATCCCGGTCAGCGATTCGAGCATCGTGCGCTCAAGATCCAGCCATCCCAACTGTCCGGCGGCCACGAGCGCGGAGTATTCCCCGCTCACCTGGTAGGCCGCCAGCGGATGCGTATAGCGGTCCCGGAGCATTCGAAGGATGTCCAGGTAGGGCCCCGCCGGCTTGACCATCAATATGTCGGCGCCCTCTTCAATATCGAGATCCACTTCCCTCAAAGCTTCACGGGCATTCGCGGGGTCCATCTGATGGCTGCGCCGGTCGCCGAACGCGGGCGCCGAATCCGCCGCCTCGCGGAACGGCCCGTAATAGCCGGATGCGTATTTAACCGCGTAGGAAAGGACCGGAACGTTCTGAAACCCGTTCTTGTCCAGCAGCGTCCGTATGGCTCCCACTCTGCCATCCATCATGTCGGAAGGCGCAACCAGGTCGGCGCCCGCTTTTGCATGAGACAGCGCGGACAAAGCCAGCAACTCCAGGCTTTCGTCGTTGAGGATCTCGCCGCCTTTCACCAGACCGCAGTGGCCGTTGGCCGTATATTCACAGAGACAGACATCCGTGATCACGAGAATGCCCGGGACTTCCCTTTTCAGCGCCCGCACAGCCTTCTGCACCACGCCGTTGTCGTCATATGCGGAAGTCGCGCGGTCATCCTTTCTCTCCGGAATGCCGAAGAGCATGATCCCGGAGATTCCGAGAGACTTGACCGAGCGCACCTCTTCAACCAGCGTGTCGACGGACCAATGGTAGTTGCCCGGCATCGAGGAGATCTCTTTCTTGATTCCTTCACCGGGACAGACAAACATGGGATAAATGAACTGATCGGGCGAAAGCCTGGCCTCGCGCACCATTTTACGAACGATCTCGTTCATGCGAAGCCGTCTGGGTCGGGTTGCCGGGAAGGTCATGAATCCCTCCTTATGGGTCCTCAGAAACCTGGATTGCCGCATTCCTCGATAAAGGGGCCCGGCCGAGGGCGCCCTCAAGATGGGAGGCAATTCCTCAAAAAGCCTTCTTTGCAGGCGCAGCCGGAAGGCCGCTCCTGCCGAGTCACGAAACCCTGTGAGAAACGCAAGCTAAAGAGTATAACATTATTTCCGGCGGATTCGGCGACCCGCGGAGCATTCCGGAATTCATGGAAACTATGGAAACACAGGCATACAAGACCATACGGAAATATGGCATGCTCGCTTCCGGCGACCGCATGATCGTGGCCGTATCCGGCGGCGCGGATTCCATGGCTCTTCTGCTGTGCCTGCATAAGCTGGCTCCGCGTCTGAAGCTGTCGCTCATTGTGGCCCACCTTAACCACCACATTCGCGGGCTAGAGGCTGATGCCGACGAGGATTTCGTCCGACGCATGTGCGCCGGTCTGGGCATTCCTTTTATCTCGGAAACCATCGAGGTAAAACGCCAGGCAACCGAAACCAGGCAGAACCTGGAAGAGCTGGCGCGCCGGCTGCGTTACGATTTTTTGCGCCGCATCGCCTCCAGGGAAAAGGCGCAGAAGATCGCCGTCGGGCACAACCTGGACGACCAGGCCGAAACAGCCCTGTTCCGCATCATACGCGGCAGCGGAATCGAGGGCCTCTCCGCCATTTACCCGGTCGTGGACGGATTGATCATACGCCCCTTGATCGAGTGTTCCCGCAGCCGGATCCTGGACTACCTGAATCGGCACAAAATCGATTATCGGGAGGATTCCACCAACGCCGACCTGCGGCATTCCAGGAACCGCATCCGGCGGGAGGTGGTCCCCTATCTCGAAAAAAACTTCAATCCCCAACTGAAAAGGACTCTTGCCCGCGAGGCCGGACAAGCCCGTGAAACATGGGATTACCTCGAAACCCAGGCAAGACAGCACCACAGGGCTCTCATCCGCCCGGTTGACGACGGCATTTCATTAAAAATAAAGGATTTTTTCGACCTTCACCCTGCGCTGCAAAAACAGGTTCTGCGCCTCACGCTGAAGGAATTTCACGGATCGCTGCGCGGGATCTCATCCTCGCACATCGAAAACGTCTTGTCGCTCTGCCGGAACGTATCGGGAGGTCGCCGGATCCGTCTGCCCGGCGGGACTGTGGCCCTTCGCCGGGCCGACCAATTGCTGCTTTTGAAACATGAGCCCAAGGCGGGAATTCCTTTTTGCCATCGGTTGCCTCTTCCAGGGAGCTGCCGTATCCCTGAGGCCTGCGTAATATTCAGCGCCACAATCTGCAGTACTCCGGATCCGGGGACGATAAAGGATATGTGTTTGAGCCGCGCTTATTTGCAGCAGTCGGCGCTGCCGCCAGTCCTCACGGTCCGATCCAGGATCGCCGGAGACCGGTACGGCGGACCGGGCCACCGCAAGGTGAAGAAGATGCTGATTGACAGAAAAATCCCTTCGGAGAGGCGCTCGGTCCTCCCGATGGTTGCTGCAGGCGATGACGTAATCTGGATTCCCGGTTTCAGGCCGGCGCGGGCATACGAAGCCCGGCCCGTATCGGGAACCTGCGTCATGATTGAAATCAAAGAAGATGCGGAAAACGCGGTCCCCGTGGAATCCTGCAATGGGGAGGGCTCGAAATGAGCCGCGCAGGCCGATGCGGGGCTTTGCGCCCGGAATCATGGATCTTATATTTGTTCTGAGAACTGCACAGAAAATGTCTTATCCCTGCGGGGCTCTGGTATAATAAAAAATGGATATTTGGCGGCTCCCTGGCAGTTCGCGTTCCGGAAATTGAGGAGACGCAAATTTCCATTCGGAGGTTTCTCATTTGAGCACCAATTTGAAGAACATCCTGATCTGGCTGGCGATTGTTGTTTCCCTGGTGCTTTTGTGGCAGCTGTTCCACAACATCAGGGACGTCAGCATCGAGGAAAAAGACTTCACGTCTTTCCACCAGGAGATGACCGCGAAGAAAATCAAATCCGTCAAGATCATGGGCGAAGATCTTGAGGGAGAAGATTCCGGCGGCAAAAAGTTCAAGACCGTTATTCCGGCCGAGGCCAGCTGGGACCTGGTAAAGGACCTGCAGCAGAACGGGGTATCGGTAAAGATAGAGAAGTCCTCCAACTCGTCGCTCATGTATGTATTCCTGTCCTCATGGTTGCCCTTCATCCTCTTGATCGGGTTTTGGATTTTCCTGATGCGGCAAATGCAAAGCGGCGGCAATAAAGCCCTTTCCTTCGGGAAAAGCCGCGCCCGCCTGCTGTCAAGCCAGCAGAAGAAGGTTACATTCAAGGACGTTGCCGGAGTTGAGGAAGCCAAGGAAGAGCTGACTGAAATCATAGAATTTCTCAAGGAGCCCCAAAAATTTCAGAAGCTGGGCGGTCGCATACCCAAAGGTGTGCTGCTCATGGGGCCTCCCGGAACAGGCAAAACGCTGCTGGCCCGCGCGATTGCCGGAGAGGCGAACGTCCCGTTTTTCTCCATCAGCGGATCGGATTTTGTCGAAATGTTTGTCGGCGTCGGAGCCAGCAGGGTGAGGGACCTATTCGAGCAGGGGAAAAAGAATGCCCCCTGCATCATCTTCATTGATGAAATCGATGCCGTGGGACGGCACCGCGGGGCGGGGCTGGGCGGCGGGCATGATGAGAGAGAGCAGACCCTGAACCAGCTGCTGGTGGAAATGGACGGGTTTGAATCCAACGACGGCGTGATCCTGATCGCGGCCAGCAACCGGCCTGATGTTCTGGACCCCGCTCTGCTCAGGCCCGGCCGGTTCGACAGGCAGGTGGTCGTCCCGCTTCCGGATATAAGAGGGCGGGAAGGCATCCTGAAGGTTCACACGCGCAAAATCCCTGTTTCCGATGATGTCGACGTGTCCGTGATTGCCCGGGGGACGCCGGGATTTTCCGGGGCTGCTTTGGCAAACCTCGTAAACGAGGCCGCATTGAATGCTGCCCGCTACAGCAGAAAAGTCGTACTGATGAGCGACTTTGAAGGGGCCAAGGACAAGGTCCTCATGGGCAAGGAACGCAAATCCATGGTCATCACTGAGATCGACAAGAAGGTCACCGCTTACCACGAGGCCGGGCATGCGCTGGTCGCCTACATGGTTCCCGGAAGCGATCCACTGCACAAGGTAACCATAATCCCTCGCGGCATGGCGCTGGGCTTGACTCAGCAGCTTCCGGAAACGGATAAGCACAACTACACCAAGGAGTATATCGAGGGCCAGATTACCATCCTGATGGGCGGTCGTTGCGCCGAGAAGATGTTTCTGAACATGGAGACTACAGGGGCGGCCAACGACATCGAGGTTGCCACAGAGCGCAGCCGGAAGATGGTAACCGAATGGGGGATGAGCCCCATTATGGGCCCGCTGACCTTCGGGAAAAAAGAGGAACAGATATTTCTGGGCAGGGAAATTGCGCAGCATCGCGACTACAGCGAGGACACTGCTATCCGAATCGACCAGGAAGTGAAGCGGATTGTGGAAGAGGGTCACGACCGTGCATGGAAAACCCTGGAGGGAAACCGGGAAACCCTGATCCGCCTGGCCGAAGCACTGCTCGAATTTGAAACCCTTGACAGCTGCGAGATTGAGGCGATCATCAAAGGGCAGCCCTTGAAGCCAAAACCCGAGGCCGCATCGGATGTGGATTCCGAGGGGCGGCCGGCCAGGGAAAAGGCTCCCGGCCACTCTCCGCTGCCGCAGCTGATCAATCCCAAAGGCAAACCCGCGCCGGCTTAAGCCGGATTACCAATAAAGCGGCCACGAATTCACCCCTTCAAAGGGCCAGGGCATTTTTTACGTGCATTTCGTGGTTCCATTTGGACCGGTTCTACCATTATGCCTGAATCGTTTTCGCGGAAATCTTTTAAAGTCAAAGCACGAGACAGGATTCTGGAGTTGGGCGACCGGACGTTGATCATGGGCATACTCAACGTCACGCCGGATTCTTTTTCAGATCAGGGACGATACTTCACTCCTCAGGCGGCTGTAGACCGGGCATGGCAGATTGCCGAAGAAGGAGCGGACATTCTCGATATAGGAGGGGAATCGACACGTCCGGGGTCGATCGGAGTCAGCGCAGAGGAGGAACTCGAGCGCGTGCTGCCGATTCTGGAGGCACTCGCACGCAACGGCAAGTATCCAATCCCGGTTTCCGTGGACACGTCAAAAAGCCGTGTTGCCGAAGAGTCCCTGGAGCGCGGAGCTTCGATTATTAACGACATAACCTCGCTGCAGAAAGATCCCGGCCTGGGGATGGCGGCATCCAGATACAAGGCGGCCGTGATCCTCATGCACATGCGCGGCGAACCGAGGAACATGCAGGTGCTCCCCCCCAGCCAGGATATCCTGAAAGATATCGAGGTCTGGACGCAGGAAGCGGTTGCCCGGGCCCGGGGCTTCGGGATATCGTCAGATTCGATCCTAATGGATCCGGGGATTGGGTTCGGGAAAACTGCCGCTCAGAACATGGAGATTATCCGGAACCTGGACCGCCTCGCTGCGGCCGGCTTCCCCATCCTGATGGGGACGTCGCGCAAGTCCTTTATAGGGTCTATCATTAAAAAGCCCGCCAGCGAGCTGATCCTGGGAACCGGCGCCACGGTTGCGGCATCCATAATCTTTGGAGCGCACATCGTGCGCGTGCACGACGTTGCGGCGATGCGGGAAATCGCCGATGTTACAGATGTCATTGTCAGAGCTGGAAAAACAGCCTAGTGGAAAACCGGACGGCCCCTGAGGAACCGTCCTCTATTGCATCGGGACACTCGAACTTTCGAGAAAAGATTCGGACTGATGGAATCGATGCCGGGTTTCATACAATTCACTTCGTTTTCCATCCGCGACCTCATCGATATCGCGCTGGTCGCGTACATCATTTACCGTTTTCTGCTGCTGATGCGCGGCACGCGGGCCGTCCAGATGACTTTCGGCATCGTGATGCTGCTGCTGTTTTTCTGGGTCACCCGGTTTTACCGCTTGACGGCTGTTCAGTGGCTGCTGTCCAACGCGCTTACGTATATTGTTTTTGCCATCATCGTTCTGTTCCAGAGTGAAATCAGGCGGGGGCTGGCAAACATCGGGAAGACATCCATCTGGGATCCCTTCCGCCGCCGCGGCCAGGACGGTTTCGATGAAATCGTCCTGGCGGCCACCACCCTGGCGTCCAAGAAGATCGGCGCCCTGATTGTTTTGGAGCGGGATATCGGACTGAAGAATTATATCGAGAGCGGGATTGCTCTCGATGCGGTGCTGACCTACGATCTCCTGGTCACTATTTTCAGCCCCAACACTCCGCTTCACGATGGCGCCGTCATTATTCAGCGGAGCCGCATTGTCGCTGCGGGATGCTTTCTGCCGCTCACGCTGGATCCTTACCTCAGCAAGGAGATGGGATCGAGGCACAGGGCTGCCATAGGCATTACCGAGGAGACGGACGCCGCCACCATCATCGTATCGGAAGAAACCGGCACTATTTCCTTGGCCATCGGGGGCACGATCACGCGGGATCTCGACGGCGCGGGCCTCCGTTCTGCTCTCCGGAATGCAATGGCGGGCCGGCCCGTCACCGCGTTGCCTCATAGAGTCGAACAGCACCCGGAAGCGGTATGAAGCGGTTTATTCACGAATACCTCCTGGAAAACTGGAGCCTCAAAGCTACGGCGATTCTCCTGGCTTTGATCCTCTGGCTATTTGTCCGGGGAGAGCCCGGCATCGAAAGGGTGGTCACGGTTCCCCTGGAGGTGCAGGTGCCGCGCCACATGGAGATCACGAACGACCGCATGACTTCCGTTGAAGTGACCATGCGCGGAGCGGCGTTTTCGAGCATGTGGCTCAGCCAGCCTCTTCCCACCTGCATCATCGACCTGCAGGGCGCCAAAGAAGGGGAACATGTCATCACGCTGACTCCGGATAATGTAAAAATCCCCAGGGGATCGGGGATCGAGGTGCTTCAGGTCAATCCGGTGAGGGTTGAATTGCACCTGGAGCATACTATTTCAAAAGAGGTGCCGGTTGTTGTGCCGGTCTCGGGGGAACTCCTGCCGAATTTCGAGGTTTACAGCAAGCTCGTAAAACCTGCGGCTTTAATCCTCACCGGACCGCGCTCCAAGGTCGAATCGGTTCGCGAAGTAACGACAGAACCCGTATCCATCAGCGGCCGCAAGCAATCCGGCCGCTTTTACGTGGGCCTCAATATCAAAGGAAAATCCTTGCGCGCTTCGCTGGGGAGCCCGGTTCAAGTGGACATACAGGTAGGTCCGCGCAGGGAGTTGCACACAATAGGCAAGGTGCCAGTCTCCGTCGACGCAGAGATCTATACAACAACTCCCGGCCAGGTCGCCGTACAGGTGCTCGCTCCCGCGGAGATTGGGAATGATCTGAGTTCCACTGATTTCCAGGTGTCCCTGTCAACCCAAAAACTGGATGAAATCAAGTTGCCCGCCAGGATCACGCCCGAAGTCACGCTTCTCAGACCGGCGGACGGTGCCATAGTCATCAAGGGGGTGCAGCCATCGGAAGTCCTCGTCCGCAAAGCCCGCAAAAAATAGCGCAATCCGTTCAGAAGCCAGCGTGTAACAGCGCCTTTTTCGGCGTATATCGGCATTATGGGATGCTGGAGCTGTCCAATCCCTTGAGCCCCGCACCGGAACCGGAGGTTTTCCGCCCCATTCGATCAGTATTCTTGTAGAGGATTGGCGCATTTGCTATGCTGCAATGCTGCTATGTCCGTCCGGAAGATAAAGACGCTGGAGGAAATCATCCGTTTGCGCGCCCGGTTCAGGGAATCGGGCCGGAAGGTTGTATTCACCAACGGATGCTTCGACATTCTGCACGTCGGGCATGTCCGCTATCTCAACAAGGCGCGCTCCATGGGGGACGCGCTGATCGTCGGTCTCAACAGCGACAGCTCCGTCCGTGAAATCAAGGGAGCTCCGCGCCCTGTAATGCCTGAATCGGAAAGGGCCGAAGTCCTGGCGGCACTGGCCTCTGTCGACTACGTGTTTGTTTTTTCGGACCTGACGCCGCAACGTATTATCGATGCCATTGTGCCGGACGTGCTGGTCAAAGGCGCCGACTGGGACATACGGGACATCGTCGGCCGCGATACGGTGGAGAGAGCCGGCGGCGTTGTGCGGAACATACCGTTGGTCGAGGGCTCCTCAACATCCGAAATCATCCGGACAATCCTCAGTCGTTTCGGACCGCCTTCGCCGGGGAAAGGCAAGCGGGAAGGTTAGGAACATGCCGGCCGTGACTCACAGGAGTTGGGGGCCGGCAGATCACAAATACCGACTGGTTATTACGTGCATCAGTTGAAACGGACATTCGGAGCTGCAGCGGAAAGCGGCGCCCTGCAGCAGCTGGCTGCGGGACTCGGTCAGGGCCAACGTCTGCTCACATTGTCCGGGGCGGCAGGAGGGGCCAAAGCCCTGGCAATCGCCAAAACGATCCTGAGCGAAGACCGGCCGGCCGCAATCCTCGCTCCCTCAAACCGGGAAGCCCAAAATCTCGCCCGTGAGCTCCGGTTTTATATCGACCTGCTTGCGCCGTCCCCTCTCCCGATTGTTCAGTTGCCGGAGCTTGAGGTGGATCCCTATCGCGGACTTTCCCCTCACCAGGAGGTCGCCGCCGCCCGCGCGCGCGCCATCTGGCAGATCCTGCAGGACAGCCGCACAATCCTGGTGACTTCGGCAAGAGCCGCTTCGGTCCGTCTGCATGCTCCCGAGCGTTTCCTGAATTACTGCCTCATGCTGAAGTGTGACGAGGAAATGTCGCCGGACATGATACGGGACTATCTGTTCGAGTCCGGCTACGTCGAAGACGATCCGGTGACCGATCCGGGAGAGTTTTCGCCTCGCGGCGGCATACTCGACATCTTCCCTCCCCACCTCGAAAAACCCATTCGCCTTGAATTTTTCGGCGACCGCATCGAGTCCATACGTGTCTTCGATGTCGACTCTCAACGCTCCGTCGATTCGGTCCGGAGTGTCGAGATCGTCCCGATGCGTGAGTACTGCTTCAGGCGCAGTCTGCTGCAGCAGTGGGCGGAGAAGGTTCCTTCCCTCTGGAGCGCGCCCTTTCTGCCTCACCTGGAAGAGGAACTCGGGCTTGCCCGGCAGGGCGAGCTTTTCCCGGCATTCGAGTTTCTGCTGCCGGCAGTCGATCCGCTGGAAAAGACACTGTTCGATTACCTGACAGGGTACCGTCTCATCGTCCTGGAACGCGAAGTCCTGGAAGACGGCCTCGTCAAACACCATTCGGAACTCTATGAGAGGTTCCTGGATCGCGTTGAAGCGCACAAGCCTGTGCTTTCGCCCGAGCAGATTTATCTCGCCGCTGAAGAATTCAAAAACTCCATCGACCGGTTCCCGCGACTGGAAATCGAGGAGCTTGGCGTCACAGATCCGGCTGCTTCGTCGATTTACCTCTCTTCGCAATCCACGCGGAAATATCATGGCAACATACGGGAGCTCGCCGGAGACCTGAACAAGTTCCGCAGCCAAGGGGAAAAAGTCGCATTCATTTTCTCAAACCTGGGACGCGCGGAACGCATGAACGACATTTTGAAGGAATACGAGATTCCCGCGCACCTGTGCCGCAGCGGCGGACAGGAAATGCCCGCCGGCCCGGCGGATTCGGATGCGGTGCTGCTGGGAGTCGGCAACCTGCAGGCCGGCTTCTTCCTCCCCGCCACGAACCTGCGCGTCCTTGCAGGCCCGGATGTCTTCGACGAGGACGACGTCGCGGCCGGCCATAAAAAAATCAAGGCAGCCCAGCGGCACCTCTTCATCTCCGACTTCCGAGACCTGAAGCCGGGGGACTACGTCGTTCATGTCGACCACGGCATCGGCCTGTTCAACGGTTTGAAGACCCTCGGTCTTCAGGAAGGCGCCAAGGAGTTCGTGATCCTGATCTATCAGGACGACGCACGGTTGTACGTCCCGGTCGAGCGTCTCGATCTGATCCAAAAATACAGCAGCATGGGCGGGACACGCCCTGCGCTGGACCGATTGGGCGGTACGAGCTGGGCCCGCACCAAAACCCGCATCAGGAAATCCATGCGGGATATGGCCGAAGAGCTTCTGAAGCTTTACGCCCAGCGCCAGACGGTTCCCGGCGTCGCCTTCTCTGCCGACACCGCATGGCAGCAGGAATTCGAGGACGCCTTTGAATTCGAGCTGACGCGGGATCAGACGGACGCGCTCGCGGCCGTCAAAGCCGACATGGAGGCCGCGCGCCCGATGGACCGGTTGCTGTGCGGGGATGTCGGATACGGCAAGACCGAAGTCGCCATGCGGGCAATTTTTAAAGCCGTGATGGAGGGCAAGCAGGCGGCGGTGCTCGCGCCTACCACCGTCCTTGCCTTCCAGCACTATAATACCTTCCGGCAGCGCTTCACGGCCTTTCCTGTGCGCATCCAGCTCCTTTCCCGTTTCCGCAATCCCAGGGAGCAGAAGCAGGTGATCGAGGATCTCAAGACGGGCCGCATCGACGTGATTGTGGGAACGCACAGGCTCCTCTCTAAAGACGTGGCGTTCAAGGACCTGGGCCTTGTGGTCGTGGATGAAGAACAGCGCTTCGGCGTCTCTCACAAGGAGCGCCTCAAAGCCCTGAAGACCCGTGTCGATGTCCTGACGCTCACAGCCACGCCCATCCCCAGGACGCTGAATATGGCGCTGCTCGGCTTGCGCGACATGTCGACGATCGAAACCCCGCCCAAAAACCGGCTCGCCATCCAGACCTCGGTGCTCAAGTACAGCCCCGATGTGGTGCGGTCGGCCATCGAAATGGAGCTGGCGCGCAACGGCCAGGTCTACTACGTGCACAACCGTGTGGAGACCATTCACACCGTGGCCGCAAAAGTTCAGCAGCTTGTCCCGCAGGCCCGTGTCGGCGTCGTTCACGGCCAGATGAACGAGCGCGAACTGGAGCGCGTCATGCTGAAGTTTGTCCAGGATGAAATGGACGTTCTGGTGGCGACCACAATTATTGAGAACGGGCTGGACATCCCCAGGGTGAATACCCTGATCGTTGATCGCGCCGATTTTTACGGACTGGCCCAGCTGTACCAGTTGCGCGGACGGGTGGGCCGCAGCGACCGCCGCGCCTATGCCTACCTGCTCATCCCCTCGGATGAAGCTTTATCCGAGGTGGCGCGCAAACGGCTGGCAGCCATACGGGAATTCAGCGACCTGGGGACCGGGTTCCGCGTCGCGGCGCTGGACCTGGAGATTCGCGGGGCCGGCAACCTCCTGGGCGGGGAGCAGCACGGGCATATCGAGGCCGTCGGTTTTGACCTTTATTGCCAGCTGCTCGAACGCACGGTGGAGGAACTGCGCGGAGAAAAAACCGAGGAGGAGATATCCACAAGCATCAACCTCAACCTCGATATCCGCATACCGGAGACCTACATCGCCGACTCGGGCCAGCGGCTGAGGATGTACAAGCGGATCTCGTCGGCCGCGACCGAGGAAGATCTGGAGGCGCTGCGGCGGGAGATGGTGGATCGTTTTGGACAGTACCCCGATCCGGTGGAGAATCTCTTCCGATATGCCCGGCTGAGGCAGGAAACGCTCGCGCTCCAGATTCAGTCGGTGGAAAAAAACAAAAACCAGGTTTTTTTCCGTTTTGTGGATCATTCAAAAGTCAGCGCGGAGAAGCTGATGAAACTGGTGATGCGCAACAAACGCGCCACTTTCTCGCCGCAGGGCCTGCTCACGCTGGACGTGCCTGAACTTCCGGCGCCCGAGCTTTTCAACTCGATCGACAAAATCCTGAACGAGATCCGCTTGTAGAAAATTACGAATTACGAATGATAAACCGTTGAGTTCGCAAAATGGGGGACAACGGAAATAATAGGCTCTGTGAATCCGATCCGGGGCCCGAGGAGGTCATTCGTAATTCGTCATTCGTAATTCGTCATTCAGTTTGGTATGGTTATGCATGATCCAGGAGGGGAAATAGCCGTTGCAGGAGAAAGTCCGATGAAAAAGATCGCATGGATACTCCCGGCCATTCTGTTTTTTTGCGGCAGCACCCGGGCTAAAACGGTGGACCGGATTGTCGCGCAGGTCAATGATGAAATTATTACCATGTCCGAACTCAACCGGGAAATGGAACAGATACGCCGCGAACTGGCCGCCAAATACGCCGGAGATCAGCTGGCGGAAGTGCTGAAACGGGCGGAGCAGCAGACCCTTGACGGACTGATCCAGCAAAAGCTGCTTTATCAGAAAGCCATGGAACTCGGCTTCAATGCCAACGTGGAATCCAGGGTTTCCTCCTACGTGCAGCAGATCATGAAAGAAAACGGCTTTGCGGAAACGGACCAGCTTTCCAATGCATTGGAACAACAAAAACTTACGCTCAGGGATTTCCGCGAGCAGCTTCGGAAGCAGATTATCACCAACGACCTGATCGGGGAATTTGTGGGCTCGCGAATTACGCTGCTGGCGCCGGAAATCGAAAAATTTTACAAAGATAATGCCGCGGAATTCACAAGCCCGGAGGAAGTAACCCTCAGTGAGATTGTTCTCAATAGCGACGGAGACGACCAGGCTGCCGAGAATCGAGTCAACGACCTGTACAAGCGCCTGCAACAGGGCGAACCCTTCACTTCACTTGTCAGCCAATACTCCAAGGGGCCGACTGCCGGCAAAGGAGGCGGCATCGGCACGTACGTCCTGGCCAAGCTCAATCCCGACACCGTCAAAGCTATTGCCAACCTTAAGGATGGCGACATTTCCAAGCCCCAAAAGATAAAGGACGGCTATGTGATATACCGGGTTGACACACGGAAGTCGGCGTTCGTGCGTCCTTTGGAGGAGGTCAGGGACCAAATCAAGAACCGGTTGTATGAGAAAAAATTTAATCCCGAACTGCAGAGATATATCGCCCAGCTCAAGGAAGACGCCTATATCCAGATTTTCACCGAAATAAAGTAGCCGAGACCTGATCAGCAGACCGGCAACGGGCTGCGCGGCATAATTCGTACATTAGGGTAAACCGCCGCCTATGGCGGCGTGACTCGAAAAGGCTCTACCGTTCCGGGGCGCGTCCTGAAGAAACAGAAAAGAGAATGATGAATATCGAATGATGAATGTCGAATGCCGAAGTAGATGTCTGGAGAGGCGGGCATCGCAAAATATGCAAGCGCTCCAATACTTCATAATTCGAAATTCATTATTCGACATTCGATATTCGCAGTGATCGCGCTGCCCCCATCCTGGGGGCTTCCTGATACCACCCGCTCTGCGGGTAGAGTATTCATTGGCCGTTGCCGCCTTGCATATGCTAGCGCTATCCCTAATAAATCCAGCACATTAATTCATGCAATTTGCGGCGTTCCTTGCGGTGGGAATTCTTGCAGATTCGGATGTTTCCAACCAAGCCCGGCCCCGGATTTGCGCCCCATGTCCAGGAGGTCCCTGGCATCGTGGGAAGGGTCCACGAATGACTCCCAAACACAAAAGCCTCACTCTCAGGGCCAGAGCTTGGATAACGGGAAATTCCAAAAGACTAGTAAGCATGTTTCGTGCCAATCCTGTCCTGTTGGGCTCCTATTGTTAAGTTTATTTTTTACAATAACTTACAAAAATCATCCGGAGCCCTGAACGGGACCATACATCCGTTGAATTCAAAAAATTGACTCTTCGGATTGGCTTTTTTGAAGCGTCCCTGGCTAAGGTACGACGGCCATAACCCAGACATTGCGGGAGCGGGGCCCATCGAATTCGCAAAAATAGACTGCCTGCCAGGTCCCCAGCCGCAACAGGCCATTTTCAACAATGATCTGAACCGACGACCCCATCATGCTTGCCTTGACGTGCGCGGCGGCATTGCCTTCAGAGTGCCGGTACTCCGCCCGCCACGGCACCGCCTTCTCAAGCGCCGCAACTATATCAGCGGTAACATCGGGATCGGCGTTTTCGTTGATGGTGATCCCGGCAGTGGTGTGAGGGATAAATACGGTGACGATCCCGCTCCTAATCCGGAGATTGCCGACCGCAGACTGGACTTCACGCGTGATGTTCAGAAATTGAGTGTGGGTCTGGGTGCGAACAGAGAAAGATTGCATGGCGATTCTCCATGGATCAAACTGTTTATCTTTCGGGATCTATTTTAAAAGCATTGCCTCCGGGGCTCAAAGACTTCAAATCTGCAAGAAGGGCTGCAAAGTCGGGCGTTCATCAGCGTCTTTGTCGGCATTTGGCGGCCTTATCCGATTCCGAAGCCGTCAAATCCCGTTACGCCTCCGGCCAAACCGGCGATGAAGCATATAATTTGACCCGATTGCCGGCGCTGAATCTGCTATTGAAATTTGGCCAAAAAGCATTTACCGTTTTGCGAACGCGGGAAGCAATAACTCTTACCAAACTAAATACGGACATTTGGCGCGGGGAGGATTGGATAGGCCCCCGCGGGGAAAGGTATCGCTCCGATGGAAGAGCCCGGAAGATTGTGTGCTTACCCGATCCGGCAGGGTCTTTACGATCCGCGCTATGAAAGGGATGCCTGCGGCATTGGCTTCGTCGCCAACATCAAGGGCATCCGGTCGCACGACATCATCGCCAAGGGTATACAGATTCTCGTCAATTTGCAGCACCGTGGAGCCAGCGGAAGCGATCCGATAACGGGCGACGGCGCGGGAATTCTGATACAGATTCCGCACTCGTTTTTCCAGCGCGAGTGCGCTCGGCTCGGTTTCACTCTGCCTTTGTGCGGCGAATACGGCGTGGGCGTGGTGTTTCTGCCCGTCGAACGCCACCAGCGCCTCCTTTGCGAAGGCATTATGGAGCGAATCGTACGGGAGGAAGGGCTCGAACTTCTCGGCTGGCGGGACACACCCATTGCCGCCGACGCTATCGGGCGTATTGCGCGCACCTCACAGCCTTACATCGAGCAGATATTCATACGGCGCGCGCCCGGCATGGATCCGGATGCCCTGGAGCGGAAGCTCTATGTGATTCGAAAGCGCTCGGAAGCTGAAGTGGAAAAAGCGGACGTCCGCGACAGGAGTTTTTTCGCGGTTCCTTCGCTCTCTTCGCGAACCATCGTGTACAAAGGGCTGCTGCTGGCGACCCAAATTACGAATTTTTACAAGGAACTCTCCGATCCACTGACGGAAAGCGCTCTCTGCCTGGTCCACCAGCGCTTTTCCACCAATACCTTCCCGACCTGGAAGCTGGCGCACCCGTTTCATTTCATCTGCCACAACGGCGAAATCAATACTCTCAGGGGCAACACGGCCTGGATGGAAGCGCGCCAGTCCCTGCTGGCCTCGCCGCTTTTCGGCAAGGACATGGAAAAACTTTTCCCCATTGCCATGCCCGGCGGCAGCGACTCCGCGATCCTGGACAACGTTGTGGAACTGCTATATATGGCCGGCCGCAGCCTCCCGCATGCCATGGCGATGCTCATTCCTGAGGCATGGGATGGCGATTTCACAATGCCGGCGGAGAAAAAAGCATTTTACCAATACCACGCATCCCTGATGGAACCCTGGGACGGCCCGGCTGCTATCGCATTCACAGACGGCCGCTTGATCGGGGCGACTCTCGACCGCAACGGCCTCCGTCCGGCGCGCTATCTCATTACGCACGACGACCTGGCCGTCATGGCCTCGGAGGCCGGCGTTCTCCCGGTGAAAGCCGAGGAGATACGGCTCAAAGGGCGCCTGCAGCCCGGCAGGATGTTCCTGGTCGACCTGGAGGCGGGACGGATAATTCCGGACGAAGAAACCAAGGCAAAACTTTCCAGCCGTCAACCTTACGGGTCCTGGCTCAAGGAGAATCAAATTACGCTCGAGGATCTCCCCGATCCGCCGCGCTGGCATCCGACGGATTTTGAAACGATTCTCCAGAGGCAACGCTGCTTCGGGTATACGAGCGAGGAACTCAAACTCATCCTGACTCCCATGGCGTCGCAGGGCCAGGAACCCGTCGGCTCGATGGGCACGGACACCCCGCTGGCTTGTCTCTCCGACCGGCCCCAACTGCTGTTCAACTATTTTAAGCAAATCTTCGCCCAGGTCACTAATCCGGCGATCGATCCCATCCGGGAAGAGCTCGTAATGTCGTTGGCCAGCTTCATCGGATGCGAACGCAACCTCCTGGACGAGACGCCTCGGCACTGCCACACATTGAGGCTCGACCACGCGATCCTGACAAACCACGATCTCGAAAAACTGCGGAGGCTGTCCTGGGGGGATTTCCTGGCCACCACATTCCCTATGTTCTATCGGGTGCGCGGAGGGGGAAAGGAGCTGGAGAGGTCTTTGGCCGAGCTTTGCCGCCGCGCTACTCTGGCCATCAAATCCGGGTACACGATCCTGATCCTTTCGGACCGCGGCATCGAGAAGGACTATGCCCCGATCCCAAGCCTGCTGGCCCTGACTGCGGTTCACAACCACCTGGTCCGCGAGAAGACGCGCACGCAGGTCGCCATCATCGTGGAGTCCGGGGAACCCCGCGAGGTCATGCATTTCGCGCTTCTTTTAGGCTTCGGAGCAAGCGCCGTTAATCCGTATCTGGCGATAGAGGCCATCGAGGATCTGCACCGGCACGGATGGCTACCCGAAGGCATGCCGGCCGCGACTGCAATCAGGAATTACGAGAAGGCGATCAACAAAGGCCTGCTCAAGGTCCTTTCCAAAATGGGCATCTCGACGCTCCAGAGCTATCAGGGAGCCCAGGCCTTCGAAGCCATCGGGCTGAACAAATCCGTGGTCGACAGGTATTTTACGGGGACCTCCTCACGCATCGAGGGTGTGGACCTGGACGTGCTGGCCATGGAAGGGAAAATCCGGCACGATTACGCATTCCGACGGATAACGGAATCCGACGCCGAACTCGAGACCGGAGGCCAATACCATTACCGCGCCGGAGAGGAATATCACCTGTTCAATCCGCTGACCATCAGCAAGCTCCGTCATGCGGCGCAGGGATCCAGTTACGAAAACTATAGGGAATTCTCGAGGCTGGTTAACGATCAGAGCCGGCAGCTCTGCACCCTGCGCGGCCTTTTGAGACTCAAGCAGGCCGCCCGCCCGCTTCCCCTGGACAAGGTTGAGAGCGCGGGCGAAATCGTCAAACGGTTTGCCACGGGGGCCATGTCTTTCGGGTCCATCAGCAGGGAAGCCCACGAAACGCTGGCGATCGCCATGAACCGCATAGGCGCCCGGTCGAACACGGGAGAGGGCGGCGAAGACGAAGAGCGCTTTGCCCGCGAACCAGGCGGAGACTGGCGTCGAAGCGCCATCAAGCAGGTGGCCTCGGGACGCTTCGGCGTGACGGCCCATTATCTCGTAAACGCCGAGGAACTGCAGATCAAAATCGCCCAGGGCGCGAAGCCGGGCGAGGGGGGCCAGCTTCCGGGGCACAAAGTGGACGAAGTCATCGCCCGGGTGCGCCATTCCACGCCGGGGGTTCCGCTGATTTCGCCGCCGCCGCACCACGACATCTATTCGATCGAAGACCTGGCCCAGCTGATCTACGACCTGAAGAACGTCAATCCGCGCGCCCGCATATCGGTAAAGCTGGTCGCCGAATCAGGAGTGGGAGTCGTGGCAGCCGGCGTTGCGAAGGCGCACGCCGATGTCATCCTGATCAGCGGCCATGACGGGGGCACCGGCGCTTCCCCGCTAACCGCGATCAAGCACTCGGGCATCCCGTGGGAGTTGGGCCTGTCCGAAACCCAGCAGGTCCTCGTCATCAACGATCTGCGCAGCCGTGTCCGGCTGCAGACAGACGGCAAGCTTCAGACCGGCCGCGATGTGGTGATCGCCGCCCTGTTGGGAGCCGAAGAATTCGGCTTTTCGACCGCCCCGCTGATTGCGCTGGGATGCATCATGATGCGCAAGTGCCATCTGAACACCTGCCCGGTAGGCATCGCCACACAGGATCCCGTTCTGCGGCGCAAATTCCAGGGCAAGCCGGAACACCTCATCAATTATTTGTTCTACCTGGCGGAGGAGGTTCGGGAATTGATGGCCGCAATGGGCTTTTCCAGCATGGACGAGATGATCGGGCGCGTGGACATGCTGGATGTGCGCGATCCCATCGACCACTGGAAAGCGAGAGGGATCGACCTGTCTCCCGTTTTATACAGTCCTCAAGTTCCAGGCCGTGTGGGCCGCCGTCACCTGGTTTCTCAGGACCATGGACTGGAGCAAGCCCTCGACTACAAACTGATCGACCATGCCCGCGATGCCATCGAAACCGGCGCCTCGATCGAGCTGAAGCTGCCCATCCGGAATGTACACCGAACGGTGGGCACCATGTTGAGCGGCGAAATTGCCCGCCGCATGGGATCGGCGGGACTGCGCGAGGATTCCATTCGGTTCCATTTCACCGGCTCGGCCGGCCAGAGTTTCGGAGCCTTTCTGGTAAAAGGTGTCACGCTCACGATCGAGGGCGACGCCAATGACTATGTCGGCAAGGGGCTTTCCGGAGGACGGATCATCGTTTATCCGCCGGCAAATTCCGGATTCCCGGCAGAAGAAAGCATCATCGTGGGAAATGTCGTGCTCTATGGCGCCACCGGCGGCGAGGCCTTCTTCAACGGAATGGCGGGGGAACGATTCGCGGTGCGCAATTCCGGAGCCACGGCTGTTGTCGAGGGTGTGGGCGATCATGGCTGCGAATATATGACGCGGGGCACCGTGGTGGTGCTCGGACCCGCCGGCCGGAATTTCGCCGCGGGCATGACCGGAGGCGTCGCTTACGTCCTGGATGAAACCGGTGAATTCGCTGCCGTGCGCTGCAACCGTGCCGGCGTGGATCTTGAACCGCTCGAACCCGAAGATGCGGCCGTTGTCCGGGACCTGATACAACGCCACCATTCTCTGACCCGGAGTTCCCGGGCTCAATATATTTTGAGCAACTGGGAGGCTCTGGCGCCGCGTTTCGTCAAGGTGTTCCCGCACGAATACAAACGGGTCCTGGAGAAAGCACGGGAAGAGAGGCAGGTCGCGCATGGGTAAAGTCACGGGGTTCATGGAATATGAGCGGGAGACGCCCGGAAAACGGCCCGTCCGGGAGCGCATACAGGACTTTTTCCCTGTGTATCTTCCTTTCCCCGAAGAGAAGCTCCGGATCCAGGGCGCCCGCTGCATGGATTGCGGGGTGCCCTTCTGTAATTCCGGGTGCCCGCTGAATAATCTCATTCCCGACTGGAACGACATGGTCTACCGGGACCGCTGGCAAAACGCCATCCGTGCGCTGCACGCCACGAACAATTTCCCCGAATTCACGGGAAGGGTTTGCCCTGCGCCTTGCGAAGCCTCGTGTGTGCTGGGGATCAACGATCCGGCCGTCAGCATCAAGGGCATCGAAAACGCGATCGTCGAGCGCGCCTTCCGTGAAGGCTGGATCCGGCCGGAAACTCCCGAGTACCGCACCGGTAAACGCGTGGCCATCGTCGGATCCGGGCCCGCGGGTCTTGCCGCGGCGCAACAGCTCAACCGGTCCGGCCACACGGTGGTGGTTTTTGAAAAGGCGGACAGGGTTGGAGGCCTGCTGCGCTATGGCATTCCGGATTTCAAGCTCGAGAAAGAGGTTCTTGAGCGGAGGATTGAGCAACTGAGCCGGGAGGGCATTGAATTCCAGACGCGGACCTGTGTCGGCACCGATGTGCCGGTTGCGGCGCTGCGGAGGAAATTCGATGCAATGCTGCTCGCCGGAGGATCCGAGCGGCCGCGCGACCTGAAGGTGCCGGGCCGGGAGTTGAGCGGCATACACTTTGCCATGGACTTTCTGACCCAGCAGAACCGCCGCGGCGCGGGAGACCGCATAGACGCCAGGCAGGAGATTTTGGCGACGGGCAAACGGGTCGCGATCCTGGGCGGAGGGGATACGGGCGCCGACTGCCTCGGCACGGCCCTGCGTCAGAGGGCCCTGTCGGTGCATCAGATCGAAATCCTCCCTCTGCCGCCCGCCGAACGAGCGCCCCAGACTCCCTGGCCATTGTGGCCGCTGATGCTAAGGACTGAGACCTCCCATGAAGAGGGCGGCACGCGTGAATGGGGAATATCCACCACGCATTTCACCGGCAACGCGGGCCGCGTAACCCGGCTGCACGCAATCCATGTGGGGCCGCCGCCCGCTTTCGAGCCGGTTGCGGAATCCGACTTTGTCCTTGAAGTCGATCTGGTTCTGCTTGCGATGGGATTTACCGGTCCGGCCTCCGCCGAGGTGCTGGAGCAGTCGGGCGTGGCGATGGATCCGCGCGGAAACGTGGCCGCCGATGAGAACTGCCTGTCTTCGGCGCCGGGAATTTTCGCGGCCGGGGATATGCGCCGCGGCCAGTCTCTCGTTGTATGGGCCATCGCCGAGGGGCGCAGCGCCGCCCGCGCCATCGACCGGTATCTGCAGAAAGAAAGCCGGCCTCAGCGCCAGCCGGAATAGCTGTCCTGGCTACAGGAGGTTTTCCGCGACCAGGGGCGTTCCATGAACTTCAGCCGACGAAATACCTTAATGTTGACTCTGGTTTTCAGCATTCATCGGCGTTCCGGTCGGCGCACATCAGCGTTTTGGAACCTAACCCAAATCCATGGATTACCACCAGTAGCGCCAATCTTCCGACTTCCATTCCCTCGCTTCATGCCCGCTTTGCTCAGGCGCGGGCGACCCGGAGAAACTCCGGCAAGCCGCGTCATAGTCTTTCCACCAGCTTTGCAGAATATCCATATTGGTCGGCCGCGGTTCATCCCCGTCTCCCGCCAGCCTCAGATAATCATTAAGCAGCGGGCGGAAATGCGGATGGGCGCATTTATTGATAATATCCTCGGCCCGGCGGCGGGCGGACCGTATTTCCGTGTTCAGGGCATAGCCCTGTTCGGTGACGACGCAATGAATGTCGTGCTCGGTGTGGTCGATGTGGCGCACGTAGGGCATGACGCAACTGACGGTTCTGCCGTCCTTGAGGCGCCGCGTCGAAGGCGTATGCACGATGCTGAGATAGGCGTGCCGGAAGAAATCGCCGCTGCCTCCCAATCCGTTGACGACCCTGGATCCGTCGATGTGCGTCGAATTGACATGTCCGTAAATATCCACCTCGATCGGCGTATTCATGGCGATGACAAACAGCCGCGTGATCAGTTCGGCGTGGTTGGAAAGCCACATGGGGCGCAGGACCACTTTTTCGCGGCATCGTGAGAACAGCCGCATAAACTCAGTCCTGCCGATCTCGGAGAAGGACAAGGCTGTCGCCGACGCGCAGTCGAATTTTTCGTCGTCTTCCACGTAGCGCATCATACCGTCCTGGAAAACCTCAGTCCAGAAGCGGACTTTCTGAAACGGAGATTTGTACAGTTCGCCGATTATGGCATTGGCGACATTGCCGACACCGGACTGAATCGGGGGCAGGCGCTTGCTCCAGTTGAACTTTTTCTGGCAATACATCAGAAAATCGATCACGTTTTCGGCGATCCTACGGTCCGTGTCCGAAGTCGGCTTGAAGCCTACGGGATAATCCTGCCGGTTCGATTCGATCACGGCGACGACTTTGCTTTTGTCGATTTCGACGTAGGGAGTGCCGACGCGGTCCTTGACGTTGACGATGGGAATCGGCCATCCGACGCGCGGATGAACGGTTGGCACGGCGATGTCGTGGAAACCGGTATAGTCGGGTATCGCCGGATTCACCTCCAGAACAATTTTCTTCGCCGCCAAGAGCGCTTCCGCAGACACCCCGACCGACGAGGAAAGCACCACGCTGCCGTCCGGCCGTATGCGGGAGACTTCCACAACCGCGAGATCGATATCCCCGTAGAATCCGTAGATAAGATTCCGCGCGAATGCCGACAGGTGAATGTCGGCAAAATCCATTTCGCCTGCGTTGATCAACTTGCGCGACGCGGTTGCGGACATGTAAGGGCCCCGCTTACCGACAAAAGAAGCGATGGGATTCTCAACATCGTCGGATAAGGATGCTCCGCTGAACAGACCGATTTTAGTTTTGGGCGCATTTTGGCGCAGATATTGGGCAAGCGCCGGTATGAAGGTCTTGGGCTCGCCGGACTTGGTGAATCCGCTGATAGCTATTTTGAAGCGGTCCGCTACATACCGGACCGCCTCTTCAACCGGAACCAGCTTATCCAGCAATTCCCTGCATTCTATACGTTCGGTTAATAATGACATATTCCTGCTCCTGCATAATCCCTGAAATAACCGGAATCGACCATTCGCATCTTAAGGGCTGAATCGCATCCTGGTTGAACGGGGTAGTATCTCATAATACGTAATCTGATCGGGATATTAATTTGGCATAATAGAGATTTCTTCGGGGGGTGTCAAAGCGGTTCTGGGAGAAGGCGATGCCGGACGCGGGAGACGCGGGAAAGCAGCTGGGATCGCACATTTCCCGCGTCCGGGCGTGGCCGGATTTTGTCAGCCCCTAAGCGTCAGCTGCGGTCATACCAGGGCAGTCAGCGTTTCCTCCACTGCACCTTTAACCATCTCCACCTTATAGGCATTGCCCTTGAGAGGCCTGGCCCCGGCCACAGCCGCTTCGGCGGCGGCGGCCGCCGCGGAGTTGTTCAGCTTCCTGCCGGTCAACAGCTTTTCGGCTGCCTGCACCCGCCACGGATACGGGGCGACGCCGCCCAGAACGATTCGGGCGCTGCGTACGGCATCGTTTCCCAGCTGCAGCACCGCCGCCACGCTTACAAGGGCGAAGTCCCAGGATCCGCGGGCCGCGATTTTGCGGTAAGAACTCTTTATTCCCCCGGCAGTTGGCGGAATGTAACTATCGGTCACGATTTCGCCGGGAACAAGGACGTTCTCCTTATCGATGAATTTGTCCGGGCTTACAAAAAAGCTGTCGATCCTGACCGTACGGCTTCCCGACGGGCCGGCAATCCTGAGCCGGGCTTCCAGCGCAACCAGGGCCACCGCCACATCCGACGGATGCACGAAGAAGCAGGGTCCGCCTCCGAAAATGGCGTGATATTGATTCTCTCCGGCCATGGCGTAGCAGGCGGCGCCGCCCTTTTTGCGGCACTGGAGGTCGCTGCGGAAATACCAGCAGCGAGGCCTCTGGCAGAGATTGCCGCCCAGGGTGCCCTGCTGCCGGATCTGAGGCGTGCCGACAGCGGCCGCGGCCTGTGACAGCACCGCATATTTTTCCGCCAGGGATGCGCTTGCGGCGACATCCGCCAGCGTTGTGAGCGCCCCGATTCTCACGCCGCCGTCGGGCCTGGCCGTAATCCCCTTCAGCTCTTTGAGATTGCTCAGGCTGACGACTTTGTCGACCTGGAAGACCCCATCGCGCGCGCATCCGAGGAGATCCGTGCCGCCCGCATGCAACCTGGCGCCTTTGGCGCCCAATGCTTTGATTGCCTCCGCCAGTGAGCCGGCTTTTACATAACTGAAGTTATTCATCATGGCTCATCCCCTTTTCTTACTGCTGAGCAGTTCCAGGATCATCCGGTTGTCGATCGGGCCGTCTTTCGGCCGCACGCCAATGGCATTGTAAACCGCATTGGCAATGGCGGCGGCAGTAGGAACATGCGCGGGTTCGCCCAACCCCTTGCAGCCGACATTGTTGCACTCATTATCTTTGAGGTCGACGGGCACAACTTCGTGGTCCACGGGTACATCCAAAGCACCGGGAACTTTATAGTCGTGGAGGTTCGTGTTGCACATCTTTCCCGTCTTCAGATCCACCACCCGCTTTTCGGTCAGTGCATATCCAAGTCCCTGGGTCATGCCGCCGAAAACCTGGTTTTCGAATGTTCTGCTGTTGATCACCCGGCCGCTTTCATTGGCCGCCACCATCCGCACAACTTTGACGTCGCCGGTTTTGGTGTTGACCTCAACCTCGATAAAATGGGCTCCGAAGGGCATGATAGTCTTATTGGCGGGATTGGGCCCCCGGTTGCCTATCCCGATGACATCCATGACTCCCTTGGAACGGAATAGCGCGTCCAGTGTCTTTTTCTTGGAGGGATCGCTGCGGCTCACAACCGAGTCTTTTTGGAACTCCAGGTCCGCTGCCGGGACACCCAGCGATTCTGCTGCCCAATCGAGAACCTGCCGTTTGACGATCCACGCGCCGCTGCGCACGGCGGGGACCAGACTGGGCAGCGTCATGCTGCCCCCGCTGTTGCTGGCATAGGGCGTTATCGCCGTATCCGCGTTGATTATCCGGACATTTTCCAGGGGCACGCCAAGCTCCTCAGCAGCGACCATGCAGGCAACCGTTTTGGTGCCTGTGCCCAGGTCCATCGCGCCGGTCTTTATGGTGATGCCACCGTCCGCGAACATCCGCACCTCGGCGGTATAAGGCGGGCCGCCGGAACCCATCATCCAGAGGCCGGCTGCCATACCGAACCCCCGTTTAATGTGTCCCTCGCTTTTGGGAAGCGACCGTGATTCCTTCCAGCCGAACTTTTTGGCGCCCTCGATCAGGCATTCCTTCAAACCCGCGCTGGTGTAAGGCGTTTTCCTCGACTGACTGATATCGGTGAAATTTTTCAGGCGGAACTCCACCGGATCCATGTTTATCTTCTCGGCAAGCATGTCCATCATCTGCTCGAGCGACCATGCGCCGGTTGGAAATCCCGGAGCCCTGAACGCCCTGGCCCGGCCCACATTGGTATAGTATCCGGTCTCGATCACCAGGATATTGGGGCACTTGTAGAGTTCCTGTACCAGGAATCCGACCGAGGCCATTCCTGAATAAGCGCCAGGGGTGTAGACGTTGTTGAGCTGAAGAGCCGTTAACGTCCCGTCTTTCTTGACGCCCGCCTTGAGAGTCATCCGTGCGTTGGGCCTGTTGCCCACGCACAGCATGGTCTCTTCTCTCGAAAGCATCAGCTTTACGGGACGCGCGGCTTTGCGTGCCAGCAAAGCCGCAATAACAGTCAGCTTATTCAGTTCAAGTTTTGATCCGAAGCCACCGCCCATGTAACGGCAAATCGCCCTTACGTTGTTGTAGGGGAGTTTCATCGCCCGGGCAAACGGCATCATGCAGGCATCGTAGACGCCTTGAGTGGAATCCCAGATGGTAATCTTGTCGCCTTCCCATTTCACCACGGAACCATGCGCTTCCAGCATTGCGTGCATTTGAACGCTGGTGCAGAAGGTTTCTTCCAGAACGACATCCGCCTCGGCAAACCCCTTCTCCACATCACCCCTCTTTGTCGGCATCGGTTTGCCTGTGGAGTTGCCGCTTTCATAGAGCTTGGGAGCATCCGGTTTTTGGGCATCGTCCTGGTCTATGACGAAAGGAAGCACTTCGTATTCAACCTTAAGGGCCTTGAGCGCATCCCACGCCTGGTAAGGCGTCCGGGCGGCAACGGCGGCAACTTCGTCTCCTTCGTAGCGGCAATGAGGATCAAAAAGCTTGCTTTGAGGAGTGCCGAAACCATACCAGCCGATATCCGCGCCAGGAGATTTCCCGGTTAAAACGCTAACCACACCGGGCATTTTCTCGGCGGCGCCCGTATCGACATTTTTCACGAGGGCATGAGCATGAGGGCAGTGCAGAATCGCGCCGTAAACCATTTCGGGCAGGATGACGTCATAGGTGTACTCAGCCTTTCCCGAGCAGCGCTCGAATGCATCCACGCGCGGATTCCCCTTGCCGACCACGCGTGTCTCCGTCCAGGCCGGCATCTTTGCTTCGGTCGGCGCCTGAGCCTGAAAGCTCTCGCGGAACGATTCCTCCAGCCTTTCGTAGAATTCGGTCATTATGCACCTCCCTTTTGCCTGCGCAGTTCGGCTGCCTTGGCTGCGGCTTTGAAAATGTTCTTGTAGCTGCCGCAACGGCAGAGGTTCCCGCTGACACCGGTTCGAATCTGATCGATGGTAGGGTTGGGATTGCTGCGCAACATGCCTTCCACGGCCATGATCTGGCCCGGAGTGCAGAATCCGCACTGGAAGGCATCTTCTTCGGCGAAAGCCTGCTGAACGGGGCCCAGTTTGTCTCCGTCAAGAAGGTCTTCAATCGTCGTGATCTCGTGGCCCTCGGCCTCGACGGCAAGGGTCATGCAGGAGTAGCGCGGCTTTCCGTCGATCAGGACAGTGCACGCGCCGCATTCGCCGCGTTCGCAGCCGATCTTGGAGCCCGTGAGCCCGAGGACCTCGCGCAGCACGTAAAGCAGCGACCATCGGGGCTCAACCAGTATCTTGCGTGTCGATCCGTTTACATTAAGATGGATAGTAACAGCCTTGTCGCCCGCCTCGATTTCCTGCGCGGGAAGGTCCGGGGCGTTTTTGAGAGAGACAGCGACCACAGCCCCTGCGCTCACGGAACTCAGGAAGCCTCTGCGGCTTATCCCCTCATGGGATTCAGGCGTTTTCTTTTCGGGATCTTCTGGCATATACACTCCTCCCTTGGAGTCCGCCGGGCAAAGCACGGCAATGCTTATAAAAAGAAAGGGCAAATCCTTCCTATATGGATGTGATTCTAGCACAGGAATGCAAAACGGGAAGCTTCGCTTTGCCGGTTGAAGGTTTATAGGGAGGCAAGCTACGGGATTCCCTATTTCTGGTTGATGTGCACGGCCTTTGCCGGGGGGAAGCCGTTGAAGTAGGTTGAGGACGCGTGGCTGTAGGCGCCGATGTTTTCGCTGTACACGAGGTCTCCCAGTTTCAGTTCGGGAAGCGCTTCGGCCTGAGAGATGGCGTCCAGGGCGTCGCACGTGGGCCCGAAAACAGCGGAGATGCGTTTGGTTCCCTTCTTGAAGGATTTTACCGGGTACTGACAGTGGTCGAACAGGATGCCCGAGAAAGTGTGATAAATCCCGTCGTTCACATAGTAGCAGCGCTTGCCGTCGCGCTCCGATTTGCCGATGACTTCGGCGACCAGCGTCGCCGCCGTGCCCACCATGAACCTGCCGGGTTCCGCAATAATTTCCATATCCTTCGGAAACAAACGGTTTATTTCAGAATTCAGGATCCTCGCCAATTCCCGGAACGGCCGTACGTGCCGGTCGTAGCGCACCGGGAAGCCGCCGCCGATGTCGAGCAGCTTCATCGAAAATCCGCGTGATTGCGCCTCCTCCATGAGAGCCGCCGACGTCGACAGGGCCTGGACATAATTTTCAAAATTCGTGCACTGGCTGCCGACATGGAAACTCAATCCCTCGACGACTAGGCCGGCATTGAATGCCGTAGCGATCAGGTCCACCGCCTCGGCAGGGGAGGCGCCGAATTTGCTGGACAGCTCGACCATGGATCCCGTATTGGGGACGCGGATCCGCAGCATCAGACCGGCATGGGGCGCGTGTTTGCGGACCTTATGGATTTCTTCAATGTTGTCGAAAGCCACCAGGGGTTTGTAGGGATCCAGTTCCTCCAGCGTGCGCCGGTCTTTGATCGGATTGGCATAGACAATTTTATCCCAGATGAAGTTCTGGCGGGCTTCGGCCGGCAGGTGCCTGATATTTTCGTAGACCAGCATGAATTCGGCGATGGATGCCACGTCGAAGCTGGCTCCGACATCATAGAGGGTTCGGACGATCGCCGGATCCGAATTCGCCTTGACCGCATAATAGGCCTGCACGCGGGGCAGATGGCGTTTGAACGCCGCATAGTTGCCGCGAACGGCGTCGTGATCCACGACAAACAGGGGAGTCCCGTGTTGCCGGGCCAGCTCTTTCAATAATGGGCTCTTTGACATATTGGGGGTTCAATTGACGATATCCGATTTTCGATTGACGATTAAAAGATAAAAGCGCTGATTAGCGTCAAACAGGGCCTCCTCAATCAAACACAACTATCACTGACGAAAAAGGCGTTGGCTGACCAGTACCCGACTGAATTTTTTCAATCGTAAATCGTCAATCGCAAATCGTAAATAAGTTACAGTTGTTTATTGTTCTTCCAATACTCTTTCGTGACCAGGTCCATGATGGCCGGGAGCTTGGGATACAGGCGTTTGAGCTTCCGTGGCCGGTGCCGCGACAGCGCATAATGCGCCAGCAGCGGGAAAGCGACGGTTGAATCAACATAGCACACTACCGCGTCCGGAAGCCGCATGGGATCGACCTTGCCCCATGTGACGGCTTCATGCGGCGTCGCCCCGGACAGGCCGCCCGTATCGGGCCTCGCGTCGGTGAATTGAATGAAGTAGTCGTGCCCCTCTTCCTTGACCCGGAGCACTTCCTGAATCTGCGGCTCGGTCTGGAGCGTGAAGTTTTTGGGAGAACCGCCGCCGACGAGAAGCGTGCCGGTCTTGAAGCCCTCGCGCTTGGCTGCCAGGACAATGCCCGTTGTTTCATTCACGTCGCGCGATGGATTGATGCGCAGCGCATTGTTGCGCAGTTCCAATCCCGCGACGTTCATGCCGATCGTCGAATCGCCCGGCGAGGGGCAGAAGCAGGGGACTCCCGCGCGGTATGCGGCGGCCAGAACGGAGGAGTTCTTCCGGCCGGTCTGCTCTTCAAATTCAGCGCAATACTTGCCCAGCAGATAGTGGAGTTCGGAAGTGCCCATTTCGTGCTGAAACTCGGGCTGCAGGAGCACCTGCCGCAGGACATGATCCGTGGCCATCAGCACGTCGTTGTAGTCCAGCAGGATGTCGTAAATGCGTACGACACCCAGTTTCCTGAGTTCCGGGTCCGGCGAAAAAGGAGATCCGCGGTAGAGGGGCATGTTCATCGCGTGGTGCATGTCGTGGTAGAGATTCGCGCCCGTCGAGACGATCCAGTCCACGAAACCGGCGTTGATGAGCGGAATAACGACCGAAGATCCCAGCCCGGCCGGAGTCAGCGCGCCCGAAAGGCTCATTCCCACGGTAACCTTCGGCCGGAGCATTTTCTCCACGAACAGGCCGCAAGCCTCCTGCAGACGCCCCGCGTTGTATGCCAGGAAGGTGTTGTCGATCAGGTCCCGCACCGACTCCCTGCCCGTGATCGGCTTCGGAAGGATGCGCTTCCCGCGCAGAAACTGCTGTTTCCCCTTGGAAAACTTGTGCGGGTATTTGCTGATAAACTTTTTAGGCAGCTTGACATTACCCATTCCTGCTTCTCCTTTTGTTTCTCTTTTGATTCTGAATCAGCGTGTGAGAAAAAAGCTTGTAAACCAGCTTGGCCGCCAGAAAATCCGGGGCCCGAAAGCCCGCGATCGGCGCCAGTTCGACGACATCAAAGACAGGAACCCCGGCGGCATTTTTACAAACAGTCCGGATAATTTCGAGCGTCCGCTCCCAGGAAATTCCGCCTGGCTCCGGCGTTCCCACGGCCGGCATGATGGAGGGATCCAGACCGTCCAGGTCCAAGGTTAAAAACACTCGCTTGCCCTTTACGAACTGAGCCAACTCCCTCAAAAAACGCCCTCCGGGCTCAACCGCTTCTTCGGCAAAAATCGTCCGTACGCGGCGGTTGCCGCGCATGAAGACCGCCTCTTCCATCGAAAGGTTCCGGATCCCGACCTGAAAAATCGGGCAGGTCTCCAGGATCCTTTTTGCCGCGCAGGCGTGGCTGTACGGGGAGTCCTCGTATTCCTCCCGCAGGTCGGCGTGCGCATCGACATGAACCGCGACCAGGTTTCGGGCGGATAATGCCCGCGCCAGGCCGCGCACCACGCCGGCGGAAATGCTGTGCTCTCCGCCGAGCACTCCGAGGACTTCCGGCCGTTGCGGCCCCGACAAAAGCTCCTCGACGGCGCTTTCCACGGATTGGATCATTGCCTCGGGCGAGCGGTGCACAAGATTCAGCGGGAGCGTCGTGTGAATCCCATAGTCGAGCGCGGGTTCCCCCTTGAACTCGTGATCGTAGAGTTCCACCTGGCGGGATGCGGCCAGGATTGCCGCCGGACCGTCGCGGGCGCCGGCGCCGTAGGAGGTTGTGGACTCGTAGGGGATCGGCAGAAGCCATCCCCGGGCGCGCGCCGGATCCGCAAGCTCCGCCGGAAGCCCGAGGAAATTATACGGAGTCTGAAATATTTCGTCTTTGCTCATGGGATCGGGATTCGAAATTCGAGATTCGGGACCTGATTTCGAATCTCGATTTGGTTAAAGGGTGATCACTTTCCCTGCCGTCCATTGGGCATGAACAATGTCGTTCATGCCCCCGACAACGCCTGCGGCTACCTTTTCGGTCAAGCCGTAATACTGAAGACAAGTTTGGCAGACTATAAGGCGAACTCCCTTGGCCTCAAGTTCGCGCAATTCTTCCAGCACGGGGGAATCCTCGACAACCATTTTGACTCCCTCCGCGTAAAAGCAGATGGCTCCGGGATAGGACTCGTTGGCCCGGAGCAGGCCCAGGTAAATGCCCAGGAGTTTATGCCGCAAAGTCTCTTCGGCGGATCCCATGCCATCGCTGTTGATCAGGATCACGGTGGAAACGCCGATTTCCTGTAGCTCCAGGTGCCCTGTCATCGGTATTCGCCTTACTCCTTGACCGGCAGGACATGAATGGCCTTAACGATCAGCAGGATCTTGTCCCCAGCCTTCAGTTTCATGTCTTTTACCGATTCTGTTGTCAGGACGGAGGCCATTTCGTGAGGAGCTTTGACATTAAATTTCACGAGTGACATTATCTTGTCGCTCTTTATCGATTTGACTGTCGCCTCGAGGCTATTCCTTGCACCGGTTTTCATGATTCCCTCCTTAAAGACACCTCATTCCGTTCAACATCTGCCACAAAAATCCTGTTGGGAGAAGCGTTGGCCGCAAATCACCAATCAGTTGGATGCCCTGCCGAAGGTGCCTTTCGCGGTTCCTATGTATTTTTTCGCCGGCTCCTTGGGACGCAGGGCGCGGGTGGCTTTTCCGGCCAGCCACATTTCCGAATTGGCCATGACGTTCAGTTCTTTGGTGAGCTGCTGCTGGTAGTCGGGCTTGCCGCAGCTCGTCAGGACACGCTTCGTCTCTTCACCCGAAGCCACCCTTTTATAAAGCGCGTCGAATACGGGCTTCACGGCTTTCTTGAACTTCGGTTTCCAGTCGAGTGCGCCGCGCTGGGCAGTGGCGGAGCAGTTGGCATACATCCAGTCCATGCCGTTCTCCGCGACAAGCCGTATCAGGCTTTCCGTGAATTCTTCGACGGTTTCGTTGAAAGCCTCGCTGGGGCTGTGCCCGTGCTTCCTCAGCACGTCATACTGGGCTTCCATCACGCCCGCGATTGCGCCCATGAGAACGCCCCGTTCTCCGGTAAGGTCGCTGAAGACTTCATTGCGGAAGGTCGTGGGGAAAAGGTATCCGGAACCGATCGCGATGCCCAGCGCGAGACATCTCTCCCGGGCGCGGCCTGTGGCGTCCTGCTCTATGGCAAAACTCGAATTGATTCCCGCGCCGGAGAGGAAGTTGCGGCGCAGAGAGGTGCCCGACCCTTTGGGAGCGACCATGATGACATCGACATCCTTGGGCGGGATGACCTGAGTCAGCTTTTTGTAGGCGATTGAAAATCCGTGCGAAAAGTAAAGGGCCTTGCCGGCGGTCAGGTGCTGCCTGACAACGGGCCAGATGGCTCTCTGGGCCGCATCCGACACGAGCATTTCAATGATGGTTACCCGTTCGCAGGCTTCTGCGATATCAAAGAGGTCCTTCCCGGGCACCCAACCGTCTTTCCTGGCCCGATCCCAATCTTTTCGAAACTGCCTGGACTGACCGATGATGACCTTGAATCCGTTATCCTTCATATTCAGAGCCTGCGCGGGGCCCTGGACGCCGTAGCCGATCACGGCGATGGTCTCGCCCTTGAGCGCCTTGCGCGCCCTGGTCATGGGAAATTCCTTGCGGGTCACTACCTGTTCCTTTGTACCTCCAAAGTCGATAAACGCCATGATTGCCTTCCTCCGTCTCGTTATAGTGTGCACCCCAATAAATACATAAGAGGCTTTTTATAAGTCATTAGGAGCCCCGGTTCAAGGCGAAAGCGACCTGAAGACCGTTGGCTGCCGTTTTGCCGCGATGCAAAAACGGGAAAAACACACTATCAACCCGGCGCGTCCGGCACCTGAAATCAACCCAAAGGCTCAAATTTGCTGTTTCAGTGAGAATGCTTCGTGTATGGGTATGGAATGACGTCATGCCGGGGGAACACTCTTTCAGTTGGACTTAAGGGAGGTCTTGTCCTGATCGGAAGCCTGTTTTTTGCGTCCGGCGCGCAAAAGCTCGCCGCGGGGTCTGGCCGACTCGACGGCGCCCCGGCTCGCATCTTTCAGGGCTCCCTCTGCAGCTTCGAGCCCGCCCAGCGGCGCCATCAGGGCAATACGGCTTCCGCTGCCGGGAACGCTGTCTATCTCCAGTTTTCCGCCGACAAGGTCGAGCCGTCCGCGTATGCTATTGAGACCGAAGCCCTGCCGCGAATCTTCCTGCAATTCTCCCGGGTCAAAACCCACTCCGGCATCAGCTACCGAGATTCGCACGAAATTGGTCTCGGAGCGGCTCATCTCCAGTTCAACCGTCCTCACCTGGGCGTGCTTCACAACATTGAACAGCAGTTCACGTGTAGCTTGAAAAAGGAGACTGCTTAGGTCTTCATCCTGCGGATTGGCCTGCTCATCGGCGCTCACCTCTACGATCAGGCCGTGTTTTGTTTCCATGTGCTGTGCGAGCCAATGAAGCGACCTTGCCAGCCCGGCGTTGCGGAGTATCGGCGGACTCAATTCGAACGCAAGCGAGCGCGAGCTGGCGATGGCATCATTCAGGAACTGATTCAACCGCCGAACTATTTCCGGCCGGGCGCTCTCGGGGACGCCGCCTGCAAGGGTTTCGGTGCAAAATTTTGCGCCGACCAGCAATTGCTGAAGGTTGTCGTGAATGGCCTGCGCCAGGCGTTTCCGCTCGTGTTCCTCAGCCTGGGTCAGCTGAGCCGCCAGGGTGTGAAGCTGACGGCCGCGCTTGACCAGGTCCGCCGTTCGCTGCTCCACTCTCTTTTCCAGCTGCTCCGCAAGGTCGTGATACTGCTGCTCACTCCGGCGCAATGCCTCTTCCGCCTGCTTGCGCTGAGTGACATCCACGACGCTGCCTACCGCCCGAATCCTTCGTCTCTTCGGGTCCGCGATATATCGCCCGGAATCTTCCACGAAAAGGTACGTGCCGCTCCTGTGCCGGACCCTGTACTGGAGATGGTAATCCTCTCCGCAGCTCTTTGCCTCGTGCAGCGTTCGCAGGACTTCGTCTTTATCATCCCCATGGATCTGGGCAAACCACCATTCCCGGTTTTGCAGCTCGTCTTCCGGGCCATAGCCCAGCAACAGGGGAAGGCCGTGGACTAAAATGGCGCGGCCGCTGCCGGCATCAATATCATAAACCATGGATCGGGAGGTTTCGCAGGCCAGGCGGAAACGCTCCTCGCTGTCGCGCAAGGCATCCTCGTACCATTTCTGCCGGATGGCATAGCGTATGGCGCGGAAGATGGCCTGCGGATCTTTCCGGCTTTCGACCAAACCTTCCCACAGGCCCTTTTCCAGGTCATGAATCCCGGGATCATCGCCGGATCCGCCCAAACCCACTATGGGAATATAGGGCCATTTCCGTCTTAAGCTTTTTACGATGCCCGGCTCATAAGTACCCCGGGCCGAGAGGTTGAGAAGCACAACATCGAACTCTTCATCGGCAAGCCGTTCCAGGGCCCTGCGTTGCCGGTTGACACATACAATGTCGGATATTGCGCACCCGATTTCTTTCAGCTGCTTCTGCAGATGGCGGGCATCGGGTAGACTCACCCCTACCAGCAAAATTCGCATGGATGCACTTTCCATCTGAGGATCTCCGGGGAGAATTTTGTCTATATCTATCCCCGAATCTCCTGATAATGCAAGCTCAAAATTTTTGGGCGGCAGTGAAGGAAGCCATGAAGGCGGCCAAGGATGAAGAAAGTCTATCCGCAACAGAGCAGAAGGATCACGGCCGGCGGGATAGGGCAGGAAAAACGGCTGGGGGATAGCCCGGATTTCCTTGCGCAATCCCGGCCATCCCCCGGCAGTCCGGAAACATGCCCGCATATGCGGGTAAATCCCCGCAGCTGCCTCCGACTGGTCAGTCTCGGTAAGTCGTTTTCTTGTCGTTAAATTCATTCTAGAATGAGGTTTGGCCATACGGTGTGACGATTGTCACAGCCGGTGCAGAAACCTGGAAAGGATCGATTATGAAAGCATACGAGATTCAAAAGTTCGGGTTGGACGGGCTGGCTGTCGCGGACCGGCCGATTCCGGAGCCTGGAACCCATCAGGTCCTGGTCAAAATGCATGCCTGGTCGCTGAACTACCGCGATCTGATGACCGTGACCGGACGCTATAATCCGCGCCTGAAACTGCCCCAGGTCCCCCTGTCCGACGGCGCCGGCGAAATTGCCACCGTGGGCGCCGGTGTAAGAAATCTCAAAACGGGCGACCGGGTCGCCAACACCTTTTTCGAGCGTTGGGTTTCCGGCGAAGCTACGGATGAAAAAGCCAGAACGGCTCTGGGCGCCGGCCGCGACGGGGTTCTGGCGGAATATGTTGTCCTTCACGAGGAAGGCGTCATCCCCATACCGGATCATCTTAACTATACGGAAGCAGCCACCCTGCCCTGCGCCGCATTGACCGCGTGGCACGCGCTTGTGACGGAGGGAAGAATAAAACCGGGCGATACCGTGCTGACCCTCGGAACGGGCGGCGTTTCCATTTTTGCCCTCCAGTTCGCTCTGTTGAGCGGCGCGCGAGTCCTGATAACATCCGGCAGCGACGAAAAACTTGCCAGAGCCAGGGAACTGGGCGCCGGCGATAGGATCAACTATAAAAAAGAGCCCGACTGGGGAAAACGCGCCCGGCAGCTGACAGCAGGACGCGGCGTCGACCTGGTTGTGGAACTGGGCGGCGCCGGGACCTTTGGCCACTCGGTTGCAGCCGTCAGGCGCGGGGGGACCATCTGCCTCATCGGCGCTCTGGCGCCCGGGACCGAGGCAAACCTTGTTCCGGTCCTCATGAACAGCATTCGGGTCCAGGGCATCTTTGTAGGCTCGCGCGACATGTTTTCGGAGATGAACGCCGCAATCGCGCTTCACGGGCTGCATCCCATCATCCACAGGACATTCGGGTTCGGTGAGGTCCGGGAAGCTTTCCGCCTTATGGAAACCGGCGGGCACTTCGGAAAGATATGCATCCAGCAGTAAACCAATCAGAAGCCGGAAGCGGCTTCTTACCTCAGGCTTCTGACCTCATATTTCCAAAACCTCGGCCAACAAAACCATCGCACAGCCGCAGGGCATTTTTGTCCTCATTTTCTGCCGCAGCAAAGGCGCACCTGGGGTAGACTCCTGCCATGAGACTGACCATGCAAATCCTGTTCTTCGGCATTTTCTTCGGAATAATGGGTCTCTTCAGCTTTTACATCTATATTCGGGGACTGCAGTCCATACCTGCGGATTCCAGCCTCCGGCATGCATTTGCCATCGTCTTCTGGACCGTTGCACTCTCCTTCATAGGCGGGAGGATGTTGGAAAATGTGCTGTCATCGGCCCTTTCCGATCTCCTGATATGGATGGGATCGTTCTGGATCGCAGCCATGCTCTATTTCCTGATGGCGGCCGTGGCACTGGACGGGATGCGCCTGGTCAACCATTTTCTACCGTTTTTCCCTTCAGCCGTAACCAACAATTACCCGCAGGCCAAGTACCTGACCATGGTCGGCATTACGGGCCTGGTGGGATTTCTGATGTTGGCAGGACACATCAATGCCGTGATGCCGCGGGTGAAAAATATCAGCCTGTCCCTGGCGAGAAAGTCCGCACGTCTGAAAAGTCTTGATGTCGTGGCGGTTTCGGACATACATCTGGGCACCATTGTGGGCCGCTCCCGTTTCGATCAGATCGTCGACAGGATCAACCGTCTGGATCCCGACCTGGTTCTGCTGCCGGGAGACATCGTCGATGAGGATCTGAATCCTGTCATCAAACAGAACCTGGGCGAAGCGCTCCGAAGCATCCGATCGCGGCTGGGCGTCTACGCCGTAACGGGAAATCATGAATACATCGGGGGAGCGGAGGCGGCTTGCGCTTACCTGACTGAGCACAACATCAGCGTGCTGCGCGATCAGAGTGTAAAGGTCGGCGATACGGTTTTTATTGTGGGCCGGGAAGACCGGTCCTGCAACCGGTTTAACGGGCGCCAGCGAAAGTCGCTTGCCGAGCTGATGGAGCGCGTCGACAGAAGTTACCCGGTTATTTTGATGGATCATCAACCCTTCGGGCTTGAGGAAGCCGTCGGCCAGGGCGTCGACCTGCAGCTGTCGGGCCACACGCACGCGGGACAGCTCTGGCCTGTCAATTACATCGTCGATGCGGTATACGAGCTTCCCTGGGGCTATAAGAAAATCGCCGGCACACAATTTTACGTTTCCAACGGAGTAGGCACCTGGGGCCCTCCCGTACGGATAGGAAACCGCCCCGAGATTGTTCACCTGAGGCTGAATTTCGAATAGACGATCCGGATCGCGGGCGGCCACGCATCTCCCGTGAGAGGCCGGCCCGAGAGCACACAGGCATGCAGGGTGCCGCGAGGCAGTGTGTTACAATTGTTTTTTATACCAGGAGTTGGAACGATTTATGCCGACTATTGAACAGGGCCCCATTCGACCGCCGAGCGAGGCACACAGCCTTCTGCTCAGGGTCACGCGCAATTGCTCTTGGAATCAGTGCGAATTCTGCCACATTTACAAGGGCCGGCGTTTCAGTCTGCGCACCGTCGACGAAGTCAAAAAGGATATCGAGGCAGTCCGTGAGATCGTCTCGGATATTACATCCCTATCCTGGCACCAGGGGCTGGGAGGGAAAATCACTTCGGAGTTTGCCGGCTCGGTTCTGAACCGTCCGCATGAATATCCGGAAGGATACCGCAGCGTGCTTCTCTGGCTTTATACGGGCGCCAGGAATGTATTCCTGCAGGATGCCAACAATCTTGTCCTCCGCACAAAAGACCTGGTTGAGATTCTCAATTACCTCAAAAAGGTTTTCCCGTCCGTGCAAAGGATCACAACCTACTCGAGGGCAAAAACGGCTTCCCGCAAAACCGTTGAGGAGCTCCGGGACCTGCACGACGCCGGTCTTTCGAGGATCCACATCGGGCTGGAATCCGGCTACGACCCGCTCCTGAAATACGTGCAGAAGGGAGTGACCGCCCGGGAGCACATCGAGGCAGGCAGGAAAGTGAAAGAAGCGGGGATCTCACTGTCGGAATACATCATTCCCGGCCTCGGGGGAAAATCGATGTGGAAGGAGCATGCCGTGGAAACGGCCAGGGTCCTCAGCCGGATCAATCCCGACTTCATCCGTGTCCGGACGCTGAAGCCCCTGAAGGCGATGCCGCTGTACCGCAAAATTGAGTCGGGGGAGATGCAGCTCCTCAGCGACGATGAGATCATTGCCGAGCAGAAACTGCTGATTGAAAACCTGGATGGGATCACCAGTCAATTTGCCAGCGACCACATTCTCAATCTGCTGGAAGAGCTGGAAGGGACATTCCCGGAAGCAAAAGAGCGAATGCTGGCCACTATAGACCGGTACCTCTCGCTGCCTCAATCCGAAAGGTACAACTTCCGCCTCGGCAGAAGAGCCGGATATTACCGGTCTTTGAACGACATGGCGAATCCCGATCTCCGGATACGCGTGGACCGGATCCTAAACCGGATCGAAACCGAGAATCCCGGCAGCCTGGACCAGGTCATCTCCGGTTTGATGGAAGCATTTCTCTAAATCGCGGAAAGGAGACCGTTCCGTCTTCTGAGGGAGTGGCCGGCCGCCCTTGTGCGTGCGGATTATTTCCTCTCGATGAGCTCAACCATCAAACCGTCGGTGGATTTCGGATGGATGAAAACGACCCGTGTATCGTCGGTGACCTGCACGGGTTCGTTGCTTACGAATTGAGCGCCGCGCGAACGCAGGCGTGTCATTTCTTCGTCCAGATCGGTCACCTGGATGGAAACGTGGTGCAGTCCGCCCCCGCGCTTCTCGACAAAACTCTGGATTGGCCCATGCGGCCCCGTAGGCTCGATCAACTCGAGCGTCACATCCGATTTGGAAATCAGGGTCGATTTGAATCCCCCTTCCGGATTGGCGCGCGACTCGACAGCTTCGAATCCAAACAGGTTCGAAAGCAGGCTGACGGTCTTTTCAGCGTCCTTGACCACCATGGCTACATGGTCAAACTTCTTAATCATAATCACTCCCTTCCTGATCTCTGCGGCCCCGCGGATTCCTCACAATTCGCAAAGCTCGATCAATACGCCCCCCGTTGTCTCCGGATAAAAGAACGCGATCCGGCCGTGGGCTCCCGGCCGGGGGCAGCCCTCGATAATTTTCGCTCCGTTCCGCTCAAAATCCCTGATGGACGCATCCAGGTCGTCGACTTCGAAGCAGAGATGGTTGATGGCCTCTTTCTGGCCCCGCACCACGCTGGACATCAGGTTGTCTCCTCTGTCCGGCTTCGTGTGATGCAGGATCTCGATCGCGGTGTCCCCGATCGACAGGAAGCCAGCCTGGAGATCTATCTTCTTGTCTTCCTTGATCTCGGAACAGGTGAGGCCGAAACCCGTGAACTGTTGAATCGCCCGGTCGAAATCCTCGACCATCACGCCGATATGACGCAGCTTCTTGAGCATGACCCTTTAGCCTTTCTCGTTGCCGACGATACAGATGCTGCCGATCCCCGTTCCCGCGTTGCCTCCCAGGTTGTGCGTCAGCCCCAGCCGCGGATTCTTCACCTGCCGGGGGCCGGCCTTCTCCTGAAGCTGGCTATAGACCTCGTACAGCATGCGCAGCCCGCTCGCGCCCAATGGGTGTCCGAAGCACTTGAGACCGCCGTCGGTATTCACGGGCAGGTCCCCCTTGAGGGTAAAGGTCCCGGCTTTCACATCCTCGCCGGCTTTCCCTCTCGGGCTGAATCCCAGGTCTTCGTACACGATCATCTCGTGAATCGTGAAACAGTCGTGCACTTCGGCACAGCTGATTTCCTTGCGCGGGTCATTGATCCCCGCCATTTCGTAAGCTTTCCGGGCAGCCCTGAAGTTCTCCTCGATGTGGACGAAATCATAGTCCTGCCGGATGGCCCCCTGGCGGGCGCCGACGCAAATATTCAAAGCCTTGACGTAGATGGGGTTGGCCTTGAAATTTTTGGCCAGGTCCGCGCGCACCACGATGGCTGCCGCAGAGCCGTCGCTGACTCCGCAGCAATCGAACAGGCCCAGCGGCCAGGCAACGATCGGCGCCTTCACCACCTGTTCGACGCTCAGCCTGTTCTTGAAGTGCGCCTTCGGATTGAGACTGCCGTTGTAGTGATTCTTCACGGCAATTTCGGCCAGGAGCGTCTTGCCTTCCTCGGGGCTGAGATTGTAGTCGTGGAAGTAGCGTGTCGCCATGTAGGCGAAGGACGCGGGGGCGCTGTATCCGGGCCCTATGCCCGATGTCCCGTCGGGATTGTCTCCGACTATGGCCGGGCCTTTAACCCCGGTCGTGCCCGCATCTTTCAGTTTTTCCACGCCGATGGCCAGAGCTATATCGCAGGCGCCGGCCAGAATCGCATAGGTCGCGGCCCTGAGGGCTTCCGTTCCGGTGGCGCACATGTTCTCCACCCGGGTCATCGGGATATATTGAAGTCCCAGAGGCGAAAGGGTTATGGCGCTCAGGCCGGAAAACACCGTGCCTATCCAGCCCGCCTGAATATCCTTGGGACCAATGCCCGCGTCCTCGAACGCCTCATAGGCAGCCTCCACCAGAAGATCTTCCACCCCCATATCCCAACGTTCGCCGAACCGTGTGCACCCCATTCCCACGATGGCTACCCTATCCTTCATGCTTTCCATCTCATCTCCTCCTGCTGATCTTGGCAAGCCTATTCCGCAACGGGTTTTGCTTTCCAAAAATAGTTGTTCATCCCCTGCCCCTGAGACATTTTCCGGTAGGTCATTTCAACGGGCATGCCTATTTTGACTATGTCGAGATCGTAATCGGTCAGCTCGCAGATCAACCGGCCTCCTTCATCAAAATCCACCACTCCGTTCAGTCCCGGAGGATTTTGGGTCGGCTGAAGCTGATCGATGGCGTAGCTGAAGAGCTTGCCTTTTTTGTCGGAAAAGCGGTAGTCCTCAAAATCATCCTTCGATTGGCATACCGCACAGACTCTGATATTTTGCCCGATCGGGTGAAACTGGGGAGTCCCGCATTTTTTACATTTCACGCCGTACAGCGCAGAGATGCTTTTGTGTTCTCGCCAGCGGCTCTGCAGCGAAGGCTCGGAGCGCGCGGGCAGGTTGGGAGATTCGATCGTCATCAATTCGCGCCAGCTGAGATACTTGCCATAATCGATGACGGTCTTTTTTGCCAGTCTGTCCCTGAAGCCGGGTTTCGTCTGAAAACCGGCGATCTCCTGGGTGACGCGCAGGATGAAGGTATCGCAGCCGTCCCCATAGCCGGCAAACAGAATCCGGTCGCCGGGCTTTGCATCCTCCAAAGCGGCCGCCAGCGTCACAATCGCCGCCGCCGAACCGGTATTGCCGATCTGGGCGAACAGGGGATCCTGGACCTGGGTCTTCTCGAATCCCAAGCCCTTGGCAAGTTCCGCGTGCTCCTTGAGGTCCGAAGCATAAAAGACGATTTTGGAAAAATCCGCCGGATGGGCCGAGCATTTTTTCAGTAACCCGGATATGGCTTCCTTCATGATCGGCCCGTAGCCGGACTGGCTGATGAATCTTCCTTCCGCAGATTGAACGAAGGCGTCTCCGCCGGTTCTCCAGAGGTCGGTAAAATCGCTGAATATGGAGTATCCGGCTTCAATCTCGGCGATAACGCGATCCGATCCCAGAATAACGGCGGCAGCTCCTTCACCCAGTTGCTGTTCGAACTTGCCCTGTGGGGCGCCCAAGCGGCAGTCGGAGGCGATCACCATGATGTTTTTTGCCGCGCCGCATTGGACCGCGTTCAACGCGGAGCCTATGGCGATGGTTGCGGACCGCAGCGAGTTGGAGAAATCGGCCGTAAGGCTTTCCCGCTTCAGATCCATGGCGCTCGCTATAATCGATGCCCCCTGTTTTTCCTTATAGGGATGGGTCGTCGTGGCAAAATACACTCCGCCGACCTCATCCTTGCTGCGGCGCCTGCACTCGAAAGCGGCGCCCACCGCCATGGTGATGCTGTCCTCGTCGTATCCGGCCACCGCTTTTTCGCCGCCCGCACTCCTGGCGCGCCAGAATTTGGCTACCTCTTCAAGGTTGATTCTATATTGGGGGATATATGCCCCGATTGATATAATTCCCGCCATTCCCTTGCTTTCTCCTTTCTTAGATGCCCGCGGCCCGAAGGATGTCAGGGATTCTCCGGGAGGCAGCTTTTACAGTTCAATCTCCTTCAAATCAGTGGCTGCAAGCAGCGTCGGTTCGGTGAGGGCTTGAACCTCTTCAACCGTCCAGGCCGGGGCGATCTCCTGAAGCACAAGGCCTTCACTCGCCACCTTTATTACGGCAATATCGGTAAAAATCAGATTCACGCACCGCGAAGCGGTGAGGGGGTAGCTGCATTCTTTGAGAATCTTGAGCTGCCCTTTGGGGGTCGTGTGCTCCATGGCCACGAAGAGCCTGCCGCAGCCGGATGCCAGATCCATGGCCCCGCCGATATTTCCGATGCCCCTCTCCGGGAAGGTCCAGTTTGCCAGATCGCCTTTCTCGGAAACCTGCAGCGCGCCGAGGACCGTGATATCGATATGCCCGCCCCGGATCATCGCGAAGGAATCCGCGTGATGGAAGAAACTTGCCCCGGGCAACAGGCTGAACGGCAAGCCGTTGGCGCCCAGGTAATAGGGCCTCTCTTCCTCTTTGCTGCCGGGCACCCCGCCGAAACCCAAAGCGCCGTTTTCGGCGTGAAAAATGACGCTTCTGCCTTCAGGCACGAAGTTGGCGGCCAGCGTCGGTATTCCGCCGCCCAGATTGACGACCACCCCGTCGGGAAATTCCTTGGCTACCCGCAGGGCAATGGTATGCTTGTCGAGACGATCTTTCATATTTACACCTGTCCCCGTGTTTCGACAATGCGGTCAACGAATATTCCGGGAGTCACGACGATCTCGGGATCGATTGTACCTGCTTCCACTATCTGCTCGACCTCCGCAATGGTCACTTTTGCCGCTGTCGCCATAACCGCGTTGAAGGATCTCATGATGCCGCGATAGACGAGATTTCCCATCGTGTCGGATTGATAGGCTTTGATGATGGCAAAGTCGGCCTTCAAAGCGGATTCGTAGAGCATCTCCCGCCCGTCGATCCGCCTCTTTTCCTTGCCTTTATCGACAAGAGTTCCCACTCCGGTCGGCGAAAAGAATCCTCCCAGTCCGGCGCCTCCCGCCCGGATCCTTTCCGCAAGCGTCCCTTGCGGGACATATTCCAGCTCCACTTCACGCGCCAGGTATTGTTTTTCGAAAGCGCCCGGCTTGGACATGACCAGCGAGGCAGGGACGCTGCAGATGGCTTTCTTTACCTGCCTGTTTTCCACCAGGATCTCTTCATCGATAAAAGGGGCGCCCCCGAGCGCGCCGATCCCCAGCCTGCCGGCTCCACCGGCGCTGTTGGATATGATCGTAAGGTTTCTGGCCCCGTGGTCTCTCAACGCGCGGATAAGATTCTGCGGCTTGTCCGCCGCGTGCCCGAATCCGCCGATCATGACGGTGGCGCCGTCCGGAATATCGGCCACTGCTTCGCTGAGAGCGGCATAAATCTTGTTTTTCATATGTCTGTCCTTTGTCAAGGCGGCAACTATCTTACCTCCTTACAGCCGGATCTGCACAAGTCATTAAAACCTTTCTGTTCCAGGCAGGTCGACGATCGAAATCCTGGCGACGATCCTCCCGATATTGGCGACGACGGCTCTCCTGAGACTGTCTCACAACTACCGGCGACGATTTCGGGACAGTCGTTTTGAGAACGACTCTGGAGGGCCGTCAATAAATTTTAACACCAACGAACGCCGATAAACGCTGACGTACACTGAAAAACAATTAATACGAATCAGCTCATAGATAAGCCGAAATATGCATGGGCAACTCGAACAAAGCCAGTCACGAATTTCACAAAAAAACATTGTTCGTGCAGGGGCCGAAGGCCAGCCCAACGCTTAGTGGAATTCGTGGCAAGTTGTGCTTATGCCTGTCGATGGTTTATATCCCATGAATGTCCACTTACCAATGAACCTATTAGTAAATATGACTTCCTCAGCATTTGATGTTGATTGGGTGAGGACGCGTCTCCAGATGCCGTCTCAAAACCGCCGGCGAGGATCTTGCGAATGTATTTTTGAGACAGTCCCTCCAGAGCCGCCCGATTGATGATTCGGACTTGCATCGCGACCAGGCTGGCAAGGCCTGGGGGAATCGATACGTTCAGAGCAAAAAGTCATTGCATCGGCTTGGCAAAATGGGATATCAGTTCAGCGCGGAGGACGAAGACATGGCGATTCATAAAGTCTTTTCAGACTGCGACAGTGCGGTAGCGGATATATTCAACGGCGCCATCGTCATGATCGGAGGATTCGGATCCTGGGGCGGGTTGCCGGTACATCTGATAGTGGCCCTGGCAAAGCAGGGGGCAAGGGACCTAACAATAATAGCCAACCAGGGCGGTGTCGGTTTCGAGTTGAGCAAAAGGATCAAGCCCGAAGGCTATCCGGACATCGGAGCCTTATACGCGAAGGGCCAGGTAAAAAAGTTTATTGGATCGGCGCCTGCCCTGGGCGGCATGCCGCCTACGTCCCCTCTCGAAATCCTGCATCGGGAAGGCAAGGTCGAACTGGAAATGGTGCCCCAGGGGACTCTGGCCGAAAGGATACGGGCGGGAGCCGGCGGCCTTGGAGGCTTCTACACGACAACCGGGATCGGCACTCCGGTCGAGACCGGCAAGGAGAAAAAAGTCATCGACGGCAAGGAGTATTTGCTCGAGCTTCCCTTAACCGCGGATTTTGCTCTTATCAAGGCCCATAAGGCCGACACCCAGGGAAATCTTGTTTATAGAGGAACGGCAAGATGTTTTAATCCCGTCATGGCAATGGCCGCCAGGACCACGATCGTGGAAGTGGATCAGCTGGTAGAGCCGGGAGAACTGGACCCGGAGGTTGTCGTCACCCCCCATATTTTCGTGAGCCGCATCGTGGAGGTGCAAAAATGAAAACGCGTCTGGACGAACAGACTATCGCCCTCAGGGTGGCCAAAGAGTTTGAGGACGGCATGGTCATCAACCTTGGATATGGGATGCCGGCGTTGTGCGCCAACCTGATCCCGGAAGGCAGGACCATCTATTTCCACAGCGAAAATGGCGTGCTCGGGTATGGGGCTTTGGGCGCCGATGAGGGAAAAGACTATGAGTTGATCAACGCTTCCGATCAACCCGTGACTCCGATGCCGGGCATGTGTTTTTTTGACAGCGCCCTGTCTTTCGACATGATCCGGGGCGGACATGTCGACATGGTTGTGTTGGGCGCGTACCAGGTCTCCGAAAAAGGAGATCTGGCCAACTGGGGCAGGCCGGGGCGGCCCGCAACCGGCATGGGCGGCGCAATGGATCTGGCCGGGGGATGCCGGCAATTGATCGTGATGATGCTCCACACGACCAGGGAAGGCGGCACGCGCATCGTGAACCGGTGCACTTTCCCCTTAACGGCCCGGAACTGCGTGAACAAGATATTCACGGATCTGGCGGCCATCGATGTAACGAAAGAAGGACTCGTCCTCCGAGAAGTGGCGCCGGGCTGGACTGCCGGCGAAGTGCAGGCACTTACCGAACCCCGGCTCATCATTGCCGATGACCTGAAGGAAATGGAGTTGTGACCTTCTGGTCCTCAAAGCTTTCCTTGGCAAGTATCATCCCGCAGTGCCGAAGGCTTGACGGTTACAGGCCCCTCAAAAAGGGCTGATCGCTACGGATAAATGATGAAAGGGGCTCCAGGCGCCATAAAGGCCCTGGAACCGCAGAATGTCGAATATCGAATGATGAATCTCGAAGTGCAGCGATAACTGCTGCGGTTCAATATTCGAAATTCGATATCCCTTCTGGTCATTGGCCGGACCTGGGAAAAAATAAATGCAGGATTTATCAAACTCCTACTTCCTCGCCGGCAGAGTCGGTGGCCCTCCCGACGGATTCCGGATGTATCCAGCCGCTCATCGCTGAGCGGGAGCCTTTTGAGTTTTAAGGTAGTGCTTGATATAGAGGATAATGGCAAGCGACAGGGCGGCTACAACAGCCAGAAAGTACCAGCCGGCCGTGAAACCGCCTGTCCATAATGAAATCCGGGCATGTCCCTCTTACGGAAACGGCCAAAATTTGTCAAGCAAAAAGGCGGCCACGGGCCGCGCGGTTCTCGATCACATGCTGTGCAGTCTATGGCTGTCTTTACCCGGTGCCTGTTGGCGGTCTGTCATTTTTGTTTACAAGAGGGATTGCGGTATGGCAATGTTATGTCGATATATAATCCAGGGCTCGTTCGATGAATACCATGATTACGGGCATCGTCATTATCAGCATTACCGGGATTTCACCCGGCGGATAGAGGCCGGCCAAGGTGCGTGCACCGAGCCCTCATCCGCCAGCCGGTTGAGGGCTTTTTTTTTGATTGGAGCCCTAACGGAGACTCGAGTGAAGATACAAATTTACGATACGACATTGAGGGATGGGACCCAGGGCGAGAGCGTGGCTTTCACCGTGCAGGACAAACTCAGAGTGGCCCGCAAGCTGGACGATTTCGGTATCAGCTACATCGAGGGCGGATGGCCGGGTTCCAACGACAAGGACGCCGAGTTCTTCTCCCGTGCGGCCTCTCAAACATGGCACACGGCCAAAATTGCCGCTTTCGGCAGCACGGCGCATGCCGGCAATCTGCCGGATTCGGACCCCAACCTCCAGGCCTTGCTGAATGCCGCAACCCCCGTGGTCACGATATTCGGCAAATCGTGGGATTTTCACGTGACGGCGGCGCTTAGGATTCCGCTCAACAGGAATTGCGAACTCATCAAAGCATCCGTCGCCTATATCAAATCAAAAGGCAGAGAAGTGGTCTACGATGCGGAGCACTTTTTCGACGGATTCTCCGCCAATCCGGAGTACGCTCTTCAGACGCTGCGAGCGGCCGAAGAGGGGGGCGCCGATATCATAGTGCTCTGCGATACCAACGGCGGGAGACTGCCGGCTCAAATACAAAATGCGATCGGCCGCGTCCAGTCGGTGATCAAACTCCCATTGGGCATTCACTGTCACAACGATTCCGAGCTCGCGGTAGCGAATACGCTGGCTGCCGTGGAGTGTGGCATTGTTCAGGTGCAGGGTACCATGAACGGATACGGCGAACGTTGCGGAAACGCCAACCTGTGCTCGATCATTCCCAACCTCGAGATCAAAATGGGCCACAGCGTAATCGGGCCCGAGCGGCTGAACCGTCTGGCCGGCACATCCCGGTTTATAAGCCAGATCGCCAACCTGCCCCACCGCAAGGATCTGCCGTTCGTCGGCGAAAGCGCTTTCGCTCACAAGGGCGGCGTACACGTGAGCGCCGTGATCCGGGATGCCGCGACTTACGAGCATGTGACTCCCGAACTGGTCGGCAACGCCCGGCGCGTTCTCGTCTCGGAATTATCGGGGAAAAGCAACCTGCTGTTTAAAGCCAGGGAGATGAACCTCAAAATCGCCGAAAATGAGGAAAAGCTGAGACCGGCCTTGAACAGAATCAAAAAACTCGAAAACCAGGGTTACGAGTTTGAAGCGGCCGAGGCCTCCGTGCGTGTGCTCCTCGAGACGGCGCTGAACGGCGAGAAGGAGTTCTTCACCATCGATAATTTCCGCGTTGTCACCAACATGCACCGCAGCGGAGAGGTCACTTCCGAAGCAACCGTTAAGATCCGCGTCGGCGACCGATTCGTGCACACGGTCGCGGAAGGGGACGGCCCGGTGCATGCCCTGGACAAAGCCCTTCATGCGGCGCTCAATCAGTTCTTCAAGTCGCTTCACTGCCTGCAGCTGACGGATTACAAAGTTCGTGTGCTGGAAGGAAGCCAGGGGACCGGCTCCAAGGTGAGAGTCCATATCCAGCAGACCGATGGAGAGGAAAGCTGGACCACTGTCGGCGTGTCGGAAGACATCCTGGAAGCCAGCTATCACGCGCTCGCCGACGGCGTAAGGTACAAGCTGCTGAAAGACCAGGACAAAACAGAATGACGATTGACGATTGACGATTTGAATCAGACAGCCAGCCATTCTGACCATATGATGAAAAGCAACCGCCTGGTAAAAATGGGGCCGCACAAGCAATAGATTCGCAATGGATCATGAACGAAACATGAAAACAGCCGTTTGATTCAAATCGTAAATCGTCAATCGTCAATTTGTGTCCAGGACGCCCATGGCGCGGTCGCGCTCGACCAGGGCTTTGGCATAATTGGCCAGGGACTGCACTTCCGCGAAGCGGGCGGACCGGAAATCGCGCTGCCGTCGTATGACATCGTAGGGGATCGCGACTCCTTCCAGCAGCCGGGCCTCCTCGGCCGCGAGCACCTGGCCGCTGAGTTCCACAGCCTTGTGCGCCGCTTCCACCTGCGCTTTCGCCTGAGCCAGGCCGATCATGGCCTTGCGCACTTCCAGCGCGATGCTGTTGTGCGTGCGCTGCAGGCCGGTTTCCGTCTGCTGCTTCTCTCTTTTTGCCCTGAACAAATCCGCCTCGGCTGCCCGGTTGCGAATATTCAGAGAGAACGATATGCCGACCGCGTATTCGGGATAGCGCCATCTGCCAACCTGAGAGATTGCCTGCCCGATGCCTCCGGGGAGGACAATGCGGGTGCCATCAGGATTTACGATCGTTCGGTCGCCGTAAAGACCGGAGCTGTTGAAATTTGCGAAAAACAACAGGGTCGGTTTCAGGAGGTCCTTGCCGTAGCGGATCGCGATATCCTGAATCAGTATATTGGTCTCCGCCTGGTGGATCTCCGGACGGTTGGCCAGGGCGACGGCCAGGGCGTCGTTTATATTGGGAATGTCGCTGTCTTTGGGTTCCGGCAGAGCATCCGTGGGCTCGATGGGCACAGTGCTCAAAATGTCCTTCAGGTCCTTGCTGATAAGATTTTTCAGCTCGACCTCGCGCATCTGCACCATGGTCTGGGCGCTTACCAGGTCGCGCTGGCGGGCCGCGACTTCCGATTCCGCCGTCACAACCTCCAGGCCTGAAACCGTGCCCACCTCTTCCCGGACCTTGTTGTCTTCGAAAAAGTGCTGCGCGACCTCCAGCGATTGCTCCGCAACATGAACATTTTCCTGGGCAGCAACCAGGTCCCAGTAGGAGTTCTGAGCTTGCGCCATCGTCCTGTTGACCTGTAACCGCACCACTTCCTTTGCGGCGTCCATCTCCCGCTTTGCGGTTTCAATGAAGCGCCGGCCCACATTGCTGCCGAATCCACTCAGCAACTGCTGTGTAAAACTTATGGAAAGCTGGGAAACAAAATCGGGATTGTAGAGCAGAAATTGCTGGGTTGAGCTCTGGCGCATGTTGTTGAAGGAGACGCTGAGGCTGGACCCGGTGGTGAAGGCCTGCGAATAGCGGGTTTGCAGCACCGTGGAGGCCGTGGTCACCTGCGGCACACCGGACACGATGATCGTGTTCAGCGGGCTGTTCGTCCGGTCGAAGCTGAGTCCCAGTGCGAACGATGGATCGTAGCTTCCGCGTGAAAAGCCGGATACCTGGCGCGCCCCGCCGGTAATTCCGCCTGCCGATCCGAATCCGCCCAAGCCGCCTGCGCCTCCGACACCCGCTCCGATCGCTCCTGCAAACAGGCTGCTGGGTATCTGGACGCCCGCTCCGCCTCGCGGTGCGCCCCCGCCCTTAGCCCTCAGCATATCGGTTTGAGCATATCTTGCGGTGTTGTTCGACGACAGAATATCAAGATTGTTGTCGGTGACGGCGGTCTTCAGTTGGTCCAGGGACAGTCGGAGTTTCCCGTCCTGCACGAGCTGCCAGAGGCTTGTCGAGTTTTTCAGTTCGACCTCCGGAATAGACCTCATCACATAGGGTTTTTGTATTCGGGGAAACCACTCGGGATTTTTGCTGAAGTCGGCATCATACCTCAACCCCTCCTGGGCCGCGCAGGGCAGCGAAAGGCAGCCTGCCATCAGTATTAGCCAGAATGCGCGTCCGAGAGAAGCCCGCGCAATTCGGGGCGCGATCCGCTCCATTCGCCTGTCAGGCATCGAGGGAGTCATCAATTGCCCTCCTTCGATCGGGAGATATTGAATCGAGTGACGGGAGGTTTGGTAAGAATTCCGCTAAGCGCGTCGGCGTATTCGATGCCATTGCGCTCCAGCGTCATACCCTGCGCTCTTTCCATTTCCACCATCGCTTTCACATAGGTGATCATGGCCCCGACCTTCGCGTACTCTGCGCTGATATAATCCCGTTCCCGCAGAATCACGTTGTAGGAAGTGGATGCGCCCGCCTCCAGCTTTATTTTCTCGCCTTCCCACATCTCGCGCGCCAGTTTGGCCGCTTTTTGCGCCGCCTCCACCTGCGCTTTGCCCTGGATCAATCCGATGATGGCCTTGCGTACTTCCAGGGCAATTGTGTTGCGCGACCGCTGCCGGGTGATCAGCAGCTGGTTTTTCTCCAGCTGAGAACGCAGGCTGTCCGCCTGCGCCGTACGGTTGCGAATCGGGAAACTCAGGCTAAGCCCACCGGCATATTCGGGATACTCGGCTTTGAAGCTTTGGCCCAGAGCGTCTATCATTCCCGAAGTGGTTTTTGTCGTGGTGCCCTGCAGCCCGGCCCCGGCATAGAAGCCGAAAATCGACAGGTCCGGCTTCAGGGCTTGTTCTGTGAAGCGCAAGGAAATGTCCTGGTTGGTCAGGTTAATGTCGGCCTGCCTGAGTTCGGGACGCGATTCCAGAGCCATGGCCAGGGCGCTTTCAAGTTCCGGAATATCCGCTTGTTTCGGATCAGGCATCGGATCCCTGAGCTCGATGCGAGCTGTATCCAGCTCAGGGTGGACCTTTTTTACCAGCATGTTTTTGAGCGTAGCTTCCTGGAGCAGCAGATTGGTCGAAGCCACCGTCAAATCCCTGGTCCGGGCGGCTACTTCCGACTCGGCCGAAGTCACATCGAGCGGCGACATGGTGCCGACTTCCAGCCGGATCCGGTTGTCCTTGAGAAGCTGCTGGGCAACGGCCAGCGACTGCTCGGCCACACGCACGCTTTGCTGAAGCGAGGCGAGGTCCCAGTAGGCATTTTCAACGGCCACAATCGTATTGATGACCTGCTGGCGGAAAACATGCCCGGCGACGTTCGTGTTGTTGCGGGCCACCATGATGTAGCGCTCGTTGTAAAGGCGCCCTAAACCGTTCAGCAGCGGCTGGTTGATTCCCAACGCAAAGCGCGAAACGGATGCGGGATTGTACAGAAGGTTCTGCTGGGTGGAATTCTGCGCCTGCATATTCAGATTGAGCGTATAGCTGGTGCCGAGAGAGAAGAGCTGAGCATAGCTGGCCGAAAATGCGGTGTTTTCCCCGGTAACGTCATATATTCCCGATACAACCTTCGTATTCAAGGGTGATTTTACGTGGTCATAGCTGAAATTCACATTCAGTGTGGGATCAAAATTGCCGGCTGCTCCAACCTGCACGGCTCCCCCGCCGCCCGTGATGCCGCCCGCGCTGCCGACTCCCGAGCCGGCGCCCGTTCCTGTAATACCTGCACCCAGAGCTCCCGCGGTAAGCCCGCCCGGCGTTGTGCCGCCCGTGAATCCGCGCGGCGACTGTCCGGCTTTGCTGCGCAGCAGGTCTGTCTGGGAATATTCCGGAATAAAGCGCTGCACGGCTATATCCAGGTTATTTTCCAGTGCCAGCGCCATGGCATCGGCGAGCGTAAGCTTAAGTTTTCCCTCCTGGATGAGGCTCTCGATTCTTGGCGAGTTCTCGAGGACCAGGGGCGGGACAGCCTTTTCCTGGTATATCCCGAATACGCTGGAAAAAAATCCAGTGTCCTCATTTTTGTATTTGCTTATCTGGGGAAAGTCCTGATCCAGGGATTGCGCGAACAGGTATGCCTGGGGAGACAGCCAGGTTGCGCACAGGGCGATTAACAAGGCCAGCTTGAAGCAGCAATATCTCATCTAAATCCTCCTGACACCATGGATGATGCACGAGCCCAGTCGATTTTACAACCAAAGGGGGGCATTGCCGCAAATGCAGATTTCGGTTATGCCATTCAGAATTACGTGTTTCTGGCGGGCGCGTTTCAGAAATGCACAGTGGTCTGTGCCAAAATGCGGCTGTCCGGCGGGCCCCAGGTCCCTGCGCCTTCCGTTTGACAAAGGAGAGATGCTCCCATTATGCTCGGAACCGCAATATCCAATATTGCCTGAGTTTGCTTCCTGCAAAACCGGGAGGGGGCTATGGATTATTTGATCGTTGATGAAAGCAAATGCCAAAAAGACGGGATCTGCGCGCGGGAATGTCCCACGACTGTCATTCAGCTCCGAGAAGAGGATGGTTTCCCCGAAATCGCCCGCGAAGGAATATGCCTGGTTTGCGGACACTGCGTGGCCGTCTGCCCTCATGGGGCCCTGAGTCATGAACGGGTCCTGGCGAAGGACTCTCCGGAAATCAGGGAAGAGCTGCGCATCCATGAGGCCCAGGCTGTGCAGTTTTTGCGGTCCCGGCGCTCCATCCGCCGATATAAGAACATCCGGGTGGAAAAAGACAAGATCCGGCGTCTGATCGAGGTTGCTCGCTACGCCCCCACGGGAGCCAACCGGCAGCCGGTTGAATGGCTGGTATTGAGCGATAAATCCCATCTCAAGAACATAGCCGGCCTCACCATTAAATGGATGCGACAGATCCTCAAGGATCCCCGGGTGGCGGAAGAAAACTCCTATTTGCTGCCATTGATCTCCGCCTGGGAAGCCGGACACGATTGCGTGCTCAGGGATGCGCCGGTTCTCATCGTGGCTTCGGCACCGAAGGAAGCTATGAACGGCATGGTGGACCTGACCCTGGCGCTGTCCTATCTCGAACTGATGGCACCGACCATGGGTCTGGGCACCTGCTGGGCCGGCTTGCTTCACGGCGCCCTTCTCGCGAATCCCTCCCTGAAAGCCGCTGTGGGCATACCCGCGGACCATCCGCATCACTATGCGCTGATGCTCGGCTATCCCGACGTGAAGTACTACAGACTCCCGGAACGCCAGAAGCCCAAAATTACGTTCCGATAGAGACAGCTTCCGGAAATTTGGAGGAACCCTCTGCTTCCCGGAACAAAACGGGTATAAGGGTGTGTCCTCCTGCAGAACCGCAGAATGTCGAATAACGGATGCCGAATTTCGAGGCTCTTCTGCGGCTCGACATTCGAAATTCGATATTCAGCATTTTTATTGGAACAGCGGGGAATAGGCATTCCACGATATCTGCCGGACGGATACCGCCTCGCCGGCAGAGCGGGTGTTCTCCGCTGGACTGGCGGCGTTTTGCTTGGACAAAAGGCGGCTATTGAACGGGACGAAGGTTTTTCGTAGTGGCATAAACGGCGGCGTCGACCTTCAGCCCTACGAGATATTCCTTGCCCTGGTTCCGGCAGTAGATCGATTCGCCTTCAAATGTGGCATTCCCCCATTCGACCTTGACACGGGAACCGACGGGCAGTTCCATGCTCAGGATCAAGCTGAGACCGTGGACCGAAAGGTCCGCCAGCCTTCCCTTGAGGGTCGCGCCTGAAAGGCCGGCGAGGGTCACATGGGCTGTGAGATCCGTCTTAAAACGGGCTCGATTTCGCCTGTTCATGTGTGTTCAATCGGTCGCAAAAGCCGGAGACGTTAGGAGAAATCGACGGCCCCGGACACAAGCGCAGGAAATGCCTCCAAAAATGAACGGTCTGGCGCATGAATCAATGGCGAGTTATACCCTCCGGGTGCTATCATGGCGCGGAACCATCCAGACAATACCTTTTTTGAGCCTTTCGGATTTGCCTGATAAGAGGATCATGGATTTGCAAGATACGCCTCTTCAGATCCTTGCGATTCCGCCGGTTCACGAGGATTCGGATCTTTGTTGCTTGTGCTTTGGGCAGCAGGGTTAAAGACATGGATGATATCAAGACAGCATCCGGCGAACCGCCGATAGTCCTGGAAATAAACGCCAACCACCGGTACAAGGCCGGTCATATGGGCGTGCTGGAATTCCGGATTCGCAACCTGAGTTCCGGTTTGCTACCTTCGGTTAAAATGCTTGTCGACTGTCCATGCGAGCGGGCAAGGGAAAAGTCGGTCGTATTAAGATCCCTGGCGCCTTCCTCCGAAAAGAAGCCTTCCTTTCAGTTCGAGCCCGCACGAGGCGGCGAGGCGCTGCTGGCAATCGAGATAACCGTGGAAACCGGCGATCAAATTCCCGCAGTTTACCGCGGACAGGCAAGTGTCGATATTTCCTCCGCCGACGAGGCTCGGGCATCCGCCACAAGCTTCAATATCGACATCCATGAAATCGGAAAGTTCATGGGGAATGACCTGAGCGGCATGCTTTCCATTGCGGGCAAGGAGCTGAACGAAGACCGGCTGCGCGAGAGAATGACGCAGAAAGAGCCATTCTGGATGCGCGTGGATCTGGATCTGGACGAGCAGGAGACCCTTATCCGGCAGGATGCCGCAAGAAAGATCCTATGCATTCCGGCCGGGCAAATTCCTCCCAAAACCTTTCGAGCCCTGCTGGAATCCATGGACCCGGCCCTCCCCCTTCGAATCCAGGTTGTATCGTCATCGATGGTCCGGTTCGGCCGCCACGCCCAAAAAAATGACGTGGTTCTTCGCTTTTTGCCCGACTTCCAGAATGACGAACGCAGCAAGACAATCAGCGGAGAGCAGTTCGTGACGCGCTGCAGCGAGGGGGAATGTTTCCTGTCTGCGGCTCAAAACAGCCATGCCTTCACACTGGTCGGCGGGCGCCCGGTGAAGCCGGATGAGCAGATCCCAATCGCCGGCGGAACTGAAATACGTATAGGCACCCAGGAACTCGGACTGCGGGTATACGCCGCTGCACGGAGGGAGGACGCGCAATGGAAACGCGCTTCTTCAAAATTCCGGTCGTTTGATCCCGGAGAAGATGCATTTCGCGCAACGCGGTGGGATTACCTGCGCTTTGTGCGTTTCACCAACGGGCCGGAGGAGCAATATCTCTGGCTGCTGCGCAAAATCGATCTGGGATGGGGAGATGAGGAGAGCGCGGAATTTATCCTGGGCCAGCCGGCCAGACCGCGCGCCCGGCTCCTGTTCGCGAACAATCGCTATTTCCTTGAATCCATGGACCCGGAAACGGAGATCAAGGCGGCAGACAGCGTTCTCCGGACCGGCGATATCCTTTGCCTGGGATCCGGCATGGAAATTCAGTTGGGCAAGCTCCGGTTTCTGTGGAAGCTCCTTTAGGGGCTGAGGGCGAGGTGTCCCGCAATGCGTTTCTTCAAAGCCATGAGGGATCATTGGCCGGGAAAAGGAGGTTAGGTCAGGTTAGATTTCAGCCAGGACGGAAGGTCCTTGATGTTTTTGCCCTTGCTTTCCAAAAAACCTGCGACACGCTGCGGGAATTTTCTTTCGGGGAAAAGGAAATTCAGCGGATTTTCAAGCCCTATTTTCCCGAGCTTCTTTTCTCCCAATTTCAGAAATGGCGCGACATAATCCTGTTCCCTCCATGTGTGCCGGGTCATGGACCAGTCGGTGCCCAACAGGATCCGGTCCTTCAGGATCTCATCGCTATCAAGAATTGCATTGAGGGCCTGCAGATACTGGATACCGGTTCGCGGCATCAACGCCGCCTTGTTGTAGGCAAGATCCGTATAGACGTGAGGATATTGGCAGGCCAGGGCGCGTATTCCGCCCGCCCATGATTTTGCGTCCTTGACCCGGATCAGGTCCTGTCCGAAATGCGCGAAATTCACATACAGCCGCGGGTATTGCTGCAGGACTCCATTCCAGCTCCAGGGCCGTGTGAATTCCGCCCGGACCGATTTGCTGCGCAATACATCATCGCTATAGGCTCCGCCCGGGGAACAATGCGTTGTGATCGGCACCTGATAGCTTTCGCAATAGCCGTAGATTTTTTTCAGTTCGTCATTGGTCTGCGGATCGTTGTACAGCGAGTCGGGATCGGGATGATACCCCAAGGCCGGGTACATTTTTACTCCATAAAAGCCCAGGCATTCGAGGCAGCGGATCAGCAGGTCCGCTGCACGGTTGCGTCGCGGGTCCACCATGATGAAGGGCATGAGCGCTCCATAATGCTCCAAAGACAGATCGGAGATGATCTTTGCCTGAAATGTGAAGGGAATTTGAGGCGCTTGTATGAATGCCGTCCGCCCCATATCCATGATGAGAGGAACCGCCAGCTCAATACCGGCCCCCTTCATCTCATTCCGAAGCCGATCCGCAACCCTGCCGATATCCAATTTCATAAGCGCGGCGGCTTCGTGCAGTCTGTGGAACCTGCGTTTGGGCATGAATGCGGCCGCGACCCGGAACAGAGGCTGGCTGCATTTGTGCCGAAGCATCCACTCGAGGGTTGCGGAGCGGGATTTGAAGACCGAAGCCGAAAGGAACTGGTAATTCAGCAGATGGCAATGGACGTTGATCAGTTTCACCATGGGTTTCTCCAATCTTTTGCGGGTGTGGGCCGATCATACATCGGCGGGTCCCGTACAGGCTATCGGCAAATCCTTGAGGCTCCCCGGTCCTTGCGGCTCTTGCTTTTTCAGCCTAAGGGTTCGCGCAAAAATAAGTTTACATTTTGGCGCGAGCGCCGGGCGGGCAGATGCAAGGCGGCGCGACGCAGGCGATGTGGGACATCGTCGAGGAGCGCCAACGCAGCAGATGCCCGCCCGCCGCCGCGCCCCGCAGGGCTGCCGGCTCTCACATATGCAAGTTCCTATATTATTTGTTTGCATGTTTATCACAGCCGCGAGCCGGCAGCAAAATGTGAAATTATTTTTGCGCGAGCCCTAAGCTGCCGGAAGGCACTCCGCCGGGATACACCCGCATTTTTCTATTCCATTTTCCGGGATGTTGATATAGACATGTACCATCCGTAGGCCGGCTTTATCCCTATTGATTGCATGAGGGAGTGCTGCAGCGGACTTCCGCCCGGGAGTGTTCCTATGTTCATGGGCAGGATGTCGGATCCTATTTTTGTGTTGACCGGAAGGCTTCTTTTCAAGCCGGCCGTTATGGTGGGGCTTTCCCTCGTGATGTTCTTCGAAGGGTACCGTCTCCTGGGGCCGGGGAAGGATGCGCTGGGGTATATGAGATACCGGCTGGCCGAAACCGTATGCGCCCAGGCAGCCGATGAGTTGCCTCAAAGGGAAGGCCTGCAGACACTTGCAGTGCTCGATCTGGCAGGCGATTCGAACGGCGTCGTGTCGGCAACCCTGCGGAGTAAAATTGAGGCGGCCGGCGTGTATCGCCTTCTGGATGAATCCTTTTTTCGAAAACTCATGCAGCAACTGGGCAAAAACAGTTCACCCGTCGTCAGGCTCGAGGATGCGGTCGATGCGGCCCGCCGGATTGGCGTCGATGCAATCGTTTTCGGCGAGTTGCCCGAGTTCTCGGCGACGGACAATAGCGCCGCGATGCGTCTGGAGATACGGATGGCGGAGAGGGACAGCGGCAAGGCCGTATTTGCGCGCGCCTACAGGCAGACCATGGGAGGCAGTTGGGCCGCAGGGGCATATTGGCGCGCCCGCCTGGCTGACAGTTCGAGCGGCCGCAGGATTTTCCTATGGGTCCTGTTCACACTTCTGCTTCCCTTGCTGACAATCCCCATCCTTCGCAAACTGACAGGCATGGATTCGAACCTCGTCAACCTTGGCATGCTTCTCGGCTATACATTATTGGATATGCTGTTTGCTTTCTTCCTGACCGGATTCTGGATTCCCTCGTTATGGACGGCGGCGATCCTATTGCTGGCTCTGGGCTCGAGCGCTTATTACAACTATCGCATCATGTCCTATGTCGAAACCATGAGGCGTTGAGCTTCGGCAAGGTTGTGTCCGGCGAATCATGAAAGGAAGGATCTATGAGCTTGTTCAAATCCAAAGAGGAAAGGCGCATCGAGCGCAATATCCAGGTGCGGAAAGCCGCAACCCAGATTCGCCGCCAGATAGCCTTGAATACAAAACATGAAGCGGACTATATCGAAAAGGCCAAGCGCGCGAGAAAACTCGGCTGGCAGAATCAGTATGAGTTTCTCAAAAAAGCGATCAAGAAGACCTCGACGATCAAGGTCCGGCTGGAGCGGCAACTGCTCGCGCTCGAATCTGCGGTTCAGATCAAGGAACAGGCCGAGGGCCATTTCGAATTCGCCAATGCCATGAATGCGCTTTCAAAATCGATCGCGGAGGTTTTCGGCGCCACCGACATGGCTAAAACGCAGGTCAATTTCGAAAAGGCAATGTCCCAGGCTGAAAGCCTGGAGGAACGGATGGACACATTCCTGGAAATGACCTCGGAGTCCATGTTCGACTATGAAGGGAGCTCCGAAGGCGAACTGGTCAGGGATTCCGATATCGACAAGATGCTTGAAGAGGAAATCACGCACGAAGAGCGTGCCGGAATCGACGACGAAATCGAGAAAGACCTGTCATCGATTCAAAAGGAAATAGAAAAGAACAACAAAGCGTAAGCAGAAAGAATATGCCGGCCTGAAGCAGCAAGCAGGCCGGCGCTCGGCTAACGGGACTATGCAATTTTACCTGGAGCAATACAACCGGAACAAGGATCAGGGAATCGATTATCTAAAGGTCAAAGACTATCATCAGGCCAGGTATCATCTTCTGACGGCTGCCAAGTATCTGCTTATGGCTGCCCGGCATTCCGAACCGAAACTGCGCGATATCCGCCACAACAAAGGCCTGCGGCTGCGGGATATGGCGTTATCGCTTAAAAGTGAAAAACCGGCCCCGGCCAGAACGGGCCTCTCCGCAAAAGACCAGGATGAAGACCTGACTCCCGAGAATAAATGGATTGTTTCGGAAAAGCCGAATGTGCTTTTTGAGCAGATTGCCGGATTGGAGGATGTCAAGGAAGCAATCAACCTTCGCGTGATTTATCCGTTCCGGCATCCGGAAGCCGCCCTGAGGTTTAAAAAGAAGCCCGGCGGAGGCATTCTTCTTTACGGACCTCCCGGAACCGGCAAAACCATGATCGCCAAGGCTGTCGCGACCGAGCTGGACGCTCAGTTCCTCAACGTCAAAAGCTCCAACGTCATGTCGCAGTGGGTGGGGGTTGCGGAACGGAACCTGGCGCGTCTGTTCGAGGTCGCACGCCGGTATCCCGTGTCGGTGATTTTCCTGGACGAGACGGAAGCCCTGGTCGGGAAGCGCGGCGGGCAGTCTACCGTGATGAACCGCGTCGTGCCGGAGTTTCTTTCTCAAGTGGACGGAATGGATCCGAGAGCGAATTGCATTTTATTGATGGGCGCCACGAACAGGCCCTGGGATATGGACGAGGCGGCCCTTCGCACCGGGCGTTTCGGCGAGAAGTTTTATGTGGGCCTGCCCGAAGCCCCGGCACGGGAACAGATCCTCCGTTTCAACCTGAATGGCATTCCCGCAGAACCCGGTGTTGATTTGCAGGCACTGGCGCAAAGGCTGGAGGGATACAGCGGCGCCGATATCGTGGGAATTTGCACCAAAGCGACCGATTACCCGTTCCAGCGCCAGATTCGTTCCGGGGCGGAGGCGATTTTAACGCGCGCGGACCTTGATCGTGCGCAGGCGGATGTCCCGCCATCGGTAAGCCCGACCATGCTGGAACGCTACCGAAAATTCGCCGGGGGAGCATAAACGTCGCAAAGGAATTATTGCCGTGAAATCCTCTCAGATACCAACGGAAATTTCCAGAGCAGCGGCCGAAATCGATTGGGGTGCAACTTTTCTCAATCGATTTGACCTGAAAGTCCGCAAGGCCGGGCGGTTGACTGTTCCGACCACAGGCGAGCAGTTCAGGATCGACCCTTCCCTTCAGCCGGTCTCTTGCAAGAGGGTTTTTGGAGAAGTCGAACAGTTTCGCCTGAGCGCGGGAATCTTTGGCATATCCCGCCTCAGCCTGACAGCCGTCAGTCTTTCAGAAGAAAGCTCTCGGCCCGGGAAGGATATTCTGCGCCTGATCGCCGGGCCTTCGGGCCTCGATCTTCCGGAAAGGGAATTTCACTGCATCGGGATTTTTTCACCCGCAGGCTGGACCGAGGAACGCCAAAACACTGCGGAACTCCGGGGCAATGCACTTTATTACCTTGTACAGAAGCAAGAGGGAACTCTCTGGAGTGTTTTTGGCCCCGAAGGACCTTTGAAGCAGCTGTATGATCCGGAAATACAGGAAGAAAAAGTGGTGCGGGCGCGAAATACCCTGGCCTCCCATCCTCGGCTGCTTTTGCCCGGAGATCCGGTCGCGCTGGATATCGTCGGCAAAGAACACCGCATCGATCCGGAAATCCTGGTGATGGCCATCCAGGCATCGGAGGGCCTATTTGAAATCATAAAGCACAAGGGGAAATCCTATATTCAGCGATGCATCCCCTAGGAGGGATCATGTCAATCATGGAAAAGCTCAAAATCCTTTTTCAAAGAGAGGATCTGCCGGAGGAGACGCGCCAGCTTTATCCCAAAGCGGTGAATTCGAGGGATCTCATCAAGGGTTTGGAGAGTCTGCGCAGCCGTAATGAGATTGATCTTCGCGAAAATGAAGAACAGCTCCTGGGAATCGAAAAAGCCCTCCTGAACGAGGAACAATCCATCCGGAGGGGAGGGTTGACCCCGACAGAAGAAATGATAACGCTGCGTCGGATCGAGCGCATGCGGAAGCAGCGGGCAAACACCGAAAGGCAGGCGCTGATCTATAATGAAAATGTCAACCTACACCTGAATCTGATCGCGAAAATCCAGGAGATGGAGGCGATGCGCCTCAGGGGCGTGAAAGAAGACGAAATTGATAATCTCGTGGAAGAGGTGGAGAACAGCGTTCAGGAATACAAGAGGATTGGCATGGCCGCCGAGAGCAGTTCGGCCTTGAGTCCTGCGGTGGACGAGTCGTCAGAACGCCGGCGCCTGGAAGAGCTTAAAAAAAGCATTGTGGGCACCGCTGAGCCCGACCGGCGTGCAGCCGTGGAAGCGCCCCCGGCGAAAAAAGATTTGGAATGACCGAATGTCCCCATTATCGAGCCTAAAAGGAGAGGAATCATGAAATTCATGGAGAGATTTTTTGCCAAGCCCCCAAATGCACAGGACCTTCGCGTACAGCTCAAAGAGCTCGAACGCGAGCAGAAGAAGAAGCGGCGGGATCTCGAGGTGCTGGACGGTCAGAAACAGGATAAGGTAAAGGAGGCCGTTGGGTCCAAGAAATCGGGCAAGCAGGAGATTCTCCGCGATATTTTTCGCGAAATGCGGCAACTGGAAATCGACAACGGCTATATCAACAGCGATTTGCGGCGGCTGTCGCTGGCAAAGACGGCTCTTACCTCGTTCCTGAGAAAGATGGAGCTCCTGGAAAAGAGGAAGGACCGCAAAAGCCTGCAGAATCTGATTATACGTTTCAGAGAGAGTCCCATACAAAAGGCGATCGATGCCGCTGAAGTAGATGACGAAACATTCAACCAGATGCTGGAGGAAATACTCGGCGAAGAGGAACTCTCCGTAACCAGCGGACGGGTCAGGGAGGATGTCGGGTTCGCCGATTTCGACAAAGCCATCGGCGAGATGGCGAAGGCGGAAGAAGCCGGCTCGGATGAAGAGGAAATGGCGCGGTACCAGGACGAAGTGGACAAAGCCATCAAGGCCGAAAAAGTCCGGGACGAATAAGAGTCGGGTGCCGTCATGGATGTCGATCTGAGTGGACCGCTCAAGGTATCGTTAGACAAGGCCCTCGCCGAAGCCAGGTCCTTGGAGGCCCAAGACAAGCTTCCGGAAGCTTCCGCGGCGTACCTCAAGGCTTCCCGTCTTATGAAAAGCTATGCCGAATATGCGCTGACGCGCGACGACCAAATCCGCCGCCGCCAGAAGTCGCGCCAGTACCTCGAGTATGCCGAGGCTTTGAAAGAAGGCAAACGGCGTGCGTCCGCGCCACCCAAGGCGCGGGCGGCTGAAGCGGACAGGCTGAAGGAAGCAGGCTCCGAAGATGCCGGGCAATACGCCCGGGACATCGCCTCACTCATACATCGCAGCAACGTGACCTGGGACAAGATTGGAGGGTTGGAGGATACCAAAAGGGAAATCAAATTCACCTATGGATTGGCCCTGGCTCAAAAACCGGAAGGCATGAAACTGCAAGGCTGGAGGAAAATGCTTTTTTACGGCCCGCCCGGTACGGGCAAAACCCTGCTGGCGGCCGCCACCAGCAACGGGCTGGGAGCGACGTTTTTCAACGTCAAGGCCAGCAACCTCCTGTCCAAATATTTCGGAGAGTCTTCCAAGCTTGTTACGGCGTTGTTCGATGCGGCGCGCAGCGAAGCCGACGAGGGATTTGCCGTCATTTTCATCGACGAAGTTGAATCGCTTTGCCTTCCCCGCGGCGAAGGATCCGAAAGCGGCGCCGAAAGAAGAATGCTGTCCACCATCCTTTCGGAGCTGGACGGACTGGCCGACAAGGGCGAAGACCGGTTTGTCCTGACCATCGCGGCGACCAACGCGCCCTGGGACCTTGATGATGCTGTTCTGAGCCGTTTCCAGAAGCGCATTTACATCCCCCTGCCGGATGCTCCGGCGCGAAAATCCATCCTGGACATACAGCTTTTAAAAGAAGGCCACAAGATGGATCTCCCGCTCGAGGAGGTGGTGAACCGCACGGATTGGTTCAGCGGAAGAGACCTCGAACGGCTGGCGAACCAGGCGGTCAACGCCATGGTGGAGGAACTGAACGGCGGGATCCCCCGATGCGTGGACGGAGGACGGGAGGCGATCGAAGCCTACAAAATCAAAACGCGCCCGCTGTGCAAGAGCGACTTCGAGGCGGCGTTTCAGCGTGTGCGCGTGGATGTCGATCGCATCAAAAAGCTGGAAGCGCGCTTCCGCGAATTCGCCGAAAGCAACTAGTGGGTCGCGCAGTGAAATGAAGAGTAAAGCACTGAAACAACAGGGTTTTCACGAAGCCTGCGGCCCCTGAGGAAAGGGCTCTGAGACGTATGGACTCCAGCGTGCTGAATGAAGCGCAGGATACCCTCCTGCAGCTCAAAAAAAATCTCCCCCTGGCGCTCCTGACCACGATTACGGTGAGCCTGATCGTGGCCTTTTGGAAAAAGCTGCTGGGTTTCGCCAGGCGTCATCTCGGCCTGACCAGGCCGGCTGGACAATCCCCTCGTGCCACCTTGCCGGAGGGAGAGATCGCCATCAGCCTGACGATGGACGAATTCAGGAGCGGCTTCTCAGTTAAACCCGGCTGGCGCGGCGCCGTAGTGGATGCCGGCGTGGTCCAGCGCGAGATGGGACCGGGGCGCTACAGCCGCCGTGCGGTCTCCAAAATCATCGCAAAGCACGGTCTGCAGGGCGGGGCGCGGGTTGTTATCTGGCGCGACCGGGAATTTCCGGTCGTTCTCATGCTCCGCGACCTGTTTACCCGGGACCACCATGCGATGCAGTTGACCCTGCGCGCCATATTCAGGTTGAAGCCGGAGCGGCTGCTTGATGCCGCCCCGGACGAGGTCACCCGGCCGCCGGAGGAAATTGCGGAAAGCATATCGGAAAAAATTGCTCAGCCGGCCCGGCAATGGGTCGGATCCCTGGATGCCGGGGAAGCCTATAAAAACAAAGGCTGCCTGCCGGAAGGCTTTGAGCCGGCAAACGGCTGGATACGCAACGCACTGATGGGATCGCCCTTCGATCTGGTGCGCGCAACCGAATTCCGCCTGGCGAACGCCGTTTTCGACCGGCTCTACGCAGAGTATGGCGAGATGGCTCTGGACAACGAGAAAGCCAGGCAAGAGGTCGAAAGGAATCAGGTGCGGGGCGCCCTGCGTCAGTCCGTCCTTGAAGGAAAGCTGGCGGAATTGCGCGACCAGCATCAGCACGAGGACGCCGTCCGGATCATTGAGCGGGAAAAGGTCCTGAAAGACAAAACCCTGAAACTGGAGCTGGCTCAGGCGGATTTGGATGAGCTTGGGAAAAAAATAGAGATATGGAAATCGAGGCGCGATCTGCTTTCCCGGGCGATGGGCGCTTTTCCCCTCAATCCTCCATCCGGCGCGGAAGGCCATGACAATCCGGCCGACAATTTCAGGCGAACGATTCTGGATTCTCGCGGTTCGCCCTACTCGGCGCAGGAGCGCAAACAGATAGGCGATCTGCTCGATGCCTGCAAGGCGCAGGCCGCTGACTCTCCGCAGATACTGAAGGCGCTGGTAAACATATCCGGCATCCCCGATGCCGTTTTCGACCCCATGGCCGTTATGCGGGGAGATCACACCCTTAGAGTAGGCGAAGGCTGGCGAATTTTCGACGGAGAAAACCTTTGGCACGTACGCCTGACTCGAATCGAAACGCGGCGGCACGGATTTCTCTGGAACCGCGAATCCCCGGCCCTGGCCTCTTTTGAGACACGCGGGGCTTTGCACAACCGGCGCCTGGAGCAAGAGGTCCCGCTGAAGGGAACGTTCCGGTTGAAGGTCGGACGCAACGAGATCCCCACCGAATACCTGGGCGGAACGCCAAGCCGGATCTCGATAAGAATTCAGTGATTGGGGGCCGGCGAAACGTGATTACGGGCGATGCGTGCAACTGAAAGGCGGGTTTCTCTAATATCGGAGGCATATCATGGTTTCAATATTCCCGATCGAGTGTCCTAAGTGTAAAGCCAAGAACAGGTCCGGCGCAAAATTTTGCGGTGAGTGCGGGGAGCCTCTTCCGGGTTCTGAAGTCAAGTGCAGCAATTGCGGCGCAACCGTTCCCGCAGACAGGAAATTCTGTGGAAATTGCGGCAAGCCTCTTGAGGAAAGCTCTGCTCCCCTGCTGACCGGCAACCGGTGGGCGCGCCGCATCGAGGATTATGCGACCAAAGTCGAGGTGAGCGACGTCGAAGGCTTCTTTAAAAAAGGGTTGATTGTCGAGGCGGGGACTCGCGCAATTTTCTTCGTGAACGGCGCCTTCGCCGGAATTCTGGAACCGGGCAAATACGACATGGGCGGCCTGATCGAAAAGGTGAAAAACCTGTTCAGTTCAAAATCGACGACCGCCGTCCTCGTCGACGCAGGGGATGTGGAACTCCATTTCACACTGACCGATATCCCCACCCGGGATCCGGTCAAATTGGCCGCAGAGTGCCTCCTGGTAATTCAGATGGATAATCCGACTCAGTTTTTCGAAAACCTCATGAAGGGACGCCAGAATTACCCGCTGTCGGAACTCAAAAGATTTCTGGAAGCCGAACTGCAAAACTGTATTCAGGAGCTTGTGGGCAGCAGGTCGGTTCAGGATATTTCCTCAAACCTGAGCTTTAAACGGCAAATTGAACAGAGCGTCGCTCAGCATCTGGGAAAGAGCTTTGAACGCAAAGGCCTTGCTTTCATCCAGGCCCGCGTCTTCAATTTTCGCCATGAACGCTTGAATGCCCTGAACAACACGAAGGAGGAATATTGGATTTATGCGCAGGAATTGGAGGCCGCAATTGCGGGCGGGGGCTCCATCAGCGGGTTGGAGCGCAAGGTCCTGGATCAGGAGACGGCGAACGCTCTGACGCAGGTCGAGGTCTTCGAGGAGCGTGCCCGGGTCTATGAGCGCATGCGCAAAGCCGTCGCCTCCTCGGAGATGGACAAAATAGCCCAGGCCGACCAGCTGGAGAGTTTTCTGCTGAATATCGACAAAAACAGGGTGCTGCGCAAGGAAGAGATGGACGCGTTCGTCCGTGATTTCGCGGAGAAGAAAGAGGATCACGATCTTGCCCGGCGGCACGGCATCCAGAAACTCAAGCTGGAACAGGAGGGAGAACTGGCACGCGCGCATGCGCTGACAAGGATCTCCCTCGATCGGACACGCTCCGACGCGCGTCGCGACGAGGAACTGGCGGAGGTGGAACACCAGTTGTCCGCCCGGCGCAAACTGCTGGAACAGCAGCAGGCCGAGGAATGGACATCAGCCAAACAGGCAGCGGATATTCAGCGATATCAGGTCGAAAGCCAGATCGATCTGGCCCGGAAGTCGAAAACGACCGGGATCGAGCTGGAAGAAATGGAAGATCAGGCCGACTTACGCACGGCCTCCGCATCGCTGGACCTGCTGAAAAAACAGAAAAGCATCAAAAAGGAAGAAGCGGATTGGAATCTGGACCGCGCGCTTCGGGGCCGCGGCGGGGTATCTGAAATCCACATGAAGGAGGAGGCGCAGCGGCACAGACTGGAATTGGAAAAAATCCAGGCGCTCTCAACGCTTTCCACAGAAGCCCTGATTGCCTCGGCTCCCGCCGACCGTGCGGCCATGCTGGCTGATTTAAAGCGCACCGAGAGCCTGAAGGGATATTCCGAAGATCAGATCCTCGCAATGGCCGCCGAAAAGAACGTAGAAATCGCCAAAGCTTTCCAGGAAAAATTTAAAAGCGCTTCTTCAGCGGACCTCCAGCGCGCTTACGACAAAATGCTGGCGATGAAGGATCAGAATCTCTCCGACATAAAGGAAATGAGCCGTGAGCACGCGCGCATGGTGCTCGAAATGTACAACAAGGGCATGGAAACCCAGCGCGACACCGCTTCGAGGGCTGCGGCGCCGGGTATAACCGTGATCACACCGGGGGGATCGGCGGGAGTCGTCCAGACGGATGCGGCCGGCGGACAACTAAAGAGCCGTATGGTGGTATGCCCGAAATGCCACCTTGAGACGGCAGAAGGAAACAAGTTCTGCGAAAATTGCGGAAACAAGTTCTTTGATTAGGTCGAAACCGAATTTTATCTGATTTTGAACCTTTACGGTTCTCCTTGATTCAAAAACACGAAGATCGGGTTTACAGGAGGTGGATGATGGCGACATGGCGCTGTACAAAATGTCAAAGCGAGAACAGCGGAAATTTTTGCAGCGCCTGCGGCGAAAAGCGACCCGTCGATCGCGCCGATAGGCCCACGAGCTCCATGGGGCTCTTGGATGAATCGCTTCGCAAACGGAGTCGAAGCATTCTGGACAACATAAAACGCGAACTCGATGAATCGCTTAAGGAGAGCGCCCAATCGATGGAACAGCTGACGACGGACCTCCCCGACCTGGCCAAAATCAGGGCCGGTATGCCGGACATTACATCCAATGCGGTTCGCCGGGCTGAACCGCAACGCGCCTATACCTCTGCAGAGCGCGAAATGCCGCAGCGCGAGGTGCCGGCGTTTCAGAGAGTCACAACGCGCGATCTTAAAGTTGATATCAAAACCCATCCCCGACTCAACTATGCTCTCGTGCACTGCGGGCTTCCCCTGATCGAGTCGCTCCAGATCCGGAACACCGCAAAGGAACCGGCCAATGATGTGCTGGTCAAGGCGTGGCTTGCCACAGACTACGGAGAGCCTTGGCAAAAGACCATTCCCGCCATTTCTCCGGAGGGGATGCACCAGGAAAACAAAATAGTCATCCCGCTCCTCAAGTCTCGTCTTCAGGAAGTTCGTGAAGCAGAAAAAGCCAATCTTCGAGTCGATGTGTTCACGGAAGGCAACCTGCAGTTTTCGGAGACCTATCCCATAGAAGTCCTGGCTTACAACGAGTGGTATTACCACGAATCGATACGGGAGGTGCTCGCCTGCTTCGTTCAGCCGAACTCCGAAGCGGTTGAGAAGATCATTTCCCTGGTCCGGGACCGGCTGCGAAAGGAGTTTAAGGATACCGATCTGAGCGGCTACCAGAGAGGCAGCCGGGAAAAAGTGCTGGAAATGCTTGAAGCGCTCTATGAAACGCTTCGTCAGGATTTGAAGCTCAGCTACATCAATCCCCCGCCAAGTTTTGAGGAAAGCTATCGCTTACCGGACGGCAGCATCACGCTTTCCCAGAAAGTCTTTTTCCCTGAACAGATTTTTGAGCATCGGCGGGGCACCTGCCTCGACCTGGCGCTGATGTGCGCAGCTTGCGTCGAGAGAATGGGATTGAATCCGGCATGCTTTCTTGTTCGCGGACACGCATTTTTCGGCGCATTCCTCAGCGAAATCGGCGACTGGATCGAAGATGAAATTCTTAATGGGCCCGCGTTTACCGATCATTCCAGAATACAAAGCCTGATTGAACAGGGTGATTTGCTGCCCATTAATTCCACGACTTTCACGGACGAGAGAAAAAGTTTCGCGGATTGTCTCGCGGAAGGCGCGCATTATGCCGGGGATCCCGAAATATTCTGGTGCATGGTCGATATTGCGGCAGCGCGCAGGACGGGAGTGAAGCCCATTCCACCGCTGGTTCAAGGCCGTTGATCAGGATGGGCTCGGAGGTGTAGCCTGACAGCGCGATGGATGACTCAGACAACAGGACGCCGGCCCATTTGGAACCATGCGGGGATCGGCCGGATTTGACCCGCGGCTCTTCAGATCCGCCACTCAGCACGCTCCGCATTTCCGCCTCGGATATGACGGCCCTTCACGTCCGGACCTGTCCCAGGAATGCCAGCCGGCCGCAATTTCTATACCAGGCTTTGCCTGATAAAGCCGCGGGTCTCATAGCGACGATTCCCACCGGAGCCTTTGCAGTCTCGATACCCCATTCGAGCGATTTGCGGAAAGGATATGAAATCCTCAGGACTCCGCCGCCCGACGGGAACGGTTTCATGATTGTCTATGCCCTGCAGCCGGATCGCCGTTACGTGGCCGTCGAGATTCGGTTTCATGGCCGATCTTACGGGATTGCGGATTTTCGTGAAACTGCCCGGCAATGGATGCAGAGCTCCGGTGATACGGAATATGTATCGGGGCAGTACGGTTATCTGGCGCCCAATCTGGATCTATGGGGTGTCCTACTGAGAGACCACGGTTATATCGCGCTGGATCCTCTGCAGATTTCATCCGACATCACGCCTGAATTGCAGAGCAGAACCAGGGACCGGCAAGGCAGCGGCATCATAGCCCGGATTCCGGTGGAGATCCGGTATACCATGCAGGCCGCGACGGCGCTGCCGGTTTTTGCGAGGGTTGAGTTGACGCGCGATGCGCATCCAGCGCCGCAAAGTCACTGGATCAGTTTTGACGAGTATCGGGAAAGCCGGACTAAGCAATCGCGACCGCCGGCTTCTATCATCCCGGATTTCCTCGAATGGATGAAGCGGCTTTCAGCTGAAAGCAAATTAAGATGCTGGGTGTTTCGCCCGGGTATGCTCTTCGGCGATTGCACGGAATGGTGGGGAGACCGGAACCGGCGCCGGACACAGCACGAAGGCCTCGATTTTGCAGAGGGGATAGGGATCGACACAACGCTTCAAGCCATCCCCGAAGGGACACCGGTCCGCGCCATGGCGGATGGAGAGGTCCTTTCCCTTCTGGACGACTTTTTGGGCAAAACCGCCGTGATTCGCCATTCGGCGATGTTCGACACAAGCGGCAGGGTTTTTCACACGCTTTACAGCCACATACTGCCCGAGACCGGATTACACGGACCTCTTGCCAAAGGCCAACTTCTTGGCACGGTACGCAAATCGACAAACGCCGCGACACCACCCCACCTTCACATGGCGGGAGCATGGATCCCGCAAGACCACGGTCCCGAAGAGATCACCCTGGACCGGGTCAGCCACGCATATTCACCCGTCATGCTGGCGGATTTCAAAAACTTGATACCCGGAATATTCCGCACTCAGGAAGGTACGGGGCTTGAATCCGGATCATTCCTACTCGGAACGGCTGACTAATCCGCATCTGTCCCCATGGCGCCTTGAGGTTTTGAGCCTTGGAGGCGTACGGAGATTCCTCCGGCATCAATAGCTGAAAGTGACTCCGCCCAGGATTCTCTGGAATATGGGGACGGCAGCGTTGTATATGGGCGGCGGCGCCGAAACCGCTACACATACGCTGTTGTTCCCCGCCTGGGCGACATAGACCCAGCCGGTAACCGCGCCTGCAGCACCGCTCATATTAAAGGGGAAGGCGGCTGCCGGCCGGCTTCCCACAAAACCGTTCTGCACCTGCCCCATATTCAATCCCAATCCCAATGCATAGGAAGCTGCCAGCATATTATTCATGACAACCTGCACTGAATTTACCCCGCGCATGATATACACCTCGACGGACGTATGCGTCGTCGTATCAAGCGCCGCAAAGGCATACCAGTAAGCAGCAAGCTGAATTCTGGCAATCCCCTGGTAATCGATTTGCCAATGGTCGGGATAAGGGACGGTCACAAGGCCGTTGGAGTCAGTCCATGTCTCCATTCCCGGGGGCGGGGATGATGGCTCTGAAAAAGCTGCGCCCTTATCGACCATGCCCTTGATTCCGGCCTTTTCTCCACCCGCGGCCGGGATCTCCGTTTTGCCGCTGCCCGCAGATGCAATTCCGGCCCTATCGCCGCCCTGTAAGGCGATTCCGGCTCTCTCCGTGCCTGTATCCGCGGATCCGCCTGGTTCTGGCCCGTTCGTAACGGAGTTGCCAAAATCGGAGGGAGTATAGGCCTGCCTGGGACCGTATTCATCCCACCAGGCCCACAAGGCCAAAAAAAGAATTATCAGGAAAACAAGGATCGCTCCTCGGACTTTCCAGGAGCGCCGGTATTTTTCCGCCCATGGCGGCGTCCAGAGCAACGCCTTCATCCATTTGCCCCGTTTATCTTCCTTCCTGTTCGGTTCCTCTGTTTGCTTTATGCGATCAACATCTTCCTGCTGCCGCTGCTTCTCCTGCAACTCGGCAATGCGTCTGCGAGCAAGATTGACCGCATCCGTAATGGAGGCGTCGGAGGGTGAAAGCCTTTGCGCTTCCTCCCATTTCGACAGCGCCCCGGAATGGTCGGCTGCATTGAAGGCCGTTTGCCCTTGTGCAAGCAGTTGCCGGATCCGCTTTTCAAGCTCGTCTCTGCTTCTCTTTTCCTCCTCGCGCCGGCTCTCCTCTTGGCGCCGTTTTTCCTCGGCCTGCTTTTTTTCTTCATCCAGCTTCCGCTGCTGTTCCAGCGCCCGCTCTTGCTCTTCACGGCGCTTGGAGTTCCCCTCCAGTGCATCGCGTAATTCACCCACCCCCGCAAAACGATTCTCCGGCCTTTTCTCGAGGCACCGCAGGACCATGGCATTCATATCCGCCGAGATGTCCGGAACAGGCTCCGGACGCATTTCACGGATCTGGTACGTGATATCCCCTGAGGTAAACGGCGGCTCCCCCGAAAGCATCTCGTAAAACATGATCCCGAGCGAGTAAATGTCACTGGCTTCGTTGCTCTTCCCCGCAAGTTGTTCCGGCGACATGTAGAGCAGCGTTCCCGAACTCTGCTGGGAAGTCAGGCGCGACATGGAGTCGCGGCAGACCCGCGCGATGCCGAAATCGGCCAGCTTAATAGACCCGTCCTTCCCGAGCAGGACATTGCCGGGCTTGAGATCACGATGGATGACGTTTTTTGCATGCGCGTGCTCGAGACCTTTGCACACCTCGATGCCTATTTTCCTTGTGTCTTCCTCGGACAGCTTTGTTTCCCGGGCAAGGCGATGGCCCAGGGTTTCCCCATCCACGTATTCCATGACCAGAAACTTGGACATTTCACCATCTTCAAAATTATGCACACGCACGATGTTCGCGTGCGATAGGATCATGGAGTGCCTGGCTTCCGCGATGAGTCTTTTGACCGATCCGGGATCGCGGCTTAGCACGTCCCTCAGAACCTTGATGGCGACTGTCATTTCGAGCTTCTCATCCATTGCGAGGTAAACCACACCCATGCCGCCCATTCCCAGTTCCTTTAGAACGCGATAGCGGTTGATCAGGAGCGTTCCCGGCGCCAGTCCAAGTTCTGTCTGGGCCGAGTTGAGGGGATCGAGAGGGGCTTCGGGGGGCACGGTCGGAACCAGCGGATGTCTGCACTGGCCGCAGTAGCGGCTGTCATCGGGATTGTTCGCACCGCAATAATTGCAGTACATATTGTACCTGCCTTTGATGGAAAATGTGTTCCTAGGCTAACGCAGTTGGTTGCGGGCAATCAACTGTTTTGAGCGAAGAGCGGACGCAAGGCAGCGGGCATATGCTCATGGGAACGATTCATATCGCCATTCGCAAGTTTGCTATTGAGATTGGCGAGAGAAAGCTTTAAACAGAGAATATCATGGACTTCATACCCGCCATAGCAGTGCTGTCGGCAATGGGAGCTTGGGTTTTATGCCAGATCTTCTTCCGTATACCCAAAATGAAAGCCAAAGCCGAAGCGGGCGGCACTGCCCTAAAACCGAGGACGGCTTTGTACTGGATCATAGTCGCTGCTCAAATCCTGTTCCTGATTTATTGCCTCCACCGGCTTTACAGGCTGATTGCCCCATAGCGCGCGCAAAGCTTTTTGAACCGTGGAATATCGAATTCAGAGGAACCTCCGGCAAAGCCGGAGGACTTGAAAGATTTGAACCGCTCAAAGCGGTTGGAGGAGTTGCGCCGGCCTTGAACGCTGACCCTCGCCGAACAAATCGGCGTTTGTCAGCGCTTTTATCAGCGTTTCTCAGCGTTTCAAA
>CAYYTC010000009.1:0-91518 GCA_964474425.1 uncultured Acidobacteriota bacterium
TTTTAGTAGTGTCTTAATTTTAACACTCGGCGCCTCCAATACTTGTTATGGAGGCTGAACTCCGCGAATTCAGAACAAATTTACCCTGCGCCGAAATAGTACCCGGAATAGCGCCTAACATCCGGGGCCTGTATGTATAGGAAATCCCATAACTATGCCGGGATGCCGTTGACCGGCATGCAGCCTAAATAGAGGATCCGGGATTCGGATTCAAATCCATCGGCAGAATAATCCTGAATGTCGTCCCCTTGCCGACTTCGCTCGCTGCCCGTATTTCTCCGTGGTGGTCCCTGACGATCTGATAACATATCGACAGACCCAAACCTGTTCCGACGCCGGCTCCTTTGGTCGTGTAACCCGGATCAAAAATGCGGCTCAGGTGTTCGGGCGCTATTCCGGAGCCGTTGTCGGTGATCTCCACGACGGCCCGATTGCCTTCCCGGTACGTGGTAACGGAAATCTCGCCCTGCCCCGCGATCGCCTGCCGGGCGTTGATCAGGATATTGAGGAACACCTGGTTCAGCCGCCCGGGGTAGCACGCGAACGGAGGAATTTCGCCATAGTTTCTTTTGACGGCTATTCCGTGCTTGATCTCATGGCGAAGGAGCGCGAGGGTATCCTCCAATCCTTCGTGGATGTCCGCCATCTTGAGCTCTGCCTCATCCAGCCGGGCAAAGCTCCTCAGACGCCGCACGATGTCGGCTACCCGGGCGGAGCCGGATGAGAGGACCAGGTTTGCATCGCCGATGATGTTCATGATGGGTTCGATGGCGACGGCATCGAGCTCACCGCGCCGGCAGACAGGGCCGAGGAGCTCCTTTAGTTTTTGAACTGCCCGCTGAAGCGTGTCGTGCATGCTCTGAATGGCGCCCACGGGGGTATTGATTTCGTGCGCGATCCCGGCCACCAGCATGCCCAGGGATGCCATTTTCTCCGACTGTACCAGCTGAGCCTGTGCGGCGCGCAGTTGGGCGGTGCGCTCTTCCACGCGCCGCTCGAGCTGAGCGTGCGCCTGCTGCAGTTCGGCTTCGGCGCGGCGCCGGCGCCGGGCTTCGAGGATCAGAGAGGCGTAATCGGCCAGGACCGCGGCGAACTGCTGTTCTTCCAGCGTCCAATGGCGCGCTTCGCCGACATGCTCGTGGCAGAGAACCCCGGCCATTTGGCCCCCGGCCCAGATCGGGGCGTCGAGCATGGACGTGATTTTCAACGGATTCAGATAAGAAGGCGTGAATTCGCCGGTGCGTCGATCGCCGCGGGCATCATCGGCCGCGATGGCCAGCTGTTCCCCGAGGGCCTTGAAATATTCCGGGTAATCGACGGCAGCGATCTCATTTCCGCTCGAATGCCTGTATGGGCCTCTCTCGAAGAGGTCCAGGCAGACGATGCGCGAAAAACCATCGTGGGACAGCCAGACTGATGCCCGCTCCACTTCAAGGGCTTCCGCGGCGGCCTCCGTAAGGATCCTCACGCCGGCGCCGTCATCCTCTTCGGGAGGCTGGTATCGCACAAGCCTGGCCAATATTTCATTTTGCCGGCGCAGCTTCCTTTCTGCCTCCAGCAGCTGCTCGTTGATGGCCGCCAGCTCGGCCGTCCGTTCCGCGATTCGCTGCTCCAGCTGAGCGTGGGCGCTCCGCAGCTCCGTTTCGGCTCTGCGCCGGTCGGTGATGTCGATGCCGGTCGCGATGACGTATTCGACATTGCCTGCCGCGTCGACCATGGCGGTATTGGACCAGGATATCAGCCGGAGGCCGCGGTTTTTGGTCCGCCAGTAATTTTCCGCGCTGTTGGGAAAATTGCCCGAGCGCAACTGCTCAAAAACCTCGCGGATCCGCTCTACCTCCTCGGGAAGCAGAAACACCTCCCAGAAGGGCCGGCCTCTAATCTCATCGAAATTGAATCCGGTGGTCTGTTCGCAAGCCCGGTTGAAACGGATAACTCTCCCGGCGGTGTCCAGGACAACCACCAGCGCGCCCTCGATGTCGAGCACTGCCGAAACAAAATTGCGCTCCCGCTGCAATTCCTCCTCTGCGGATTTGCGATCGTCCTTTTCCGGATGAGAATCAGGTATTTTTTTCTCCATAGGCCGCAGGCCGCCAATAGAGTAAGAATTTCACGATGCGGCAGGAAAGACAAGGGCCTGTACCGTCGCCGCTCGGCACATTTTTTGGCACGGGCGTTTCACAAACGCTCCAGGCGATATTACATTACTTACATTGGGCGTAGTCTGGAGGAATTGGGTCCCCCCCTTATTTCGAGCTCCTTGCCCGTTATTCCTCAGGAAGCACAGCCGGTGCTTCAGACTCCTGAAGGTACGCCCGCCTGTGGGCCTCAAAACGGATCCCGGATCAGTCCGGCGATCCTCCAGCCGGGGGGAATGAAATGATATCTGGATCTCGCCGCACCGAGCTTTGGAGCGCGGGGGGGCGCATGCTGCCCGGATGGCGTTCGGGGAAGAGGCTTTTGCGGACAGGTAGGGGAATCGAATGTCTGTCCGCCGATGCTGCCCGGGCGGGAATCCTGTTGTGAGGCCCGGAACAGGGGCGGACGTGCGCTGTGCCGTCTGAGCGCTCAAGTTTTCGGAGTGCAGAGGAGACCGATGCTCAAAGGGATCGGCATATTTCGGCAGATCAGGCCCGGGGAGAGCACGACCACGAGCCTCATGTTCTCCTATCTATTCAGCCTGATGGCTTTCGCTTACATCCTCAAACCCCTGCGCAGCGCTATGTTTCTAAGAGACATCCCGGCGAGCGACCTGCCGAAGGCCTATTTGCTGACCGCGCTGATGGCCGGCCCGCTGATCTTCCTGGTATACAGATTGGGCCGCCGCCTATCGGCGGTTGACCTGGTGACATCGACCCATTTGGGAGTCATTGGGAGCCTTCTTCTTTTGCAGTGGGCGATATCAAGGCAGCTTCCCTTCATTCCCTATGCCTATTTTGTGTTTGTGCAGATTGTCTCCGTGCTCTGCGTCGCCCAGTTCTGGCTGCTGGCAGGGTATGTTTTTGACGGCCGTCAGGCCAAACGGATCTACGGACTGCTCGGCGCAGGCGCTCTTGCAGGCGCCATTGCGGGAAGCCTGATTACGGACCTTTTGAAAAAGCAAAGCACGGCCACGATGCTGGACATCTGCGCCGCCCTCTGCCTCGTCCTGATTGCGCTGGCCCGGGTCGTCTGGCGGCGGCGCCTGCGGCACACAGGCAGCGAATCGGCAAGAGGGCTCGATTCTTCCGGAAAAACGCTGGACATGTTCCGGACCGTGTCCGGCTCCCGGCTGCTCCGGCTCATGATACTTCTGATGCTTTTAACGATGATCGCTTCGCAGATTGTGGACTGGCAGCTGGACTATGCGGCGCAGGAGAATTTTAAAAACCTGCCGAAACAGCTCATGGAACATGAGATCAAATCCTTCCGGGCAAGGCTGAACTGGGTAACCAGCCTGATCGGAATCGGGATCCAGATGGGCGTGACTCGCTTCGTCATCCAGCGGCTGGGGATCTGGGCTTCCGTTTTATTCCTCCCGATCAGTCTGGGGATCTCCTCCCTTGGCGTTCTCTTCACCCCTTCGCTCCGATCGGCCGCAGTTGCGCTCGGGTGCGACTCGGTATTCCGCTACTCCATCAATCGCACAGGTTCCGAGCTGCTCTATCTGCCGCTTTCCGCAGGAATGCGAAGGAAAGTCAAACTGTTCATAGACGTGTTCGCGGACCGGGTCGGGAAAGCTGTTGCGGCCGTTCTAATTATTGCGCTGACATCCCGCTACATGCCGCTCGGCTTGAGGGGCACGGCGTTGATAGTGACCGCATTGACCGTTGCAAGCGCCATAGTCGGACTGAAACTGCGCAAGAGTTATGTGGAGGCCTTCCGGCAGCAGCTGACCCTCCGCGGCGTGGATCTATCCGAGGCCAACCGGTATGTCACCGATCCCGCGTCTCTTCAGCTGCTGGTCTCGGCGCTGGAGAGTCCGCAGGAGCGGCAGGTCCTGTACGCCCTGGGGCTGCTGCAATCGGCCCGGGGGTTCGATTTTTCTCCTCAACTTCTGCCCCTGCTGAAACATCCGTCTTCCTTCGTCCGGGCGGAGGCAGCCCGCACGCTGCAGGCATTGCCGGGCAGCCGTGCGGCGGATGCGGAATCCCTGCTGGAGGATTCCTCGGAAGGAGTCCGGGGCGCAGCGATGGAGTATCTGTGTCTGCACGATCCGGACAGGACGGGCGATCGGCTTCAGGAATTGCTGGGACACCGGAATCCTTGCATTCGTATCGCAGCCGGCCGTTGTGCGGCAGACCTGCCGGATTTGACGTTCCGGCCATCCATAGACCTGATCCGCAGTCTTCTGTCCGTAGACGGAAATGAATCCGTCCCTGCACATGAAGTGGCGGCCCGGCTGGCAGGCCGGCTCCCCGAAGCGCTGTCCGTGCCCCTGTTGCACCGGCTTTTGAGTCATCCGCATCCGGTAGTCGTGGCCGCCGCAGTTCTGGCATCCGGGCAATCGGGGCGCCTGGAGCTTGTGCCCGAGATCCTGCCGCTATTGTCGAACAGGGAACTGCGGCCCGCATGCCGGCAGGCGCTGGTCTCTTTCGGGACAGCCATCGTCGCCGATCTTTCCGCCGCGCTGGCCGATGAGACCCGGGATCCGGCCGTTCGCAGAGAGATCCCGTGGATTTTGGCGCGTATTCCGGATGCGTCCGCGGGCGCAAGCCTGGTGGAAAATCTCAATGCCGGGGATTTTCGGCTGAAATACCTGGTCGTCAAAGCCTTAAGCCGCATGCATGCCGGAAATCCCGGCCTGCCCGGCTGCCGGCGCTTCATCGAGGTGCACGCCGTCGCGCAGATCATGGCTTATTACGAAGGACTGGCGCTGAGCCGGGCTTTTGAAGTTAACGGAAGCAAGACCGAGAGCAGCCTGGTGGGTAGAATTTTGCGGGATCGGCTGGCCGAACAGCTGGAAATTGTTTTCAGGCTCCTTGGGCTCATCTACCCCCAGAGGGACATTTATTTCGCCTATTCCGCTTTGCAGAGAATGGACAGGGCGAAGCGGGTTTCCGCGCTTGAATTTCTGGAAAACATACTGGGAAAAGATTTCAAGCCGCTTCTCCTTCCCCTGCTGGAGGAGGAATCCCCGGAGCGGGCGCTGGCGCGTGCAGCGCGCTTTTTCAGCTTGAAAGTGCCCGCGAAAAACGAGGCGTTGAGCGCGCTCCTGGAGCAGCCGGATCCATGGCTCAGGACCTGTGCGCTGTATGCCGTCGGGTCCGGGAGCCACCATGATAGGGAGCGCGTCTGCCGGGAACTGCTGCGGAACCGGGACCCGCATGTCCGCGAAATGGCCGGCTGGGCGCTCGAACGAATTTCGGCAACAAACGCGAAAGGACTTACCTATGCTGACAAATTTGGAAAAAACCCTGTTCCTGCAGGATGTTGATCTTTTTTCGCAGGTCACTTTGGAGCAGCTTTCGTATCTGGCCGCGATCACGCAGGAAATCACTTTCCCTCCCGGGCATAAGCTTTACGCGGAGGGAGATCCTCCCGACGGGCTTTATGTGGTCGTTTCGGGCTCCGTGCGCATGAGTCGGGCCGGGCGTTTTCTGGACCGGGTCCTGCCCCAGGGCACATTCGGCGCGTGGGCTCTCGTTAACAGCGAGCCGCGCCTGGCAACGGCGGAGACCGTCGAGGAATCGCGCCTGTTGTTTGTCCCGCGCGAAGATTTTTACGATGTCCTTGCGGACCATGTCGAGCTGACGGCGGGATTGTTCAATAACCTGGTCCAGCGACTGCGCGAACTCGCCGTGGCTGTGGACAAAGATGCCTAGCTGAAAATGGAGTGGTATCCTGAAGCGGAGAATGACGATGGATGAATACAGGCAGACTGTGCTGATCGTGGATGACGAGGAGCTTGTGACGATAACGTTGCGCAACCTGTTTCTTCTCCGGTCTGAATACAGCGTCATCGTGCACACCTCAGCCAGCGCCGCACTCGCGGATGCCGGGAGCCGGACAATTGATCTGGTTATCGCCGATTACCTGATGCCCGAAATGGATGGAATCACGTTTCTCTCCCGGTTCAAGGAGATACAGCCGCAAACGGTACGCGTGCTCCTGACCGGATACGCAGACAAGGGAAACGCGATCCGGGCCATCAATTCTGTGGGCCTCTACCAGTACGTCGAAAAACCCTGGGACAACGACAACCTGCTCGTTGTGGTTAAGAACGGCCTCGAGAAGCGCGCCCTGATGCGCACTCTCGAGAAAAAGATCGCGGAGCTGGATGAGGCCCATTCAAGCCTGAAGTCCATTCAGGTCGAGCTGATCAAAGCCTTCATGTAAATCGAGTGTCGCGGTGCAGGGCCCGGCCGAACCCTGCACAATGCCGGTCGTCCGCACTTGCCTGGAGCATGGAGGATGCATTCCGGGCACGGGCTGCGCCCCTGACGGCGCGCAATGAACAGTGCGATGGGGAAGAGGGGAAGGTGGAAGGTGGAAGGTGGAAGGAATTCACTCTTCCGGCTCCGAACTTGATGCATTTGACGGGAATTCCCGTAAAATCGGGAGGGACGGCGCGGGGATGATGTCCGACAACGGGTTTGTGAATCTTCGGGATGCCTCAGCGGAGGCGATCGAGAGTTTTTATCTGGAAACCCGCGAACAGCTGTTCTTCGCAATCAAGGGATTGGAGCACCCCGCAGACCGGTGGATAGCGGTCCTGCGCTATGCCCCGGATGCGCAGCGCGGGACTAGAAAGAAAGGCGGAGCACTGTTCCGGCGTCTGTACCATTTCGCCGAGCAGGAGGAATTTCTTGGAGCGAACTCCCAATACCTGGCCTATGACCCGGTTTTCGGGACAACACTGCAGAGTGTTCCAAGGTCTCTGGTTCAGAGAATCTATGAGCCGCGCGCGCGGCTCATAGAGCTTGTGAAAGCCGGCGGCCTTCAGGGGCCCGAAATGGATGCGGCGGCGTTTGCCGGCCTGCTGCGCAAAGAAGCCGGGGTCCCGTGGCCGGGCCTCGGGATTACAGGGTCGCTGCTTATCGGCATGCACACGGCAGAGTCGGACCTGGACATTGCCGTATACGGGGCGCAAAACTGCCGGAAAGTTCACAGAGCTCTCCAAAAGCTGCTTGAGGACCGTTCGTTCGCGGAGCTGCGCCGGCTTGATGAGCGGGGCGTCGAAGAACTTTATGCTCAACGAACCGCCGACACTCGCATGCCGTTTGACGAATTTGTGCAGCTGGAAAAACGCAAGGTGAACCAGGGCGTTTTCCGGGCGCGCCCCTATTTTGTCCGGTTCATCAAAGAGATCCGCGAGGCGGGCCCGGCCTATGGGCAATTGCGCTATGCCCCAATCGGACGGGCAGCCATTACCGCGTCCATCGCGGATGACCGGGAGGCGATTTTTACTCCCTGCCGATACAACATTTCAGGCGTGCGTTTCCTCAATGGGACACCGGTTGAAAATTTGGGCGAGATTATCTCGTTCCGGGGCAGGTTTTGCGAGCAGGCGCAAACCGGAGAGGCTGTAACCGCTGCGGGCACTTTGGAGCGGGTTCAAAACAGCCGCGGGGACTCCTGGCACCGTCTGCTGTTGGGAAATTCCCCGGAAGACACCATGCTTGTGCTGAAATGACGCAGGGACCGGACAATAAGGTGGCCCCTGCCATGGTTATTAGTGAGGATCGCTGCTCCAGAGCCGTGCGATGGGCGAATGATTGGTTATCGCTTATCGGACGGGTCTGGAGAGGCCGTCTCAAAACTTGAATCGAGGTGATTTTGAGGGCCGAAGGCCCGACAGTAAATAGGCCCGGCCGTCAGGCCGGGATTGGAGTGTAGCAGACAAGGAGCTCCGAAGGAGCGGCACTCTGTTGCCTATGCAAACAAAGCCTTTCCAGTCTATTCCTCTATGATCTGTGCCGCACCTTCGGTGCTCATCTTGACTCCAAATACTTATCCCGGCCTGACGAGGCTGTCCAACGGTTGATTTTGCGCAAAATCGGCTATTGAAAACAAAGAACTTATGAGCGCCATTTTTGACAAATTCATAACCGTAAGACAGCCTCTGACGGCCGGGCCTACCCACTTCCGGCTCTTCGAGCCTCTCTGAACGCCTGTTGGCGAGTTTTGAGGCAACCTCTGGAGACCCGTCCTCACGAAAAACGGGGAAGAGCTTTGGCTATAGCGAGATTGCATCACCGCTCGCCGCAATCCCTATTTTTTCTGGACGGGAAGAATTCCGCCGGCCAGCTCCCCGATGACATTGATAAGCTCCACATTGGCCGGAAGCACCACCTTGGTATTGCTCGCCAGCGCCTTTTCCACGGTCTCAAGCCTTTTCAGGAGCTGGGCGTTTCCGATGAAATACTCGTTGGCCGCTTCGTTCACAAGCTTGATGGCCTGCGCCTCGCCCTCGGCTTCCAGAATCCTGGCCTGCTTGACGCCGTCGGCTTTTTTGATCTCGGCGCGTCTTGACCCGTCGGCCATGGTTTCCTGAGCGGTAGCGAAGTCTATGGCCGCGATCTTTTCATTTTCCGCCTTAACGACCTTGTTCATCGTCTCCTGGACATCCTTGGGCGGATCGATCTCCTTCAATTCCGTGCGCACGATATCAATGCCCCAGTTAATCGTCTCTTTCCTCAGGGTGCCCTGAAGCTCTTCGTTGATCTTGCCGCGTTCGCTGTTTGCAGACTTCAGGGTCAGCGTGCCGATGATGTTCCTCAAGGTTGTGCGGGCAAGGTTGACAATCTGATACTGGTAACTGAACACATTGTACTGGGAGTTCTTTACGTTTTGCTCCTCATCCTTGACCTTGAAATACACCTGTGCATCGACGCGGGCGTTCAGGTTGTCGTTGGTGATGATTTCTTGCGGCTCGGCGTCGACCATGGTCTCGGTAATATTGACCTTGTACATCTTGTCGATGAGGGGGATGATCCAGTGAAAACCGGGCATCGCAAACCCGTGATATTTCCCGAGCCTTTCAATCAGCCCCCGGTGCGTCGGGCGGACAATACGAATGCCTTGCAGGAAGATAATGACCGCGATCACCACAACAATAGGTACCAGGTATTCCATTCGTTCCTCCTTTGTCTAGGGCCGGCGGAAGCACGCCGGAAATATGGGTTCTCCCATCCGCATCCAGCGGTTCGTATCCTGCAGCGCCTTTGAGTTTTTAAGAGAGTACCCTCGAACGTCCCGTTTTGAAAACTCAAAATGCCGGCATTCAACGTTCAGCGTGCGAACACTCTATTTTTCGGTTCCTGGGATCAGTCCCAAAACAAGCCCAAGTCTGCGCGACTGATACAGTTTGCCTGTGCCTGTCTACAATATTGCCATGAAAAAATAGTAGGTCATAATCCCCGCGACGCCCAACCGGAGAATTGTGGCAAACAGAGTTCCCACCATTACTCCCCAACCCGCCCTGAGAGCTTCCTTTTTCTTCTTATGCACAAACCACTCGGCTATCACGGCTCCGGCGAAACCTCCCGCCAGCATGGCGAGGGGCGAGCCGAACATCCCGATCAGCATACCCGCCACGGACCCCCAGATGCCCCATTTGGACGCCCCGTATTTTCTGGCGCCCATCAACGGAATGATGTGGTCCATGACGGCAACCAGGACCGTGACGATGCCCAGCAGGATGATGAGAGCCGGAGTCAATGGCGGGGAGAAGTTTCTGGATGCGGCCAGGAGCAGCAGGCCGGCAAAATTCAGCGGCGGCCCCGGGAGCATCGGCAGGACGCTGCCGGCCAGTCCGAGGAGCATCAAACAAATTCCCAGGAGGACTGTGGCCGCATCAAGCATTTATCATCTCCGCTTGCGCACAGGAAACGGGTGACGCATACCCCTGCCTGGACTCATTGTAGACGGTAAACTCCCTGCAAAACCGAAATTTTTTCCCGCACCGGCAAAAATGAATATCCGGACCATCGTTGCCTGAAGCGCCTCCATGATATAAAAGGGGCGCAGCAGGATTTTGTCGTACCCGGCCGTTTTCATCTTTTGAGCGGCGCGCGCGGCCCGGGACGCTCGGTGGGGTGAGCGGCGTGATATTAAAAACAGGAGCCGCCGCAAGGAAACACGATTTTGTCTGCTCCGATACACGGGTAGCATAAAGCAGGTCCTTTGTGTCATTCTTGATGCAGCGGCCAGCAAGACATCAGGAGCCTTGTGAGGGAACCTTATGGATGAAAAACATATTGCATGGGCGATTACGGGTGCCGGGCACGGCCTCGAGGAGTGTGTCCAGGTGCTCCTCAAGCAAAAGAAAGTGGATGTATTCCTTTCGCGGGCCGGCGATGAAGTGATGCACAAATACAACCTCAGCGTGCGCATCGATATTCCCAATATCCGGACCTACCGAGAAGGAAAAGCCAGTTCGCCTTTGGTGGCGCGCTTTTTCAGCGGAGTTTACTCGGTACTGGTGATTGCTCCGGCCACCTCGAACTCCGTGGCGAAATTTGTTCGCGGCATCTCCGACACCCTGGTAACCAATCTGTTTGCACAGGCCGGCAAATCGCATGTGCCGGTTATCGTATACCCCACGGATCTGGTCTCCGAGGTGGATTCGCTGGACACGCGTGGATCGAAGGTCAAGATATTCCCACGGCCGATCGACCTCGAAAATTCGGAAAAACTCAAAAACTTCGCCGGAGTTCGTGTAGCCGGCAACCGGGAGGAGTTGGAGCGATGCCTCGCTACCTGTTTGTAACGGGCAAGCTGGCTGCCCCTTCGCTTGGGGACGCTCTTGACGGAATGGATCCCGGCATGGAATACAGGCTCGCCATCCTGCCCATCTCCGTCGCTGCCTTGATGGATACGCGTTTTGCGGCCGGGCACCTGGAAGATGCCATGGGCTGCGACGTTGTCATGATTCCCGGGCTGTGCAAAGGGGACACGGAGATCATCGCGGACAAGCTTGGGGTCCCAGTGATCCGCGGACCCAAAAGCCTGAAGGATATTCCGTCCTTCTTCGGCAGGACCCGGCAGCCTGCCGGGTATGGCGCGCATCGCGCGAAAATTATGGCGGAAATCGTTGACGCTCATCAGATCAGCCTTGAGGAGATACTCGAGCGGGCCTCCTATTTCAAAGCCGGAGGGGCGGATATCATAGATTTGGGCTGTCCCCTGGAGGGAGGATTCGCTGAAATAGAAACCGTCGTCTGTGCTCTAAAGCAAAGGGGGTTCCTGGTAAGCGTGGATTCTTTCAACGCCGAGGATGCCCTGAAAGCAGACCGGGCGGGAGCGGACTTTCTGCTCAGCGTCAATTCTCAAAACCTGGAGCTTGCCCGCCGCGTGCGCTGCAAGGTTGCGGTCATCCCGGATTTCGACAAAGGGATGGACTCCCTGGAGGAAAATATCGCCCGGCTTGAAGCGTGGAAGGTTCCTTACATCATCGATCCCGTGCTAAATCCGATTAGTTTCGGCTTCACCGAATCGATAGGAAATTTCATCGCTATGCGTCGTAAATATCCGCGGGCCGAGATGCTCATGGGACTGGGAAATGTTACGGAGCTTACGGCGGCCGACAGCACCGGAGTCACGGCCGTGCTGGCCGCCATCGCCACGGAACTGGAGATAGATTATGTACTGACCACCGAGGTGGCCAGCTGGGCGCGCGGAGCGGTCCAGGAGCTCGATATCGCCCGGAGGCTCATGTTTTATGCGTTTGAAAACAAGCTGTCGCCCAAACACCTGGATGACAGGCTGATTACGGTGAAGGATCCTCCGTTCGATTCTTTCGGCGAAAGCCAGCTGCGCGACATGCAGGCAAACGTGCGCGATCGGAACTATCGCATTTTCACCGACCGGGATAATATTTACGTGTTTAACAATCGGCTGTTTTATAAGGATACGGATATCCGGGCGATCTTCAAAAGGATGAAGATCGAGGACCCGTCTTACGCGTTTTACCTGGGCAGGGAATTGCAAAAAGCGCTTCTGGCAGTGCAACTCGGCAAAAAGTATACGCAGGAAGAAAGCCTGCGCTGGGGTTATCTGGTTCCCTAGTCCCCATTTCACACGGAATCCCGCGGCGAAGCCCAGCCGCAGCCGGAAACAACATATCCGATGATTGTTGAGACCATCCTTTCGACTCTCGATGAAGCAGGCAGTCCGAATTTTGCGCCGATGGGCCTTGTGTGGGGAGAGGATTTCGTCCTGGTGCGCCCGTTCCGAAATACACGCACCTGCAGGAATCTGCTAAGAAGCGGATACGGGGTGGCCAGTCTGACGGACAATGTTCTGGCATTTGTCCGGTGCGGCTTATACAAAGAAGTCCCCGGCCATTTCCCGGCGCGTGTTATTCCGGGCGCCGTATTCGAGGGAGCCTGCTCATGGCTGGAAGTGGCGCTGGCCTCCGCTGAAGGAACCGACGAGCGGGCAGAACTGCGGTGCCAGGTGCTGCACAGGGGCCGGAATAGGGATTTTCTGGGATTTTGCCGGGCGGGCAGTGCCGTCATTGAGGCAACCATTCTGGCTACCCGCCTGGAATGGATCGACCGGAGGATTATGGCCGAAAGGCTGGTATATTACAGTGAAGTTGTGGAGAAGACCGGCGGCGAAAATGAAAAAGAGGCCTTCCGGCTGGTTTGCGATTACATTGAAAAAAAGGGGAAGTGATGATTGAGGTCAGGACCTGCGCGCGACTCCATCTGGGCCTGCTGGACAACAATGGGGAGCAGGGCCGGCTGTACGGCAGCATCGGATTGGCTATCAGCCAGCCGCGCCTGGTGCTTAGGGCCGACGTTGCCGAATCCCTTCTGACCGAGGGCCAGGAGTCCGATCGGGTCTCCGAATACGCTCGGCGTTTTATCCGGCATTATGGCGCCCCTTCCGGAGCGCGCCTGAATCTGGCCTCCGGCATTCCTTCTCATGTCGGGCTGGGATCGGGAACCCAGATAGCCATGGCTGTGGGCACGGCTCTCGCTGCGTTGGCCGGCCTCCGGCTCAGCCCCAGGGAAATCGCGTTGGCAGTGGGAAGAGGGATGCGTTCGGGAATCGGCATCGCAACCTTCCAGCGCGGGGGCTTCGTTTTGGACGGAGGACATCGTCTGCTCTCCGGCCCGTCTGAACCCTTCGAAATCGACGAACTTGCCGGGCGGATCGAAAGAAACACCATCCCTCCTGTTTTGTTCCAGCACCCGGTGCCCCCAAACTGGCATTTCGTGACGGTTATCCCGAAGGCGGACAAAGGATTCAGCGGGGAGAAGGAAAATATCGCTTTTCAGCAATTGCCTCCGGCTCCGGCTCGGCTGGTCGAAAAAAGCAGCCGTCTGCTGCTGATGAAAATGCTGCCGGCGCTGGTGGAGAAAGATGCTGCAAGCTTCGGGCAGGCGTTGACGGAAATCCAGCGCATGGTCGGGGACTTTTTCGCGTCCGTTCAAGGCGGACGGTTCTCAAATTCCCTTTCAGAAGGAATTATCAGTTTTATGATTGACCGGGGAGCCTTGGGAGCCGGACAAAGCTCCTGGGGACCGGCGGTTTATGGCCTCGCGGATGGGAAAACGCAAGCCCTCCGGCTGGTGAAGGAAGTGAAGGTTTTCCTGGATGGCCTGGGTGGAGGGGAAATCTTCTGCGTACACCCCCAAAACCGGGGAGCGCAGGTTCGAAAGCAGGACTGAGCGCCTCACGAAGTCGCGCTTCGTCCCATCATCCCGGCAACAGGAATCGGTTTTTGGGGAGTAGGAAGCAGGAAGCCGGACTCATCGGAATTCCGGCTCCGGGCTTCCTGCTTCCGGCTTCTATATCCCATCAACCAAAGGATTCGGTATGAAAAAAATCCTGATTCAGCTGGACAGCGACAAGTTCCCCAGCACTTTTGACTGCATTGTCGCTTACGACGCCGGAGCGGATATCGTGCAGAGCTACGGCGGGGTTGCGCCTTCCGATGTGCGCGGGTTGGTCCTGAGCGCATTTTTCACCCGCGGCATCCCGGACCTTAAAGACCTGGCAGTGTGGATCGGCGGCTCGGATGTGGATGCAGGCGAACAACTGCTGGCCGAAGCCCGCAAAACCTTTTTCGGTCCGTTCAAAATTTCGCTCATGCTCGATTCCAACGGCTGCAACACCACGGCGTCCACCGCCATTGCCAAACTGGCCCGCCAGGTTGAGTTGCGAGGGAAGGCGGCCCTTGTGATCGGGCCCGGCCCGGTGGGATTGCGGGCGGCAGTTCTGCTTGCGGGTGAAGGTTGCCGCGTGAACCTTACCTCCATCCCGCCTCAGTTGTTGGGAGCGCGCTTTGATCCTGAGCTGGCGCGGAGAACCCTTGAAATCGGGCGCAGGGCCGCCGAAGCCTTCCGCAGCGGCTCCCACGCAAATACAGGGGGCAGCCTTCTTGTCCGGGATGCAGCCGATCCTGCGGGGCTGGATGCGATGCTGGATCAGGCGGAGATCGTGGTTGCGGCGGGCCCTGCCGGCATGCGCATGCTCCCGCCGGATTCATGGTCCAAACGGGCCGGCGTGAAATGGCTGCTGGACTTCAACCTGACCGAGCCGCTGGGGATCGAGGGTATCAAGCCCGGAGACGACTTTGCCGAATATGGCGGCAAAAGGGCGCTGGGGGCGCTCGCCATCGGCAATCCCAAAATGAAAATCCACAAGGCATGCATCGCACGGCTGTTCGAAAGAAACGACCGGATTTTGGATACCGAAGGCGTCTACGACATCGCCAAACAGCTTGTCTGATTTTGCGGCAGCGCGCCGGGATTCGCCGCAGCATCAACTCTGCAAGAAAAGCGAGCCGGGATCGGGGAGCAAAAGCAACGAGAGCTGAAAGACCGGCCTATGGCCTTCTTTTCCGGCGAAAAGGCAAACGATGAAGATCCTGGCTGTTGGAGTAAGCGTTCGCGCCATGGCAGAGTCTGCGGTGCGCAGCGGCTATCCTGTGATCACGCTGGACGCCTTTGGGGACCAGGATCTCAGAGCTTTGACCGAATCCTTCTCGCTGCGCCATGATTTCCATGTCCCGTATAGCGCGGCTTCGCTCTATGAGAAGAGCAGGCGCCTCGGTTTTGATGCGGTTGCCTACACATCCAACCTGGAAAATCATCCCGAAATCATCCGCAGGTTTGCCGCCAAATGCCGCATCCTCGGAAATCCTCCCGAGACGGTCGAGTCCGTACGCCATTGGGCGACCTTGTACGCAAAGCTGGCAACAGCCGGTTTCCAGGTCCCGCAGACGCTCTTCGCCGGCCGGATGCAGGAAGCGGACCCTGCCGGTTCCTGGCTCATAAAGCCGCTATTGAGCGGGGGCGGCCATGGAGTGTCCTTCCGGAAGCGTAACAGAGTCCCCCGTCATCCCTTTTTCCTCCAGGAATATATTCGCGGGAAACCCTGTTCGGCTTCCTTCGTAGCCAATGGCAGAGATTGTGTTGTCTTCGGGATTACGGCGCAGCTGGCGGGCACTCGGGAGCTTGGCGCCCATGGATTCCGCTACTGCGGAAATGTTTTGCCGCTTCCGGAACTCTCCCATCCCGATACCGGCGTTGCGATTCTCAGGCAGGTGAGGCGCTTGTCGGAACTCCTTACGCGGGAATATGGCCTGATCGGCGTTAATGGCATAGACTTTATCCTGAGCGGCCGTCAGGTATGTCTGACCGAGGTCAACCCGCGCTATTCGGCCTCCATGGAATTGATGGAGCAAGCGTATGAGCTGCCCGTTTTTAGCCTTCACCTTCAGGCAGTGCTGGATCGAAGGCTTCCCGGGTTCGACCTGGCGACCCGGGCAACGGATGGAAAATTCTTCGGAAAGGCGATCCTTTATGCCGAAGCGGATGCCAGGGCCCCCGACACATGGGAATGGCCGGCAAGGGCGATACGGGATGTCCCGGCGTCCGGCGAAATGCTGCCCAGGGGAGGTCCCATCTGCACGATCCTGGCCGCTTGCCCCACCTATGATGAAACGCTTGGCGCGATGATGGGCGAGGCCGCAAGGCTGAGGGCGGAAATCCTCTCCAAAAATGCGAGTTTGGCCGGCCCGCCTCGTGGTAAATTCTGATGGCCGGGGTGGAGGAGTCCGAAACATGCTGAAAATCGTCAATGGCGAAGTCTACGACCCGATCAACAACATCCACGGCGAGGTACGCACTATTTTCGTCAAGGATGGGCAAATCGCGGCTTCCGATGCCGGAGGAAGAACCATCGATGCTGCAGGCATGGTGGTCATGCCCGGCGGGGTGGACATGCACTGCCACATAGCGGGGCCCAAGGTGAACATTGCGCGCAAAATGCGTCCGGAGGACAACCGCCTGGCGCCCCTGCCGCGCACTCCTGTCACGCGCTCGGGCGCCGGCAAGACTGTGCCGTCCACCTTCGCCACCGGCTATCGCTATGCGGCAATGGGCTATACCACAGCCATTGATGCGGCAGTCCCCCCCATGGTCGCGCGCCATGCCCATGAAGAGTTCATGGATACCCCTGTCATTGACAAGGGTTTCATGGTGCTGATGGGGAACAACGAATTCATCATGCGGCAGATCGCCGCCGGGGAGCGCGAAAAGATCCGCAATTACATTGCCTGGCTGTTGCAGGCGACGCGCGGGTTTGCGGTAAAGCTGGTGAATCCGGGCGGGGTTGAGCTGTGGAAATCCGGGGGCAACGCCCACACCATCGACGATGAGGTGAGCGGGTTTGGTGTAACGCCGCGCCGGATCATCCAGGAGCTGGCGGAAGCGAGCATGGACCTGCATCTGCCTCACTGTGCGCATATCCATTGCAATAATCTGGGAGTCGCCGGCAATTGGAAAACCACGATGGACACTATGAAAGCGCTGGACGGCCGTCGCGGTCACCTGGCGCACGTCCAGTTTCACAGCTATGGAGGACGTCCCGGGGGATTATTTACTTCCCGGGTCCCGGAACTGGCGGAATATGTTAACACCCACCCGAACCTGACCGTCGATATCGGCCAGGTCATGTTCGGGGATACGACTTCAATGACCGGCGACGGCCCTCTGGCTTACATGCTGCACCAGATCAGCGGACGGAAGTGGGTAAACGTCGACGTGGAAAACGAAGAAGGCTGCGGCATCGTGCCGGTTGAATACAAAGACAAAAACCACGTGCACACCACCCAATGGGCGATCGGCCTTGAGTGGTTCCTGATGGTGCGCGATCCTTGGCGCATCGCCCTATCCACGGATCATCCCAACGGCGCATCCTTTGTCGCTTATCCGCAGATCATCCGCCTGCTTATGGACCGCGAATACCGGCGCGAGACCTTGAAGAGGGTAAACCCCAAGGCAATCGCCAAAACCACCCTGCCTGATCACGACCGGGAATATTCGCTCTCGGAAATCGCCATAATCACAAGGGCGGGACCTGCGCGGCTGCTCGGCCTTTCGCACAAAGGGCACCTTGGAATTGGCGCCGACGCCGATATCACCATTTATGACAAAAACGACGACAAGGAGAAGATGTTCGCCAATCCCCGGTACGTCATCAAGGAAGGGCTGGTCCTGGTGGAAGAAGGCCACATTCGCCAGGAGACATACGGTGAGACTCTCTTCGTTTCGCCCTGGTATGATCCGGATATCGAGAAAGATATCCGGGAGCATTTCAGAAATTACTACACGATTGAATTTGAAAACTATCCGGTGCAGACGGAGCATTATCTGCCAAGGCCGCGGGAAATACCGGTGACGGCATAAGGATGCGAAGACGGTTTTCCACCCGGAGATGCCGCGAAACTCGTGGCCGGTAATTGTGCGGGCGGCAGGAAAGCCGCCCGCGAAAATCCTCCGGCGTTTCAACTGCGACGGCCTTCCGGCCGCCTCTGCGTTGGCCGTTAGTTGTCGGGATGGAAGGTTATGGGAAAGCATATAAACGGAGTGGAAATCGAGGATACGTTCGCCGAAGCCTTCGGGATGTGGGGCGCACGAATCCTGATCACAGCCATCAATAGCAAATGGGCCCGCGAGGCCGCAGTCCGGATGACCGGCTTTGCCACTTCCGTCATCGGCTGTGGATGCGAAGCCGGCATCGAGTCGGAGTTGGAGCAGACTCCCGACGGCAGGCCCGGCGTGAGTGTCTTGTTGTTTGCGCCGTCCAAAGACGCGCTGGCAAGCCATCTTGTCAGCCGCATCGGGCAGTGCGTATTGACATGTCCGACCACAGCCTGTTTCAACGGCCTGCAGGGTGAGGATCGGGTCTCCATCGGAGGGCAACTGCGCTTTTTCGGAGACGGTTTCCAGATCAGCAAAGTCATTGACGGCCGCCGGTACTGGCGCATCCCGGTTATGGAAGGGGAGTTCCTGGTTGAGGAAAAATTCGGCATCCAACGCGCGATCGGCGGCGGCAATATCCTGATTCTGGGCGACGATCTTTCCGCCACACTGCATGCAGCAGAACTCGCGGCGGAGGCGATGCAGCGTGTCCCGGGGATCATACTGCCTTTCCCGGGCGGAATGGTGCGCAGCGGGAGCAAAGTCGGCTCGCGCTACAAATTTCTGAAAGCTTCTACCAATGAGGCCTATTGCCCCACCCTGCGCAGCCTGGTCTCTTCGGCTCTGCCTGAAAGCGTGAACTCGGTGATGGAGATTGTGATAGACGGTTTGGACGTCCCGGCGATCGAGCAGGCAACACGCGTGGGAATACACGCAGCCTGCATCGACGGCATTCGCCGGATCGCTGCGGGAAATTATGGCGGCAATCTCGGCAAATATAAATTCCATCTTCACAAGGTCCTGGAATAGGAAACTCCGCGATGACGACTTTGACTCTTAAGTCGCAGCCCCGGGCGCTTCTGGAGGCCGAAGCTATAAGGCCGGAAAATCTCGACGGCAGGCCGCCAGCTGAAATTGCCAGGCTGCCGGTGACGCATGGCAAGGAACCGGCCTTCGTTGGGGACTTTTTTGATGTGACCGGCGACGGATCGCTCGAAATCGTCCTGAACGGCGACCTGAGCCGCGTTAAAAACATCGCTGCGCATATGAAGCAAGGAAAAGTCATGATCCATGGCCATGCGGGGACGCACCTGGGCGCGGAAATGCATGGCGGCGAAATCCACGTCTTCGGAAATGCGGGGGATTGCGCCGGCGCGGAGATGACGGGCGGGAAGATCCATATCCGCGGGGATGCCGGCCATGCCCTGGGCGGCGCTCTGCGGGGCAGCCGGCGGGGAATGAAGCGGGGATTGATCCTGGTCGAAGGCAGCGCCGGTAACGAAACCGGCGCCGCGATGCGCCGGGGCCTCATCGTCATCAATGGAAATGCGGGGGATTTCACCGGCCTGTCCATGATCGCGGGATCCATAATTGTTTTCGGCCGGCTGGGGCTCCGCCCCGGCGCGGGCCTGGCGCGCGGCACCATCGTTACTTTCCAGCCGGCGGACCTTCTGCCCACATACCGATACGATTGCCGCTATCAACCCGATTTTTTAAAATTGATTTTCCGCGATCTGAAGCAACATGGGCTGGCAATTCCTGAAATGTTTTCGAGCGCCTGTTTCCATCACTACAGTGGGGATTTCAGCCGGCTGGGCAAAGGAGAGATCCTGATCTATGATCAGCGTTAACAAGCAAGCCGCGGCGATTGTTCGACAGATGCTTGACCAGTGCGAAGCGCTTGGCCTCAGCTCGAGGCGCCTAAAGAGCGGCTCCACGGTGCTGGATGCGGGGATCGCCGCGCCCGGCGGCATGGAGGCCGGCCGCCTTTTCGCCTGCGTCTGTATGGGAGGGTTGGGCCAGGTCGCCTTCACGCAGCAATCTTATGGAATCGGAGAAGACGGCTTCTGGCTCCCGGCTGTAGCGGTTACCGTAAGCCTTCCACCCGTTGCCTGCATGGCCTCGCAGTACGCTGGGTGGTCCATCAAACAAGGCGGCTACTTCGCCATAGGTTCCGGCCCGGCGCGGGCGCTTTACGCCGGCGAGGCAATCTATCAGAAGCTTGGATATCGGGACCGGGCCGAAACGGCGGTTTTGACAATGGAAGGGCGCGAACTGCCGGGCGAGGGTGTGGCTGCCTTTGTGGCTGAGAAGTGCGGAGTGAAACCGGAACAAACAATCCTGTTGATCGCTCCGACGGCTTCCCTGGTAGGTTCCATACAGATCGCCGCGCGGGCCGCGGAGACAGGCCTGCACAAACTTGTGGAACTGGGCTTCGATGTACGGAAGGTAACAGCGGCGTTCGGCCTCTGCCCTCTGGCGCCGGTAGCCTCCGACGACCTTCGCGCCATCGGGCGGACCAATGACGCCATCCTCTATGGCAGCCAGGTCTATTTCACGGTTCTTGCAGATGATGAGGAGCTTGCGGCCCTGATCGAAAGAGTTCCCTCGGCAGGTTCCCGGGACTATGGCACACCCTTCCATGAACTCTTTAAACGGTATAACGGAGATTTCTTCCAGATCGACCGGATGCTTTTCAGCCCTGCCCAGGTTGAGATCAACAACCTGAAATCCGGCCGCATATTCCGTGCCGGACAGGTGAATCCTTCTTTGCTGAGGGCTTCCCTGATGGAAGGCTGAGCCATGCCGGCAAAAATCGGAATTGTTTCATCGCAAAGGGGCTATCACGCGCAGGCGCTCGAACGCGCCATTCTCAGCCGGGGGTGCGACGCGGCCTTTTTCCCGATCGCGCGGCTGGCCGGGCGCATCGGCGGGCGGCCGGCTCTCGATGCGCGCGGGGAATCCCTGGAGGACTGCCGGGCTATTCTTGTCCGCACAATCCCGACGGGCTCCCTCGAACAGATCATCTTCCGCATGGACGCGTTGCATCGTTTGGAAAACCTCGGCGTGCAGGTGGTCAATTCCGCTTCATCGATCGAACGCACTGTGGACAAATATTACACGTCCTTCCTCCTGGCCGATGCGGGTATTCCGACTCCTCGCACCGTCGTAACGGAGGATTTCGAGTCGGCTCTTTCCGCTTTCCATGAAATGGGCGATGTTGTCCTGAAACCCCTGTTCGGATCCGAGGGGAAAGGCATGGTGCGGATATCGGACGGCGAGACTGCCTATCGCGTGTTGCGGGCGTGGGAACTGAACCGGTACGTCTATTACCTCCAGGAATACCTGCCGCACTTTCAGGAGGATGTGCGCGCTTTTGTTGTGGGAAGCGAGGTCGTGGCTGCCATGGTCCGCCGCGGGACGGGATGGAAGACCAACTTTTCGCAGGGAGCGACGGTGGAAGCGCTGGAGCTTGGCGCCGAAATGAAGGGGATGGCGCTTGAGGCTGCGCGCTGTCTTAACTTGGATTACGCCGGCGTGGATCTGATGAAGGCCGAAGACGGCCAAACCTACGTTCTGGAAATCAACAGCATTCCCGGCTGGCGCGGGCTGCAGAAAGCCACGGGACAGGATATCGCCGGGCGGATCGTCGATTTTGTATTGAGCCGGACGATTGGCCCATGAATTATGAATAATGAGAAACGGATCTCCCAGCTTGCGCAAATGGCCTGCATTTTGGAGGTCTGTGCGCCCAAGCCCGGCAATGTAAACCGCTCGCATGATTTTCCGGACACGACGCTTGAAGATTTTCTTGTCAGCGCGGTTGCGATCGGGCCGGCGCTCGAAGATTCAGCTCAGGCGGGGGTCGGGCGCACAATCCTCCGGGCCGTTGCGGACACACGCAGGAGAGTGCGATCCAACACGAACCTGGGCATGGTCCTGTTGCTGGTTCCGCTCGTCAAAGCCTGCGCGGCGTCGGCCGGGCATATGCCGGATCTCCGGCAGAACCTGGGCGCTGTCCTGAACTCGCTGACGGTGGAGGACGCCCGGCTGGCCTACGCCGCCATAAGGCTTGCGCAGCCCGCGGGCCTTGGCTGCGTCCCGCAGGCAGATGTCGCAGAAGAACCTTCGATCACCCTGTTGCAGGCTATGTCTCTGGCCCGGGAACGCGATGCGGTAGCCCGGGAATATGCCACCGGCTATGCAATCACCTTCGAAACCGGCCTTCCCGCGCTGAAAAATGCCCTATCCCGCGGGGCAGGTTTTTCTTCCGGGATTGTGCAGACTTTCCTGGACATTCTCAGCCGGGTTCCGGATACGCTTATCGCCCGGAAAAGGGGAATTGACGAAGCCCGGCGGATCTCCTCATGGGCCGGCGAAGTTTTGGCCCGGGGAGGCATCTTCACGCCCGAAGGCCGGTCGGAACTGGCGGAGATGGACCGGGGATTGCGCGATCCGGCCCACGAACTGAATCCCGGGACTGCCGCCGATCTGACGGCCGCAGCTGTCTTTCTTGCGTTGTTTGAAGGGCGGGTTTCGTGTTGACAAAAAATGCCGAGCGATATATAGATCCTGCACCAAGCCGTAAAATAGTTCTCTTGGATAGTTCTTTGGATGGCCGGGTCCAATCCAGTCTCATTCCATATTATAGGAGGATAAAAACATGGCAAAAGTAACTCACGTGATGGTAGGAGAAGCCCTGGTCGGCGAGGGGAATGAAGTCGCTCATATCGATCTATTGATGGGGCCGCGCGGCAGCGCCGCCGAGACGGCGTTCTGCAATACCCTCACCAACAACAAGGATGGTTTCACGGCTCTGCTGGCAGTGGTTGCGCCGAACCTGGTGTGCAAGCCTCATACCGTGATGTTCAACAAGGTAACCATCAAAAACGCCACCCAGGCGGTTCAGATGTTCGGCCCGGCGCAGCGTGCCGTGGCTATGGCGGTTGCCGATTGCGTCGAGGAAGGCACGATCACCAAAGCAGAGGCGGAGAATGTGTTTATCCTCGTAGGCGTGTTCATCCATTGGGAAGCGAAGGATGACGCCAAAATTCAGAAATACAACTACGAGGCGACCAAACTTGCAATTCAGCGGGCGGTGGCCGGAGAGCCGAAGGTCGCGGAAATCCTGAAGAAGAAGGGCGAAGTCGCGCATCCTTTCGCTGCGTATAAATAAGATAGTATCCGGTGACGTTCTCCACATTTGCCTGCTCGGGCTTGAAAGCAGGCGAACGTGGGGAACGTCTGTCAGGAGGGATTCCTGACCAGTGCGGACAGGTGTTGCGCCGTGATCGTCCCGTAGTGAAGAGCGGTCGCCGCGAGCACGCCCGCCACTCCCATGGCTTCCAGTTCGAACAGTTCCGCGGGCCGGGCCAATCCTCCTCCGACCAGGAGGCTCAAATCCGGGAAGTTCCTGCATGCTTCCGATGCAAGCTGCCGATCCACGCCTTCCCCGCTCCCCACAAGCCTGAGGTCCAGCAGAATCACCTCCTGCCAGCCCGCAGCCTGCAAATGCTCGAGTGCTTTCATGGGAGACAGAGCAGCCAGTCCCGTGGATTGAGACAGGATTTTGCCGGCGTTGAAGTCCAGGCTGAAAATCAGGCGGTCCCTGTCGACTCTTGCGGGAATATCCTGCAGCGCATCCCAGGTGCGAAGTGTTTCAGCCCCGATCACGACCTTACGGACGCCAAGATCGAGCCAGGTCCGTGTATTTTCCACGTCTGAAACTCCGGCATCCAGGATAATATTGAGGTCCTCTTCGCCGGCAAGAGCGGCAATCATTTCGCGATGATTAACCTGGCGGGAGCCCTGGATGGCATCCAGGTCGGCGATGTAGATCTCGTTAAGTCCCAGACGGTCGCGGTAAGCCGTGGCGACTTCAAAAGGATCGGCTGTGTCGCATAAAACGCTTTTCACGGGCCTGTAATGCTCTCGCTTGCCTATAACGGCATGCACAGCCTGGCCATCCAGCAAATCGATGACGGGAATAAGGCGCATGACTGCTCCTGCAACGGTTCTGGTTTATGAATTCTACGCCGGAGGAGGCTGCCCGGAAGGGAACCTGGCCCCCGGGCTGGCCTCCGAAGCGCTGGGCATGCTCTGGGCGATCCTTGCGGACTTTAACCGCTGGGGAGCAGTGCGCACCATCAGCGTCCTCGATCCTCGTTTCGAGGAGCAAATCCCAAACCTGAATCGGGCGACTCTGCCGGCTGACGAAGTGGTTTGCGCGTCTCCCGGAGATTATGAAACCCTCTACCTCTCTCTGCTCAGGCGCTGCGATGCCGTTATGATTATAGCTCCGGAAACAAACGGCATCCTGAAAAAGCTTACGGCTCATGCGGAATCGGCCGGAATACCTGTGCTGGGTTCCAGTTCCGCCGCGGTTGCCGTGGCGGGAAACAAGGAATCCTGCAACAGGATTTTCAGGGGGGGAAAGCTGCCGATACCTGAAAGCCATGCCGCCGGTTTTGCCTCCGCCCGCCGGATTGCGGAACGGATGCGTTTGCCCCTGGTTATGAAACCCCTGGATGGCGTCGGCTGCAGGGGAGTCTGCCGGATTGACTCCTTTTCAGAAATCCCCGCTGCCCTGGCGCTGATCCGCCGGGTGACCCGCCGCAGGCAGATTCTACTACAACCGCTGCTGAGAGGGATCCATGCCAGCGTGTCTTTGTTGATTGCCGGGAACCGCTGCCTGCCTTTGAGCCTGAACCGGCAGCTGATCGAGAACGGCTCCGTGTTCCGGTACGGGGGCAGCGAAGTTCCCCTGGATCATGCCGCGGGCGAGTATGCCCTGGAACTGGCCCGTATGGCCGCAAGCCTGATCCCGGGCATCAAGGGATATGCCGGGATCGACCTGGTGCTGAAAGACCGAAGCGCCTGGCTGATCGAGATCAATCCCCGTCTTACGACTTCATATATCGCGCTTCGCCGGGTCGCCGGGATCAACCTGGCCCAGGCAATATGGGAATCGTGCATCCAGGGCAGCCTGCCCGATCGCGTTCCGCTTGCCGGCCGCGTCGTGATAAAAAAGGACGATCCGGTTTCCTGGGGATATTTTCGAACGGATAAGGGCGGCGTACTGCAATGATCGGCTATTTGGGCTGGGACATCGGGGCGGCTAATGTTAAAGCCGCACTTCTGGGGCTGGAGCGGGGCCGGCCTGACATCATGCGGACTGCCGTGCATCCGCTCGAGATCTGGCGTGAAAAGGAGCAGCTTTCCCAGGCTGTGTGCGGGATCTTCACTGAAATATCCCAAGGTGTTCTGCCCCGAGCGATGGCGGTGACCATGACGGCCGAGTTGTCGGATGCCTTTGCCACGAAGCGCGAGGGGGTCCTCTTCGTACTGGATTGTATGAAAGGGTGCTCTCCCGGGCTTGAATGCTACGCACTGAGTCTCTCCGGCGCCTTCGTTCCGCTGGACGAAGCGCGGACCCGGCCGCTGGATTTTGCGGCGTCGAACTGGCTGGCATCCGCTCAATGGATCGGAAAACGATTCCCCAATTGCCTGCTTGTGGACGTTGGCAGCACCACCACCGACATACTGCCTGTTCTGGACGGCCAGGTGAAAGTCATCGGACGGACGGACCTGGATCGCCTGTCGTCGGGTGAGCTTGTCTATACGGGCGCTTTGCGCACAAACCTGGCGGCGATCGCTCACTCTGTTCCGGTTGCAGGGCGCTTCTGCCGCGTGTCTTCGGAGTACTTTGCGATCAGCGGGGATGTGAACCTGATCCTGGGCCATCTGCGCACGCAGGATTACACCTGCACGACGCCCGACGGGAAACCGCCTTCCGTTGACTCATCCCGCAGACGCCTCGCGCGCCTGGTGTGCGCCGATACGGAAATGCTTTCGGAAAAGGAGATCGACGAATTGGCCCGATATATGCATGCCCGGCAGGTGCTTCAGATTCAGGAAGGCCTGAACCAGGTCATCGGCCGGCTGCCGGAATTGCGCCGGCATCCCGTGGTCGCGCTGGGTTCGGGGGCTTTTCTGGCCCGGACGGCAGCGGCCGGCCTTGGGCTTGAAGTCCGGCACCCGGCGGGCAATTGGGGAGTTGAGGAATTGTCGGTTGCTCCCTGTCTTGCAGCGGCCTATCTGCTGGCCGGGCACATGGAAGCAGGGTCAGTATGAGCCTGTCCGCCGTTATAAAAATCGGAGGCAGCCTGAGCCGCGGCAACGGCCTGGCCGCCCTGTGCCTGGAAATATCGCACCTGGGCAGGCGCCGTCCGCTGCTGGTCGTGCCGGGCGGAGGCGAATTCGCCGATCTGGTCCGGAAGACTTACGCGCAATACGCTCTCTCCGAAAGCGCGGCCCATTACATGGCATTGCTTGCCATGGATCAGTATGGATTTGTATTAAGTCAGCTGATCGCCGGCAGTTCGAGGGTGAAGGACCTTGCCCAAGCCCGGAGGATTGCGGAGTCCGGTAGCACGGCAATCCTGCTGCCGTCCGAGGGGATCGTTCATGCCGATCCGCTTCCGCACTCCTGGGATGTCACCTCCGACACGATTGCCGCGTGGGTAGCGCATAAGGCCGGCTGCCGGAGGCTTGTTTTGCTCAAGGATGTCGACGGAATTTTTAAGCACAACAGCTCGTCGGGCCACCCGGACGAGCTGATTGCGGAATTGACGGTGGAGCAATTGTCGAAAATTGACGGAGGAGTAGACCGGCAGCTGCCCCGTTTCCTGGCCCGCATTCCGCTCGAAACCTGGGTGGTCAGCGGCCTGCATCCCGAACGGCTGGCTGAACTGATGGATACGGGCCGGACAATCGGCACCTGCATAAATAAAACAGAAAGCCCCCAACCTCGCCGGTGACCCATAAAGTCTGATTGTTCGGCAATGAGGGAACGCCGACATACGCTGAAAAAGCCGCTGATGAACGCCGATATTTCCCCGCATTCCTCAAAGCTTTCCTGTTGCTGCGGCTCAGGCGCGCATACATACTTTCGGTGGAAAAGCTGAAGGTTGCAGCATGAGGCCTTATAGCCTGTTATCCACGCGCACATACTCCGATACGAGGTACTCTAAAAAATCCTGCGGAAAATCCAGGTTTAGGATGCCGGTTCGGTAGCTGCCCCCGCGCGAATTGCCTGGTGCAGCCGCCGAACGCGGCCCGCATCGAGGACTCCGTCGCGCCGACTGTCACGGCATGCAGCGGCGCGCAGCCCCGCTATATCCGCTCCCACATCGCTGGCCAGGGCAAGGTGCTGTTCCCGCAGAGCTCCGGCCAGCCCGAACAGCAGGCCGGCTGCGTGGGCCTGGTCCGCCAAACGGAGCACTTTTTCCGGCGCGAGAAAATCAAAAAGCGTGCGCCCGTCTTTGATGGCTGTATCCAGCAGACACCCCCGCACGCCCGCCTCGGCCGCCAGGCGCGGCAGGCATTCCGGATCCAGGGTGCCGGCGCGGCTGAAGTCGGCGTACCCTGCGGCGATGACCGATACCGGCAATCCCGATACGGCCAGCCTCACCGCCCTGAGCATCGTGAGGGCTTCCGCTTCGCTGCGCGGCCCAAACAGGCCGATCTTAACGTAATCGGCTCCGCATGCCGCAGCGCCCAGGGCCGCAAGGGCTGCCGTGCCGGGCAGACTGGGCATATCGCCGATCGCCGCGCTGAGATCTGCTTTCCCGCGGCAGAGATCCCTGATCTCGCGAATAATCCAGGGGGATTGGGCGCCCAGCGAGCCTTCTGCGGGATTCTTGACGTCCAGGATCTGGGCGCCTCCCGAGAGGGCTTCGCGAGCTTCCGGCCCCGACACTACGCTGATCATCAAACGCATTTTTATAGGTCCGGGATTTGAATAGCACCGCGAGCCCTGCCGGTCAAGCCGGACCGCGTGATGAAGCACAATTTCGGAGTCGTTCTTTTTTGCAGGGGCGGCCGAAAAGGCCGCCCTTTTTACGTGCCGATGACAGGCTTTAGGCCGGCCTTTCCGGAACCGCGCGGTTCGTGTCCTACGCCGTCGAACTTCGAAATCCCCCGGGAAGCCCGGGCTAGAAGCGATACCGCATCGTGCCGTATGCGATATGCGCCGTGTAGTTGGGGAACGCGTAGATCCCGTTCAGGTAACTCGCGGTCGTTCCTGTGCCGATCGTGTACCGATACCCCTCCAATTGCGTGTCCCTGTAATCGTACTTGTCGAACGCGTAACCCAGGATCAGCGTGACATTCCGGACGATGCTGAGGACCGCGTGGGGATTCACCGACCAGCGCCGGGTGTTGTCGTAAGCGTTGATCGGAAACAGCAGGGCGGCCGGCGCACCATCCGCGAGCGTCTGGGATTGGAAATCCACCCAGCCCCGCGTCTCCTGATAAATCGCGGAGCCTTTGAGAACGAGCTTTTGCATCACCGGCCAGTCGGCGCCGAACTCCACCGTCCAGTTCTTGTCTTTGAGGTTCGCGCCCCAGTTGAACGCGGTTGTAGTCGGAGCGCTGTTCGGATCAAAGCAGTCCGGAGAAGTTGCCGGGCATGCGCCGGCGTTGACAGTTCGATGGTACGAGTCGTAGTTAATGAACTCGATGTCGCCGAACAGGGTTAAGCGGAATTTCTCCGGGTCGCCATAAGAGATGCTACCGTAAAACTCCTTCCGGTGATCGTTCATCCTGCCCAGAATGAAGTCCTGGTAATCGTTTTTCTTGTAGTAGGCTTCAAAGCCGAAATCAAGGAGCTTCACGGGCGTCCAGTCGAAGTACGCCTTGACGAGGTGCTGATTCAGGTTGGCGACATCGAAGGAGCGGTTGAAGCGCTCCAGGTAGTAAGGGGAGTTGGCGTCGAAACCGGCGTTATCCGTAAGGAATTCGGACCGCCGGCGGGTGTATTGATACTTGAAGCGAGCCGTTAGGACATCCAGCGACGTATTGGACCATTGCACGAAAAACCTATTTTCACCGGTTTCCTCGGAGTCGAACCTGTCGCGCTTGATATCCAGGTAATCGTAGTTTGCGCTCAGGCGGTTTCCCGGCGTAAGCCGGTGCCCGGCCTCAAACCCGGCGTTGTTTTTCGTGTAGCCGTAACGTTCCCCTTCACAGGGAACGTTCACGCTGGCCGACGACATCGTCCCTTCTTCCGCACAAACCAGGCCGGCCGTTGTGAGCGGCACATCGAACACGATGTCGGTCGATGTGTTGTGCCGCCGGTAGTAGTTATAGTAGGCGCGCGTGTCCAGCCGGCGCGCCGGAGCGGACGCGAAGGAGACCTGGGCCGTCACATTCTCCACTTTGCCGTCGAAGGTCGAGGAGCTCGGGTTTGTGGGCGTTAACGCGGCCGACCCGGAGGTATTGAGCACCGCATCGATCATATCGATGCGGTCGGTAACTCTGTCATAGGTCACACGTCCGGACAGCGTCGACTCCATTGGAAGGCGGAGCAGCATGCCGCTGGCGCTGATTCGGGTGTAGTTGCTGTTCGGGGCAAAAGTCGCCGTGTCCATGCCGAAGCCGAAGAAAGGATTCTGGAAATCCAGAAATTCGTTGTCGTTGCTGAAGCTGCTCTCCAGCCAGCTTGCGGAAAAATGGCCCCGCGGCGATTGGTATCCTCCTTCGACGGAGACGTTGACCGTCGAATGATGCAGAGGGTAGGGAAGATCGACGAAACCGTTGCCCGGGCTTGTGCCCAGGGCGGCAGCGTCGACCTTGTTAATGCCCAACTGGTTAACCTGGTTGCCGTTGAGCAGAATGTACCAGGGCGAATCGCCGGAAAATTCGAATTCGGCGCCGATATCACGCCGGTCCATCGCAAAATCAAACGAAGTCCACGGCGGCACGTTCGAGTTCGCCAGCACGGCCGGATCGGCCGAAAATAGCGGCAGGGTATGCGAGCCCATGTCGGTGTACGGCGTGCGGGCTCCGTGGGGCCCGAAACCGAAATTGTGCGTGAGCCAGTCCCCATAGAGGCTGAAATTGAACTTCCCATACATGCCGCCCTCGAGCGTGATGCGCATGTCGTCGCGGCCGAGGTTCTCGCCGAAAGCGTCGAAGTGAAAGCGGGTGTTGCGGCCGCGCAGATCGAAAACTCCGAACGGACCGTCGGACAAATCGCGATACTCGTTCAGCTTTGCCGCGTCTTTGGCACCTTCGCTGGTCCCGATGCCGCCGGCGCCGATGCTTCCAGTCAGCTTGAATTGCTTGTCCTGCGCAAAAGCCGCGCCGGATGCGGCCAGCAGGGTTGCGATGAGGATATGGATGAGTTTTGCTTTCATATCGGTCTCCTTATCGCGTGAGATATTTGCCGCGGGTCGCAGGGGCATTGCTGCCGTGGATGGCATTGTGACAGTTCAGGCATGCGCGGGAGACGAACCGGGTGTTGGCCGTCTTGGCCGGCGAACCGGGTATGCGTACAAATCCCTGATCCCCGCTGTAAGCCGTTCCGGGGTGCCGCGACCAGTCGTGGCAGTCCTGGCAAAGATTCGGGACCTTTTCGTTAAGCAGTTTGGCGTGCGAGGAGCCATGCGGGCTGTGGCAGGAGAGGCAATTCTCCTCGACCGCCGGGTGCTGGAAAAGGAACGGGCCGCGCTTTTCGGCATGGCAGCTCCAGCATTGAACGTTGAGCGTCTCCTGTTTGATCATCGCGTGGCTTTGTGCGCCGTGCGGATTGTGACAGCTTGAACAGGTGACCTTGCCTTCCACGATGGGATGGTGCGAAGGTTTGTTGATTTGCACCCGGACCTGCTTGTGGCAGCCGATGCAGGTCTCGTATTCCAGCTGCCGTGTGGTGTTCACATAAGGGCTGACCGTGGGATCGCGCCGGGTGATGGCCAGGGTGGAGCCGGGGGTCGGCGTGGAGTGCACCGCGTGACAATCGTTGCAGCGCACGTCGTTGCGGCCGTGCCGGCCCGACTCCCAGAAAGCCAGATGGCGGTTGCCCGCGTGACAGCTCATGCAGGCTTTGGTCTGCTCCTGTGCCGGCGCCGCACCCCGGCCGAAACGCACGGGATGCGGATTCTGGGCAGGATTGCCCGCATGGTTTGGATTATCCCCGTGGCAAGCCGAACAGGCTTGGCCGCTCCCAGCCGGGGAGCCGGGATCGCCTTTCGCCCCGTGCTTGGTTTCCATTATGGCGGCCTGATTTTTATGGCAGGCCAGGCACATCTGCACATCGGCCTGGGCGAATGCCGACCGGTCCTGAGGGGCGAAGACGCAGAGGATAAAGAGAAAGGCGGTTGAGGAGATTGCATACGGACGACTGACCATGCACATGACTCCCTGCGGCGTGGCGCCGCTCATACTGTTGTAGGCCCCGGCCTCGCTCGAGACCGGAGTCCTCGGACGTCGTCAGGCGGTATCGCGAATATTGTCCTCCCGGGCGGATGAGAATGGGGGGCTTCCGTCGATCGATCGGCATGCACGGGCCGCGTTTCGACCAAACATTACGGCGGGTGCAGGATCATGCACATCGGGAGGCAAGCTACTTATAAAACATCACCCGGATGTGCACAAGCCAAAAATCAGGCGCGGGGGGCGGTTCCGTCTACATTTCAATATTCTAATGCTGCGCGGTTTCCACAGGCGGGGGCCGGCCGTTCGAGGCACGGAAAGCGCCTCATCGGCTCTTGGAGCGGAATCCCGCGGATGCTATTCCAATCCCCGGTCGAATGCAAAAGAGACGATCCTGCGAAGCGTCTCCGAAAAGCCGAGGCCGGCTTTTTCCGCAGACTGCATGAAGGAAACCCCTTCGGTAAGATCCGGGTTGGGATTCACCTCCAGGATGTACGGCACGCCGTCGCTGCCCATCCGCAGGTCGAGACGCGCGTAATCCCGGCAATAGGTGGCGGCGTAGGCCGCGAGCGCCTGTTCCTTCACGAGCATTTCGGTCCTGCTGTCTATTTCGGCAGGGCAGCGCGCGTGCACCCGGTGGTATGCTGCGGCCAGGGGATTCCACTTCATGTCGTATGTGATCAGAGGCGGATGGCTTTCGTGGAGTTCTGAAAAGTCGTATTCGAGGACCGGCAACACCACCGGCGGATTGTTTCCCAGCACCGAAACATGCAGCTCTTTGCCCTGTATGAATTCCTCCACGAGTATCGGGGCTCCGAAGCGGGCATAAACGTCTTCCAGCTGGCGCCGCAGGTGGGTGTAGTCGTAAACAACGGAATTGGCGTCCACCCCGGTGCTTCCATCCTGGCGGGACGGCTTGATGATCAGCGGATAGCGCAAGCCGTGGACGCGGTCCATGGACGGCTCTTTGAGTATTCGAAAATGCGGGGTCGCCATTCCACTTTGGAGCAGCACCTGCTTCGTTAAGCCCTTGCGTCTGCACAGCGATAGGCAGAAGGCCGACGCGCCCGTATAGCGCACACCGAACAGATCATAGAAACTGGCGATGGCCGATTCATGGTTCAAATCATTGTGAAAGAATTCGACCAGGTTGAACACGACATCGGGAGGATTCTTTGTGAGCAGCGCATGAAGCTTGGCCAGGTCGTCCCTGAGGTTGACGCCGCTCGCGTCGAAGCCTTCTCCGCGCAACGCCTTCACAATGGCGTCGTACTCTTCCTGCACGGTCGCCACGTGGATGGTATATTGCGGCGTGAAGTCGAGAGATGCCGGGTCGATCTTGCGTAATTCCTCGTACTCGTCCTTTTCGATCTGATTATAGAATACGAGTATTGTTCGCTGATCTGCGGCCATAGGGTTCACCCCGATTGAGTATCCCGCACAACGGCGCAGAAATGCAATTAGGAAGTTAATGGATTCCCGCGCCGCAGGGTTTTTGCGGGGATGAAACAAAACGGATGTTGCGGCGGTAATTGCCGTTGTAGAGATGCCGCGTATCCTCCCTGTGTTTATTGCTATAGGAAAGTTGATATGGATGCGGCGCAAGGGAATCGCGGGTCTTTGGGGTGCGGGGCCTCAGGGGATGCCGCCGTGCAAAGCCGGAGGTTATCGGCTTTTGGGCGGCGGCAGAATATCACAGTCCCTCTCGCGCTTTTGGCCGCGACGGTGCGCCTGGATTTCTGACAGGATTCAGGCTGCCGGCCCGGATCCGTCGGCAATCCCCGCGAACGGTTATTTTGTGAGTTCCAATGCCGCCGGCATTGGATTACACTGTGTCTCCTTATGAAACGATTACAGATTCATCCCCGGAATCCGCAGGGCCGTTATGTCAAGATGGCGTCCGATGTACTGAGCAATGGCGGGCTTCTCATCTATCCTACAGATTCCGTTTACGGGCTCGGGTGTGACCTCCTCAACAAGAATGCGGTCGAGAAAATCTATCAAAACAAAGGAAACGACAAACGCAAGCTGCTCAGCTTCATCTGCCCGGATCTTCAGCGCATTTCCGAATACGCGTACGTGTCCAACTCCGCATACAAGATCATGCGCCATCTGCTGCCGGGTCCCTATACGTTCATTCTGAATGCCACCCGACAGGTTCCCCGGATCCTTCTGGAAAAACGAAAAACCGTCGGCATCCGGGTGCCGGATAATGTGGTATGCCAGGCGTTGCTTGCCGAGTTCGGGCGGCCCATCATCAGCACGAGCGCTTCCCTTCAGGATCAGAATTTTCTCAGCGATCCGGAGGAAATTGCAAAAACCTTCGCGCATATTGCGGATCTATTCCTGGATACGGGACCCGGAGGTCTGGAGCCTTCGACGATTATCGACCTGACGGAGGAAGAGCCTGTCCTCGTGAGGCAGGGCAAAGGCAAACTCTAGCGGACGCGCAAGCGCCGGCCCGTATCGCCGGTTTTTCAAATTATTCTTGGACAAGCCTGCAGCAGCGGGGGTGACCATTGAAGGGTCTGTTTTCTGCGTATTCAAACCTCATAGGGATCCTGGCACCGGTGGCGCTCGTCCTGGCGATCGCAGGATACGGCTCAAGCGTTTTTGCCGCGGGGGATCCGCCGGAGTCTGCCGTGCACGCTGCCGGGAGCGCGGAAAAGAGAAACAGCGAGTGGGTAAATTTCAGCTTTGGCTACGATCAACGCTTCCGGAATGAAGAGTCCGATAATGTCGAGGACCAGAACAGCCTTACCAACGACACAAGGGCCAAGAGCATATTCCGGCAGCGACTCTGGGCGAAAGCAACATTCGGGACCCCGGGCATCGAGCTTTATGTGCGGATGCTCAATCAGTTTGTCAAGACGAGCACGCCGTCCGTGCCCCTGAATCTCGATGAAGTGGTTTTCGACAACCTGTGCCTCAATTTCACCAGGACCTTCATCCCGGGGCTGTCGGTCAAGGTGGGCCGCCAGGACATAGCGTTCGGCGAAGGCTTTATTCTGCAGGACGGCAGCGCTGTGGACGGGCCCCGCACCGGCTATCTGAATGCCGTCGACATAACGTACTCGCGGGAAAAATCCAGTCTGCACCTCCTCGGGATTCTGGATCCCCGGCAGGACCGGTTCCTGCCGATCCTTCATAATCAGCACCGCTATCTGAACGAAGAGGATGAGCAGGCAGCAGGATTTTATTATACCGACAGGAACCACGAAAATACCGACCTCGATGCCTACTATTTCCTGAAGAAGGAAATCAACGATTATCGCGATAAAGCCAGACCGCAATTTCAGCCGGACAGGCATGTGAATACGCTGGGTGCCCGGGCTGTGCACCGCTTCGGCCGCGGATTCACGGCGACCGGTGAATTTGCCGTCCAGCGAGGGCGCCAGCATCCCGATACACCGATACGGGCCTGGGGCGGTTACGGATATATAAAAAAACAGTTCCATGCGGGCATGGACCCTTTTGTTCTGGGCGGATACTGGGCGATGTCGGGGGATGATCCCAAGACCGCCCAATATGAAGGCTGGAGCCCGCCATTCATGCGTTGGCCCAAGTGGGGAGGAATGTATTCGTGGAGCATGGTCCCTGAGAAGGGAATCGCTTATTGGACCAACATCAAAATGCTGCAGGCGGAGGCGGGATTCACCCCATGGAAACCGGTTACGCTTAAGGGGATCATATATGTCACCGACTCCTTCCATCCCTATGCCCCCGGCAATCCGAAAATTTTCAATGCCGGCACCCGGCGGGGCGTCATTCCGGAGGTCGTCGCGCTGTATGAATTCGGGAATTCGGTGGTCGGGGAGTTTCGCTATGAGATCCTCGCTCCCGGGGATTTCTATACGGGGCCGCTCAACCGGCCAGTTTTTTCGATTCGAGATCAACTACTCCTGGAAGCATTCCTGGTAGCCCCGCATTCCCTGCCCATCCGTGAATCCGGAGAATAGCCTTACATGGGAGATCCACCGGCTCTGCCGGGGGACTCAAAGAGTTTGACAGCTCCGTATTTTGAAACGCTGAGAAACGCTGACAAAAGCGCTGACAAACGATTGGTTCGTCGGGGATCGGAAGCGCCTCATCGGCTTTTGCCCGCGCAAGTGAGCGTTCAAGGCCGGCGCAACTCCTCCAGCCGCTTTGAGCGGTTCAAATCTTTCAATCCTCCGGCTTTGCAGGAGGTATCTGACATGGAATCGGAAAGATGCTTGCGGGAACTTGGGTCCGCCCCGGAAGTGGTGCATCCTTTTATTGGAAGGATTCCCTCACCCGCACCATTCCGGGGTCTGGACCTGCCTTATCTATAGCAGAGTGCTGGTGTGCCAATGTCAAATCAAAGTCAAAAATTGTAAAAGAACGGCTCCACGATCCGGGAAAATGATCCCCGGATCAGACACGATCCAGCAGACGGTACCAGATATATCCGAGATATTCATGGTAAGCCCACTGAATCCAGCTGAGATTTTCCAGTGACGGTTTGAAGCTTTTGAAGAAAATTATTATTTGTTTTTCCTGATCCGCATTGTCCGGGTGGCGCTGCCGGGTTCGGATATAGGCCGGCGCGGGATACGGTGTCATCCGAAGCTTGTGTGCCACAGCGACCGAACGCCTCAAATCACACGCAGTCGCGACAAGGATGAAGGGGGCCGCCCCAACCAGCTTTCTTACCTCGATCAGATTTTCATAGGTATTTCGGGATTTGCCTTCCACCATCAGGTCTTTTGGCGGAACACCCATTTGCTGGAGAAAATCCGCCATCATTGCGGCCACCGGCGTTTTGCCCCGACGGGCGATGCCTCCCGACAAAATCAGCTTCGCCCCTGGAATGAGCCGGTATAGCCGGAATCCCTCAGCAAGGCTGTATATTGTCTGTTCGGACACACTGCTGGTTATCGGAATTCCGGGATTCTGCTCCGCATAGCCCGCCAGAATCACAATCCTTCCGATATTGGGCGATTGAGGAGGCGTAACCATGGGTGGATAGATTCTTTCCAATCCAAACATCAGGTATTCGGCCAGAGGGGAAAAAAGAAAGATGAGGAACAGCAATCCGCCGCAAACCAGGAACCGGCGTCCTGCAGTGCGGTGCCGGTGCAGCGCGCTCAAAATAATGCCGCAAGCGATCAAAAAGGTCAGAATCCCCAGCGGCGAGAGAAGGATCGCCGCTGTTCTCTGGACAGTTTCCGTAATCATGGCGCTGAAGGAAAACCCGGGACTTGGCCCCCATTATTCATGAAACGCGGCAGGGGATTACCGGCACGCACACTCCGTCGCGCCCCTGCGCAGGATTTGCAGGACTCTCCGAAACGGGCCGATAAATGATTTTTCCCCGCACCCTGGGAATCCGGAGGCCCGCCTCGCATGCTGCTTCGCCTTGCTGCGGAATCCTCTGTGAAATCCAGGCTAGAAATTATTGTACCCGATAAGGGTCAGGACAAGATACGCAGTTTGGTTCCGGTTGTCCAGAACTTGACGGACGGCGGTGCCGAAAGACCGGGCTTCGCCCTCGCGCACCTGGCTGGGGACCTTCAGGCTTTTGGGATTTCTCAGCAACTGGACATCCATATCGATCCGCGAGAGTTGCGGCATATCGGCATTCCGCAGTTCGCCGGCCGAATCAGCCAGAACGCGTTGAAGCTCCTCCTTTTGCAGCGGGATAGTTAGGGAGCGTACAGACCGGGAGGCCATCTTTTCGAGGCGGGGATCTCTGAGGATTGGCTGGACACGCATTTGGTGGGCTCCCATTTGATGGGCAGAGTCCTGAATCCGGTCAATATAGAGATCCTGCAGAGTGGCTGCGTGCAATTCCTCCCGCGGATCCGCAAAGATCTCGGTTATAAAGAGTTCCTTTTCGAACGGCGGCTTGCACCGGGCGATGCCGATGCCCACGCGCGAAACATCCCTGGCCAGGATGTTGTTTTTATGCCCAAGGCTATCGATCAGGGCATTTTGGGCTTTAAGAACTGTCGGGGCAACTGCGACATTTTCCCTGGCGACCAGATGCCGGTAGCCGGCCCGGCTCATTCTTGCCCTGAGATCGCCAGACGGCAGCTCGTGGCTGATGAATCCCTGTTCTGCCATGCCGATGGAATGCCGGCGCGCAATCCGCACAAGAGCCTCATCCGGGATCAGAGCCGGGAGCCCCTGCTCGGCTCTCTCTTGATTGGTCAGCGCGAGCAGTTCCTGCTCCAGATCCTGTTCCGGTTCGGGATTTAGCGCGATTGCGGGACTATCCAGCCCCCCGGCGTGGCATGCAGGCGCCCGAAGCCAGGGGCAGGCTGCTGAGGCGCATAGACCGGCAGCCAGCACCAGCTTTGTCAGCACTTTGAGTGAATGCCCGACTCGCATATGCAAACCCTTAGTCTGATCGTTATGACTTTTCTTATCGGGAAGGCACAGGCGGTAGATTAGATAAATTAAACCGTTCGGCCTGACCGGGGACGGGATCGCTGCGGATTTTGTTGGATTACCGGCTGCGAGTTACCGATAACGAATGACAGGAGCGGGTGGTGCAGGATCTGCACCCATTGGAGGCTCCATCAATGGTTATGGGAGCTTGAAACAGAACGAAGGCCAAAGGAACGAATCCCTTGTACGTCCGCAAGAGGGTGGCAAGAAGGCGGAGCTTTTATAAAAAGCACAAAGCGCTCGTGCTTTTCCTGACGGGAGCATCTGTCTGCATTCTCTGGTGTCTGTTTACAGAGGGAATCAGAAGACCTCCTGTATCGATGAGCCGCACGGCTACGCCCTCAGTCGGAGTCCCGGAGACGATTCCCGGATTTCAGCCGGCGAAATACACACGCGCTGTGTACCCCTATTCCGTAATACCGGGAGGGGCTTACAACCGCCGGGAACTTGCCGCGAGTATGAACAGGGACCGGGTTGTCGCCGATCACTTTGCCGATTTCGCCCTCAATCAAGCCAGCGTGGTAAGATCCGAAGCGGACAATAGGGTTCATGTCTCTTATCGTCTGGGGGACAAGGTATTCTGGACCAGGAAAACCATCAAAGTGCCCAAGGGGGAGGCGTTGATAACCGATGGCAGTGATTTTGCGCGCACCCGCTGCGGAAACAGAATTTCGGTCCTGCCCCAGGCCCCGGTATCCGACGACGAACCGGATGTCGCTGCCTTTGACGTTGCAGTTCTCGGGCAGTACGAGCCTTTCAGTCTGGAAATCCTGCCTGACTCCGGACTGGAACCGGAGAGATTTTCCGCGTTGAATCCTTCCGGAATAGCGCCTATCACCCCGGTTGCTCCTATCTTGCCGATACAGCCTCAGCCGGGAAGGCCCTATTATTACTACCCTCCCTTTGTCCTATATCCGCCCACTAAAGATCTTGTCGTGCCCGAACCGGGCACGTTGGGTCTCTTGCTGGCAGGACTGGCTGTTCTTTCCATGCGCAGGTTCTTCCGCAGGAAATAGCAGATAGGCTGCCGCAGCGGGGTCACCGGCCTCAGGACTGCAAATCAAAGGCCGCGGATAGCGCGTGTCTTGCATAACATGCAATCAGAGTATGCAAATCCCGCGCAGCCCGCGGCCAGGATCCCAGCCCCCGATAGGTGGATTACGCCGCCTTGGACTTTTCAGCCGCTATGGCTCTATAGGCGAATCCCGCAAGGGCGGCGCCGATGATCGGCGCTACCCAAAAGAGCCAGAGCTGCTGCAATGCCCAACCTCCCGCAAATAGAGCCGGTCCGGTGCTGCGGGCCGGATTGACCGAAGTGTTTGTGACTGGAATGCTGATCAGATGAATAAGGGTCAGCCCCAAGCCGATTGCGATCGGCGCAAAGCCCTGGGGAGCGCGTTTGTCTGTAGATCCCAAAATTATCATCAGAAACATGAAAGTCAGCACGGTTTCGGCAACCAGGCAGGCGATCAGCGAATAGCCTCCCGGCGAATGCTCGGCGTAGCCGTTTGAGGCAAAACCTCCGCTGAGGCTGAAGTCCGCCTTGCCGCTGGCGATCAAAAACAATACCGCCCCGGCCACGATGCCTCCCAGCACCTGGGCGACGATGTACGCCGGCAATTCGGACGACGGGAACCTCTTTCCGGTAGCCAGTCCGATAGATACTGCCGGATTCAGATGACACCCGGAGATATGACCAATCGCATAGGCCATTGTCAAAACAGTCAGGCCGAATGCCAGCGCCACTCCCAAAAAACCGATTCCCAGATCGGGGAAAGCGGCTGCCAAAACGGCGCTCCCGCATCCGCCAAAAACCAGCCAGAATGTCCCTATGAACTCCGCAGCTGCTCTTTTCGATAGTGACATAAGGTTTCTCCCGAATAGCAAAGATTTAAAGATTTAATTGAGCACTCAACGAACCGCTGAAGGAATGAACTGTAATACAAATAGGCCCGGGATGGGTACAATAATCCTGGCCCCGGGTATTTCGGGGCCAGGCACCCGTTATTTGCCGATTTTCGCCCCGATCACTTCTCCCCCGACGATTATCTCGACGCGACGGTTCTTCTGCCGTCCGGCGGCTGTGCTGTTGTCCGTCACGGGCATGGTTTTGCCGAGTCCGACGGCGGTGATGCCGGCGGCTGCCAGTCCCTGCTGAATCAGATAATCCCGGGTGGCTCCGGCCCGCTGTTCCGAGAGTTTCTGGTTGAGTTCGTCGCTGCCGGTGCTGTCGGTGTGCCCCTCCACCTGCAGGGTGAGTCCGGGATGAGCCAGAACTATGCCGGAGAGCCGGGCCAGCTTCTCGCGCGCTTCGGACCGGAGGTTATACTTGCCGGTGTCGAATAAAACGTCGGCCATCGTGACCACCAGCCCCCGCGGAGTATCCTTCGTTTCCAGGATGCGGTTGAACTGATCCAGCAGCCTGGCGCGAAGCTCCTGTCTCTCGCGCTCAGCTCTCTCCGCCTCCTGACGGGCTTTCTCGGCTTCCGCTTTGGCGGCTTCTTCCTGGGCTCTCAAGGCTGCCTGTTCCGCTTCGGCCCTGGCTTTCAGGGCCGCCTGTTCCGCCTCGGCTTTGGCCGCAGCCGCGTCGGCTTCCGCCTTGGCTTTGGCCGCAGCCGCGTCGGCTTCCGCCTTGGCTTTGGCCGCAGCCGCGTCAGCTTCCGCCTTGGCTTTCAGGGCCGCCGCTTCCGCTTCAGCTTTCATTTGGGCCTCCCTCGCCGAAGCCAATTCAGCCTGCCGGCGGGCCTCCTCGTCGGATCTTCGTTTTGCTTCCGCTGCTTCCGCGGCCGCTTTGGCTTCTGCGGCTGCCTTGGCCTTTGCCGCCGCCGCTTCTTTCTCCGCGGCTATGCGTCTTACCTCCTGCCGCTCAACCGCCAGCGCCCGGGCATCCTCCGAGAACTGGACCGCCTCCCGCGCCTGAGAAATTATTTCTCTCTTGTTGGCTTTCCGGGCCAATGCATTTTCAGCCATTTTCAGGCTGGCCTCCGCTTTGGAATAAATCTCGGCGGCATCGGCGTCTGCGCGATTTGTTTTGGCGATTTCCACCGCATTGCGCGCCTCATATATCTCCAGCGGCACTTTCTTCAGGTCGAGAGAAAGGGCCAGGGGATTACCCATCTTCTGGTATTGGGCCTGCTTCATCAATTTGTATTCGTTGACCACAAATATCTTTCCTTCGGTTCCCTCCCGGACTTCATTTTCCAGCACAACCAGCTCACTGGGTTGGCGAACCGCGAAGTAAGGCTCGGCTGTGACAATCAGAGAAAACGTCTGCAGTTGTGTCGTAGCCTTCAGCTGGCCCTTTCCATTTTTGTCGATCAGGATCTCGCCTATGTTGCTGGTGCGTCCATCAGGAGATACGGCCCAAAGCACATAAGTCAGCATCTCCGTGCCCAGCTTGGTCGGCTGGTCGAGGCCCAGGATTTTGACTTCGATATTGGTGATTCCCTTTTTGGCTTCGACCTTGGCCTCCCCGGAACTCCGGGGCATCAAACCTGTTGCCTTCATGCTGACCTTGGTCGAGCCGCCCCCGACCTCGTATCCGATGGCTTTGGTCGATTTGCTGATGAGGCTCGAGGCCGGTGCCTGCGGATCGGACTGGGCTGCAGAGATGGCGGCGGATATACAGAACAGGCTGAGAACCAGCGCTATCAGGCTAAAGCGTTTCATAAGTTGCTCCTTTCCGTGGATCATCGCGGGGATTGCAGGAGTTGTCTTTGGAATCCGGATCAACTCTGCAGAATTTTCCCCTGTTCGTTCCCTCCCGACAGCCTGCCCCGAAGGCTCGGGGAAAGGCTCCCCCTAAATTGGCATCCAATTTGGCATACAATAATGAAACCGGATCATCGCCCGAAACTTAGGTCCGACCTCGACTCAGGTCTGGATCCGGACCGCTTTGCCTTTTGCCTGCAAAATCAGTACAACCTACAAGTTCGTACCCCAGATGAGATCATTAAAGACCCTATTTTACTCTACAATCAACAATATATTGCATTTGCCGGCCGGGTTTTCAGACCGCACACCCGTTGCGGCGATACCAGTCCATTAGCCGGAGAGAAATCAATCTGCGCCGTGAATTTGGAGGCCGGCCGGGTGTCCCGAATCCCGTCCCGAATCCCGTCACCGCCCCAATATGCTACAATCCATCCATAAAAATCAGTCGGCCACCTGGTTGTGCGGAAGGGAGGATCTCATGAAGAATGTGGAAGGCAAACTGGCATTTGTGACAGGCGGCGCCAACGGCACAGGCTTCGGGATGGCGAAAGCATTCCTGAAGAACGGTATGAAAGTTGTGATTGCCGATATCCGGCAGGACAGTCTCGACCGCGCGATGGCCTATTTCGGCAATAACCGGAATATCCACGCGGTGCGCCTGGACGTTGCCGATCGCCAGGCTTTTTCCAGGGCGGCGGACGAAGCGGAACGCGTTTTCGGGAATGTCCACATCGTGTGCAACAACGCCGGCGTCAATCTCTTCGTGCCGATCGAGGAGTGCACCTACAACGATTGGGACTGGGTCATGGGTGTGAATTTTGGCGGAGTGGTCAACGGGGTCATGACTTTTGTGCCTCGCATCCGAAAGCACGGCGAAGGCGGCCACATCGTGAACACCGCCTCTATGGCTGCTTTTCTGCCCAGCGCGGGCGCCGGCATCTATACGGCCTCGAAATTTGGAGTGCGCGGGCTCAGCGAGGCGCTCAGGTTCAGCCTCTATCGATACAACATCGGCGTCTCCGTTTTCTGTCCGGGGCTGATTAACAGCGCGATCTATGAAAGCGAAAAAACCCGCCCGAAACGTCTCGCCTCCCCGGGAAACACCGCAAAAAGCCAAAAAACCATGGATGTATTGCCCGAAATACACAAGGCCGGAATGGATCCCGAAGAAGCGGGCGAAAAGGTGCTGGAGGGAATCCGGCGGAATGCTCTCTACATTTTCAGTCATCCGGAATTCAGGGAAGAGCTGCGCGAGATATTCGATGAAGCCCTGGATTCGCTTCCGGACGAGGAGGCTCCCGCCCCCAGGCTGGAATTCGAGCGGTCGCGGCGCGAACAACTGAAAAAAACCCGTGAGGCCGCCCAAAAAATCGGGTAAACCGGCCGGCATCGAGAAAAAGAAGAAAAAGCGCTACGGGTCCGTGAAACAAACACCCAGCTTTTTGTTATTTTGGCAAATTTTTTAATCTGCGCGCCAGCGGACGGTTTGAAAAGCCGTCCGCATAACGGCGCGGCCGTCTTGCGAATTTGCATTTATTGGGCTGCGGCCACCCGGCCGCGCCGGGCAATCCATGGCGTTTTTGTCTTGGACACCTGTCTTTTGCATCCAGCCTGCGGATCTTCCGCCTTGAAACCGGGACAAAGTGCGAAACAACTGGTTTTCGAAGAAGTGACGGCCGTCACCAATCTCTTTTCCATGCCGGCCGAAAACTAATAAGACGCAATCTATAGAGAAGGAGCGCATACACTATGGGGATATCCGCCCTAGCCGAACCTACCCGTAACTTCGGGAAATATATGCTCATGGAAAAAGTGGGAGAAGGTTCCCTGGGTCCGGTGTACAGAGGTTTTGATCCGGATCTTGGCCGGGCTGTAGTCGTTCGAACCTTATGGGATGGCACCAAATGGAATGAAAAGGCCGAGGAGATTTTCTTCCGGGAGTGCCGGGCCGTTGCCGCCCTGCAGCATGTGAACATTGCTGCGCTGTACGAATTCGGCAAAGAGGAGAATGCTCCGTACATTGTGATGGAGTCTCTCGGCAGCAACAACCTTCAGAGCCTGATTTTGCGAAAGCCTGCCATGTCTGTGGAGGCGAAGCTCTCGATAATGATCCAGGTGGCAGACGGATTGAGCCACGCGCATAAGAACGGGGTCCTGCACCGCAACCTGACGCCGGCCAAAATTCACCTGACTACCGACGGCGGAGTGAAAATCAGGGATTTTGCCGTGGCCGATGCCCTCGCGAGACACCTCCCTCATCCCGGCGTCCGCTACGGCGTGCCCATCTACCTGTCGCCGGAACAGATACAAAACAAGGGCTGCGACGAGCGGTCCGAGATCTTCTCCGCAGGCACCATCTTTTATGAGCTGATCACATTCCTTCACCCCTTTCACGATCCCAACAGCAATAAGGCGCTGGACAACATCCTGCAGGATACGGAAATCCCTACCTTCGAGCAGTTCCCCGATGAGCCGCCGGGCATCTGGCCGATATTGAAAAAATGCCTGGCGAGGAACCCCGGGGACCGCTATCAGGACATGGAAGAAGTTTCCATGGCGTGCAGAGATCTTGTAAAGGATCTTGCCGAGGATACACGCCTCATGCTTGCCGAGCTTCACGCCTCCCTGGCTCCGCTGAAAAAGGCGGCAGCGCAAACGAATGCTTCCGAAAACACCGTCAAGCTGCTGCAGGATGCGACCAGGCTCCTGAACGGGCATGGATCTCCCGATTACACATCCTTGGACCGCCTGATGACGGACCTGATCGGGCAGTACCCCGCAATTCAGGAAGCTGCCGGCGCTCCTCAGGCGCTGGAGCCGGAACATATACGTTTTCCCGAAAAGGCTGAGGAGCAGGTTGCGTCTCCCGTGGAAAATCCGCCTCCGCCCGGGCTGCCGTGTGACGGGGAGGAGCAGGAACCGCTCGGGGAAGAGATGCCGGTTTTTGCCGATCCGAAGACGGTTGCCGAACCACCCGTAACGGCGCAGGTTCAGCAGACCGCCGCCAAGGCGCCCGAGGACGCTGCCACACCTCCGGAAAACATGCTCCGCGCGGCCCCCGAATCGAGTGGGCCCGCCGACATCCCCGCAGTTTTGAGGGAAGAGGTGAACAGGGCGTCCATGGAGCTCCCCGAAGCTGTCCCGGCATCGCCGGAGCAGGATCCGCCGGACGCGCCCGATGAGGAGAACGCACCGGGACCCGCATTTTCGTGGAAGGACGGAAGCCTGCCCCGGCTGATATATCGTTCAGCCATAACGCTTCTGTTTATTATACTCATGGTGTTGACGATCTATGTCGCTCTCAGAAATGGCGCCGCTGCCTCTCTGCAAAAGGTCTTTGCAGGGCGCATACAGAATGCCCGGACATCGGCGGATACGACGGGGGTTCCGCAGGCAGCGCTGCAATCGGCAGGGCCCGGAGCGGCGTCCAACGCAGCGCAGCAATCCTCAGGTCAAAACGCTGCATCGATTTTGATGAATGAGGCTCGAACACTGGCGTCCATGAACCGCCTCGAGGAAAGCAAGGTCCTTCTTCGCAGGATCCTGGAGATTGAACCCGGCAATGAAGCTGCCGGTGCCGCTTTGAAGGAGATTGAGGAATCCCGGGGGGCGAGTCGCGAGAATGCCGCCGATCCCGCATTGCAAAAGCAGCTTGCCCGGATCTCCTCTCTCATCAGCACCGGCAAGCTTCCTCCCGCGAAAGCGGAACTTGACAAGCTGCAGCGAACCTATCCCAATTCGCGTGAAGTGATCGCGCTGCGCAAACGTTGGCAATCCAAAAACGCCGGCGAAATGCAGGAACGGGCACGACAGGAAGAAGAACAGCAAAAGGCCGTTCAGAAGCAGAAGCGGGAGGAGGAGTGGAACCGCAAGGTGGCCGATCTCTTTGCCCTTGGGAAGTACAATGAAGCCGGCAGTGCGCTGAGCGGCTGGATGGCGGAAGATCCCGGCAGCTTCACCGCGCGGGAATTCAGCGGACGGATCCAGGAAATACAGCGCGGCTTGAAGTCCTACTCAACGGCAATGGCGGAAAGCCGTTATCAGGACGCCTCGGGCGCTCTTGCCGGCGTGGAGCGGATCAATCCCGCGGATCCGGGTATCGCGGAACTCCGCCGGCAGATCGAGGCGCGGAAAGTGGCGGCCAGGGCCACGCTTACAGTGCACCGCCTCGGAAGCAGGGGAACGCTTCTTCTGGACGGGAAGCCGTTTGGAAACGATGGGGAAATCGGCGGCGAGAATATCCCCATTGGCTACCATACCCTCGCCATCGAGTCTGACGGCACTATCGTTGTATCCCGGAGCCAGGAATTTTTTGAAAACCAGAGCGTGTCGCTGGTATATGACGTGGCCCACAAATCCATGCGCCCGATGGCCGAAACCGACAGGGAACTGCTCAGTCAGAGAAAGGCCATGGAGGCGGTCTACCGCTATGCCGTGGATCACCCCCACGGCATACTGAGGGGCAACTGCCGCGGAGTCCTGTCCGTCAGTTATTCCGACGTGTCGTACAAACCATCCTCGGGATCGCATGGATTCCGGGTGCCTTTCAACCAACTCAAAGCCCGCAGCGAAGGGAAATCCGTAGAACTGCTGTATGCGTTGGACGACCGGCAGTTCCACAGCTTCAAGTTTCCGGATCTCCAGAGCGCTGAGAATTTCAGGCGAAAATGGAGCGAGCTCAAGTCTTTGACAAGATAAAGCGCGCGCCCCAGCCTGCCTTACCCTACCCCCAGGCAACTCGACAGCTCCAACCCATTTGGCTATCCTGATAATAAGGTCGATACCCGCACCTTCCGGATAACCGCGCGCGTGAACTTCTAAAGCGATCGGTTTTGTCTTTGAAGGGTTTTAAAGGCGGCCGCGCATTCCGCGAATTTCGCTGAATCCCTTCCGGAATCGGCGGAATTTAAGTGAATGCGCGGCTGTTTTTTATATTCGCTTGTGCCGAAGGATTGAATGCGTTAGAAATGGCCGGAACAATAGAGGGGGCTTGATGATGAAAAGAATCCCTTTCCCGGTCTTTTGCATTTTGTCGCTGCCTGTTCCGCTTTTATGCGGGCAAGCACTGGAATCGGGCTCGAAGCCTGCAATTTCAAAGGAAGGCAGCCAATGCGTTCAATGCCATACCGTTTCCACTCCGGGTATTGTGGCCCAATGGTCCGACAGCAGGCACCGCCCGGCAGGAGTGGACTGCTATTCCTGCCACCAGGCTGCGGCAAATGATCCGGCTGCCTTCGTTCACAACGGTTTCAAAATCTCGGCCATCGTCACTCCTGTGTCCTGTTCGCGCTGCCACAAAACCGAGGCTGTGCAGTTCGAAAAAAGCCGCCATTCCAAAGCCGCCCAATTCATCGGATCGCTCGACAACATCCTTGGCGAAATTGTTGAGGGCGGACCTGCCGCCATGAACGGTTGCCGCCAATGTCACGGAAGTGAAGTGAAAGCCGGGCTGGACGGCAAATTGCCCTATGACGCCTGGCCCAACAGCGGGATCGGCCGCGTCAACCCTGACGGAAGCAGAGGATCTTGCGCCGCCTGCCACGGGAGACACAGCTTCAGCGCCGCCCAGGCAAGGCAACCCGAAAACTGCGGCAAGTGCCACATGGGACCCGACCATCCCCAGGCTGAGATTTACGCCGAATCGAAACACGGCATTCAGTTTCGGGCCAATATCGGGAAAATGAATCTAAGCCTGAAGTCATGGATTGTGGGAAAAGACTATTCGGCTGCTCCTACCTGCGCCACGTGTCACATAAGCGCAACGGCAAATCGCGGCATTACCCACGATGTCGGAGACAGAATCAGTTTTACATTGAGGCCGGCCATAAGCACGAAACTGGAAGACTGGGAAACGCGGCGAGCGTTGATGAAAAATATTTGTTCCAATTGCCATGCCGCAGGATGGGTGGGCAATTTTTATAAGCAGTATGAAAGCACGATCGAGCTATACAACGAGAAATTCGCCCGGCCGGCTGGAGTCATCATGGACAAGCTTTATGCAGGCGGCAAGCTTACGCGGAGCCCATTTGATGAAAAACTCGAATGGATCTACTTCGAATTGTGGCATCACGAAGGACGGCGCGCGCGTATGGGAACGGCGATGATGGGGCCGGATTACACGCAATGGCACGGATTTTATGAAGTGGCCAAGCATTTCTACACACAATGGGTGCCGGAAGCCGAACGTCTGATGCCCGGAATTACATCGGACCTGATGAAGTCCGACTATCATAAATGGATCGAGGGGCTGACCCGGGAGCAAATCGAGCAGCAGATCGAGTTTTATAAAAAACGATATGGGCAATAGATTCATCCGAATTTTTGAATTCCTGTTTCATCCAATCATTGCCGGAGTTCGGAGAGGCAGGAAAGACGAACGCCGGAGATGAAACGCGTTTGCGGAATGAACTCGTCCGTAGGTTGAGCGATTCCCGGCCACTACTATGGACAAGAAAGGTTTATTTTACGCCGCGGGCGCCTATTTGATCTGGCTGAGCTCTGAACCTCGGTCAAGGAATGGATACAGCCTTGACCAGACGATACATGAATTCCAGGCCGTCGTAAAATTGTTTGGCGCCTATGCGTTCATCCCTGCCGTGTATCCGCACATCATCCATATGCGGCATTTTAGCACCGATTTTTCTGCTGCCAACCGGCCAGGTTTAGGGCAAACTATCTGCAGATCATCTGAAGGCGGAGGACGCCGGGGGAGTGGCGCGCCGGGGACTCATCATCCGGCATCTGGTGATGCCGGGGAATATTGCCGGAACGGATCGCTTCGTGCGGTGGGTGGCCAAAGAACTTACTCCGGATACGCGCGTGAATATCATGGCCCAGTATCACCCCGAACATAAAGCTTTTGACTATCCCGAAATATCGAGACGTATCAACGAACAAGAGTGGAATCAGGCGCGTTCCTGGGCGCTCGCAGCCGGCCTGACCCACATCGATTTATGATGAATGGCTTTTGCAGGATCTCTTGAATGGGTGGTGAATCCGACTCTGGAGGCCGGTCCATAAATTTTAACGCTGACGCACGCCGATAAACGCTGACGCACACTGAAAAAGATTCCCATTTATGCAGTATCTGTCGATGGTGCAAGTCCGAGTCATTTCCCGGTTTCGATGATTCGCGAATTTGCCGGGCGGGGGCGGAGGATCATCTTTCGTGCGTGTTCATGCCGTTGGATGATTCGTAGCGATGATTCAGAAGAAACCGGATATGAGTGGAATATTTGGCTTTGCTCCACAGCGACTCGTTTTCCCGGACAAGAGCGCAGAATGCTTCCCATTCCGCTTTTGAATATCCGGGATGCTGCGAAGCATCATCGGGATATTTCGCGCGCATGCGGGCTTGCTGATACGGATTCACGGACGCCATTTTCGTCCACGGATTGGGCGGTCCCGCGGCGGCAAAGTCGACCTGAAAGAAAAGCTCCGCATAGATAACATAGCGGTGAACAGGGCCGAAGCGCAGGGACTGGAGGACGACCGGGTATTGCTGTGCCGACAGCCTTGGAGCATTTTCATCCCGGCGGGCAATTTGTGTGAACTCGATTATGGCATAGGACTGCTCATCGGCCGCATTTTTGAACTCTCTGCCGGTCAGTTTTCGGAAGTCGTCGGTAGGAAGTTTGATACCCTGCAGGATGAATTCGCCGCCATAGTTTCCTCCGGGCCGATGCAAAGCGTCATATAACGTTGTTTCGCTCAACGAGATGTGAATATCGCAGCGCCCGTTTTCGAATCCCGGCGAGAGTGAAATCGCGGCGTATCCGGGATCGATATTTTGAGGAGCGAAGGGGGGGTCGAAGGACTTGGGCAGCGGGCCGAATATGCCCTGCGTCTGTTCATCCCCGGCATGCGTGCATGGAATGAGGAGAATCATCGCGAACAGCAAATTCAGGAATGGGCGATACATTCGAGTGCACCCCCGCGTCTCGGAATTCGGATATACTCCATATATTCTACATTTCCGTCGGGCATCGGGTCCAACAAAGCTTCCGGGCCGATTCCCGGTGCGGCTGTGGAGGTGACCGATGAGACGCATCGAGCGTGTGATTGGATGGATTGTGCTGGTTCCGGCAGCCGGTCTCCTATTGCTGGGTATCATGAGCTGGCCGCCGGGAGGTCTAATGTTCGCACTGCCCTTCGTCTTTCTGATCCCCGGTTTTCTCTTCGGTCTCATTGGCGGTATTCTTCTGTGGCACGGCAGCAGAGTCCCGGCAGAAACATTCCCCGGGGCCGGAAAAGGTTTAGCCTCGCAAAACGGTGTTTCACCTCCCGGGGAGGAGGATCGGAGGAGGAATCTGTGAAAGACAGTGGCAAAGAGGGGTCGGCAAGGCGCGGGATCGGGGAGAGCTTCCAGGAAGAGACAAAATACGCCCCGGATCGGATGGGCGGACACTATCTCGACTGGGATAACATGCCCGAGCGCTATAAGAACTATCCGGATTCAACTCCACGAGTGAAATTGCCCGGAGCCCAATTCAGCAAAGACGCCGGCCTTTGGGAAATCATCATCCGGCGGAGATCCCTCCGGAATTACTCGACAGGAGCTGCCTTGCCTCTGGGAACTCTGTCCGCCCTGCTCTGGGCCACACAGGGCATCACTGCGGAGGGCGGGGGATACCAGTTCAGGTCGGCTCCCTCAGCCGGCGGGCTCTATCCGATCGAGACATACCTGATGGCAAGAAGTGTGGAGGGTTTGCCGCAAGGTTTCTACCACTTCAGGCCTTATGCCTTCGACCTGGAATTCATCAAACCCGGCGATTTCTCCAGGGATCTTGCTAAAGCCGCTCTCGGGCAGAGCATGGTTGCCGATGCTCAGGTCACATTCATATGGACGGCCCTCGTTGAAAGGAGCAAGTGGAAATACAGGCAAAGGGCCTATCGATACATCTACCTGGATGCCGGCCATATTGCACAGAATCTTTACCTGGCGGGCACGGCGGAAGGCCTGGGTGTCTGCGGAATCGGGGCTTTTTTTGACGATCCGGCGAATGCTCTCATAGGCGTGGATGGAACTGCTGAAACGGTACTGTACATGGCTTCCGTCGGCTTGCCCGCGGACCGCGCCCGCGGATAGATTCCTGTTCTTTGAACGGGTTCCGGAGCTCCGAATCCTCGAGGCGGATTTTGTAGCCTTAAACGTTGGCGCAAAAGAATCCGGCCATGGCAACCTGACGGAGATCCACCGGCTCTGATGGGGGCAGTATCCGTTCAACAAAAGCCGGATCATGCGTTTTTCCGGGTGTTCTGTCAGAAATACTGAATATCGAATTTCGAATGTCGAACCGCAGAAGGACTTCGAAATGCTACATTCATTATCAGATATTCTGCGGTTCAAAAAGCTTTCAAGATGAGTATTGCGCGTGAAACGGATTTTTCCTCTTATCGGTTGCGATCAGGCTCGTTTGAGGGACCGGCAGTCGTGAAGCCTCCGGCTATGCCTGATAAATTCTACAATCCGGCATCGGGCGTATCGTACAGGCGGCTTCGGATGGATTCACGGTGTTCCGCGGCCGCGCCATGGTCCATGAACTCATCGGCCATTACGGCTTCAGCCAGTGCAACGCCGACCTCGGCCTCGCCTGCGGCGACCACAGTGGCTCCCGCCCGGCGGAGCCCCGCTGCGTCGTTAAGACGGTTGCAACGCACGAGGATGCGCAAATCAGGATTGAGGAGGCGCGCATGCCGGATTATTTCGACCGAATCCTCGACTTCCGCGCTCAGAATGAGACTGCCCGCGGTTGCCACTCCGGCTTCATCGAGGGTCCCGGGCCGGAGAATGTCTCCGTAAACGGCTTTCTGGCCTGCCGAACGCAGGCGGCGCACGGTTTCGAGGTTTAGGTCGATCACCGTAATGTCGGCGCCCCGGTCCTCCAGAAGACGATGCACTATCCTGCCGACAGGCCCATAGCCGACCAGGATACAACGGTTGGGATCGACGACAAGACCCCGGTCTGCCGAAATGGGAACTTGTCCTTTGCGCTTCGAAGACCGGTCGTGTGCCCAACGATAAATGGAAGGATTCCCTGCTATCGATATGATGGAGGCGGCCACAAGGGCGTTCCAGGCGGTGTCATTGACCAGTCCCAGGTTGCGTGCAACTTCACAGAGGATGAAGCTGAACTCGCCGACCTGCGAGAAGGCGGCTCCGACCGGAATTGCAGTGGCCATGGGCACACCCAGGAGCCTCACCGTCAGCGTAGCGGCGAGCGGTTTGCCGACCACCACCACCGCCAGCACCATAAGGATTGCCATCGGCGACTGCAGGATACTCCGGGGATCGAACAGCATCCCGACGGAAATGAAAAACAGCACGGAGAAAGCATCGCGCATCGTCACCGCGTCTCCGGCGGCTCTGATGGCGAACTCCGAGCGGCCGACGGCAAGCCCGGCCAGAAAGGCTCCCAGCGCGATCGAGACATCGAAAAGGCCGGCCGATCCGACGGCGATTCCTACGGCCAGGACCAGCACAGCCAGGGTAAACAGTTCCCGCGACCGTGTCCTGGCGATCTCCTCCAGAGCCCATGGGATTACCCAACGGGCGAGAAGAACCACGACGGCGAGCAGTCCCAGTATTTTGATCGCAGCCATCCCCAGCAGCGGCCCGGCAGCCTGGTTTGCGTTTCCTCCCGGCGCAAAGATGACAGGCAGAAGAAGCAGCATCACTACCGTGAGAATGTCCTCCACCACGGTCCAGCCAATGGCGATATGGCCGATCTTCGCATATAGATCGTTGCGTTCGCCCAGCACCATGGCCATCACGACAGTGCTGGCGACCGAGATCGCCATCCCGAGGATGATCCCGGAGGTCCAACTCCAGCCCAAAAGGTGCAGCAGCAACGCCAGCGCAGCGGTGGACAGCGTGCTCTGGATCAGGGCGCCAGGCACGGCGATTTGCCACACCGCAGCCAGTTCGCCCAGCTGAAATCGCAATCCGACCCCGAAGAGCATCAGGATGATGCCGATTTCGGCCAATTGCTCCGCGATGGCCAGGTCGGCCACATATCCGGGCGTGAAAGGCCCGACCATAATCCCGGCCAGCAGATAACCGACAATCGGGGAGACCTTTATCTTGTGTGCCAGGAAGCCGAGGGCCAGCGCCGCGGTCAGGCCGCCGGCAAAGGTCATCAGGAGGCTGAGGTTGTGCACGGTCGGCTCCTATATCGGTTCCAGGTGGGGCACGCCTCCATCAATTTCGCCAGAGGGCAAAGGCACCTGCATCCCCAACCCGGGCATTTGCATGGATGCGATGGCCATCATACCATCGCGCTGATCCATCCGTCTTGGCACAAATAGAGGCCGGAATTCGTCGACATTCATAGGAATATTGCTCCAACCGGCTTTTCTTCATCGCATGAATCGCGAATCCAAATGGAAGGGGCATTATGAATTGCGCGTCCTGTAATGAAGAAGTATCTGCGACTCATAGATTCTGCCCGTCATGCGGCGCACCGCTGAGTTCGCTTTCGCAAGCTTCGACTGCGGCAATCGGATCTCCTTCCGCAGCAACCGCTGCAGCAATGCCTGCTCCTGTAAAACGCCTGTTGCCTTTGCGCTCTGCGCGTTCCACACTTCACTCGGCGGCCAGCCGCTCTTCGGCCACGCCTCGCTGGAAGATTAGCAGGACAATGGCAGCAGCGTTGAATCTGTGCAAATGGATTGTTAGAATACTTCCATGAGTTCGCCAGGAAAGACCATTTTTGATCTAAGCATGTCAGAGAAGTTGCAGCTTCTGGAAGACCTTTGGGACGATATCGCCTCGGACCCTGCGGCGGTCCCTTTGCCCGATTGGCAAAAAGAGGAGCTGAACCGTCGAAAACAGAACCTGCTCCAAAATCCTGGTTCTGCCCTTTCATGGGATGAAATCCAGCGCAGGATTCGTTCGTGATCGCCAGGCTGAAGCTTGCTCCTGATGTTGAGCGGGACGTTAGGGAAGCCTATAACTGGTATAACGAGCGCCGCATCGGGCTGGCGAGGAATTTCTGACTTGTGTCGACGCCTGTATCCAGTCAATTTGCCGAAATCCTGAAATGCATCCTATTGTCTACGACCATTGCCGGAGAGGGTTGGTCAGACGCTTTCCATATTCCGTTTTTATGAGCACTCCGGCGATACAGTAACTGTGTTTGCCGTTTTTCATAACGCTCAAAATCCGCAGAAATGGCGCCGGAGAACGTCTTGATTCATCGTTGATTTGAGGCGCGGCAAAAAGCCGGAGGTTTACCCAACAGCGAATGAAAGCTCGCTGGCCAACTCGGCGGAGCTGAGGATGCGGATGCCATCCTTCATGAGAGATGTGAAATGGCGGCGATTGTCCGTTACGACCATACCCGCCCCTGCTCCCCGGGCTATCTCTGCAATATGGGCATCGTAGATCCTGCCCCCCGCGACTCTCTCGTCTAAGGCTGTCTCAAAGAAAGATCCCCGAGCGTCTGCGCGAAGCTGCTCAATATGAAAGGTGGAGAGTATTTCGCTCAAAAGGGTCGACGCCTGTTGCGGTGACAACCGATAGCCGGCCGGAAGACGAGTGGACACCGCATAAAACTCCAGGCAGCAGTGCCATGCGGTGCGCGCATCCGCGATCGTGCCTTCGACAACAGCATCGAGGACCTGTTGGGCGTGAATCGAGGATGCGCCAAAATCGATGTAGCCGCCGAGCAGGACTGTCGTATCGAAGAAGACGCGAGTCACCAGGGCCACCTGTTTCGCTCCTCTTCAACCATTGCCGCCAGATCCACCTCGGGGAGATCCTTTTGCTTTGCCGTAGGTTTCGCTATCAGCCGTCCTTTTCTCCGCACCAGTTTCAGTTCGGGCGCGGACGGAACCAGGCGTATCGAGATATCATCGGCAAAGACGTCCAACACTGTGCCTGGTTTTAAACCAACGCGCTCTCGAAACCTGGCGGGGATAATCACTCGACCGGCTTTGTCAATGGTAGTTTTCATGGAATAATAATACCATATTTTCTGCCAGATCAATGGGTGCCATCACTCCAGAGCCTTGACGATCATGGGGTACTGTTCCTCTGTCGGGTCTGTGCGAATCATGCTCCCGTCACTCGCACCAACTGGCTGGACGCCAGGTATCCCTGTCGTTCAGTGCCCCACACCATCGCGCCGATCCATCCGTCTTTGCACAAATTATGACGGACCGGGACAGGTTTGATTTATTATGGCGGCGTTCGCAAGGAGGCACGCATGAGCCAACGCACCCCTTTCCCCCGGGTTTTCTGGATTGCCAACTTCATCGAGGTCCTGGAGCGCTTCGCCTACTACGGCGTGTATTTCGGTTTCGGGATCTATATGGCTTCCCTGGGCTTTACGCGGGCCCAACTCGGTATCGTGCAAAGCATCTTTCTCCTGCTGTCGTACGGCATTCCCGTAATCTCCGGGAGCTTCGCCGACCGCTTCGGCTTTAAAAAGGTCCTGATCATCTCCTATCTTGCCTATCTGCCCTCGATTCTCCTGCTTATCGTGACCCGGTCGTTCTCGGGGATCGCTCTGACCATGCTTTCCATCGGCCTTGCAGCCGGCATTTTCAAGCCGCTGGTGGCCGGGACGGTACGCGCCGTCACCGACGGCACCAACAAGTCCCTCGGATTCGGCATTTTTTACCAGATGGTGAATGTCGGGGGCTCTTTCGGACCCATGGTCATGGGCAACCTCAGGGCGATCTCCTGGAACTATGCGTTCTTCGCGGGCGCTGTCTGTGTCACCCTGATGCTGCTGATCACGATCTTCTTTTACAAAGAACCGCAAAGGGAGATCGAGGGAACGACGCTAAAACAGAAGTTCCGGGACATCGGCACCGCTCTTTGCGATTTCAAATTGACCGCATTTTTGATCCTGCTCGGCCTTTTTTTCTGGCTGCCGTTCTGGAGCTTCTTTAACCTCTGCGCCCTTTACGTGGATGCCGGCCTGGACACCGTCCGGCTTTACCGCAGCATGGAATCGGTTCTCGGCGCCCCGCTGGCAGGGTTTTTCTCCAGCACGGGTGAGGACGGCACGCGCCGGGTCCTGGGAGAGACAATTTCGCACACCGGATACATCATCATGCTCTTCCAGTTCCTGGTCTCCCGGATCTTCGAAAAACGCAAGCCCATGCCGACCTTCCTTTTCGGCCTTATGCTGGCGACGGCCGGATTCTGTGTCATAGGCTATTCCCGAATTTCGGTCCCGGCTCTGGTATTCCTGGGGATCTTTCTTTTTGCAGTCGGCGAGATGATTTCCTCTCCCCGTATCCAGGAATACATCACGTGGATAGCTCCCCGGGAAAAGGCGGGGCTTTACATGGGTATGAACTTCCTTGCGACCATGATCGGGGGCACATTGAGCGGCGTGACCTACACAACACTCTACGGGCATTTCACCGAACAGGGGCATCCCGAGTATCTGTGGTTCACGCTGGCTCTGCACACGGTCGCAGGCATCGTCATCCTGGCGCTATTCACCCGCCTGGCCGGCGAGTTCCGCGAACAGGAAAAGTAGAAGAAGGCGGGCTATTAATTACTGATATTAATGCTGACACGGGCCGACCTTGGCATCATGGGTCAGCGTATATCAGCGTTTCTATCAGTATGTCGGCGTTACCTGATTCTGGAATAGCCTGGGAGGTCGTTCATTTATGCAAACAGTCGTACATTCAGGCTGGGCTTGGGAAAAGCATTCTCTTTGGGCCGTGATTCTTCTGACGGCCGTGGTTTATGTCTTTTCGTCAGCGGGCCGCGGCGTGATCGACTACGACGAAGGGTATTATGCGCAGGCGGCGCTGAACATGGCCGTGCACGGCGACTGGGTGACGCCGTACGCAAACGGGGTCAGGTTTCTCGAGAAGCCGCCGCTTCTTTACTGGGTGACCGCTGTCAGCTTCAGGCTGTTCGGCGTCAACGAATTTGCCCTGCGTCTGCCGACCGCACTTGCGGTGGCTGGGCTTGTCTGGATCGTGATCCTTATCGGGCGGCGAACGGCCGGAGAAAGAGCGGGACTGATAGCCGGATTGAGCACGGTGTTTTGTGTGGGGACCTGCCTTTTTACCCGGGAAACGCTGCACGATGTCTGGCTGGTCCTGTTCCTGGCCCTTGCCATGTATGCATTTCTGGAATGGTATCTGGATCCGCTGCATCCCATGCGCCACGCCCTTCTTTTCTACGCATCGGCAGCCGGGGCATTTATGTGCAAAAGCCTGATCGGGATCGTCTTTCCCGCGGGCATCGTCGTCGTATTTTTCCTGCTTTCGCGCGAACGTCCCCGCTTGAGAACGCTCTATCTCTGGCCGGGAATTCTACTGTTTCTTTTGATAACAGTGCCCTGGCACTGGCTGGCGGCTGTACGAAATCCCGGATTCCTCAACTTTTACTTTGTCGGGGAGCAATTCCTGCGCTTTTTCGGCAAGCGCGAACCTCCTGTGGTCTGGTCGCTCCCGCTTGTGACATTCTGGGCGCTCCTCCTGGTGTGGCTTTTTCCCTGGACGGCCTTCCTTCCGGCTGCTTTCGCGGAGATGCGAAAATATGAGGATAGGAACCGGATTATCCTTACAAGGCTGGCTGTTACCTGGGCCGCGGTTATTCTCGGTTTTTTTTCGATTTCGGGCAGACTGGAACACTATGCGTTTCCTGCGCTGCCGGCCCTTTCGCTCCTGGTTGCCGGAGTTTTGAGCAGGGCCGGCAAGAGCAGATCCCTGGTGTGGGCATTCCGCGGACTGGCCGTTCTCGGAATTCTGGCCCTGGCGTTGGGAACCGTTGCGGGCATCTGGCTTGCATCGGGGCACGGCCTGCAATCCGCGGCAACGGGCCCCGCGAACCGCCTGGATGAAACCGACTTCAGCATCATGGCGGAGATGCCTCCGGCCATAATGTCACAGCTGCTCAAGCCTGCCGCCGTGACAGTTCTTGCTCTGGCCATCGGCTTTGCAGCCGCTCTCCGGCTCGAGACGCATCACCGGCGGATGCCGGCGGTGATATGCCTTTCGGCTGTCATGGTTGTTGTCTGCGGCATGGTTCAGTGGAGCCTCTGCATCTGCGAGGATTTGATTTCCTCCAGGAAATTCGGGATGGCCATAGCGGGAGAAGCGCGCCCCGGCGACCGCTTTGTGGTTGTGGGTGACTATGAATCCGCCAATTCTCTGAATTTTTACCAGCCGTTGCGGGTGGAGGTTACCGGGGGGACGGCTTATGCCTTGCTTCCCGGTATGAAGTACCCCGACGCGCCGAAGGTCGTCCTGTCGCAGGAGGAGTATCGGGCAGCCTGGCATTCCGCCGGCCGCGTATACGCCCTGGTGCCTGATGCCCGATCGGGCGAATTCACTCCCGGCGGGACCGAGGTCCTTAAGGTGCTGCACCGTGTGCTGGTTCGAAACCACTGAACCGCAGTTCGTTATGGCCGTCGCACAATGTTTGGGATATATCTATAAGCTGACACTCGGGATTTAGAGGCTTTTATGGCGCGCAAACAACATATCCTGATCCCTCTGCTCATCTTGGCCCTGCTGGGTGGTTTCTTTCTGATATATCTCCTGAACCGGGAACCGGAGCCTCCTCAGCGGCTCCTGGCGACGGCAGCCCGCGGCGAGATCCGGGTCGTGGTGAGCACGAACGGGATCATTGAACCTGCCGACCGCAGCGAAATCTATGCCCCAATCGATGGTATCGTCGCTCTGGTCCCGCAGCCGGAAGGATCTGGAATTGACAGGGGCCGGCTTCTTGTGAAGCTGGAATCCGAACAGATACGGACGGCGCTGGGTGAGGCCCGGACTGCTCTGCTGCAGGAAAGGCGTCAGGCGCGCGCGGTTACGGCAGGACCTCCGAGAGAGGAGATAGCCGCCCTGGATGCATCCATTGCCGAAACTGAAATGCAATTGAAGCAGCAGGATGAGGATTTACGCGAAGAAGAAGATCTCTATTCCAAGGGAGCCGCCACGCGAATGGCGGTCGAGAATCTTCGGAAGCAGCGCGACCTACTTCAGCTTCGCCTGGAATCTCTCAAGCAGAAGAAGCTGGATTTGCACGAGCGGTATTCGCCTGAAGAGAAGAATTGGGAACGGGACAAAATCGCCGAGCTGACCCGACAGGTGGAAATGCTGGAGCAGCAGCTCCGGATGGAATCCGTCCTTGCGCCGCGGAGCGGCCTGATCTATGCGCTCTCGATTAAACCGGGCGCTTATGTAACCAAAGGTCAGCTGCTCGCGCAAATCTATCAACCCGGCAGGATACAGCTCCGGGCCTATGTGGACGAGCCGGACCTGGGGAGAATACAGAAAGGGCAGCGGGTGTTTGTCGAGTGGGATGGTCTGCCCGATCGCAAATGGACGGGGATCGTGGAGAAACCGGCAAAACAGGTTGTGCCGCTAAACAACCGATCCGTCGGGCATGTCGTCTGCGCGCTGGATGGCGATCCGGCGGAGCTGATGCCAAACCTCAATGTTAAAGTCGAGATTGTCACGGCTCAAAAGAAAGATGCGCTCGTGATCCCCAGAGCCGCCGTTTTTAACCGCAATGGACGGCCCACGGTCATGGTGTCGGAAGCAAAGGGCACGGCCCTGAAATCCGTGGAATTGGGCCTCGCGACACCGGAGGGAATTGAAATAGTGCAGGGCATCCCGGAAGGAAGCTCTGTCGTTTTGAACCACGGCGAAGCCAGCGGCTTTTAGCCCTTGGGCCCTGCGATCTTTGAGTTTTACCGTTTGAGCTCGAAGGTATCCGTACAACATCCGAACACGATGAACTTGATGCCCGTATTGGAAGTATTGCGATCCGCTCACCAGGCCCTGCTGCGCAACTGGGGGCGCGCCGTGTTAACCTCTTTGAGCATGGTGGTGGGAACAGCCTCTCTGGTTCTGGTTGTCGTAGCCGGGATCAGCGGCAGGGACTACACGCTGGAGCAAATCCGCGGAGTCGGATCCAACATTATATTTGTGTACCACGAGGACGCGGATTCGTCTGTGGGTACAAAGGCTCTTGCCGACCGGTTGAACGATAGCGATGTTCAAGCGGTCCGGACAAAGGTTCCCGGGGTGCTTTACGCCTCTCCGCAGATTTTGGGTTACCCCACGGTATCCCTGGACGGAGTCGCACGGGTTGTCAACCTGATAGGCACAACCCCGGAATATCAGCATGTGCGCAGTCTCAAGGTGTTGCGGGGAAGATTTATCGATGAAAACGACCAGCGTTTTCGCAGCAAGGTTTGCCTGGTGACGGAGCTCCTGGCCAAAAGTCTGGAGAGCGATCCCTTTTATAAAGGCTATGTCACCTTTTATGGGCTTCGCTTCATGGTGATCGGGGTTTTCCGGGAGCGCGGCAACACCTTCGGCCAGACGGAAATAGCCGACTACAGCGCCATAGTTCCAATATCGGTACTGCGCTATTTCAAACAGGCCGATACGATCGATCAGATGTGTGTTTCCGCGGAAAGCATGGAACAGGTGCCCCGGGTCACCGAGGATATCCGGAAGCTATTGATTAGCCGTCACCGCGGGCAGTCGCTTTACAAGGTGTTTAATCTCAGCGACATCCTGAAGGCGGCGGGCAAGATCAGTCTTGGATTAACGGTGGTCCTTCTGGTGATCGCCGCCATATCCCTTTTGGCCAGCGGGATCGGCATCATGAACGTAATGCTGATCACCGTCACGGAACGGACCCGGGAGATCGGCGTCAAAAAAGCCATCGGGGCCCTCCGCCGGGTGCTGTTGATCGAGTTCCTCGCCGAAGCGCTGATCCTGAGCTGTGGAGGAGGGCTGATAGGAATTCTGCTGGGTGTTGCCGTGCCCTATTCCGTCCATTTTTTCGCTCCGGCGATAGAAATCCAGGTTCCGGCGGTCGCCATTATTGCGGGCTTTGGCGTGACGCTGCTGGTGGGCCTGACCTTCGGGATGATCCCGGCTGTAAGAGCTTCGCGCATGAATCCCGTCGAAGCGCTGCGGTACGAATAACGGATTCCGTTGTCACGCGGAAGTCGAGAGCAAGGTTCCATTGATGCGATCTGTCATGAAACCGCTGGTTATCATCCCGACCTATAACGAGCGGGATAACGTGGCCGGTTTGATACCGGCAGTCCTGAATGTGGACAGCCGTATTCACGTTCTGATCGTTGACGATGCGAGCCCCGACCACACGGCGGAAAAAGTCCGGGAACTGATCGGCGCCGATGGGGCATCAAGGCTGTTCCTCGAGTCCCGGGCCGGGAAGTCTGGGCTCGGCAGCGCCTATGTCCACGGCTTCACGTGGGGACTGGCGAGGGAGTACGACTTTTTGATCGAGATGGATGCGGACTGGAGCCACGACCCTGAGGATTTGCGGAAAATGCTCGAGCTGGGCCTCAAAGCCGACTTCGTGGTCGGCTCGCGCTACGTGCGCGGCGGAGGTACGCTCAACTGGGGTGCCGGCAGAAAACTGCTCTCAAAGTTCGGCGGCGCATACTCGCGGTGGATACTCCGGTCGGATTTCTCCGATTTTACAGGCGGATTCAACGGCTGGCACAGTGATGTGCTTCGGAGCATCCGTTTGGATACCATCCGGAGCGATGGGTACAGTTTTCAGCTTGAACTGAAGTTCAGGGCCGACCGGCTGGGCTATGCGCACACGGAATTTCCGATCCTTTTCACGGAACGCCGGGCCGGGGAAAGCAAAATGTCGGCGGCCATTGCGCTGGAAGCGTGCTGGCGCGTCTGGAAGTTCAGGTCCGACTGGCGTAAATCGGCCCGGTTGGCGGCACCGGAGCCCAAACCGGATAACCATGCGGAATGAAGGGGCAAGGGATATACCCGCAGTCAGACCGTCTTCCCGGCTTGCCCGCGCCGGCCCGCTGTTGCGCCGAGGGATGCCGATTGCGGCGGCGATCTGCTTTCTGGCCTGGTGCTTTGTTTCCGTGCGGCCCGATTTCTCCTGGGACGATGCGGACCCTGAGGTCCTGAACCAGGCCTGGCGCCTGGCCCAAGGGGAAAGCATCTATCGCGGCATCGACACGCCGCCGTTTACATTTGCGGCCTACCCCCCTCTCTATTTCGCTCTGACGGCGCTTCTCATGAAATTCACCGGGCTGAGTTTCCTCCCGGCCAGAATCCTGTCTTTCCTGGCCGCTTTGTCGATCGGCTGGGCCCTGGTACGCCTGAATCGGGAGTGGAATAAAAGCGGGGCGGGTGGAATCTGGGCGGCCCTTTTTCTGTTTCTCATTCCTGCATTCCTGTACAACTCAACCCGTAGCAATGTTCAGATGACGGCGGTAGCTTTTTCCGTCTGGTCGCTGGTTTTCTTCCTGCGCAACCGCTGGAAGGAAACGGTCATCCTGAGCCCCCTGTTTGCAGTGCTGGCTTTCTACACCAAGCAGACGCAGATAGCGCTGCCGCTGGCAATGGCCGTCTATCTGGTATTCCGGAACCGGCGCTGGCTCGTACCCTATCTCGCAGTGCTGTGCCTGGGCGGACTGATCCCATTTTTGTGGCTGCAGAGGATAACCGGCGGATATTTCTTCCTGGATACGGTCCGGCTGGCTAACCTATCCTACGATGCGCTTCAGATACTGCCGGTCTTTATTCATCATGCCGGTCCGGCGCTGATTTTCATCGGCCTGGCGTTGGCGGCCCTGTGGAAGCGCTTCAGAAACGGTTCCTGGGAAGCTGTGGACTGCTATCTGGTCTGTGTGCTGGCGGCGACACTGGCCTCGCTTGGACGGACCGGAGCTCACGGCCAGTATGTTTTGGAATCGCTTGTGGTAACTCTGCTTTATTTGTTGCGAACCTGCGGCCTGCCGGAAATAAAGGGCCGCGAGGCGCTGGTCTCGATTCAAATTCTTCTGCTTCTATGCTACGCCCCCCTTTTTATTTTCCTTGAGGAAGGGATGTGGGACATTCCCGCCAACCGGGCGGCAAAAAAAATATACCCGATGTTGAGTGCAAAGCCGGGTCCCATTCTTTCTCAGCAGGGAAGCTTCGCCCTGTTCAGCCGCGGAGAAATCTACATCCAGCTATTTCATTTCACGGCTCTTTCGCGTGCGGGAATTTGGGACCAGAACCTCCTGCTGAAAGAAATCCAAAACCAAACCTTTTCCTTTGTCATAACTGAATTTCCAATCGAGCAGCAGACCATGTCTGACAATGCAAGGGAACGGTTTACGCCGGAAATGCTGCAGGCATTGCGTCAAAACTACCGGGCGCATGATGCAGTGCATCCCTATTACGTCTATGCCCCGCGTCGCCGGTGAACCGGTTGGTCGAGGATAAACGGCGCGTCTGGACCGCCGGGCCCTTCGCGGACCGGCTCCACTTCCTGCCTTGCTTCCGCTGTTGGGATGGCCTATATATATTGCGGCCAGTTTAAAGCTTTGGCGTATGGATCCGTGCCATCAATTGGGGAGGAAATGACATGCAATTCCATAGATGCGTTAAATTCTTGCGATTTTGCCTCGCATTCAGCATTTTGTTGCCCGTTGCCTGGGCAGACCAGATAGTGCTGAAAAACGGCGACCGTGTGACCGGCAGCATCGTCAAGAAGGATGATAAAAACCTGACGGTTAAATCCGAGCACTTTGGCGTGGTCGTCATCCCATGGGACCAGGTTGAGTCGGTTACGGCCGAAAAGCCCGTCAATATCGTCCTTCAGGACGGCAGGGCGCTGCAGGGCACCCTGACCTCGGCAGGCGATAAAGCGGAAGTAACGACGCCACAGACAAAAGTCAACCTGGCGCCGACGGACATCGTCGTTATCCGCAACGATGACGAGGAAAAGGCTTACCAGCGATTGCTGCATCCCGGATGGGGAGATCTGTGGGCAGGTACGGGAACCGTTGGTTTTGCCGGCACAGCCGGAAATGCCAAATCGCTGACTTTCACGACCGGCCTCAACGCCAGCAGGGTGACAAACACCGACAGAACCGCTCTCTACTTCCGATTCATCCAGGCATCCGCCCGGATCGGAGGCTTGAGCGAGGACACCGCCGAAGCCGTACGCGGCGGAGTCAGCTATGGCCACAACTTGAATTCACGACTGTTCGTAAGCGCCTTTAACGATTACGAATACGACCGGTTCCAGGATCTGGACCTTCGGTTCGTCATCGGTGGAGGCCTGGGGTATCACGCCTGGAAGACCGAGACCAGCAGCCTGGACCTGGTCGCCGGAGCTGCGTACAACCGGTCCAGCTACGCGACGCCATTTGTCCGGAATTCCGCGGAGCTGTATTGGGGCGACGAGTACTCTTTGAAGCTCGGCTCGAGAACCTCCCTGGTCCAAAGCTACCGAATGTTCAACGATTTGGATGATACGAGCATATACCGCGTGAACTTCGATATTGGTTTGAGCACGCAGCTGCTTAAATGGCTTTCATGGAATATCGCGCTCAGCGACCGCTATATCAGCCAGCCGGCGCCGGGCCGCCAAACGAATGATTTTCTTTATACTACAGGATTCGGAATCACGTTTGCGAAGTAACTGCATGGCATAAAGGCGTCGGACTCCGCCGGCGGGTTCGCGGGCAGTTATCTAAAAGGCAGCGCTTCCGCCATCGACCGGCTGGAGCATTCACCCCAGCACTATTTCCAGCGTCCTGATGCCGGGCATGTAAGCCTGCATGCCGGTTCCACGTCGGTCCGGGGATGGACCGGAAGCGTCAACCTGAACCGCCAGAGCGGGAACGGGCTCTTCAATTCCGCTGTTTGGGGCACAAATCCCGGCTTTGAATCCAACGACCTGGGATTCCAGACGGGCGGGGATATAGCGGGCGCCCATGCTTTTCTGCATTGGAGAAAGGTGAAGCCCGATCGCTGGAGCCGAAGCCGGTATCTCTATGCAGACGCTGTTCCCGGTTGGGGACTATTGGAGGTTCAAGGAATTCGCCCGTCCCAAAACTCTTTCATTCCTCAGATATGGGTAGGCTATCGGATGAATCGGCCCCCATGAATCGAAAGCCAATTTGGACAAGAGTGTAATTCCCGGCGTTGCTCAGGTCCTGCAATGGTCTGATAGCTCGGGGGCGTGTAACGCCGACGGAGGCTGAAAAAACGCTGATGAATGCCGAGGACTTGCGCAAGAGTCAGTGCATATAAGCGTTTTGGAGGCGGAGTATCTTAAATTCTCATTAAAGTTTCTTTATATACTCGGCATTGTTGGCCGCCTCGAACATGAAGATCGGCGTGTCGATCCTTTTGAAAAGCACCGGGCAATGCTGTACGCCCTTCGGCACGAAAATCAGGCAGGTCTTTGTTAGGGTATGGACTTCTCCTCCCATGGGGAACTCGATTTCGCCCCCCAGATCGCGGGGATAATTCCTGTTCGTTCCCGCAAAGCCGATGACCTCGTCAAAGTCGTGGCTGTGCGGTATTTCGATCGCCACGGGTTTGCCTCCGGGAAGGCCCCAGAGTATTTCGCAGCCCGCAAAAAGCGAGCATCCGGGAACTATGGAATCCATAATCCCAAGCAACATTGTCCTGTCCAGTATCCGGCCCTCTTTTGCCTGGTCCTCCATCGCCTTGATCCACTCCGCCGGCTGCGGCGGCATGCGGTCCTCCGTGACGATATATTTGCCGAACTTTGATTCCGCCATCGATTTTCCTCCGGTTGTTTGCTTGGATCTTCATTCCCGATTTTACGAAAATTCTATTCGGGTTAGAAGCAGGAAGCAGGGAAGGGATTATGGTGGAAAGTGGAAAGTGGGAGGTGGAAGGTGGAAAATTATGGGTGTCCCAGTCCGCCTCTCCCAGTCCGCCTCCATAGGAAGCCTCCTGGAAATGCCTGCCGGAAACCCATGGCGGGCAAACAACTACGGTTAGAAGAAAAACTTATTGAAATGTCAAGAGTACATTAAATTTTTTTGAGATTGGGGTGGAATGCGGTTCCGTTTCCATTTATAATTCCCAGTTTTTGCTTGGTCATTTTTTTGCCTTGGAGTGTGAATAGTATGGGAATTGAATCGCAGGCTTTAGCGGTCATCCTGGTCCCCCTGCTGGGTTCTCTGATTATTCCGCTGGCGGGCTGGGCCGGACAACGCAAGGCAACCGGCTGGCTGGCGGTCCTGATCATTGGTGCCACTCATGTTCTTACCTGGCCGCTGCTGGCTCCCGCGCTCTCCGGGCGGACCGGCGCGCTCTCCTTTCCTCTATATCGCTGGATCGCGTTTTCGATGAATATTGATGCGCTGGCCGTATTTATGGCGTTCACCGCTTCGCTGATCGCCCTGCTTATTGCAGTCTATTCACTGGGCTACATCGAGCATACCGAGCATGAGCCGGAGTATTACTTTATCGTGACGCTTTTCGTCGGCGCGATGATGGGGCTGGTCTTCTCCCGGAACCTCATTTTCCTCTATCTGTTCTGGGAAATTTCCGCTCTCGCCTGCTGGCGTCTGATCGGTTATTTCAGGGACCCCGAATACATATGGAAGGCCGACAAGGCGTTCCTCATCACCTTCGGCGGCGCCGTATTCATGCTGCTCGGCTTTGCCCTGATCTTCACGCAATACGGAACCTTCGACATTGCCGAGCTCAGGGGGAAGGAAATCGGCACTGCGACCCTGATCCTGATCATGGCCGGCATATTCAGCAAAAGCGCGACGGTCCCGCTGCACACCTGGCTTCCGGATGCAGGGGTTGCCCCTTCGACCATTACATCCCTGCTGCATGCGGCGATCCTGGTGAAGATCGGCCTGTATGCATTTGCGCGCCTGTTCTGCAACGGCATGGTGATCCGGCCGGAAGCGCAGGTCTGGCTGCTGGGATTCGCGCTGATGAGCGCCTTCGTATCCGCCAGCGCGGCGCTCCATGAAACAAACATCAAAAGGCTTCTGGCTTATTCGACCGTCAGTCAGATCGGTTACACGTTCCTCGGGCTGATTGTCTTTACGCATTTCGGCTACATCGGTGCGCTGCTCTACATCATGGCTCACGGCTTTGCCAAGGGCGGGTTGTTCCTTTGCGCGGGCATTATCGAGCACGGCACCCATACCAAGGACATGACGAAAATGGGCGGGCTGTATAAAAAAATGCCCGTTACCGCGGCCTGCTACCTGATCTGCGCCCTGAGCATCGCGGGCATACCGCCCATGGCCGGATTTTTCAGCAAATACTTTGTTATAAACGGGCTGGTGGAAGGGGGGCATCTAGCGATTGCCACCCTGGCGATACTGACTGCCGTCGTCACCCTCCTTTATATGTTGAAAAGCTTCCACGTCGTTTTTATGGGCCAGCCGCGAGGGGAATCGCATTACGAGGGAAGCCCGGTGATGGTGGGAGTGGTTGCCGTTCTGGCGGTTTTGACGGTTGCGAGCGGAATTCTGCTGCAGCTGCCCTACAGCCTGGCCGAGGTCGCCGATGGACAGCGTCTGGCCGGTGTCGTCAGCCTTCTGTGGAGATAGGTTATGAACGCTTCAATGCTGTTATTTGTGCCTGTCGTCTTGCCTTTGGTCGTCGCGGTTTTCATTCTGCCTCTCTTCAGAAGGAATCCGAGGAACGGAGCCATCCTGATTCTCCTGTCGGTCCTGATCTCCGGGCTGGCATTCTGGATGGCATCCGCATCCGAGCCGAAAGTGGAGTATTCCTGGGTTGGTGCATTCACCCTGAGTTTTAGTGCAGACAGCTGGAAAACCTTTGTCCTCGGTTTCGTATTTCTGTTCCAGCTCATGACGGCGCTGTACTCGATCGGCGCGACGCGGGCAGCGCGGCCTTACCTCTACCTGTTTGCCCTGCTCATCGCCTTTTCTTCCACCTGTGCCGTAATCCTGACCGACAGCCTTTTGGTGCTTCTGGTTGGGTGGGAGCTGTTCCTGGTTGCGCTTTACCTGATGATACACAGCGGCGGGGATAAGGCGGAGCCTGCGGCACGCAAAGCTCTCATCATTGGGGGCGCAAGCGATTTCTTGATGATTCTGGGCCTGATGTTGTTTTTCACCCTGGTCCCAAGTCACTCCATGGATGCCCGGATTGAGATCGCGTCGAGCCCTCTGGCCTTCTGGTCTTTCCTCCTGATCTTTCTGGGAGCGGGAGCCAAGGCCGGAATGTTCCCGTTTCATACCTGGATTCCGGATGCCGCACAGGTGATGCCTGCCCCCGGCTTCGCAGCCATGCCGGCCTCCCTGGAAAAGGTCCTGGGTATCTACTTCCTCTTTGTGCTGACCGGCCGGATGTTCGTTTTGGATGCCGTGGCTCGCAACACCATGTTCTGCTTCGGCGTCGCAACCGTCTTTGTGGCGATTGTGCCGGCGCTCATCGAGAAGGATCTGCGCAAGGTGCTGGCATTGACGGCGATTTCGCCCGTCGGCTTCATGGTCTGCGGCATGGCGGTATCCGAGGCCGCAGGGTTTGCGGGCGCGTTGCTGTACATGCTGACGCATGCCACCTACAAATCAGCCATGTTCTTCTCGGTGGGCAACTTCGAGGAAAAGGCGGGAAGCTCCCAGCTGGACCGGCTGCTCGGCATCGCCCGCAGCATGCCCCTTTCGGCGGCCGCGTTTATCCTTGCAGCCATCGCCGCGATTTCGCTGCCTCCAACCGGAGGGTTCATGGCCAAGGAGCTTATCTTCGAGGGGACGCTTGAAGGCGGGCACATCGTTCTGCTGGTTCTCCTGGCTCTGGGCGCGGTCCTGAATGTGGCGGTCTTTTCCAAGGTGGTTGCGGTGCTTTGGGCTCCGGGAGAAAACAGAAAGAATGAAGCCCAGGGTGCTTGCGTCCTTTCCGCTTCCATCATGGGAGTTGCCGCAGTGGTCGGAGGGTTCATTTTTCAGGCTTCGGACTGGCTGCTGAGCGCGGTGACCGGCGCGCATGAGCCGGGTTTGGTGGGGAACGTGTGGCACTTTTCGCGGCTTACCGTTGTATCGCTCGCGATTTACACTCTTGGGTTCCTGACCTATGCGGCCGCCCGCAGCGGCCGTAAGAACGCCGCGGAAGCCTTCAATCCGTTGTCCGCGTCTCCTGTGCTCGGCCCGGCCCTGCGCATGGCGGGGGAAAGGAAATTCGACGCTTACGAAATCGGCGTCCAGGTTGTCGAATTCATTACGCGGCTTGTTTTCCGGTATGTCGAGCGGTTGATCGATGTGGTTGCCGGCGGCGTCATCGACAGCGGCCGCTGGCTGCTTCGTCCGGCGCTGAGCGGTGCCCACAACGGCGTGTACGGCAATTACCTGTGCTGGACTGTGGTGGGTTTCATAGTCGTATTGTTTTTCCTTTTCGGCTCCGCCCTCCTGGGCTGAACCGGAGAAATCCATAATCCCGGAGACTGTCGGGAATTTACAAAAGAACCTGGATTCTGGTTCAGAGGTTGATGATGGAATCATACATAGGCTGGATCCTGCTGGTGCCGCTGGTCGCGGTCCTGCTCATGCCCTGGGCATCCCGCGCAGGCAAGCGGGTCGCGAATACGCTGGCGGCCGCCGCGGCGGGGCTTTTGCTTCTCTTTACCCTCCGGTTGATACCTGCAATCGGCACGGGGCTCAGTTTCGAGGCGTTCGGAGCCCGGTTCGCCCTGGACAGCGTCAGTCTGCTGTTCTTGATAGTGGTCAACGCGGTTGCGTTCGCATGCATGATTTATGCGACCTCCTATATCGGCCACCTGGGAGGGAGAGGCAAGTTCTTTGCCTTGTTCCTGATCATGACATTCGGCCTGAATGCGATGCTGTTGACGCGGGACCTTTTCAGCCTGTACGTGTTCCTCGAAGTGGCGTCGATTGCATCCTACGTGCTGGTCGCTTTCAGTCTCGAGCATGACGGCGTGGAGTCGGCCATCAAGTACCTGCTGCTCTCCGCCGTCGCGACGTCGATGATACTGATGGGAATCGCCACCGTTTATCTGAACACCGGCACCCTTGAGTTCGACGCGTTGAAGGGGATACTGGCAGCGCAGGGCGGCAATCCGCCGGCAGTATTCCTCCTGGCGGCGGCTTTCTTCATCGCCGGCTTCGGACTTAAAGCAGCCCTGATGCCATTCCACGCCTGGCTGCCCGATGCCCACCCGTCTGCCCCAGCGCCGATTTCGGCCATGCTGAGCGGCGTCGTGATCAAGGTCGCCGGCGTCTACGCCCTGGCGCGCATTTTCTTTTATGTTTTCCCGGAGATCGACAAGGTTCACAGCATATTTTTGATCCTGGGGACGCTGTCGATGATTGCGGGCGCGATCCTGGCCTATTTCCAGCGCGACTTCAAACGGATTCTGGCCTATTCGAGCATCAGCCAGATCGGATACATCATGATCGGGCTCGGTTTGGGAAACCTGCTCGGATTCGTGGGCGCGCTGTTCCATATCTTCAACCATGCGCTGTTCAAGTCTCTGCTCTTCCTGAACAGCGGCGCGGTCCAGTACCGGCTGGGCACCCGGGATATCGAGCAGATGGGCGGGTTGGAAAATCGCATGCCGGTAACCGGCATCACCAGCGTTTTCGGCACGCTTTCGATTGCGGGAGTTCCGCCCTTCAACGGATTCTGGAGCAAGCTTTTCATCGTGCTGGGTGCTCTGGCGGCGGGGCAGACTGTCATTGCCATCCTTGCGATACTCGTGAGCATCTTCACGCTCGGGTACTTCCTGATCCTTCAGCGCAAGGTGTTTTTCGGAAAGCTCAACGAAAAGTGGCGTGACATCCGTGAAGCGCCCTTCGCCATGTCCTGCGCCGTGATCCTGCTGGCTGCAGCCTGTCTGCTGAGCGGGATTTTCTTTAATTCCGTGAGCAGCGGAATCGTGGAACCGGCGGCCGTTATTTTACTTGGAGGCAAATGAAATGCTGCTTTGGGTGCTCCTGGGATTGCTGGTACTGCTTTCGATCGGATGCTGCATATTCAAGGATCTGCTGTATGTGGCGATTTGCCTGGCTTCCATTTCCGCCATTCTGGCGCTGGTTCTGTTTCAATTCGGCGCCAACATCGCGGGAGTCTTTGAATTGAGCGTCTGTGCCGGGCTGATTACGGTGCTCTTCATCGCGACGGTCAGCCTGACCAAGGATTCGGACAAAAATATCGAGACGCGGCTGCCGGCCTACTTCGTGCCGCTCTTTGCCATGATTTTTATCGGCATCGATTACTTCCTGATCCGATGGGTGGCGAACGTGCTGCCGGCTGCCGTTGTCCCCCATTCGTCGGGGTCGTTTCAAAAGGTGTTCTGGGAAATAAGAAGCGCCGATATCCTCGGCCAGGTGGCTCTGATCCTGGCCGGAGTGTTCGGGATCCTTTCCATTTTCCGCCTCACGGCCAAGGAGAAGAAAAATGAATAACGAGATCCTCCTCCTGCTGGGCTGCGGCGTATTCCTGGTTCTTATGGGCGTTTACATGCTGATCCTGTACCGCAATCTCCTGCGTCTGATCATCGGCGTGGAGGTTGTGTCGAAGGGAATTACGCTGATATTGCTCGCGGCCGGGATCGTCCGCCAGGATATCGGTTTCATACAGTCATTGATCGTTACCTTTATCATCGTTGAGACGGTGCTGGCGGCCATCATGCTGTCGCTGGCCGTCCGGACCCAGAAGATATACCGTTCGCTGGACATCCGGCATTTATCGAAACTGAGGGGATAACAATGGATTGGTCGATACTTTTATCACCGCCGGTGGCTTTTCTGATCTGCTTTCTCCTTTGCGTGGGCATGTATGGTTTGGGCCGCCTGGTGGAGGAAAAGGGTACGCCCGCTGATGGCAAATATGAGCCCTATGCCTGCGGGGAATCCTACCAAGCGGAAAAGCTCCATTTCGGCTACAGGAAGTTCTATATTGCGGCCATCTTCTTCACCATTATGCACGTAGCGGTCTTAACGATTGCCACCGTGCCCGGAGGCGCCAGCGCATATCGGGCGCTGATCTACCTGGTGGCGATTGCTGCTTCCATTTCCTGCATGTTCGTAGACTTCGATTAAGGGCGCGTCAAGCTGTCAAGTGAAAAGGAAACGCTGTATCATTATTAAGGCAGAGGCCATATGTTGGATAAGTTTAAAACCTGGGCCAGGGTCAAATCTCCCTGGATTTTGCACTTCAATTCGGGCGCTTGCAACGGTTGCGACATCGAAATCCTTGCGGCGCTTATGCCCCACTACGATCTGGAACGGTTCGGCGTCCTGCTGAAGGCTACACCGCGCCATGCCGATGTTCTGGTGTGCAGCGGGGCGGTTACAAGGCAGATCGCCAAACGCCTCCGGCGTATCTATGACCAGATGCCGGAGCCAAAGTTCGTGGTGGCGGTTGGTGCCTGTGCCTGCAGCGGCGGCGCATTCCGCGGCTGCTACAATGTTTTAGAGGGGATAGAGAAAGTTGTCCCCGTTTCCGCTTATATCCCCGGGTGTCCCGTGAGACCGGAAGCCCTCATTGACGGCGTAGCCAAGTTACTCGGCAGCCTTCAGAAGAAAATCGCATAGGCAGAGAGGAAGATCGATGACTGATGATTTTGAAGCCAGGCTGAAGGAAGTATTCTCCGGTTCGCAGGTGACGCTCGGACCCCGGGGCCATTTTTGGGTCACGGTGCCTCGCAGCGAATTGATCCCGGCTGTCGGCTTGCTGCGCGATCGATTTTCGATCATTCAACTGGCGGTGATCGTGGGCGAAGATCTACGGGATGCTTTTCAATGCAATTATGTGTTTACCGGGTCCAGCGAGGTTATCGTGCTCCAGGTGAAGATCGATCGTGAAAGGCCCAGCATCCCCTCGCTGGCCGGAGTCGTCCCCGGAGCCATGGTCTACGAAAGGGAATTGAAGGACTTATTTGGAATCTTTCCGGTCGGGCATCCTGACCTCCGGCGCCAGGCCGTGCCCGAAGACTGGCCGGCCGATGTGTTCCCGCTGCGAAAGGATGTACAATTCAGCCGCGATTCGGAAGAGATAGCCAAGGAGGCAAAATAAGATGGATGATTCTTCGTTTCGAATACCGATCGGTCCCCAGCACCCGTTCCTCAAGGAGCCTGCCAAATTCGACTTCGACATCCACGGGGAAGAGATCGTCGGCGCCCGCATGAATATAGGGTACAACCACCGCGGCATTGAAAAGGCCTGTGAATCCAGGAATTATTACCAGTGCATCTATCTTCTGGAGCGGGTTTGCGGCATCTGCTCCCACTCTCACACAACCGCCTTCTCCCAGGCTGTTGAGGAGCTTATGAAGGTGGAAGTGCCTCCTCGCGGGACCTATCTGCGCATGCTCGTATGCGAGCTGGAGCGGCTTCACAGCCACCTGCTCTGGCTGGGTGTCGCGGCCCACGAAGTCGGCTTCGATTCGATGTTCATGCTGGTGTGGCGCGACCGTGAACTTGTCATGGACATCCTGGAAGAAATCAGCGGAAATAGAGTCAATTATGCGATCAACACCATCGGGGGCGTCCGGCGAGACCTTAACGATGCCCAGCGCAAAAAAATCCTGGACATGCTGGGCACGTTGAAACAGCGGCTTGAATATTATGCCCATCTCGGCACCAATGAGCCCACCTTTGTAGGCCGAATTCAGGGAGTCGGCAAACTGCCGGCAAAACGAGCGGCCGAAATGTGCGTGGTCGGTCCTTTCGCCCGGGCCAGCGGCGTGGATGTCGATGTACGGCGGGATGATCCCTACGCTGCCTACAAAGAAATGGAATTTAAGGTCATTACGGACGACCACTGCGACGTTTTAGGCCGTGTGCTGGTCCGCGTCCTCGAAATGGTGGAATCCTGCCGGATTATCGAACAACTGCTGACGAATCTGCCCGAAGGCGATATCGTCGCGCCCAAGGTGCCGCGCAAGGTCCCGGCTGAGGTGGCTTTAAGCCGCTACGAAGCGCCTCGCGGGGAAGACGTTCACTTCGTGCGCGGCAACGGAACGGACAAGCCTGAGCGCGTCCGTGTCCGCGCCCCCACGATGGCGAACCTCGAAGCGGCTACAGAATCCGTCGTCGGCGCTTTTGTGGCGGATATCCCGATTGCGATTGCCTCCATCGATCCCTGTTTTTCGTGCACGGATCGTATGGCAATCGTGCTCCGGGATCGCAGGAATGGCACCCGGGTAGCGACCTGGGAAGAACTGCGCCGCTACGGCGTCGATTGGTACGGCAAGAACAAGGGGATTCGTTTCTAGTCCCGGGGGGATTCAATGGAAGTCATCGGCCCGATTTTGTATATCCTGGTTTTCCCAGGTTTTGCTTTCCAGTTCGTTTTTTCGACTTTCCTGGAGTGGATGGACCGGAAGTTTTATGCGCGCATGCAGAATCGGCGCGGCCCTCTGTACACCGGCTATCAAGGCATGCTTCAGCCCGTGGCTGACTTCTTCAAGCTCTTCTTCAAGGAAGATATCGTCCCGGCCGGCGCGGACCGCTTCATGTTCAGCCTGATGCCGGTCCTCGGGCTGGCAGCCGTAATGACAGCCGGTTTATACATCCCCGTCTGGCTGTTCACGCCGTACAACTCCTTTGAGGGCGACCTGATCGTCGTGCTTTACCTCCTGTCCATCCCCTCGCTGGTGCTGTTTCTTGCCGGCTGGTTTTCCGTCAGCCCTTACAGCCTGCTCGGCGCGACGCGCGTTCTCACACAGCTGTTCGCGTACGAAGTCCCCTTTTTCCTTGCTCTTCTGACGCCGGCGGTGGTTGCGGGCAGCTGGCAGATCCAGAAGATCGCGGCGTTCACCTGGTCGAGTAGCACCTGGTGGGTCATCCCGATCCAGGTGCTTGCGTTTGTAGTTGCGCTGCTGACCTTGCAGGCGAAACTCGAGCGCGTTCCCTTCGACATCCCTGAGGCAGAGACCGAAGTGGTCGGCGGACCGCTTACGGAATACAGCGGGAAAAAGCTGGCCCTGTTCCGGCTTCAGAAAGACATACTGATGCTGGTGGGCTCGGCCTTCATCGCGGCTCTTTTCCTGGGCGGATTCCCGGGAGGGATATTGCTGGGAGGGCTGCAGTTGCTCATCAAGACGGCCTTTGTCGTATTTCTGCTAAGCGTTATACGAGCGGCTTTCGCCCGCATCCGCATAGACCAGATCGTCTCTTTCAGCTGGAAATACCTTGCGCCCGCAAGCCTTTTGCAGCTCTTAATCGTGCTCATTTTCAAAGGAAATGGAGTCTTCTAAAATGGCAGCAGGAATATTTATCCCTGAACTCCTCGGTAATTTGGCCCAGACACCGGCAACCCGGGGGTACCCCTACACTAAGGCCCGGATTGCGGAAGGATTCCGTGGCACTCCGCGTATGAGACCGGGCCTCTGCGTCGGCTGCAAGGCCTGCGTGCGCGACTGCACGGCGGAAGCGATCGAGATCGTTCAGAAGCCGCCCAGCCCGTCGGATCCGCCTCCGGAAGAAGGTAAGAAGGCGGTAAAGAAGTTCCAGATGATTATTTACCTGGACCGGTGCATTCACTGCGCCCGCTGCGCGGAGGTCTGTCCCAAGGACGCAATATATCTCGATGAGGAATTCGAGGTCGCAAATTTTACGCGTGACGCGCTAAGGCTTGTTTCTGAATAAGAATAGTCAGCACTGTTCCGGGCGCCGGCTGCCTGAAATTTTCATTTTGGGCGGCCGGTGCCTTTTTTTATGGCCATGCAAACGCTCCTGGAAATTTTGAAAACCCGGCCGCTTCTGATTCTGGGAATAGGTAATCCGCTGCGGGGAGATGACGCAATCGGCCACCTTTTGGCGGAGGGCCTTGAGTCCCTTGATCGCGAAGGATTTCAGGCCCATGCAGTCGGGACGGCCGTCGAAAACGCGATGTCCTGGATCCGGCAAATGGCCGGCGGAACGCTGCTGCTGGTGGATGCGGTCTTCGATGAGTCGCTCGAGGAAGGGGCCTGGGCCCTATACCCGCCCGGTCAAATCGATTCCATCTGCCACTCCACGCATTCCATACCGCTTTCCATGCTGATTTCCTTCTGGCAAAACGAAGTCCCCGGCCTTCAAGTCCATTTCCTCGGGATCAGCATCCGCAGCAACACGGAGATGGCCCCGCTCTCCTCCAAGCTCAGGCAAACCCTCGCATCTCTGAAATCCCTGTTCGCCCTGAGTCTCAATTATTGAGTTCCGAAATCCTGCCGAACTATGCCAGAATAGCGCCGGCATCTTTAATAGCCGGCTTTAGGCATGTCCTTATTGGACCTGTATTGCCAGGGAGTGGGGAGCACGATGAACGAGAGCGCGTTTAAGTTTAGACTCATGCGGAGCAGCGACTTTGCTGCGGTGGTTCAGATTGACGAGAAGGTACTCAAGGTTGCCCGGCCGGAGTACTACCGGTTGAAGTTTGAAGAGCTTGTGCAATCCACGGATCGATTGCCCACTTCGCTCGTTGCAGAGAAGGAAGATGGTACGCTGGTTGGATTCATAATGGGGGAGCTTTTTATAGGAGAGTACGGCATCTCCCACGAAGCAACCCTGGAAACCATTGTGGTGGATCCGGATTATCGGAACAAAGGTGTCGGTCAACAGTTGATCCAGGAGTTTGTCGATCATTTGAATTCCCTTGGTGCTCAAAAAATCAGCACGCTGGTCGACTCCACGGATTCCAAGCTGATGCGTTTCTTCAACGCGAATAAATTCGGCCCCTCGAAAATCGTTAACCTGGAAAGAACCCGCCGGGATTAAAAATCAGCCGCAGAACCCTTGCACCCTGAATTCTGGATGATGGCCATCCTGAACCCTTGTCTCCGGCCAATCGGCAAAGTGCAGCCGTCAAGCCCGCGCGAGGGATCGCCAGTTTGCGGGGCCGGATGGTTTTCTGTAGCGGCATGGGATCTGCAGGGAACTGTCAGTTTATGGAAGTGGTTGAGGGTTGGCTGTCCTGAATCATGAAGCCCAGAAGGGATTGAGGCGAAGATATCTGTGTCTTGCCGGGATATCAACCATCAGCCGGAATGCGGCAGCCACAAGGGTGCATGGGTTGTAGCGCGCGGATCCCGATGTTATAAGTCCCTGAAACATATTGAAAGCGAGTTTCGCAAACATGGGGGATTTGCGATATGGCAAAGGCAACGATTATGGCGTTTCTTATTTTAGGCTTTTGGGGCTCCGGAATGGCTTCCGATTTAAAACTGGGCGATCCCGCTCCGGTCTTTAAACTGAAAACCGATCAAGGATCCGGCTTTGACCTGCAGTCGCGCAAGGGTCAGTGGACGGTGCTGTATTTTTACCCCAAGGCCGATACACCCGGCTGCACCAAGCAGGCCTGCGCTTTTCGCGACAATATCTCGAAGATCCGCAATTTGGGAGCGGAAATCTTCGGGATAAGCGCCGATGACGTGAAAGCGCTTGCGGACTTCAAAAAGAAGCACAACCTTAACTTCACCCTTCTGGCCGATCCCGGGCTCGACGCCATCAAGGCTTACGGAACGAAAATGCCGGTGGTGAATATGTCCAAACGGTGGACCTTTGTAATTGGCCCCGATTTGCGGATTCGTGCGATAGAAAAGGATGTCGATCCTGTACTTGACGCACAGCGGATTGCTGAAAAGCTGAAGGATCTCAAAGCCGGTTCCGGAAGCTAGAACCTGCCCGGCGGTTTTCCGCGCAAGTCCTTTGCAACATTAGGTTTACCCGGTAGCCCTCCGCGGTTCCAAGCACTTTGCAATTCCCGCATAGGGGTAAAACGATCTGGCATTGTTTTCGATGAAAGGAGCATGGTCTGATGGCGAGTCCAATGCTTACTGCGGTTTTAAATCCTGAGGCTTTGCGAACTCCGGCTTCAGAGGGTTCGGGCGCCGCCGCCAAACGCTCCTGGGGAGAAGAAATCAAAATACAGATGCAGGTGCTCCCGGCGCTTTATTCCGGCGCCATTCTGATTCTGGACCCGATGCTGGCCCGGCATCTCAAGGAAAACGAAGGTTTTCAGACCAAACTCGATGTCAGCCGATGGATTTCCGAGAATGTCCGCATGGCGGCAGGCCAATTCTGGGGCAACGATATTATCGACATGCTGGTGGCGCCTCTTGCACTGAGCGGTGTGCAGCCGTACGCCGCCTGGAAGCAGCTCCCCGGCGATACCCTGATCGCCCCGTACCACAGGCCGGAAAAGATCAGCATCCTCGTGGTGGGCGGGGAAACGAGCCCGCTGTGGAAGGTTGCCGACTTCGACTATGCCGTGTCGGCTTCCATCGACAAATGGCGCGCCAAAGCGCCTGCTTCCATTCAGGACGGTGGCGCCAGGGACACGGGAGGAGCCCGGGGGGCGTATGAGGGACCCGAAAGCTGATTCTGGTCCGCCTGATCCCGAAGCTTTCTCTTCCTAAATCGGCCCTGCTGCGTATTCCGCTGGTTGTGCCCGGCTAAATTTAAATCAAGGGGCTTCGCCCCTTGAAATCCCCAAGCGCATACCACTTGATGACACGATGCGCTCGGGGGTTTGGAAGTCAGAAGTCAGGAGCCAGAAGCCGGTTTGAGAATAAAGGAGGCATGAAGTCTGCACTTTGGTTTTTAACTGGGAACTCTGAACTGGGAACTGAATTTTCCAAACTAATCTGGAGAAGATATGAACCTTAAAGAATGGAATAGCGGTGAAGTGAATATAAAAGTGGATTACGATAAGTGCGCCGGCCACGGGGATTGCGCCGATGGGTGCCCGTCCAGTGTGTATGAAGTGAAGGACGGCAAGGCCGTGCCGGTCAATATCGAGGGATGCATCCAGTGTTGCGCCTGTGTTCAGGCTTGTCCCGAACAGGCGATCATTCACAGTGCCTGCGAATGATCAACGCCGACATCCGCTGACAAAAACGCCGACGCACGCTGAAAAACTTATAGGTTGATATTTTTTCGGCGTGTCTCGGCGTCCGCTAAACGCAGGTCAGCGTACCCTCCCAACCCAGCTATTATGGATTTCAAAACAGGTCATTTTTTACCAAAGGTTGTCCCGTTTTTTTGAATGGCGGGCCAGACTGAGAAAAAGGAATGCAAATTCGGTGCATGTGGGAGATCCAAGCCATACTATAATATGTCAAAAAATGGGAGCTGAGCTTCAAGGCATCTTTGAATCCCGGCATCCCGGAGGTTATCGATTCTGGCGGTCAACACTCCAGGGCTTTGAGGCATCGCGGCGGAGAACCGCCGCATGGCTGGCGGGCAGGCAGTGATCAGGATATGCGTCCTCTCAGCTCAGGATCGACACGCGGGATAGCAGACATGTCGGGCGAACCCTTTACCCATTGCGAATTCGACAGCAGCAACCTTATGGTAAAACTGGACGAAACGCTGCCCGGGGATGTTGGTGCCATCGGGCCCTTCATCGAGAAAATCATGGCTGTTGTCAATGAAATGGGCTGCGCCGCGGGCCGCGAGTTCGAGATTGAAGTGGCATTGTGGGAAGCTCTCGCCAATGCTATCAAACATGGGAGCGCAAACGATCCCTCCAAGCAAATCCAATGCTGCGTCGCGTGCGACCATGCCCGCGGAATGCTTATTGTTATCCGCGATCCTGGACCGGGGTTCGATCCGGCATCCATCCCCAGCCCCATCGTCGGGCAGAACATATTCGCGACAGGCGGCCGCGGGATCTATCTCATCAATCAGCTTGTGGACGAAGTCCGCTTTGAGAAGGGCGGCACGGAGATTCACATGCGCATGAAGCCGCCCGCTGCAAACTGATCACGCAGCACTGGAAATTGGGATCGGAATTGGGATTGGGAATTGGGGCCGGACCGGGGCGGGCACTCTTTCAATAAGCGGATATTGAGATAAACATCCTCCCAAACCAGCAAGGATCTGCCGTGGCCGGATCCCGCTTAAAGCGATGAATCTATGCCCAGAGTGAGTGTCGTCATTCCGACATTATCCGATGCGGATCCCCGGGTACTGCAAGTACTCCAATCCCAGACCCTGCCACCTTGCGAAATCGAGGTGGTGCGGGGGGTGCGGCCAAATGGGCGCGCGCGAAATCTGGGTGTATCGCGGACCAGCGGCGAAATCCTGGTGTTTCTGGATGACGATGCCCGCCCGTGTCAGCCCCAACTCATCGAAAGACTGGCGGCGCCGCTGATCTCGGAAGCGGCGATCGGCGCGACCGGGGCTTCGCGCCTGATTCCTCCGGATTCCAGCGCCTTTCAACGCTGGAGCGCAAATCAGGTAACCCGCATTGAAAACCAGGTCGTGCAGTCACCCGTAATAAGCCGTCCCGGTCCGGAAAACTACTTTTATTGCGCTATCACCACTACATGTTGCGCCCTGCGCCGGGCGTTGTTTGACGAGATGGGAGGATTTGACGAGAAGCTGATACAGGGTGTGGATACGGAGTTTTTCGTCCGCCTGGGCCGGGCGGGATACCACATGATGCTTGTGCCGGACCTTTGGGTCTATCATCCGGCCCCTCCGGATATGCCTGCCCTTTTCAAAAAGCACTTCCGCTATGGTTTGGGCCATGCCCAGGCAGTGGCGCGCGATCCCATACGCGCGCGGCCGTTCGAGGATCGGCCGCTGATTTACCTGCTGCTGCGCAGCGCCGCGGTTGTGCCGCACATATTCCTTGGTTTCTCATACGCGGAATCCGGCTGGCATCCTGGATTCAAGCCGCTGAAAGCGCTTGCCAGCTATGCGGCGGCGCTGGGATACGTCTGGGGGCGTTTTCGCCCCAAAGCGCCGCAATGAGCGATTCGCGGCCAGGAATCCGGCCTCGCGGGATGTCGTTGACTTCGGAATTCGAATGCCGGAGGCCCCGGGCGGAAAGCTTTCTACAGATATGCCCGTATTCCCTCTGCCCACTCGGAACAGATGGCTGCAAACGCGTCCGTATTCGCCGCTCCGGGAGTCTTGTTGGCATCTAAAAGCTCTGGTTTGCCCCCGTGCATGACATAGTCAAATTTGCCGTAGTCAAATCCCATGCTTTTTGCAAGCTGCACAATTTCCGGATGTGGCTCTATCACTTCACGATGGGTCACTGTCGTCGTATTGACTACGGGATGGCTGGATTTTCGCAAAATGCAGACCCCGCGATCACCTAGAAAGTGATATAGCCGCAGACAAAATAATCCGTCCTTCATTTCAGGGATGAATTTTTCGACCAGAAGGTCGTCTCTATGGAACCAGTCCCCGGGCACAGACCGAGGACTTTCATAAATGACGTAATCTGTTGGCGACCTGAAATGCGGGTCCGGGCCCCCGCCCTTAGCCCGACTGTATGGAAACCGGCACTCAAGCCGGAAGGCTAGCCTCGAAAAAGGACTCCCCAACAGTTTTCGCTCGGGCTGCCCGGCATAGTTCAGCTCTGATTTCACGATGACGGGTCCTTCATAGCCATCACCGGGAGCCACACGGTTGCTGCTGATCAGGGACTTCCTTATATCCGTGAGGCCCCTGTTAAGGGCGACCGGATATCGGTGCGCGAAATCCGTATATTCCTTCGGAACCGCCGTGAGATCGACGTGGAGGACTGCCAGGTCCGCGGGGATATATTTCTTTACGCCGAATACAGCATGAACCTGGATGCCATCTCTGCGCCAGATCTGAGCGAGACGCCATATGGCAAAACTGGGGATGTCCCGGTTCCTCTCGTTCTCGTGAAATATCAGAACAATGCTTTTCGTCACAATTCAGTCGGCAGGTATTCCCTGCATGCGGCTCACGCCGTTTTTTCACGGGAGCAGCGCTGCATGCCAATGGTAGGACAGCGCCTGCCCAAATTATAGGAAGGTATCTTCAGCCGGTGAGCCTGGAATCCGCCCGGATCCATGCAGAACATATCCATTGTTTGCTCCAAAGTCAGCCAATAGTACTTGTATTTTATATCCCTATAATAGCCGAAGATCTTTATGTGCTCCGCAGGCCATCCAATATTTGCGGCAAGCTTTTCGAGGTCTGGAGCTGTATCGACAAGCTTGTTATATAGCTGGGCCAATTCCACGCCTTCCCCCGGTTTGCTCTGCAACGACATGCTTAGCCTGAGCTTGAAAATATCAAGGCTGCCGATCTGCCGGTCCAACAAATCCTGTACCACGGCATCGGGATTCTCCCTTTGTGCAGGCAGGGCAAACAGGCGGAAAATGCAAATCCCCTCATGCGATAGTGTGCGCCGGAGAAGGCGGATAATCTCGTGCTGTCCCTGTGGGTAGCTGAGCAGGTGCAAGCCTCCATCGCACAGCACGATATCGCGTGAGCCCTCAGGAAGGTCCAGAGAAAGCCAATTGGCGCAACGGATGATATCTTCAGGCCCCGGCCAAACCGCATCGATCATGTCCTGGGAGCCATCCACTGCCAGAAAGTCCGTACCCTTTGGCCAGGGCAGGTTATAAAGCTCGGGGGTCACTCCCAGCAGCAGAACTCGAGGCGCTCCTCGCTTTTGAATCCATTCATTCGCAATATCCCAGTAATTGGAAAGGTCCTCTGCCGAAGGTCTCATGGGAGGGCCGCTAAGGAAAAAAGTCTGGGAAAATCGTTGCCAGAAAATCATTGGGTCTTGATCCATGATAGCTGCGTCATGCACATAAATCAGCCCCCGTAGGGCTGTGCGGATAAGAATTCACCGCCGGGAACCGTGCAGCCGGCCCTTTGGCCTGGATGTCTGCAGAGCTAACCACCACATCAGGTATTCACACCCGCGAGATGGAATCGGCCAGGACTCGATAATAGCCATCCGCCATATCCTGAGGATCAAACTGCCTTGCCCTTTCCACCCCCAGCCGGGAATACCTGTCTCTTAATTGGGAGTCATCCAGCAGCCTCAGGATCGCTGCTGCAAAGATCTCCACATTTCCTGTCGGTACGAGCAGCCCGTAGGCGGCCTCCTCGATATTGTCGCCGCAGACCGAGCCGCCGGTTCCCGGCGCCAGCATTTCTCTTGGGCCTACCGGGCAATCGAAAGCAACGATGGGGCAGCCGACCGCCATGGCCTCTATCAGAACAAGACCCTGGGCTTCAAACAGCGACGGGAATGCAAAAACACTGGATCTGGCGACAAACTTGAAAGGATTTTTCTGATATCCAAGAAAGAGCACATCCTTGGAAATATCGAGGGCCTGGGCCAGGGCCTGGAGAGCGCTCTGCTCCGGTCCGTCCCCTATCAACGCCAGCCGGCAGTATTTTTTCTCCCTCACCAGGGCAAACGCCTTGAGGAGATCGGGCTGATTTTTCTCAAAAACGAGCCGCCCCGATAAGGCAACAACAGGCACATCCTGGGAAAACCAGGGATGGTCGACGGGTTCCGATGCCAGTTCTACCGACTTTTGATAATCCACGGCGCCGTACACGACTTTGATCTTTTCAGGATTCACCTTGAAACCGGCGACCAGGTCCGATTTTACCCCCTCCGTAATGGCTATAACTCTGTCCGCATGCCTGAAAAGCATATAAACCAGCAACCGGTGCAGGGGTTTCCTCGATCCGGGGAAATATTTCTCGTATTGCGTCGCGATGCCGAGGACGGCTATGCTGGTTCCATAATGCATCCAGGGAAGGGACATCTTTGCCAGGAAGTTGATGGCCCGCGCATCGTGATTAAAGCAAAGCACCGCGTCGGGATTCACCTCACGGATCATCTTTCGGAATTTCAGTACATTGAGGAAGATTCTCAAGCCTTTGACGGGAAGACGCTTGAGACAGTTTTTTCCCAGCATCCGCAACCGGCCCCGATAGGGATACATGACCCTGTCTTGCAGAAGCACGATGGTTTGGTTGACGTTTGCCGGAAGCCTGCATGAGACATCCGACATGATCCGTCCGAGACCTCCGTATCCCAGGGCGCTGAGAAAAAGAACGAGTTTCATTGGGGCTTCCGGTTTCTCCTTCATGCATTATCCCGATTCCAAAAGGGCAGCTCACGTGGGCAAACCGCCTGAGATTAGCACAGATATGCTGACAAAAACGCCTAAAGATTCCGTCGGAACACAAATTCAAAATGGGTTCCAATGATCTCATTCACCAGCGCCAGCGTAGCCCATCGCTTCAGGATGGGATCACCCGGGAACCTCAAGTTGGTCCAGTATTGCAGCCGCTCCCTGACAAAACCATTATCCAGAAACAGTTTCTCCGCGGTTCCGGCAGCAATCCGTTTTTCAAACCTGCTGGGCACTCCCGTTTTGGCGGGCTTCGGCATCCGTAATCCGGCCAATGCCTTTCCCCCAATCCTCCGTACGGCGCGGTTTGTCAGCCACAAGACAGCCCAGCTTCCGTAAAGCAGCTTTGGAACCGCTCCCGGATATCTCCACGATCTCCGGAGGGCGGGGCTGGATCCCGGCATGATGTCGGAAACAAAAACATAACCTGCGGACACCCGTGTGATCTCGCCGGCCGCCCGAGCCAGGTCCAGGATATGGTGCAGGACTCCGCTCAGACAGACGACATCGAAGGCATGGTCCTTGAACGGCAGGTAGAGCCCGTTGGCGACGCAGCCGAGCACTCCGTTATCGGCCACGTTCTTTTTCACGCTGGCAGCTGAGATGTCGACGGCGAACAAGGGCCGGCAATATCGCCCGAGGATCCGGCTCGCCTGGCCTGTGCCGCAGCCGTAGTCCAGGACTCGCACCGGTTGAGGCATTTTGGCGATTCTGTCCGCCCAGCTTTGAGCCAGCAACCGCGTCTTCGTTCCATAGATCCGGACAATCTGCTCCTCGTAACGCGACTCAGCCATCCGGTCGTGTACCTCTGATTCGTGGAGAACCTGTATGCGGTTGAGATCGTCATCGGAGGTCCCGGTTCCCAGGAAGGTCATGTCAGGGATGCCGCCGGAAACGGAATACTCCCTCGCGCAGGAATTGCACAAAAGAACGTCACGGATCTCGCGCAAGCGTCCCCGGCATGCCGGACATTGAAGAACTTGGAGCAGAGCGGCATCAATCGCCATTGCGTCTTCCGGATCCTATGTGTGCGTTCATAAATAGCTCAGAATGCCTTTTGCCAGTTTGCCGCAAATACTCGCGCTGACTTCGCCCGACGCCAGGATCCCGGGCGTTTTGTTGGCATCAATAATATGGACTTTGCCCTGATGTACCACAGAGTCGAATTTCCCGTAATCAAAGCCCAGCCGGTCCCTTATTTCGAGAAGCTCCTCAGGCACATCCAGCGCTTCGGAAAGCGCCGGCAATCCCTTGATGACCGGGTCCGTTGACCACAACCTTCGATTCAGCACGATATCCCCCAGAAACAGAGCAACCCGTATGCCATAGTATTGTTCCCGGCGTTCCGGGATGAATTTTTCCACTCCTGAAGGATACCGGAATTTCGCCCGCATCCTTTCCTCAAATCTCAAACCGTACGGTCTGTTCCTGACCCGCATACACAAACAGAGCGAATCCAAAGAAAATCCTCAAGACGTTGCGGCCCTGTATCTTTCATCACAGATCACAGACTATCACGAGCTGCGGTTCCGGTTCATCACTGCAATGCAGCCGGATATTTTCCAGGGCGTATTATCCAGCAAGGACATTATCGATTCTCATATGGAACGACTCGGAATCTCTCTCTGCCGGAATTATATCGGAGAACGGGCTACGCCCCTCCTCCTGAGGACAAAGGCCTCCCGGCACGGACCGGAATCCCGCCCATGAAGGCTACCTATCCGACTCAAAGCAAGTCCCTTGATTCCGTGCGCGAGCATCTCGAGCTGCTGGATGTCCGATATGGCCTTGCGCATCGAAAAAGCTTTCGGCCCAGATATGGATCATCTGCTGCGAATGCAGCTGGCCTATGATATCGCCCGGATGCGCCAATGTTCAGGAAAGATTGCCGTTAAACCATACAAGGCTGCATAGGACCATATTTCGGCATTTATTTTAAAGGCGACCTTCTGGCCGCGGCCAGGCTGAAAAGCTGTCTAACCCAGAAGCAGCCGGCTGAAAAGGCATGCGTTAAACAAAATATTATAAGCATTATGAAAAGGCCCCCCGCCAGACGAGACGAGCATGCGGCTATTCCGTTCGGGATTCTCCAGCATTGAAGGCAATGAAACTATGCAGCACTGCTCGTAGCATACCGGGCGGAAGTCAAGAACAAGGGATTACGCCTAAGTCCCGTCCAAAGAAGCCGGAAATAGTGCCGCAATAAAAGGGGACAACGTTCTCAAGGAGGAGGCAGATCCGTCCTCTTCTTCCACCTGGGGGTGCGGCGATGAATCCGCCATCCGCAGAATTGCGATGCTGCAAAAGCGAGCCAACTCAGCATCTCCTTTTCTCCCACACCCTTCGGCTAGATTGGATGAAATCGAAACAGCAGCCCTGCGAATCTGTGGTGCTAATCCGTAAGCCTCAGAGCGCGGAAATGAAACTGTCGTCCTGTATATTTCCATTGTTAATTGGTGAGCTCGCTGCCATACCTTCAATTATCGGAAGTCCTTCGCGGCGGCTTCTCCTTGCACTTTGCTTTTTCCAAGGACGGGATCCCTGGCAGTGAAGTGGGTGCTTCCTGCGGCGATGGACGGTGATTCTTAAAATCCGCTACCCATTCTATATACCTCCCGATACAAAATCAGAAGATATCGCCTTATCTAAGGTACCAATTGAAACTGGCATAAGAGACCGGAGTGGCTCCAGTCTCTCCACGGAGCAAGCCCCATGGAATTATTTGTACGCAAACATGAGAAAAAGATCCATGGGACACTGGGCTGTTTCGATCGCATGCTCTGCTTGCGCTTTCAGATCTCCATTCGTCATTGGTAATCGTCTCTCGTAATTCGAGGTGAGCAATGCCGCGTCCGGAGCTATACATTGCCTGCTCGCTATTACTCCTCGATAAGCTTGATCAGGATATCTCCGCCCTTTGTCCGGGTATCGAAGACCGCGAACGCGCCGCCGTCCTGAGGCTGTCCGCAAAAAATCATGGGCACGCCCTTTTCGGTCAACCTGGCCGTTTCCTGCTTCAAGTCTTTCACCGAAAACATGATGTCCATGATCCCTTCTCCCCGGCGGTATAGAGTCTCTCTGTAGATGAAGTCGGATCGACCCGGCTCAACCAGTTCCAGGATTAATCGATCTCCTATCCGGCATCTCCTCGTCCTGGCCTGTACTTCGGCCTTGGGGGGTCTGCCGTATATCCGGACGTTAGACATTTTCCTGGTATCGAATTGTTTCTCAGGCAGAAAGTCGGCGATCTCCAGGTAGTCGTAAAATTTGACCGTTTTGTCCAGGTCTTTGACTATCGCGGTGTGACCGATAAATTTCCAGGGAACTATGCCGGCAGCGGCTTTCCTATTTTTCGTCTCATCGCTCATGGGAGACCTGAGCGACAGAAGAATATGGCCGGGTTCACGGGTATCCAGATAATCCTCCTGGCGCTCACCTTTCACACGGAGGTCCTGGATAACGCGCATGCCCTTGTGGACCAGTTTTTCTGTCTCGGCATTGATGTCAGGTACGTTGATGCAGATATGGTTGCAACCTTCCCGGTAGGCCAGCATTTCACCGCGAGGAATGGAATTTTCGGCATGGAGCACTTCCATCTCGAAATCGCCGAAATATAAAAGGTAAAGGAAAGGTTCACCTTCGGGAATGTCAAACACGGGGACAACATCGAATTCGAGGATCTCCGCGTTCACTGTCGGATCCAGGGCTGGTCCGGCCAAAGAAATGTCGGCAGCTATCCCCAGATCTTTGTAATACTGAACTGTCTCCCCAAAATTTCTGGTAAAAACGCCTGAATGATTGTATTCCCAGTCATTATTCATGCTTGAACGCCTCCCTTGGAAAACATATTTAGGAATAAAGTTTATATCTACGACTTCTTTGCGTTTTGTGAGAAGTTTTCCTTCCCTTTTAGAATCAAGCACTTTGGCGCTTATATTTTGAAGCTGAGCGCTGAAAGCTGACAGCTGAAGGCGCGCGGCCATCGCCAGTGTCGATTATTTGGTTGCGGCCCCGGGCTGCGCTAGGAAATATTATACCCGGTTACCGCCTCGCAGCGCCTGGAAGAAACCTGGGACCTGCTCCACGATTCACCTGCCGGAAGAACTCAGGGCGACAGCAATCACGGCATGGGCACGACGATGCTGCGGGAGTGGTGCTTCCGGCGAGGACACGGCCTCCAGCGTGTTGGAGGCTGATATGAGGCGGGCCTTCGGCACTCCGGAACCTGCGAGCGGAGCGCTGAGCGCCGAAGGCACGACACCATACCAGCCGTGAAGCGCAGGAAGGGGAAAGGGGCTGAAGGTCCGATTCCGGGAACACCTCGGCTTACGGCTGCGATGCACCGGATCCATCGCTACTGCTTTTTCGGCGGCGCTCCGGGACCCAGGCCGGGGGCGCTTCCCGGAGGGAGCTTACCCTGGAAATCGGCCTGCTTCAGATGTGTCAGTGTGTGTACATACCGCAGTTTGCCGTTTTCCAGGCGGAAGAGGTGAGAGTCGGGCGCACCGCTGCCGCCCGTGGGTCTTCCGGCGCCGAACGTGCAGAATGCGACGACCGAACCGATTGTTTCATCCACCACGAACCGCCGATTCACTATATTCACGCCGCTCGGGACGCCGACATCGCAGCTGTCCTGGGGAGTGCCTTTGCCGGTGTACATGCCGCCTTCTATCCGGACACAGGGGTAACCCCAGGGCACCAGGTCCTTCTTCTGTTCGAGAAACGCATCGAAGTAGGCGCCGGCAGCGGAGACAAGCGTAGCGCGGGTGTCGCGCTTGTCGGCGGGTATCGTGTCCCACTTTTCAGTGGACGAATACTTCATGTAGTTGTCGACATTGAATCCCCAATAGCCCGTTGTTTCCCAGATGATTTCAATTTCGGCGATCTTGTCACGGTTGACGCGCAGACGCGTTCCGAGGACATACGGATGTTCCTTGTCTGTGACGATCACCTCGGTAAAGGTCTGGCACGTTGCGGGGTCAAGCAGGCTGCGGTGGAAGTCTATCTTCATCGGCGTTTGAATCAGACCGTTGTCGATATTGGCGGGCGCCATGTTCTCCATATAGCCCAACCCGTTCGCCAGCGGCAGGCCGGATGTATCGCCTTTGGTCTGAGCGTCGAGATAGAGATCGACCGCGCGCTGCAACCCTTCGCGGGAGCAGGAAATCTGCGCGAAGCCGGCCGAGGGGGCGATCAACGCGCCCGCGAGCACCATCCAAATAAGACTCATGATTTTCATGGAACACTTCCTCCTCTGGTTATCAGGCTATGCATCGGTGAGCCGCCGTCAGCGCTGAATTCTCACAATCCGATTCCTGCGCTGGACTATTACATTAAATGATATTGGATCGGAGGTAGAAAGACTTTTTGCATTTTGCCCCTGCGCCTGGGCCCGGATACCGGAACGACCGCTGTTCCGGCGCGCCGGTATGCGCCTGAAAGGGCATGTCGCCCCGAATAGACCGGAGCAGCAAAGCCGCAACAAAGCAATACAGCCACGGAAATAAGCAAAAGCCTCTCGCCATGAATCCAGCTGTCAGCGGGAGCGCGAAAAAGCGATAAAAAGGGACCGCACGACAGAGCCGATCAAATCGAACAAAGTACCCTGGTCAGTCACACGACAATATGGCAATATTCGCACATAAAGGCGCACTGAAACACGGAGGTGATCCGCATGGAATCCACAAAATATCGGGAAGGCGTTGTGATCAGCGCGACCGAACTGAAGCAGAATCTTGGGAAGTACCTCGACCTGGTGGAAGGACAAAACGATGTGGTCATCACCAGGAACGGCGGAAAAATCGCCAGGTTGACTCCCTATGTGACGGACATCGAGCAGTACTTCCTGGTCAGGGAAAGGGCGCTGGATTATCAATATGGCGGCAAGAAAGTGTCCTACGAAGAATTCATGCAGATATACGAGAAAAGCACCCTGCGCATGGAGTTCATCAATGGTGAGATCCACCTGTTGGCCTCGCCGGATCTCTGGCACCAGGAAATCCTCGGCAGGCTGCATCTAATCTTCAACAAATACTTTCAGGGTAAACCGTGCCGCGTGTACTTCGCTCCTTTCGACGTGCATTTCCGCAAGCGGGAGATCAAGGAACCCGACGTCATGCAGCCGGATTTGCTGGTCGTATGCGATCTGGCGAACAATGTCACGGAAAAGGGGCGCTATATGGGCACTCCCTCGCTGGTCCTGGAGATCCTTTCGGATGGCACGCGGAGCAAAGACATGATCGACAAGCTGAATACCTACAGGCTCTCGGGCGTGCGGGAGTACTGGATCGCCGATCCGCGGCAGGCAAATATCATGGTTTACGGCTTTGAGGATTGTGAGATCGACAAATATCGTACCTTCGAAGGCGGAAACACTGCCGAGTCGATGATCTTCGCGGGTTTAGCGGTGGGCATCTCAGATTTGTTCAGTGGATTGGGAATGCAAACAATGCAAACGCCGGACTGAATCCGCGTCCCAATGAACTCTGCCGAAAGGAAACTCCTCTCCTGCACCCGGGAACCGGGTGTCGGTTGTCTGGCTCTGCCGCGAAGATGCGTGCACATTAGCGGAGATCCGTGCCTGCCTATAGGGTGCACGGGTGCGCGCCGATGGGCCCAAAATCCCTTTTAAAAGCCTTAATTTCGTATGCCCAAAACGGCAGCCAATGCGTCCTTGCGCGGCCCGGGGCCGCGCTAGGACGCATAAGCTGCCCTTTTGGTCATAAGCCTCCCCGACGGACATGCCTCCTTTGGCACCCTTTTTCAACTGCTGATTATGGCTTATATAAACTTCGGGGTCAAAATCGCCCCATTTATTGAATTCGGTGGGATCTTGACCTGAAAGTGAGGCTTTTGAAAAGGAACGGGAGCTGTTTTGTCGCAATGAAGATGCAACGATGGGCGTTGATGTCGGGATGGAGCCGGCCTTCAAATACGGGAACCCGAAGAGGATTTTCCGTGGGACATATTTATCCGGTTCTTTCAGGGGGGGTATCATGACTCCATGAGACATGCACCCCAACGGCAAGCAGTTTCCTATGATTAAGTCGACCAGGATGGCTGCGCCTAGATCTATAGCCAAGGACAGTCCCTCAGCCAAAGATCATCGTCGTCACAAACTGGTTTGAGGAGCTGGAGCAACAAGCGCCGGCGAAGTAATATCGGGAAAAATTCCGACCAGCAATAGCGTGCTGGCCCGGCTGACTGTTATCCATTATAATAGAAGCCGTGATAAGGTCATTCGCGGACGCGGCCACGGCGGATCTTTTCAACGGCATTGATAGCCGCCGTGCGAGAGCTGTGTGTCCTCCGGCGCTATGGCCGGTGATGCGACGCAAGTTCACTCAACTCAACCGAGTGCATGAGCTTCGCGAATTGGCAGCCCCGCCCGGTAATCAACTCGAACGACTTAGGGGGTACAGGGCCGGCCAACACAGCATTCGCATAAATGATCAGTACCGAATTTGCTTTAGGTGGGAGGGTGAATATGCCGACGAAGTCGAAGTCACAGACTATCATCCGTAGGCGGATGCGAGCGGGTCCGATCATAGTACGCCGATTGCCGACCGAAGTCCCTCCTACGCACCCGGGCGAGATGTTGCTCGAGGAGTTTCTTAAACCTCTGCAAATTTCTCAATCCGCTTTTGCCGTGCGTCTTGGCGTTTCTTTTCCCCGTCTGAACGAGATAATCCGGAGAAAGCGAAGTGTGACTCCGGATACAGCCCTCCGGCTCGCCCAGGTAACAGGAATGAGTGCAGATTTCTGGCTTGGCCTGCAGCAGGATTGGGATCTTTGGCACGCTCTCCGATCAAAGCAGGCGGCAGCCATCGCCGGGCTTAAGCCATTGGCCCAGGCAGGCTGAGCATAACTGATTAGGTTCTCTTAACATCCTCCGCTATCTGCTGAATGATTTTTTTCCGCATCCCAGATGCCGACAGCACCTCCGCCATACTGCGATCCTGCGGATCCGCCATAGCCGCCGACCGTGGCCACGGCAACGCCGTTCCATGTACAAGACCCTCAGTCCCCGACGCCATAGACAAATATATCGACTTCTTTGGCGAGGCGCGCGGCCATCTCATCTGAGATTTGATGGGTGCCTCTGGATTGAACGATCGCCGCAGTGGGGTACCGGTCCTTCAGAACCTCTTCGATGGCAGCGAACAGGTTGTTTCCGCCCGCCTTTCCATTCCAGTACAGGGCAATTTTCTTGCCCGACAGATCGCCGATACGCGGATTCGGCGCCCGATAGGGTGAATGCGCAATCTTGCCCCGCGGGTTCATGACCTCCAGCGTATCTTGGGTCCCGGTCATGCATCCGGCGTGAACTCTCGCGATTAGGATGCCGACGCAGATCCACCTCCATGTCTTCAGCATTGCGACCCCCTTTCCCTGGTTGGTAAATTTGTGTGCCTTTCCATCGTGCGCGCGTCAGCGGCGACGGAGTGTTTGGACTTTCGTATTGAGCTTCCAATGCATGGTTGCTGATTTCACGCGTTCACATTTTTGAAGGTAATTCAATCTCGACGGTTGTTCCCTGGTTCAAATTACTGGTTACATGGATGGTTCCCTGATGCGCTTCGATGATCCACTTGGCAATGGACAATCCCAGCCCGATCCCTCCGCCTTCCCGTTTGCGCGCGCGGTCTGCGCGAAAAAGCCGGTCAAATATGTAGGGAAGATCGTCCGATGAGATCCCTATGCCGCGGTTGCTGATTTTCAGGCGCACACCGTTTTCCTGCGCCATAGCCGAGAATTGCACATCTCCATGATCCTTTGAGTACTTGATCGCATTGTCCAGAATGTTGAACAGGGCCCGACGCATGAGGAGCCTGTCCCCCTCCATCTGGACATCCGGCACGTCCAGCAGTTTGATCTGTATGCCGCGCGGCG
>CAYYTC010000010.1:0-19230 GCA_964474425.1 uncultured Acidobacteriota bacterium
AAAAACATATTTATATATGATTTTTCAGCGTATGTCAGCGTTACATCAGCGTATGTCAGCGTAAAAATTCATGATAATATCACTTCTTTCTAAAACCAGGTGCAGGTGCTGAATGTATCTATTGCTATCTCTGCTGCTTATGTTCGGACGGATCCCGTCCCCAACGGAAATCAACTACGAAACCGCGCGTCAGGACCGCAAGCTGAAGGCAGTCCGGATCAGCGACAAGATCGATATCGACGGCAGGCTCGACGAGTCGGCCTGGGCTGCCGCCCCCATCGTGAGCGGCTTCATCCAGAACGAGCCGCACCCGAACGAGCCCGCTTCGGAGCAAACCGAAGTCCGGATGCTCTACGACAGCCGCAATGTCTATTTCGGTCTTTTCATGCACGACAGCCGCCCTTCGGGAATCGTGATCAACGAGCTGAAGAAGGACTTCGGCACCAACGCCGGGGACGCGATTGAAATCATCCTGGACACGTTCCACGACGAGCGCAACGGCTACCTCTTTGCGACCAACGCGGCGGGCGCCAAGTACGATGCCCAGATGATCAACGAGGAGCGTGAGATCAACAGCAGCTGGGACGGTATCTGGCACGTAAAAACCTCACGCACCGACGCCGGGTGGATCGCGGAAATATCCATTCCGCTCAAGACGCTCAAATTCCGCTCCGCGGACGTTCAAACCTGGGGCATCAATATTCACCGCAACCTGCGAAGCAACGGGCGCAACGAGGACAGTTACTGGTCGCCCCTGCCGCGCATCTACAACGTGAGCCGTGTATCCCTCGCCGGCAGGGTGGAAGAGCTGGAAGACATCAAGCCCGGAGTGAATCTGAAGATAAAGCCTTATGTGAGGGGCAGCCTTGGCAAGACCGGGGAGGAGCCCTACGACGAGGATGGGGATTTCGGCGTCGACGTAAAATATGGTTTGACGAGCGGAATCACCTGGGATTTTACTTATAACACCGACTTTTCCCAGGTCGAAGCCGACCAGCAGCAGATCAACCTTACCCGCTTTGACCTCTTCTTCCCGGAAAAGCGCGACTTCTTCCTCGAAAACTCGGGCATTTTCCAGTTTGGCCCCGGCGGAGCCCCGATGAGCGGCATGATGGATACCGATCTCATTCTCTTCTTCAGCCGCCGCATCGGCCTTTCGGATTCCGGTGCCCCTATCCCGATCTATGGCGGAACACGCCTTACGGGCCGCGCATCCGGATGGGAACTCGGTTTTCTCGACATGCAACAGGAGGCCTACGAAGGCACCGGCTCCACAAACTTTGCCGTGGGCCGCGTGCGCCGGAATATTTTGTCCAATTCCGACGTCGGCGTCATGATGACGAACAAGGAAGAAGCGGGGCCGCATTTCAACCGCACATTCGGCGCCGACGCCAATTTCCGGTTCGGCCAGGCAGTGACTCTGAACGGTTACGCGGTGAAGTCCTTCAGCCCGCTGGAGGGCAAAGACCGGGACAACATGGCGGCGCGCGCCAGCTTCGAATACAAGGACCGGACCTACAACCTGCGCGCCTCCTTCCTGGACATTCAGGAAAATTTCACGGACGAGATGGGCTTCGTCCCGAGAAAGGGAATTCGAAAATTCACCGGCTACCCCGAATACGCCTGGCGTCCGGAATCCGTCAGCAAGTGGATCCGGAGCATGAGCCCGCATGTGCATTTTGACTACATACTGAATGCGGACGGGAAAACGGATACGAGGCAGATAAATTATCATTACGCCTTCCGGTTCCAGGACGGCGCGTTTCTCGAGCCCGGCTATGAAACGAGACTCGAACTGATTCCGGTGGCCTTCACCATTTCCAACGCAAAGCAGATCCAGGTTCCCATAGGCTGGTACAAGAACGATGAATATTTCATACTGGGCATGACCGACAATTCCCGGCGCATATCCGGCAACGGACGCTACGGCCTGGGCAAGTTTTACGGCGGATACAGGCATTCCTATGAGGTCGGGGCCAGCTTCCGGGCCAGCTATAAGATGAACGCCTCGGTCAACTACGCTCACGACAATATTTCGCTGCCTCAGCCCGACGGGCACTTCAAGAACAACCTTCTGGCCCTGCGCCTCGATTACTCATTTTCGACCACTGTTTTTCTGAATGCGCTCGTGCAATACAACAGCGACGCGCGCGAATGGAATTCCAATATCCGGTTTAACATCATTCATCACCCGTTGAGCGACCTGTTTCTCGTCTACAACGAACGCCGGGATTCTGTTTCCGGCAACCTGGTGGACCGCGCGGTGATCCTGAAGCTGACGTATATGCTTGCGCGCTAGCTTTTCTTCCACCTTCCACTTTCCACTTTTCACGTGGAAGGTGGAAGGTGAAAGGTGAAACGTGGAAAAACAATAGGGGGATATGATGGAAGGCTTCGAAAAGCTGGGGCAGTTTTACCTGGGGCGCCGCTTCGACCTGGAATCGGGCAAGCCGGCGGAGGACCTGATCCTGTACGACTCCAAGGACCTTGTGACCCACGGCGTGTGCGTGGGCATGACGGGAAGCGGCAAGACCGGGTTGTGCATCGCTTTGCTCGAGGAAGCCGCCATCGACAAGATACCGGCGCTCGTCATCGATCCGAAAGGCGACATGGGGAACCTGCTGCTCGGCTTCCCCGGTCTCAGCGCCGCCGAATTCCTGCCCTGGATAAACGCCGACGAAGCCGCGCGGGCCAACCAGCCACCGGAGCAGTACGCCGCAGGCCAGGCCGAGATATGGAAGAAGGGCCTGGAGCAATGGGGACAGGACGGGCAGCGCATCCTCAAGCTGAAGGAATCGGCGGATTTTTCCATTTATACTCCCGGCAGCACCTCCGGAAGATCCGTTTCGGCGCTCAACAGCTTCGCCTGCCCGTCCGCGGCCGCGCTCGAGGACCGGGAGGCGACGGCAGACTTCATCACCTCGACCACCACGGCGCTGCTGAGCCTGATCGGCATTGAAGGCGACCCGATCAAGAGCCGCGAGCACATCCTGATCTCCACCATCATTCAATACCACTGGGGCCAAAACCAGGATGTGGACATCGCCTCGCTCATACGCTCCATCCAGTCGCCGCCCTTTCAGCGCGTCGGGGCTTTCGACACCGATTCGTTTTTCCCCGTCAAAGACCGCTTCGAACTCGCCATGGCTTTGAACAACCTGCTGGCCGCGCCCGGGTTCGCGCCCTGGATGGAGGGCGAGCCGCTGGATGTCGGCCGGCTGCTGTACACGCCGGAAGGAAAGCCGCGCGTCTCGATTTTCAGCATCGCGCATCTTCCGGATACCGAGCGGATGTTCTTCGTGACGCTGCTGCTCAATAACGTCGTGGCGTGGATGCGCTCGCAGCCCGGCACGACCAGCCTGCGGGCGCTGGTATACATGGACGAGGTGGCCGGCTATCTCCCGCCGGTCGCCAATCCGCCCTCGAAGAAACCCCTGATGCTGCTGTTCAAGCAGGCGCGCGCGTTCGGCGTCGGTGTGATGCTTGCAACCCAGAATCCCGTCGACCTGGATTACAAGGCGCTCTCCAATGCCGGGACCTGGTTCATCGGGCGCCTCCAGACCGCCCAGGACATCGACCGCCTGGTGCAGGGCATAGGCTCCGGCGCCGCCGGCCGGGACTTTGATCTGCGCAAGTCGCTTTCCGCGCTCGGCAAACGCGTTTTCCTGATGAAAAATATCCACGAAGACGCCCCGGAAATCTTCCAGACACGCTGGTGCCTTTCGTACCTGCGCGGGCCGCTGACTTTGGCCCAGATCAAACAATTGAGCGCACCCGGCCGGGGCGCCGCGCCTGCGGCAGTATCCGCTGCGGCGGTGCCCGCGGCAAACCTGTCGTCCGAGCGGCCCGGTCTGCCGCCCCGGGTGCCCGAATTTTTCGTGCCGTTCCGGGGAATCAAACCGTCCGGGGCAAAAGCCATGTATAAGCCCGCCGCCTGCGGCGTGGGCGAAGTGCATTTCGGCGCCGGTCAGGACCTGCACAAGATCTTCGTAGCCGAAATCGCAGACGCGGCCGTCGCGGTCAACTGGGATGAATCGCAGCCCGGCGCTTTCGACGACACGCGCATGGAAAAGGAGCCGGTCTTTCCGGCGGAATTCTCCCCGCCGGCCGCCCCGGCATTCAAGCCGGAAAATTACAAAGCATGGGGGAAGGATTTCGCGGATTTCCTTTACCGCACGGCGCAAAGGAACCTCTACCGCAGCCCGGAATTCAAGCTGACTTCGAATCCGGGGGAATCCGAGGGCGATTTCCGGGTGCGCGTCGGCCAGTCGGCCCGCGAGAAACGCGACAAGGCGGCCGATGCGTTAAGGGCAAAATACTCGACGAAAATTTCGGCTCTGGATGACCGCATACGCCGCGCCGAACAGCGCGTGGACAAGGAAAAGGCGGACATGCGCCAGGCCGGCGTTCAGACCGCTGTGTCCATCGGCGCCACCCTGCTCGGGGCTTTCCTGGGAAGGAAAACGCTATCTTCCGGCAACATCGGGCGCGCCGGGACCGCCGTGCGCCGGGGCATGCAGACGGCCAAGGAGCGGGCCGATATCGAATCGGCTTCGGAAAACCTGGATGTGCTGCGCCAGCAGCGCGCGCAACTGGAGGCGGAGTTTGCGGAGGAGACGAAAGCACTGGAGGCGTCGGCCGATCCTTCGGCGCAGAAGATTGAGGTGATAACGCAGACTCCGAAAAAATCCGACGTCGCCGTCCGCCGGGTCACGCTGGTCTGGCTGCCGCACTGGAAAACCGGCGAAGGCGACATCCGTCCCGCTTTTTAACGCCGACATACGCCGATAAAAAATATGTATATAAAATTTTTTCAGCGTGCGTCGGCGTTCTGTCAGCGTTCGTCAGCGTTAAATACGGCTTGCGCGACTTCCTTGGATGGGGCTTTGGCAGGGTGGGGCCAGAGGTGCAGGATGTCGGGCGCGAGGCTCCTCAGGATGGCGACGGGCAATGAGCTGGTGAACGTGTAGTCTCCCGCCTCTTCGCCCGGGACAAAAACCGTCATCACCCCGTAATACCTGTCCGCGATATAAAAGACGAATACGGCCGTCCGGTCGGTCGGACGGGACGCTATCACCTGGCCGCGCCGGCCGTACGATTCGCGGCGGTTGTCTCCGGACCCGGTCTTGCCCCCGACGGTCAGGACCTTGTCGCCGATCTTGAATGCGCCGGCGAGGCGCGCGGCCGTGCCGCCTTCGACCACTTTCGCCAGGACGGGCAGAATGGCGCGGGCCGCTTCCGGCGCCAGGACGCGTGTCGATTTCGCCGCCGGGGGCTCCAGCGTGGTCTCGTAGGGCGTGTTGGCGGCGAAATGCAGCCGGGTGATGCGGACCGTAGGTTTCATCTCGCCCCGGTTCACGAGCATGCCCATCAACTGGGCGAGAGCTTCGGGCCGGTCCCCGGAGCTTCCGATCGCGGTCGCGAGCGAGGGGACCAGCTTGTCGAACGGGAAGCCGAATTTCCTCCATTCGGGAGTTATGAGCTTGAAAGCGTCCTGCTCGAAGCGGGTGTGCAGCCGCAAATCCTGCGCCGCGCGGTTGCGCGTCTTGAACAGCCACGCGTCGGAAATTCGCCTGGCCTCGGTGCTGTCGCTCCAGATCTTCTCCCAGGACGCCGCGGGATCCTTTGCCAGCCGGCCGGCGCACCAGACCCTGAGCGGGTGAATCCCGAGCAGGTACCCGTAGTCGGAGAGGTTCAGCCGGGGATTGCCGTAGGCCTTCGCCATTTTGCTCACCTGCTCGGGCGTGGCCGCGCCCAGGTATTTTCCCAGATATCGCCCGAGCGCCTCCTCGCTGCCTCCCGCGTTCCAGGCGTAGAAAAGGATGGTGAGGTGCCGTTCGTTTTGCGCATTCCGGCCCAGAAGCTTCTCGATGATCTCCCGCGCCGGGCGCTTCTGCATTTCCCGATAGGCCTGGTTGAGGAAGTACCTGGACTCGCCGTCGGCGATCTCCCGGAGCATCTTCAGCCGGATAGGATTATTGATATCCGACAGGATGGCCTGGGTGTTGTAGGGGAGGCGGGCTTCGTAGTAGCGCAGGATGTCGCGCATCAGGCGGATATACACGAGGTTGACCGAAAACTGGGTCGCCTCGCGGAGGTCCATGATGCGCCCGGCGTGCTTGCGGTCGAAGTTTTCGAAATAGTGCATGCCGCCGCCTGTGAAAAATCCTTCGCCGGGATTGGCGGAGTATTTCCGGTCCAGGGCGAGCTCGAGGAAAGCGCTCAGGTCCGTTTTGTTTTGGCTCAGCGTTTCGGCCGCCCAGCGCGTGATCGGGTCGCGGGCCGCTTCAACCTGGCGCCGCAGCTCCTCGGCGTCCAGCCCGTGGAGGCGGGCGTGCAGGCCGGAGACGATGTCCATGTAGTGGACCAGCACGCGCAGTTTGGCGGTGCTGCCCAGCTGCATCTTCATGCCCGTGTTGATGTCGAAGGGCCCGTTGAGGTTGTCCGTGACCACGCGCAGCATGTTGCCCCGCTCGGTCTTTTCGAACAGCATCATCCCGTAAATCGCCTTCTCGGGATCTCCGGATTCCAGCAGCCTCGGGCCCCGGAACCCGGCCGAGTCGAGGAACTTCGGGTCGTGCAGCCTCTTGAAAAGGCTGATGGCGCTGTTCTGCGCTTCCCGGTGGATCGTGCTCTCGACGTCCAGGTGCAGCCGGTCGAGTTCGTACAGGCTGGGCAGTCCCAGGAGCCGCACGAGCTTGGATCGTATCTCGTTGACCGCCTTGCGCTCGGCGTATGAGGTGACGACGATCTGGGGCGGGCGGACGGAAATTTTTATGGGCTGCGCCACGACCTGTCCGGCGAATTCCGGGTGAATCACCTGGATCTTGGCCAGCAGACGCACAAAAAAGTTCACACGCTCTTCGAGTGCCGCGCGGTTCTGCGTGAGGTAATAGGTCGGCGCCTTGACCGAGCACAGCAGGGCCAGCACGCACTTGAGAGCCCTGACCTTCTCGGGATTGCCGTCGGGAAGAGCGAGGCTTTTTTGAATGTCGTGGAGAGTGAGTCCGAACCAGGCGTTCAAACCGTTGCCCAGACCGTGCAGCTCCCCGTAGCCGGGCGCCGCCGCCAGCGGGATGGTGTTGAAGTAGTCCAGGACGATCTGCCGGCGCTCCTCGCGCGTGTCCGGACCCTTCTGGTAGACCTTGAGGCTGGCGTCGGTCATCTGGCGCAGTTTGGCCAGAACCGTATCGGTGCGGCCTTCGGACGAGTGCCGGTATTTTTCCATTTGGGTGGCCAGCGTGCTTCCCCCCTGGACCGGCAGGGGCAGGCCCAGCTTATTACCCGCGTAAAAGATGGCGGCTTTGGCCAGCCGCTCCCAGTCCACCACCGGGTTGGTCCGGTAATCGGAGGGCTCCTCCAGTTCCCGGTTTTCGATCACCAGCAGGCTCCGGACCGCGAGCGCAGGGATGTCCTGAAAGCTGTTGAAAAATTCGCCGACCACAGGAGCCCTGAAAAGCGCCTGGTTGTCCACACCGTAGATGTTCAGCCGGGTCGAGACGGGTTCCGGGTAGGGAGGCAGGATGCCCCAGCGCACGGCGCGCTTGAGAACGGGCGAGAAGCGGGCCTGCGCGGTGATCTCGAAGCCCGTTTCGCGCAGACGCCTCACGAATTCGGGTATCAGGGCGTAGCCGGCGCGGATGTTGAAAGGGCCGTATTTCGGGAAAACGATGATCGAACTCGGGCCGGGCTCGACGTGGTAGGACATCTTCCGGGCAAAGCTCGAAAGCACCCAGGATTGCACCGCCGACGTCCGCACTTCATAAAGGATGGGGACCACGATCAGCAGCGCCGCCAAGGTGCGCTTCGCCCATCGCGGAAGCGGCTTGCGGGGCGCGCGGCCCGCCGGATTGTCTTTCGAGTCCCTGTTTTCCGGGGAACCATTAAGGCTGCTGGACAGCGAGTGAACCTTCATATCAAACCGGAACGTCGTTCCACCTACTCCATCGACATCTTACACTGTGCGGACCACTCTTAATTATGGGGTTCCGCGCGACGAATTTCAAATGACGTGGAACGTGGAAACGTTTACACGTTGAACGTTAGAACGTTAACACGTTAGAACGTTAACACGTTAACACGTTTAAACCTTCAACCTTCCACGTTCCAACGTTCCAACGTTCCAACGTTCCAACGTTCCAACGTGTAAACGTTCAAACGTTCTAACGTTCCAACGTTCACATCTGATCGACGTACGACCGGCAGGTGAATTCGTCGAAACAGACGATGACGACCTTCTCGGGGAGGGCGTTTTGGGCCAGGAATTCGCGGATTTCGTGCAGGGCGATTTTCGAGGCCCGTTCGACCGGGAAAGCATAGACTCCGGTGCTGATGGAAGGGAAGGCGATCGAGGGCAGCCCGCTGTCCCGGGCCAGCTTGAGGCTGTTGCGGTAGCACTCGGCCAGCAGGCGGTCTTCGTCGCAGCTGCCGCCCCGCCACACGGGGCCGACCGTGTGGATGACGTACTTTGCGGGCAGTTTGTATCCTTGGGTCATTTTGGCGGCTCCGGTCGGGCAGCCTCCGAGTGCGCGGCATTCCTCGATCAGGGCGGGCCCGGCGGCCCTGTGAATGGCGCCGTCCACTCCTCCGCCGCCGAGAAGGCTATTGTTGGCCGCATTCACGATCGCATCGACTTTCTGGTGCGTGATATCGCCCCGGACCACTTCAATCCTCTCGTTCTGTTCCATAGGTTTTTTCTCCGGCGGAAGAAAAATCGGCCGCGATGATTTCACGGGAGGTTTCGTTCATGGCGGACTCGACCAGTTGCGGTATATCCAGGCCTTCCTCGGCCCGCTCCACCTGCTCCGGGCTCGACATCGTTTCGGGGTGTTTCGGGACGAACAGGGAACAGCAATCCTGGTCCGCCTGGATGCTGAGGTCATAGGTCCCGATCGCGCGCGCGAGCTGCATGATCTCTTCCTTGTCGTTGCCGATCAGAGGCCGGAAAATGGGGAGCGTGGTCGCGGCGGAAACGGTGCGCAGGTTTTCCAGCGTCTGGCTGGCAACCTGCCCGAGGCTGTCGCCGGTCACGAGCGCCGAAGCCTTCTCCTTTTGAGCCACGGCCTGGGCGATGCGCATCATGAACCGGCGGTAGAGAACCACGCGCAGCGCAGCGGGGGCATAGGCCACGATCGCTCGCTGGACCTCGGCAAAGGGGGCGAGATACAGGACCGACTCCTGCTGGTAGCGCGAGAGGATCCCGAGGATGCGGCGGACCTTCTCCTGCGCTTCCACCGTGGTGTGAGGGAAGCTTTGGAAATGAACGTGCAAGACGCGGCACCCGCGCCTCATGAGCCGGAAGGCGGCGACCGGCGAATCGATGCCCCCGGAGAGCAGACAGAGGACTTTTCCTCCCGTGCCCGAAGGCAGGCCGCCGGCGCCCGGGATTTTGGCGGTGTAAAGAAACGCGCGGCTGCCGGCTATCTCCACGAAAAAGACCGCGTCGGGATTGTCCATCCGGACGGCGGCTCCCGTGAGCTGCTGCACGAACGATCCCAGCTGCCCGTTGATTTCCATGGAATTGAGAGGGAAGTTCTTGGTCCCGCGTCGGGCGTCGATTTTGAAAGATTTAAAATCCGCTGCCGAGACCATTTCCGACAGGACAGCCTGGATCGCATCCATGCTGGCTTCCACTTCCCGGGCAACCACCAGGTTGGCTATGCCGAAAACCATCTGCAGCCTGCGCGCAATTTCCTCTGCCGGGGAATCCGGCAAAAGCCCGATCCGCAGCCGCCCTGCGAAACGCCGCACTCCCTCGTGCGGCAGCCCCTTGAGGATCGAGACGGCGTTTTTTTCCAGGTGCGCCTCAAACCAGCCGCGGTTTTTCCCTTTGAGATTGATTTCGTGATAGTGAGCAAGAATGGTCTGTTTCACGCAAACTATCTTAACTCATAAGCGCCCGTGTGTCAGCGCCAGTCCGTCCCAGGTTTTTGGGATTTTTCGAGAAACCCCGAGGGAATGACAACGTATAGATATTTTAAAAGGCCATGAAAAAAGATCTGAACACAATCATTCTGACGCGGCAGGAGCTTCGGATCATGAAAGTCGTCTGGGCCCGCGGCGCCGCTACCGTCAGGGATGTGTGCCGCACCTTGTCTGCAAGCAAACCAATCGCTTACACCACCGTACTGACTCTCATGGGCATTCTGGAAGACAAAGGCATCCTGAGCCATGTGCGCTCCGGACGCGCCTATATTTACCGGCCGGTCCTCTCCCGTCAGCAGGCGATTCAGAACCAGATAGACGACACCGTCTCACGCTTTTTCGACGGCAAACCCGAAAAACTGATCGAACACCTGCTCAACAATCGCCACTGAAATCAAAATCGCGTCACCCAAATAAAGGTATCAATGAAGCTGACTTCTGCGAAAATGCTAATGTATTACACCAGGGAATTGACGGCTATTGGGAGGATGGTTTTGAACGTTTGAACGTTCTAACGTTCTAACGTTCCAACGTGGAAACGTTTTAACGTGGAAACGTTCAACGTTTTATCGGTTGGGTGCGTAGTAGCCTTTGCGGTGATTGAGTTTCAGCCCTTTTTCGCTGACTCTTATGTCGATTGCCCGGTATCTTCCATCGCGCGCCGGGTTGTTCGAGACGAAGCCTATATTGTACTGGCTTCTGAGTTCCTGGTTGATCTGCTGGAAGGATTCTTCCAGATCGTCGATCTTGAAGGGGAAAAACAGGCGTCCACCGGTTTCAGAGGTGATGTCTTTCAGAATGGCGTCTCCTTCCGTGGCTCCTCCCACGCCGAAGAATCCGCCTTTGCTGACGCTGAGCGCGAAGATGGTGGCTTCCGCCCTCAGGGCCACTTCTATGGCCTGTTTGCGCGTGACTTTGCTCGATTCGTCTTCACCGTCCGACACGATGACGATTGCCTTGCGTCCGGCCTCGCGGATCAGTTTTTCGTCGCATGTCATATAGATGGCGTCGTAAAGCGCCGTTCCGCCGGCTGCCGTCAGTTTCCGTATTTCGCGGGCCATCTTGTTTGCGTCGTCGGTAAAATCCTGCAGCAAAGTCACCCCGGAGCTGAATTCCACGAGCAGGGCGCGGTCCTTTTCGCGCATGACGCTCTGAATGAAATTGATGGCGGCTTCCTGTTCGAACCGGAGCTTAGGCGCCACGCTCTGGCTCGTGTCGATCAACAGGGCGATCGTGAGCGGCAGGTTGGTTTCGCGGGCGAAATTCAGTATCTGCTGCGGCTGCTGGTCTTCGTAGATGTTGAAGTCTTCGCGCGTCAGGGTGGTGATAAAGGACTTGGTATTTTTGTCGAAAACGGAGCACAGGATGTTCACCAGATCGACGCTGACGCGGTAGGTCTGGTCGGAGACCCTTTCCGGAAGCTTTGTATCCGCCGATGCCGTTTTCCTGGCCGGGTCCTGGTCCGGCAGTCCGTCCCGCAGACTGAGTCCCGCGCACAAAATCAACCCCGCAAGCAGCACCGCAAAGGAACGCAGGTAAGCCATTTCAATTCCTTTACTTAAATGAGTTTATCAACCATCCACTCGATTATAGATAGCCCCGCAAATCGAGTCAAGTCGCGCTGTCAGCGTACGCCGGCGTAATTCACCAGTTTTCTCCGGAAATCCTCCAGCTCCGGCGGCAGCGGACATTCGAAAGCCATGGGTTCTGCGGTTCGGGGATGCTGGAATCGCAGACGGAAGGAGTGAAGGAACGGCCTCTGCAGTTCCCGCACGGCAGCCTGCAGTTCCGGTGCAAGGTTGCGGCTGCGGTTGGCGCCGTATAAAGCATCGCCGACCACCGGATGCCCCTTGTGCGCCAGGTGGACGCGTATCTGGTGCGTCCTGCCTGTCTCGATCCGCACGGCCAGCAGCGAAAGCGGCCCCAGGCTCTCGCGCACGCTGTAATGAGTGACGGCCGTTCGCGTCCGGTGCGCCCGCGTCGAAATTTTTTTCCTGTCTTTGGGATCGCGCCCCAGGGGCAGGTCGATAGTTCCGGATGCAGGGGACGGCTTGCCGTAAACGCAAGCCACGTATTCCTTTTGCACCTGCCGGCTCTTGAATTGCTGGGAAAGCTGCCGGTGAGACAGAATGTTCTTTGCCACCAGCATGACGCCGCTGGTGAATTTATCCAGGCGGTGCACGATGCCGGGCCTCGAAGGATCACCGGCATTCAGCGGCCCCATACGGTGCAGCAGGGCGTTCACCAGGGTTCCCGAACGCACGCCCGCGCCCGCGTGGCAGACGAGTCCAGAGGGCTTATTGATCACGGCCAGGTCGGCGTCCTCGTACAGGATGTCGAGCGGGATGGCTTCGGGGAAAACCGACAGGGGCTGAGGCTCGGGCGTTGCGAGGGTGATGCGGTCATCGGTCCGCGTCAGGTGCCCTGATTTCACGGCCTGCCCGTTGACGCGGATGTGGCCTTCTCGGATCCAGCTTTGGATCCGGGAACGGCTCTCGCCGGGGATTTTGCGCACCAGGTACTGATCCAGGCGTATCCGTTCCTCGCCGGGCGGCACAATCCACGTTTCGGTCCTGTTGCTCAATTTTGCTGAACTTCCCGGGGACGGCGGCTCAGAAACCAGTAGAGGACGCCCGCCCCGAGGATGGTTAGAATAGCGATGAACTGCGAAGTTGAAAGAAGCCCGTGAAGCAAATAGCCGCGTTCGTCGCCCCGGAAGAACTCCAGGATAAATCGAAGCACGGCGTAAAGAGCCAGATACTCCAGGATGATCTGTCCCGTCATGTGTTTCCGGGACAAACGCCACATCAGGTACAGATAGAGGCAAAACGCGCCTATGGATTCATAGATCTGTGTCGGGTGAAGCGCCACGTTGAGCGGCACGCCCACATTCTCGTTGGCGTAGGGATTGGTGAAGGTGATGCCCCACGGCATGGAGGTGGGCTTGCCGTAGCAGCAGCCTGCCGACAGGCAGCCCAAACGCCCGATGGCCTGTCCCAGCGCGATGCCCGGCGCCGCGAGGTCCGCGACCGTCCAGCCGGGGAGCCGTTTCCTCACCAGGTACCAGGCCGCGGCGCCCAGAGCGAGAAGCAACCCCCCGTAATAGACTCCCATGGAACGTAGCGTGGACAGCGAGAAGATTTCCCGGGGATTTTCCGAATAGTAGCGGTAATCGGACAGGAGGAGGAGAATCTTCGCGCCCACGAGAGCCGAAAAAATGACGACGAGGCCCATATTCCAGATGGAATCCGGGTGGATGCCCTCCTCCCTGGCGTTTCGGCTCGTTACCCAGATGCCGGCAATGAAGGCGAGCGCCAGCATCAGGCCGTAGGTGTGAATCGTGACGGGGCCCATGTCCAGGATTTTGGGGAACATAAGGGGCTATTCTTCCTCCTGCTTCTTTTCCTTGTTGGACTCCTCGATAATTTTCTGGGCGATGTGCGCGGGAACCTCGTCGTAGTGCGAGAATTCCATGTGATAGTTTCCTCTGCCCCCGGTCACGGATGTGAGGACCGGCGCGTAGGATACCATTTCGGCCATGGGCACCTGCGCTTTGATGATCTGCAGGTCTCTTTTCGTATCCATGCCCTGGAGCCTGCCGCGGCGGCTGGTGAGGTCACCCGTGAGGGCTCCGGCATATTCCTGGGGAGCGTAGATCTCGACGTTCATGATAGGCTCCAGCAGGACGGGATTGGCTTCTTCCATGGCCTTTTTGAATGCAAGGCTGCCGGCGATCTTGAACGCCATTTCCGAGGAATCGACCGGGTGATAGCCGCCGTCGTAAAGCGTTACGCGGAAGTCGACGACGGGGTAGCCGGCGAGGAAGCCGCGCGCAGCCGCGTCGACAATGCCTTTTTCAACCGCAGGGATGAAGTTGCGCGGGATGGCTCCGCCGAAAATTTCATCGACAAACTCGAAACTCCCGCCGCGCGGCAGCGGTTCCATCTTGATCCAGCAGTCGCCGAACTGGCCGTGGCCGCCGGTCTGCTTCTTGTGGCGGCCCTGCACGTCCGCCTTTCCTTTTATGGTTTCCCGGTAGGGCACCTTGGGCGTTTTGAGGATGACCTCGACGCCGTAGCGCTTCCTCAATTTCGCTACCGTGACCTCTACGTGAAGCTGTCCCGATCCGGAAAGCAGCAACTGCTTGGTCTGGGGATCGCGGTTGTATTTGATCGCCGCATCTTCCTCGGCGATGCGCGCGAGGGCGTTGCTGATCTTGTCCTCGTCCCCGCGGCTCTTGGGCTCGATCGCGAACGTGATCGAAGGCTCCGGCACTTCCACACCCGCAAAAACGATGGCGTGTGCCGGGTCGCACAGGGTGTCCCCGGTCGTGGTCTCTCTAAGCTTCGTCACGGCGAAAAAGTCTCCCGCGTGGACCTCGCCCACGGGAATCATGGTCTTGCCCTGCGGAATCTGCAGCGGGCCGAGCTTTTCGCTTTTGCCCTTGGTCTGATTATTGTAGGTGCTGTCCGAGCGCATGACCCCGGAATACAGCTTGATCAGGCTGATACGGCCGGCAAACGGGTCGGCGATCGTTTTGAAAACGTAGGCCGCGTAAGGTTCCTTGGCGGATATGGGGCGCTCGGCCGGCTGACTGGTCTTGGGATCGATGCCGCGCACCTGGCCGACGGTTGCCGGCGACGGCAGGAGCTCCGAGATGGAATCCAGGACCTGAGCGATCCCGATGTTGAGGGTGGCGCTGGTGTAGAAAATCGGGCAGACGCTTCGCTGCATGATGCCGTTTTTCAGGCCTTCCATGAGCTCCGCCTGGTCCAGCGTTCCCTCGGCGAAGAACTTTTCCATGAGCGTGTCGCTCGACTCGGCCACCATCTCGATCAGCTTCTCGCGCTTTTCCGCGGCTTCATCCTTGAACTCCGCTGGGATTTCCTCTTCCTGGAACTTTCCCGAGCCGTCGCGCGCGTACCTGTAGGCTTTGTTCGTCAAAATGCTGACGACCCCGACGAAATCGCGCTCGAGGCCCATAGGGATCTCCACGGGGACCGCGCCGCGTCCGAAGGTTTCCTCCAGCGACGCCAGGCTCCGCTCGCTGCTGGCGTTGTCCCGGTCGAGCTTGTTGATCACGATGATGCGCGGCAGGGAATACTCGTCGCAGAATTCCCAGACTTTCTCCGTCTGCACTTCCACGCCCGCGACCGCATCCACCACCACGACCGCCGCATCCGCGGCGCGAACCGCCAGCTGGGTTTCCGCCAGGAAAGGGCGGTAACCGGGGGTGTCCAGGACGTTGATCTTTTTCTTGTTCCACTCGCAGTGGGCTAAAGCGCAGCTGATGCTGATCTTGCGCTCGATTTCCTCGTCTTCCCAGTCGGTGACGGTATTGCCGTCTTCGACCCGCGCCAGCCTGTTGACGGCTCCGGCGTCGAACAGCATGGCGGAGGTCAACGAGGTCTTTCCCGATGCGCCGTGTCCCACGATGCATATGTTTCGGATGGAATCGCTTTCAAAAACCCTCATACAAGCTCCTTTCGGGAAGGGATGCCCATGGCGTGAAATCAAAAAAACGAAATACTATCATAGCGCCCCATTAGCCGCAATTCACAAAGAGCGTTTGCATGTTTGAACGTTGGCACGTTGGCACGTTGACACGTTGACACGTTGAACGTTCAAACGTTCAAACGTTCAAACGTTTACACGTTTCAACGTTTCCCGGCGGCATTCAGGGCCTGGAGGAGGGCGAGGACGAGTTTGCCGGTTTTTTCCAAACTTTCGGGGCTGACTTTGTCCAGCGTGTCGGCCAGGGTGTGGTGGTAGGAATTCTGCGGACCGAAATTCAGGTCGATGATGTCGACCGAGGGTATCCCGGCGTCGAGGAATGGCAGATGATCGTCTTCCACGGCCGTCCTTATGGGGGAAAGGATGTCTTTCAAGCCTGCCTTTTGCGCCGTCTCCCATACAAGGTCCATCAGCCAGCGCGTGGAGTTGGTTTCATAAAATATATCGAGGTCCTTGTCCCCGATCATGTCGAGCAGGATCAGCGCCCGTATCTTCGGGGCGATCCCTTCCTCCTTCCACCGGCGCGCAAGGTGCCGGCTGCCGTATGTGCTGTCGAAGGTACTCCACTCCACGAACGCCTCCTCGCCGTCGAGGAAGAGGAACCAGTAGTCCACGGGATCCTTGCTTGCGGCCAGGACCCTGGCCAGTTCCAGCAGCAGCCCGGTGCTGCTGCCGGCGTCGTTGGCGCCGACAAAGTTTTTCCCTTCCATCAGCTTGGTATCGTAGTGGCTGGCCAGCGCGATCACTCCGCGGGCGCCGTCGCTTTTGCGCGCGATCAGGTTGTGCATGCGGATGGGGCCGTAGGGCGTTTCGGCCGTAAACGCGTCGTCCTCGACGCTGTAGCCGAAGCTCCGCAGCTCTTTTTCGATGAATTCCCTGCATTTCTGCAGCTGCGGGGAACCCGGGGGGCGTGGGCCGAAAGCCACCTGGGCCCGGACGTAATCCATCGCCCGCTCGCCGCTGAGCGCGGAAGCCGCCGAAGACGCTCTCGGCGACTGCCCGCAGGCCCATGCCGAAACCACGACGATTCCCAGGACAGCCAGGGCAGCTCGCATATCCCCTCCGGAATATTTCTGCCAGAATAATCGATGCCGGTTGCCCCCGCAAGTAAACGTTACACGTTTGAACGTTTGCACGTTTGCACGTTTGAACGTTCCAACGTTCTAGCGTTCCAACGTTTATTCGCTTTCGAGGGGCTCTTTAAATTTGCATCCCTCGGTGTTACAGATGCGGACCGAGCCGGAGCGCTTGGTGGTTTTCAGGAGCGTGAACGGCGCCCGGCACAGGGGACAGGGATCCGGCAAAGGCTTGTTCCAAACCACGAAATCGCAGTCCGGGTAGTTGGAGCAGCCGTAGAAAGTTTTGCCGCGGCGTGATTTTCTTTCGACAATCTCCCCGTCGCAACCGGATCTGCCGCAGCGGACGCCGGTGGACTTCAGCTTGATGTACTTGCAGTCCGGGTAATCGCTGCAGGCGGTATATTCTCCGAACCGGCCGTGCTTGATCGCCAGTTTCTTGCCGCACACGGGGCAGTCCTCATTCAACGGTATGTCGTGTTTGACGGTGACGTCCTGGGCCGATTTCACGATCTTTTTCGTGTTGTGGCATTCGGGGTATCCGGAACACGCCATGAATTCGCCGAAGCGTCCGCGCTTGAGCACCATCGGCCTGCCGCATTTGTCGCACTCGATTTCTTCGGGCAGAGCCGGCGCCGGCTCCGCTCCATTCGGCTCCTTCGGGATTTCCCGCGTGTTGCGGCATTCGGGGTACGCCGAGCAGGCCAGGAAGCGCCCAAACTTGCCCCATTTGATCACCATTTTGCTGCCGCATTTCTCGCAGACGACGTCGGTTTCCACGGCCTCGGCCTTGACGTCGCGCATCTCCTTTTCCGCCACCTTCAGTTTTTTGGCGAAACGGTCGTAGAAATCCCGCAGCGCCTGTTTCCAGGGCTCGCGGCCCGATTCAATGCGGTCCAGGTGGTCTTCCATGCGGGCGGTGTACTCGTAATCGAAGATCTCCTGGAAGCTTGCGACCAGAAGCTCGAGGACCACTTCGCCGATCTCGGTCGGATAGAACTTGCCGTCCTGCTTGTCGGCATACTCGCGGTCCTGCAGAGTGCTCAGAATTGTGGCATAGGTGCTGGGCCGCCCGATCCCTTTGGCCTCGAGGGCTTTGACCAGGCTGGCTTCGTTGTAGCGCGGCGGCGGCTGCGTGAAATGCTGATCGGGCAGGAGCTCTTTGGGCGCGAGGGTCTCGCCCTCGGCCATTTCGGGCAGGACCTCCGCTTCCTCGACGGCTTCCTGGCCGGCCGGCTTCTCATCGGGTTTGGCCTCCTGGTAGATGGCAAGAAATCCGCTGAACTTGACGACGGAACCCGTAGCCCGGAACTCCACTCTTCCCGCGTCGATTTTCACGTTGGTCTGGTCGAAGACCGCCGGATTCATCTGAGAGGCGACAAAGCGTGTCCAGATCAGGGCGTAAAGCTTCCAGAGGTCGGGTTCCAGGTCGTTGCGGAGGCTTTCGGGCGTGCGCTCGACGGAGGTGGGCCGGATGGCCTCGTGCGCCTCCTGGGCTGTTTTTTTGGATTTGTAGTAGATGGGGTGGTGGGGGAGATAGGTTTCGCCGAAATCGCGCCGGATAAGGTTGCGCACTTCTTCCAGGGCGCTTTCAGCCACGCGGCTGCTGTCGGTGCGCATATAGGTGATCAAGCCGACCGAGCCTTCCCGGCCTATTTCAATCCCCTCGTAGAGCCTCTGCGCCAGGACCATGGTCCGTTTGACCGAAAAGTTGAGCTTCCTGGCCGCCTCCTGTTGAAGCTTGCTCGTGATGAAAGGCGGCACGGGATATTTTTTCTTTTCCCGCCGGTGTATCTCGTGGACCACAAACGGCACGCTTTCGAGTTCGCTCGCGATGCCCCTGGCGGTTTCGCCGTCGCCGACTTCCCATTTCTTCCCGTCGAGCAGCCGCGCCCAGGCTTTAAATTCCGGAGGAGCTTTTCCCGCCAGCCTGGCTGCGAGAGTCCAGTATTCCTCGGATTTGAAAGCGCGTATCTCCTGCTCCCGCTCGACGATCAGGCGCAGGGCTACGGTTTGAACCCTGCCCGCCGAGAGGCCGCGCCTCACCTTGTCCCACAGCAGAGGGCTGATTTTGTATCCGACCAGCCGGTCCAGGATGCGCCGCGTCAGCTGCGCATCCACCTTGTGCTGGTTGATGCGGCCGGGCCGCTTGAACGCCTCTTGTATGGCGTTTTTGGTGATCTCGTGGAAAAGTACGCGATAGATGTTGCGGGATTTGGACGACAGCTCTTCGGACAGGTGCTGGCAGATGGCTTCTCCCTCGCGGTCCGGATCGGCCGCGAGGTAGATGTCTTGGATGCCTTTGGCGGCTGCACGCAATTCCTTGACAACTTTGGCTTTAGTCGGGATTACGGCGTAGTGGGGAGTGAAGTCGTCTTCCACATCTACTCCCAGCTTGCTCTTGGGCAGATCCTTGATGTGGCCGACGGAGGCCTTGACGATAAAATTTTTGCCAAGGTATTTACCGATGGTTTTTGCCTTGGCCGGCGATTCGACGACTACGAGTGACTTATCCATAGAAGCGCGCAAGCTATACTAAGCCTAAGAAAATTCCAAGCAAAATTAACATAGCCCCCAGATTTTGCCCCGGGATTGCACGTTGAACGTTTGAACGTTTGAACGTTTGCACGTTAAAACGTTTGCACGTTGGAACGTTAACACGTTTGCACGTTAACACGTTCAACGTTCTAACGTTCAAACGTTCTAACGTTCCAAC
>CAYYTC010000010.1:19330-87392 GCA_964474425.1 uncultured Acidobacteriota bacterium
GTTTGCACGTTAACACGTTCAACGTTCTAACGTTCAAACGTTCTAACGTTCCAACGTTCTAACGTTCCAACGTTCCAACGTTCCAACATTCCAACATTCCAACGTTCAACGTGTTGCTATGCGCACATAGAGATTGCCGGGCAGCTGGCGTATATGCCCCTGCATCTCCAAACGGAGCATCAATCGGCTCAGTTCGGGGATGCCGAGGCCGCTGGCGCGGAATATTTTATCGAATTGCACCGCCTCGTCCGCTTTCAACAGTCCCAGGACGCTTTCTTCGTCCCTGGACAATAGTCCCAAGCCCGGTTTTCGGCAAGGCGTATCTTCCCTGATCAATATTTCGCGTCGAATTTCCGAGGGCATTTCTTCCACTACATCCCGCCAGGATTGGACAAGCTTTGCGCCCTGCTTGATCAGATAATTGGGTCCGAAGCTCTGCGGCGACGTCAGGTTTCCCGGCAAGGCGAACACCTCCCGGTTCTGTTCCATGGCCAGCCTGGCCGTGATCAGCGACCCGCTGTATTCGCTGGCTTCGACGATGAGGGCGCCCAAGGCGAGGCCGCTGATGATGCGGTTCCTCACGGGGAAATTCTGCGGCGATGGCGCGGAGCCGGGAATGAATTCCGAAAGCAGCAGGCCGTTTTGCAGGATTTTATGGATGAGCTGGCGGTGCTCCCTCGGATAGACGACGTCGATGCCGCAGCCGAGCACCGCGATGGTCTTGCCGCTGGCGTCCAGGCAGCCGCGGTGCGCGGCGGCATCGATGCCGCGGGCCAGGCCGCTTACGATGCAGAAGCCCCTGCCGCCCAGGTCCGAGGCGATCCCCTGGGCCATTTGCAGCCCGTATAGGGTGGGCTTCCGGGTGCCCACAATCGCGACGCAGGGATTTTCAAAGACGTCCAGGCAGCCTCGCGCGTACAGGACCAGCGGCGGGTCGAATATTTCAGCCAGCAATGAGGGGTATCCGGATTGTCCCCGGACCAGCAGCCGGCACCCCTCGCGGGCGCACCAGTCGAAAATTTCTGCGGCGATGGCCCGGTACGCCCTGGACCGGAGCACCGGGAGTGTCTCGGAAGGGATTCCCATCGCGGCCAGCGAGGGCTCGTCCGCCGAGAATAGAGCGGAAATATCCGGGAAGGCCCTCCAGATGCGGTTTTGCGCAAGATATCCCACCCCGGGCAGCAGAGTAACCTCGATGGCGGACCGTATCAAGGATTCGGGATTATGAAGTGTTGGATCTTCCGACATATAATCAGCCGGTATTATTGTTTCGCCGGCGGGGCATTTATTTCCCGAAATCCGCGGAGTGATGATAAATTTCGACAGAGCCGACCGGGTCTGAAAAGCAAATTTTTTTCAGCGTTCGTCGGCGTCTTGTCAGCGTGAGCCGGCGTCAATATCGGATTCGAGCTCAACGTTCCAATAGAGGTAATCGCGCCAGGTTTCCGGGGCGCTGCGGAATCCGATGGTGACGTGGAGCATGGTCGGGACCCACTCCGGCTCTTTGGGATGCCGTATCAGGCGCATCCCGGCCTCTTCCGGCGTGCGGCCGCCTTTTTTGTGGTTGCAGTCGATGCAGCAGGTGACGATGTTCTCCCAGGTTTTCTCGCCTTCCTTGACGACGGGGATGACATGGTCGAAGGTGAGGTTGTCGGTGGAGCACTTTTTCCCGCAATACTGGCAGGTATTGTGATCCCGCGCGTAGATGTTCGCCCTGCAGAACTTGACGTGCTGCAGCCGCTTGCGGATCTTTACATAGCGTAGCAGGCGCAGGACGCTGGGCATTTTTATGGTGAAGCTGATGCTTCGGATTTCCTGGTCGTATTCGGCCAACACCTCGACCTTGCCCTGGTAGAGCAGCCTGAGCGCGCGCTTCCAGGACACGATGTTGATGGGTTCATAGGTAGCATTCAAAACGAGCGTATGTTCCATAGCGCGAGTACTTGTAATTGAAATATAACGGTTTTTTCAAGTCAAGCGTAATGAGTGGACAGGCACTTGGAATTCGTGAGGACCGGTCTCCAGACCGGTCCGATTGGGGGCAAACTAGTCAGTCGCCCATCGGACCGGTCTGGAGACCGGTCCTCACTAAAAATAAGGGAGACCGGTTTTCACGAAAAAGATAGGTAGAAAAAACAGGGCGGGAGGTGAGGCGATGGCGGTGAGCCCGGGTATCGAGGTTCTTCTTAAGGATCGCCGGGATTTGATACGCGGGGCCCGTGTGGGCGCGGTGGTCCACCCGGCATCGGTGCTTCCGGATTTCAGGCACACGGCGGATGCCCTGATCGAGTGCGGAGAATTCCGCTTGGTGTCGCTATTCGGTCCTCAGCACGGCGCCAGGGGTGAAAAGCAGGACAACATGGTCGAGTCGGAGTTTTATCGGGACCCGCATACGGGCTTGCCCGTCCACAGCCTCTACGGCGAAACGCGCTGGCCGACGGAGGAAATGCTCGAAGGCGTCGACGCGCTCCTGTACGACCTGCAGGACGCCGGGACCCGCGTCTATACCTTTATATATACAATGGCCTACTGCATGGAGGCCTGCGCCCGTTACGGGAAAGAGATGATTGTGCTCGACCGGCCCAATCCCGTCAACGGAACGGACGTGGAAGGCAACCTGCTCAACCCCGAATTCCGATCGTTTGTCGGTCTCTACCCGCTGCCCATGCGCCACGGGATGACGGCTGGCGAACTGGCCCGCCTGTTCAATGCGGAATTTGGAATAGGCTGCCGCCTGACCGTGGTTGAAATGCAGGGGTGGACGAGGGATTTTTGGTTCGACGAGACCAGGCTTCCATGGGTTCAGCCCTCGCCGAATCTGCCGACGCTGGATTCCGCCACCGTCTACCCCGGAACGGTTTTGGTTGAGGGGACCGGGCTGTCCGAAGGCCGAGGGACGACGCGGCCGTTTGAGCTGATCGGCGCTCCCTTTGTCGACAGCCGCGCTTTTGCGGAGCGACTGAACGCGCAGCGCCTTCCCGGAGCATGGTTCCGTCCGGCTTATTTTCAGCCCACGTTTCAAAAATGGGCCGGGCAGATGTGTGGGGGGGTCCAGATACACGTCACCGACCGGGAGAGGTTCGAACCGTATCTGACCGGCATTGCGGTGATTTCGGCCGCACGCGCCCTGTATCCCGAGTCCTTCAAATGGCGCGACCCCCCTTACGAGTACGAGTCCGAAAAGCTTCCGATCCACATTCTGGCCGGCGGGAAGGGAATCGCCGAAATGATTGAACGGCAGGCGCACCTCTCGCAAATCCGGCAAAGCTGGCAAGAGGACGTCAGCGGGTTTCTGCGCAAGCGCGCCGAATACCTGCTCTACTGAAAAACGTTGAACGTTAGAACGTTTAAACGTTTAAAACCTTCAACGTTCAAACGTTCAAACGTTCAAACGTTCAACCTTGTTGACCCGAATTCCCTGAACTATGCTAACATTCCTCCCCTATGATCATCGGACTGACGGGAAAGAACGGTTCGGGGAAGACGGCGGTTGCGGATTACCTGAAAAGCCGCGGATTCGAGTACTACTCTCTTTCGGACGAGATACGCGAGGAAGTGCGCAGCAGGGGCCTGGAGATAAGCCGCGAGGTCCTCATCGAGACCGGCAACGAGCTGAGGCGCAAGTTTGGTCCGGGCGTGCTTGCGGAGCGGATTCTAAGCAAGCTGGGAATCGAGCGCAACTACGTCGTCGACTCGATCCGCAATCCTCAGGAAGTCTCGGTATTGAGGCGCCGCAAGGATTTCACGCTCATGGCCCTGGAGGCGGACCAGGCGGTCCGCTTCGAGCGCAGCCGCGAGAGGGGAAGGGAGAACGCGGCTGGGACTCTCGACCGGTTTGCCGCAGAAGAAGTCCGCGAGCTCGAGTCGGGCGATCCGGCCAGCCAGCAGCTCGAAGCGACCCGGCGGGAAGCGGACCTGGTTCTGGATAACAACGGCACGCTGGAGGACCTGCACCGCCGGCTGGATTCCATGCTGCCTTCGCTGATGAGCCGCTTCGACCGCCCGTCCTGGGACGACTACTTCATGAGCATCGCCAAAGTGGTCGCGACGCGCAGCAACTGCATGAAGCGCAAGGTCGCGGCCATCATCGTGAACGAAAGAAGGATTATATCGACCGGCTATAACGGCACGCCCCGAGGCGCCAAAAACTGCAACGAAGGCGGATGCCCCCGCTGCAACAGCATGGCCGAAAGCGGCACAGCCCTGGACGAGTGCCTCTGCAGCCACGGCGAGGAAAACGCCATCACCCAGGCGGCTTATTACGGGACGCGCTTGAAAGGGTCGACGCTGTACACCACGCTGGCCCCCTGCCTGCACTGCACCAAGATGATCATCAACAGCGGCATCGTTGAAGTCGTCTATAACCAGGACTATCCGATGAATCAGCGCTCGCTGGAGCTGCTGCGCGAGTGCGGAGTCGTTTTGCGCCGGCACCGGGTGTAAACAGGGCACGAGATTGGGGCGGGGCATTGGGCACTGAAACCGAGATCAAAATCCAGATCGACAATCCGGATGAATTCTGCGGCCGGCTGGGTCTGCATAATCCGAAAGTTTTGTCGCCCAGGCATTTTGAAGACAATCACCTGCTCGACTTTCCCGACGGGAGGCTCCGCAGTTCGCAGTGCCTCGTGCGCATACGGTTTGCCCGGAATCAGTCCTTTCTCACCTACAAGGGGCCGCCGCGCAGGGAGGGGATTTTCAAGGCGCGCGAAGAGCTGGAAACGCGCCTGGAAGACGGAACGTTGGTGGACCGCATTCTGGAGAAGCTTGGGCTGGGCCTGTGGTTCCGGTATCAGAAATACCGCAGGGAGTTCGAAGTCGACGGCGTCGTGGTAGCCGTGGATGAGACTCCGGCCGGCAACTACGCCGAATTCGAGGGATCGGAAGAACAGATCCGGGCGCTCGCGGCCAAAATGGGTTTCGGCCCGTCGCAGTTCATCAAATCCAGCTACTACGGCGTCTATCTGGAGTATTGCCGGGAGCGCGGCATCACCCCCGGCCACATGGTCTTTGATGAAGACGTTGAACGTTGAAAGTGGAACGTGGAAGGTGGAACGTGGAACGTGCTGGATGTTCCACTTTCCACCTTCCACGTTCCACCTTTCCATCGTTACATGCATTAGCGGAGTGCTGAAAATCGCAAAGGATTAGTTATGGAAGTTGTTTACATCGAGAATGTGGGTGCGCATGAGGGGAATGAAGTAACACTGCGGGGATGGGTATACAACAAGCGCAGCAGCGGGAAGCTTCAGTTCATTCTGCTCCGCGACGGCACGGGGATCATGCAGTGCGTGGCCTTCAAGGGCAATTTCACGCCGGAGCAGTTCGAGGCGCTGGACAAGCTCACCCAGGAGTCGAGCCTCGAGGTGGACGGGAAGGTGCGCAAGGATTCGCGCTCGCCTGGCGGATATGAGATGGACGTCAGCGGATTCCGTGTCCTGCAGCTGGCGGAGAACTACCCGATAACTCCCAAGGAGCACGGCACGGCGTTTTTGATGGAGAACCGGCACCTGTGGCTGCGCAGTTCGCGGCAGCACGCGATCCTGAAGATACGCCACGAAGTCATCAAGGCGTGCCGGGACTATTTCGACGACCTGGGATTCACACTCGTGGACACGCCGATTTTCACCCCGAACGCGTGCGAAGGGACGACGACGCTTTTTGAAACGCAGTATTTCGATCAAATGGCCTATCTGACGCAGAGCGGGCAGCTGTACAACGAGGCGACGGCCGCCGCGTTCGGGAAGGTCTATTGCTTCGGCCCCACCTTCCGGGCGGAAAAATCCAAGACGCGCAGGCACCTGATGGAATTCTGGATGGTGGAGCCCGAGGTCGCCTTTGCGACTCTGGAAGACACGATGGAGCTTGCGGAAGGCCTCATCTGTTTCATCGTCGAGCGTGTGTTGACGAAGCGGCGCGCGCAGCTCGAGGTGCTGGAGCGGGACATTTCCGTCCTGGAAAAAATCAAGAAGCCCTTCCCGCGCCTGAGCTACGACGAGGCTGTCAAAAAAATGCAGGCCGCGGGATCGGAGATCCAGTGGGGAGGGGATTTCGGCGGGACGGACGAAACCATCGTTTCCGAGCAGTACGCGTCCCCGGTCATGGTGCATCGCTATCCTTCCGAGGTTAAGGCTTTTTACATGCAGCCCGATCCGGAGCGGCCGGAAGTCGCCCTGTGCGTGGACGTGCTGGCGCCCGAGGGATACGGGGAAATCATCGGCGGGGGACAGCGCATCCACGATTACGATTTGCTGATGAAGCGCCTCAAGGAACACAACCTCTCCATAGAACCTTTCCAGTGGTACCTGGATCTGCGCAGATACGGGACAGTTCCGCACTCGGGCTTCGGGATGGGGATTGAAAGAATGGTGTCGTGGCTCTGCAAGCTGGGCCACCTGCGCGAAACGATTGCCTTCCCGCGCACGCTCTACAGGATTTACCCCTGATGCAATTTCTGAATGAAAGGGGCCCGGAGCAGGACCGGAAGACCCGGCGATTGATCTTTCTGGCCGGCCTGGCGGCGGGCTTCCTCTGTTTTGTCTATTACTACGCGCACGGGTTGACCACGGCGCACTACGACGCGAAAGCGCACCTGCTGGTGGCGCGGCGGCTTGTGGACTCGCTGGAGCCGGGCTACAGCCAGATGGGCGTGCATTGGCTCCCGCTGATTCACCTGCTCTATCTGCCGTTCGTGATTTTTGAATCGCAGTACCGGTCCGGCTTCCTGCCCAGCCTGCTTTCGGTTTTATCTTTTGCTGTTTCGGTCTTCCTGACGTACAGGATTTCGCTGCGCTTTACCGGGTCGCAGGCCGCGGGCGCTTTCGCGGCGGTCATTTTGCTGGCCAATCCCAACCTGGAATATCTGCAAAGCTGCCCTTTGACCGAGCCGGTTTATATGATGCTCTTCCTGCTGGCCGTGGATGGTCTGGCTGCGTGGCGCGCCGGCGGCCGGTCCGGCTTGCCCTGGATGCCGGCGGTCTGGGCGAGCCTGGGCGCTTTCTGCCGCTACGAAGGCTGGTATTTCCTGGCCGGCGTGATGCTGCTCCTGGCCATCGATTACGTGACGCAGCAGCTGCCCCGGCGCAGGGTTGTGAAGGCCGCCGCGGTGTATCTCGGAGTGTTCGCTCTGCCCGCCGTCGCGCATTTCGGGTACATCCTGTGGCGGCTGGGGGACAGTTTTTTCCTTAGGGTCGCCGGAGGGAACCCGGATCCCTACATGACATACAAGCGGCCTTTTCTTTCTGCGCTCTTCCATCTCGGGGAGCTGTCCCAGATGGCGGCGACCCTTCCGCTGCTGGCAGCCGCAGCGGGTTTGCTGTTGTTTGCCGCGCAGCGCCGGGAATGGAAGGCGCGCGCGCTGCTTCTGCTGCTCTGGATCCCCTCGCTGATCAATATTTCCGCTCTTTACTGGGGGCTGATCTACCGGCTGCGCTACTCGGTCCTTCTTCTGCCCGCCGTCGCCGTTTTTGCCAGCCTGGTTCTCATTTCAGACGCGGCCCGGAAGCGCACGATGCTGCTGCTCGCTCTGGCCGCCATGGCGCTGCCCTGGATCAGCGGGTATGTCCCCCGGGTCAATCCCGGCGAAAGACTCGCCCCGGGTCCCGGTTTTCTCCTTGTTCCGGCTGCGGCGCTTGTGCTGTATATGATTGCCCGGTCCCAAAACCGTTACCAATGGCCGCTTCTGGCCCTGTGTGTGCTGGGCGTGCAGGTGCCGCCTCTGGAGAGGGAGAACCGTCCCATGATGGGGGAAACCCTCGAGCACGAATTTATCGAGCCGGAGAGACGGGCGGTGATGGAGCACCTGCGCGAAAACTATGACGGGAAAAAAATCCTGATCGACATGGGCAGGCAGGCGCCCCTGGTCTACGACTCGGGTTTGCCGGTGAAGGAGTTTATCTACAATGAGGGCGGAGGCATTTTCTGGCATGCGGCGCTCCGCAACCCGGCCGAATCCGTGGGCTGGCTGTGTGCGGAAAACGGGGATGCGGTATCGGAGCGCCTGCGCATGGACCCCGGCCTGACCGCCTCATATACAATGGCACTGAAAACCGAGTACTTTTCCCTCTACAGGCTGAAAAAGAATAACGCTGACACACGCTGACTTCACGCTGACATACGCCGATAAAAATATTTATATAATTTTTTTGTCAGCGTGTGTCAGCGTTAAAATGCAGGCAAGCATTCCCAAGCCTGGGATTTTCTGATAATCTCGAAGTTCGAATCTCGAATCAGGATTAGGGCTGCTCGTGTGAAAAGGGAAAATCCCCCGCAGAGTCAACAGAAAAAATTCGATTTTTCAACGCCCCAGCCGCGGCCGTTTCTGGCAAACCTCCCGGCAAGGATCGACACATACGAAGAAGGCGTCGCGCGGTTTTTCCGCTGGAGGACGGGGCTGGACTACTACCTGACCATGGATCAGATCGTGGACTTCGTGGTCGACACCGGGCGGTTGCGCGTGATCGACCTGCTGGCCGACACCGCGACGTTCGCGCTGAGGCTTGCGGGCCGGAAGACGTTTCCCGGGCGCATTTATTCCTTCGATACCAACATAACGCTGCTGGAGCGCGCCAAACAGAGGGCCTCGCATCTGAACCTGAGCCAGTCGATCGAGTTCAGGCAGTTCCAGGAGCCTCGCCTGCCCGTGCAGGACGGTTACGCCGATCTGGCGGTTTCCATCTTCGATTTTCACCGCCATCCCGCTGAGCAGTATCTGGCGGAGGCGATGCGGATCCTTTCCCCTAACGGCTACCTGATCCTTGCCGAGATCCTGGAGCCCCGGTCCGGCAGAAGTTCCGTTTCCTCTTTTCTCAGGAAAATGCACCTCCGATACGTGCAAAAGAATCCCGCGGAGGCTCTTGCGGTATACTATGACAGGGATGAGATCATCGAGCTGTTTTTCAAGGCCGGTTTTCGACAGGTCATCATCCAGGGCCTGAAGGTCCCCGAATCGCCGCATTCCGGGATTTTCAGCCTGATCGCTGCCACAAAGTGAGGAAGGAACCATGAGGAGAAGACAGCCGGTCCACCTGTTGCTGATGTCTTTGTTTCTTCTGCTGCCTGCTTTCAGCGGCCCGGCCGAAACTTACCGGATCAAAAAGGTCGGCAAGTCTCCCAACTTCATCGCGCTCAGCCCGGATGGGAAAACGCTGTACGTGACCTCCTACGGCTCGGACGAGCTTTTGGCGGTGGACCTGGACAAAAACCTCGTGACCCAGAGCGTCAAGGTGGGATTGTCCCCCCTGGGCCTGGCGCTTGCGGACCAGGGAAGGACGGCCCTGGTTGCCTGCAAGGATTCCGGGACCGTCGCCGTAGTCGACCTGGTGAAATTCCGGGTGCTCGAGGACATCAAGGTCGGGGGCTATCCCAATTCCGTGGCGGTGGACCCGCGGGGGTATCGCGGGTATGTGACCAACTACGGGCGGACGCGCGAAGGCCAGCTTCACATCATCGACCTGCGCGAACACACGGTGATTGCGACGATGAAGGTCGGGATCTCGCCGTTCGGGGTCGTGGTTTCGCCGGTGACGGAGATGGTCTTTGTGGTGATAGGGGGAAACAACGAAGTCTGGGTGGTGGACCCCGACAGAAAATCCGTGGAGCACAAGATCGCCGTCGGGGAAGCTCCGGACGGCATGGCCATCACGCCGGACGGCAAACGCGTTTTTGTCGCCAACAGCCGCACGAACGATCTTTCGGTGATCGACACGCAGTTGATGAAGGTCATGATCACGGTTCCCATCGGGAAGATGCCTTTCGGCGTCACGGTGAGTCCGGACGGGAAGCGGGTCTTTGTGGTCAACAACGCTTCGCGCACGGTTGCGTTCCTGCCTGCGGATCTCCAGAGCCTGGTTTTTGAGACATTCGATGTCGATCGCGGGCCGACCGACATCAAAATCGGTCCCGACAACCGCACCGCTTACATCGTCAACGAGCTCTCCAACTCCATCGTCGTCGCACGGATTGATTAGGGATTAGGGGAATGCGACAATAGCTGAATAAGTTCCTGTTTATTTTCGGAGCAGCAACTAATTATTTTATGTCGCGAAGTTGGTTTGCGCCGCGTCGCGACGCTTGAGATTCAGCCTTTTTCCTGCGCCCGGCCTTTCAGCGACGGGTGCAGGGGAGGCTTGGCAAAAAGAATGCAGAAAAAAGCCAGCACAAGCAGGGCAAAAAATACCTTGAAGGCAGGCACATAGCTTCCGGACAGGTCCCGGATATATCCGGGGAAGGGTACTCCGAGACCGCTGATGAAGGTATTGAAGGGCATGGTGTACCCCATGACCTTCGGGAATTCGCTTCTGCCGAAATAGTCCGGATACAGATTTCCAACCGCCACGGACCCGATGCCGGCGCTTATGCCGTACAGGACGGAGTACGCGAGCATGTGCGGCACGGAATCCGCGAATACCAGGAAGGAAAACCCGCACACTCCAAAAAGCGCCGCAATAACGACCAGGGTTTGCATTTTAAACCGGAGCCCGAGGAAACCTATTCCCAGCTGGCTGATGCCCATCACGGCTGAGAAGACTCCTCCGATCATCCCGGCGGTGGTGGCGGAGATGCCGATATCGAACTGGAAGGCTATGATGTGGGCCGAGGCCCCCATCATGACAAAAAAGCGCAGCGCGCCGTAAGCCACCAGCAACCACAAAGTCGCGGTCATCAAAGCCTCTCGGGCTGTAAAATCGACAGGGGTTTTATAAAGATTTTTGGGAACCGGTCTGCCGGTTTTAACTGTTTCAATTTTTGCCGAAACCGGTCCGTCCGGGACCTGGCCGATATCCTCAGGTTTGTTCTTGATAAACAGCCCGGGCACAATCACGCAGAATACAAGGCCGGCGACCGCCAGGATCAGGTAAGTGGTCCTCCATCCCACGGCGCCGATCAGGGCCATCATGGAGGGATTGACGAAAACGCCGGAAAAGCCCATTGAGGCCATGGAGATGCTTATGGCCAGGGGTCTTTTGACCACAAACCAGTTATTGAGCACCGTCATCATGGCCAGCATCCCGCCGATGCTGACGCCCAATCCGAGCAGAACCCCGATTCCCAGATACAGCTGCCATCGCTGGAGTCTGCCGAAGTATCCGAAGCCATAGCCGTCAAAAATGATCGCGCAAATAAGGGAAGTCAAAATATAGTTGCTGAAGGCCATTCGGCCGACGGCGGCCAGCCTCGACGTCAATCCGCGCCATCGGCCCAATTTAAGCAACAGCAGGAGCGTGGCACACTAGCCGAATACTGCGGCGCGCCCGAATTCGTTAACGATCATCGCGAATCTCTGAGCCGTAATGCTGAAGCTCTGTCTGGCAACCATCCAGCCCGTGATGGCATGGCTTGGCGCCCCGATCCCGAAGCCGATCACGGCCATCCATATGTAAAATCTGCGGGGTCGACCGCCGCCTAAAACGTCCGTTTTGAGCAGCGCCATGCCTGCCAGCATCATCTCCGGCGTGTCGAAAAACACGCTGGGGAAATAGAGAGGATATGATTGGAATTCGAAAACGCTCTTTGCCCGGTATTTCAGAAGGTCGAAATAGCTGCCGTGATGGGCGTCATTCATTTTCTGAAGCTTGTCGGCGGGGGGAAAGACTTCTTCTGCGGTCTGGATCCATTCCTTTTTTGTTTCTTCCTGCTCGGAGGTCAGCTATTTGCCGGCCTTTCTTTGTCCCTCGATTTTCAGATATTCAGCCTGCAAATTGCGTACGAGGACATAGCGAAAAATGCCCTGTCCCGAAATGAACAGAAAAAGGACACAGGCGGAAACAATCAGGGCTTTGGGTAATAATTTGCGCAGGGGATAGAGGAACAATCCGCAAATGGCGTAGAAGTATAAAATATCGCCGTCCCAGATGAGATAGGCGTGCAGCAAACCGAAGAGCTGGAGCCAGAGCATGCGGCGATAGTGGATGTCGGCGGCTTGGGCCGCGGCGCCTCTTCTGGAAAGCCGTTCTACGAGAAGAAGGACGCTGGCGCCGAACATCATGGAGAACAGGGCCCGCATCTGTCCTTCGCCCAGAGAGAAGGCAGTGAACCAGGCAGCGTAGTTCCAGCCGGAGGAACCGCCGGCCACAATCGGAAAGAGATAGGCGTAGACCGGCAGTCCGAAATATACAATGTTGAGAATCAGAATTCCCAGCAGCGCAAAGCCTCGCAGCATATCGATGGCGAATATGCGCTCTTCGCGGTTCACCGGCGCGGCTGTGGGCATCCCAGCCGCAGCAGAGCCTGGGGTGATGCTAATTCCTTCGCTAATTCCTTCGTGTGCCGGCAACAGAGGCAAGGAGCTTTTCTGGATGCGTCGTCAGAAGCGCTCTCCATTTTTAACGCCGACGAACGCTGAACCAACGCCGACACGCGCTGGCAAAAACAACGCCTTTCCCATTGCCAACGCCTGTCCGGTAATCACCAACCGCTAACCACCAACCGCTAACCGCTAACCACTAACCACTAACCACTGCTTTTAAACCATTCCGCAAACAACCGTATCCCTTGCCGGAGAGGCACTTGCGGACTGTATCCGAACAGCCGGCGCGCGCGGGTAATATCCGCGTAGGTGACCTCCATGTCTCCGGGCTGATTGGGCAGAAAGCGCAGGGCGGCTTTTTTGCCCAGGGCCTGTTCCAGGTGTTCGACGAGTCCGAGCAGCGTGATGGTCTGCGACTCGCCCAGGTTGACGATCTCGAACTGAGGATTCGCCTCGATGGCGGCGAGTATGCCGGAGACGATGTCTTCCACATAGGTGTAGTCCCGGCGTGAATCGCCCTGGCCGAAAATCGGGATTTCGCGGCCTTCGGACATCAGGCGGGCGAATTTGTGGATGGCCATTTCGGGGCGCTGGCGCGGTCCATAGACGGTGAAGAAGCGCAGGCAGGTGGTGCGCAGGGAAAAGTTTTTCGCGTAGGTGTGGCACAGGAGTTCGCCCGCGCGCTTGGTGGCCGCATAAGGGGAGACCGGACGGTCGACCGGGTCGTCTTCGGCGAAGGGCACCCGTGTGCTGCCGCCGTAGACGGACGAAGAGGAACCGAAAATGAAGCATTGGGCGGTGAATTCCTTGGCCATTTCCAGCATGTGGACGGTTCCGGTTACGTTGACGGCGGTGTACAGCTCGGGTTTTTCCAGGGACGGCCGGACGCCGGCCCATGCGGCCAGGTGAACGACCGTTTGGGGGCGGGTCTCCTCAAACACGCGCCGGAGGCTGTTGCGGTCCAGGATATCGACGGTGTAAACGGGCACGTCTCTCATCGACTGGAGGTCGCGCACATTTTTCCGCTTGAGCTCGGGATCGTAGAAGTCGTTGAAATTATCCAGAAGGATGACCTCGTCTCGCCTGGCGATCAATGCGACTGCCAGGTGATAGGCGATGAATCCTGCGCCGCCGGTTATCAGAACGCGCATAAATTTCCTTCCTGCTTATGGGGGCTGAGCGTGTGGCGGGACAAAAGTATCTTAAGTCGCCTTTGGAGTCAACGCTGTCGCTCTGTGGTACAATGGCGCCCCTATGCTGCACGCTGGCCTGACGGGGAACATCGCATCGGGTAAGAGCAGTGCCGCCCGCATGTTTGCCGAACTCGGGGCGCACCTTATCGACGCGGATTCGGTGGCTCATGAACTGCTGGCTTCCACAACTCCTACATTTCAGAAGATCGTCGATGCGTTTGGCCCGGCCATTGTCGGGCCTGGCGGGGAGATCGACCGCAGGGAACTGGGACGGGTGGTCTTTTTCGACGGAGAGAAAAGGAGGCTGCTCAACAGCCTGATCCACCCGGATGTCGGGCGGGAGATCATGCGGCGGATTGTGGTGCTGGAGCAGTCAGGGGCGGGAGGCGTCGTCATTGTGGATGCCGCCCTGATGATTGAAACCGGCGGCTACAAGATGTACGACCGGCTGATTGTCGTCAGGTGCGATCCCGCATTGCAGGTGGCGCGGCTCATGGGCCGCGACGGTATGGCGGAAAAGGAGGCCCGGGCGCGGATGGAGTCGCAGATGCCGGTCGAGGAAAAGCTCAAGTTTGCGCATTACGTCATCGACACCAACGGCACCATGAAACAGACCCGCGATCAGGTCGAAAGGATCTACCGGGAGCTGCTGCTTACGCCCTTCGCTCCGGACCGACGTTAACCCACTTTCCACTTTCCACCTTCCACCTTCCACCCCAATCTGCCACCCTCAGACAAAACCGTAGCTGCTTTATGTATCCGTTCCTCTTTTGCGCCGCCTGCAGGCCGCGTTAGGGAGCATTGGTGAGCATTGGGTGGCATTGGGGTGGCATTGGTGGGGCATTGGGATGGGCATTGGTGGGCATTGGGATGGGCATTGGTGGGCATTGGGACACCCATACATTCATACATTTCCGGAGAGGCATGGGAGATACATTGGGGAGAGCGGCATGGGGAGCGGCGTGGGGCAGGGGGGAGGCAGAGAGGCAGGGGAGAGGCAGGGGACACTCATTTTTTTTGTAAAATTTTTTTGGCACTTTCCATGGGTTCACCATTAGAAGTATGGAAAGGGGTGAACCATGGGATTACCGCGCAGCAAGTATGTCAAGGATGGAGAAGAAGGGGTCTATCACTGCTTTAGCCGATGTGTCCGCCGGGCGTTCCTGTGCGGATACGACCCGCTTACAGGCCAGGACTTCTCGCACCGCAAATCGTGGCTGGTTGAAAGGCTGCAATATCTCGCAGCCATTTTTGCCATCGAGGTCTGCGCATACGCCATCATGGAGAACCATTACCATGTTATTCTGCGACTTCTCCCTGACTTGGTTGCCTGTTGGTCGGACTGGGAAGTGGCAAAGCGCTGGCTGATGCTCTTCCCTGGGCACCGGGCATTGGGTGGCGCGGCAACGCTGCCTACTGAAGAAGAAATCCAAGCCCTGATGCAATGTCCGGAACGTATTGCGCAGCTGCGCCAACGGTTGTGCAGCCTGAGCTGGTTCATGGGCCAGCTCAACGAATTCATCGCGCGTGCTGCCAACAAAGAAGATGGCGTGAAGGGCCGTTTCTGGGAATCTCGCTTCAAATGCCAGGCGCTGCTCGATGACGCGGCGACTGCTGCCTGTATGGTATATGTGGATCTTAATCCGATCCGAGCCGGTCAGGCGGCAACTCCGGAGCAAAGCGACTTTACCAGCATCCAGTTGCGGATACGCTCCTGGATGCAGGAAGGGATGACGGCGGGCTCAATTTCGACACAGGCAGGGCAAGAAATCCACTCCGTAACCGCCTGCACGGATATGACCATTCCGGGAAATGCGGATGAGACAACAGAAAGCATTTCTGCCGGGAGCAATTCCCTTGATGCTGAAGCTCTTGCATCCTCCTGGCTGTGTCCCATTTCATCGAACTCCCAACGACGCGGAATCCTGCAAATGACAGCGGTAGAGTATTTCAATCTGGTGGACCAATCCGGACGCATGATCCGGTTGGACAAACGAGGCGTTATCAATGCCGAGCTCGAGCCGATCCTGATACGGATCAAAGCCAATCCGGACATGTGGATGGAAACCATCTCAAACTTCGGTAGCAAATTCCGACTTGCTGCCGGGCTCCTTTCCAATCTGCGCCATTTTGCGGATCAGGTGGGCAGGCGGTGGCTTAAAGGAGTTGCGGCGGCTCGAACTACCTTCGCTTCGCAATCGATGGAATTAGCCTGATTCCATACTGCTCCATCGAGTCGTTCTCCAGAATTTGGTGATATCCTCGCACGCAATCAATCACTTCCGCCACTACTTGATTTTTCTCGCGTCTGTATTGTCTTCTCTTAATGATGCCAACGGATTTGCTATTTTCAATGGTTGCATTATCTTCCGCAAGACCTCTTTCCAATTGTTCGCAGAGAGGCTTTTACTTATACCAAAAAGAATTCTGAATGGGAGATTTGCACGCTCAGCTGAGCGAAGAGTGAATAACTGGTTGATGGGTGGTTGATGGGTGTCCAAATCTTCCCAAATCTTCTCCATCCAAATCTTTTCCAAATCTTTCTGCAACTCTTGGGAAATTCAGTGCCCGGCAACCTGGCAGCATCCTGATGCCGAATTTCTTGATTTGACTTTATCTGCTGCGCTGTGTTACGAACACCGTAATTCCAATTGCAGTCGATGAGGCCTATGCTGAATTACATCTGGTTGATACCGACCTTGCCATTGGCCGGCAGCGGGATTATGGGCCTGTTGGGCTTGATCAAGCTCAAGGCCACCGGTGAAAAGCTGGGAAAGAGGTTGGTGTCGGCGATTGCGCTAACCACCGTTGGCCTGGCTTTCGTGCTCAGCGTTCTGGCTGTTTGCCAGCTTTTCGCGGTGCAAAAGGAAGAGATGTTCTCCCTCGACCTGTTTACCTGGCTCCGTGGGGGATCCCTGCTGCTGCCGGGCGGCGGGCTTGCCAATTTTGAGATCCCCTGGGGATTCCAGCTGGATCCGTTGTCGGCAGTGATGATCCTGGTGGTTACGGGCGTCGGCTTCCTGATACACATATATTCGACCGGATACATGTGGGACGACAGCGGATACTACCGCTTCTTCTCCTATATGAATCTCTTCATGTTCGCCATGCTCACGCTGGTGCTGGCGAATAACTACGTGATGATGTTTGTAGGCTGGGAAGGCGTGGGCCTCTGTTCTTACCTGCTGATCGGGTTTTATTTCGACAAGAAAAGCGCGGCGGACGCAGGGAAGAAAGCCTTCGTCGTGAACCGCATCGGCGACGCGGGATTCTTGCTAGGGATGATGATCGTCTTCGTGCATTTCGGTTCCCTGCGTTTCGATGAGGTCTTCGCAAAAGCGGCAGCCATGCCGGCCCATCCTGGGTACGATTTCATGTTCTGGGCGACAATCTGCTTTTTCATCGGAGCCTGCGGCAAAAGCGCCCAGATCCCCCTGTACGTCTGGCTCCCGGATGCCATGGAAGGCCCCACACCTGTTTCCGCTCTCATCCATGCCGCCACCATGGTCACGGCCGGCGTTTATATGGTGTGCCGCAGCAACGCGCTTTACAGCCGGGCGCCCGAAACCATGATGATTGTGGCGGGCATCGGCGCGCTGACGGCCGTTTTTGCCGCAACGATCGGTTTTGCCCAGACGGATATCAAGCGGGTGCTGGCGTATTCGACCGTGAGCCAACTGGGCTATATGGTTGCGGCCCTCGGGGTAGGTGCCTTTGTGGGCGGGATTTTCCATCTCATGACCCATGCATTCTTCAAAGCCCTCCTGTTTCTTGGGGCAGGTTCCGTCATCATGGCAATGCACCATGAGCAGGATATTATGAAGATGGGAGGCTTGAGGAAACACCTGCCGTGGACTTACCGGACGATGCTGACCGGCACGATGGCCATCGCCGGCGTGCCCCCCCTGGCTGGATTTTTCAGCAAGGATGAAATCCTCTGGCGCGCGTGGAGTCATGGACACCCACTGATCTGGCTGCTGCTTTTCCTCGGCGCCGGCATGACGGCGTTCTACATGTTCCGTCTGCTCTTCCTGACATTCTGGGGCGACGGGAGGATGGATGAAAACACCAAGCACCATATCCGCGAATCTCCAAAGAATGTGGTCTACCCGCTGGCTGTCTTGGCAGTGTTGTCGGCCGTCGGCGGATTCCTCGGTCTGCCCGGATGGACAGGGCTTTCCAATAAATTTGAGCATTTTCTGGAGCCCGTCCTTCGCGTCCCGGAAACTTCCTTCCCAGCCCGCCACGCGGCCAGTGAGGAATTGCTGTTCACCGCGCTTTCGGTGGCTATTTCGCTTTTTGGCATATACATGGCCTACCGATTCTACGTGATTCAACCTGGAACAGCGGACAGTATAACCAGGAAAATCAAGGGATTGTACCGCCTTGCTTATCACAAGTACTATGTGGATGAGGCTTACGACGCCCTTATCGTCAACCGCACCAAAGACCTGAGCAGAGCGTGCTTCTTCGTGGACTCGAAATTCGTCGACGGCACCGTAAACGGTACTGCCACGGCGACCCGCGGCACGGCAACCCTCTCGAGGCTTTTCGATGCATACGTCGTGGACGGGCTGGTGAACCTGGTCGGCTGGATCAACATGCGGCTGAACCGTATCGCCACCGCGTTCCAGACCGGGCTGGTGCAGCGCTATGCGCTCGCCGCGGTGCTCGGGATCGTGGTGTTGATTTTGATTTATTACAATGGCCTGCTATAAATGATTTGAATCTGTTCCTAGGAGCCGGGTGATGGACTTTTTAATGAGCAGCATCTTGAACATCGTATGCTACCTGCCTCTGGCGGGAATGATAGCGATCATGTTCATGAAGCGCGAGAGTGAAAATGCGATCCGGTGGGTCGCCAACTTCACTGCTTTGGCCGGTTTCATCGTTTCCATCCCTCTTCTGACAGCGTTCAACGATCCCCGATATGTAAGCCCCAACGGTTTCCGGTTCATGTTCGACCGACCCTGGATCCCGCAAATCGGCGCAAGATACACATTCGGAATCGACGGCATCAGCATGCTGCTCGTGCTCCTGACGACGCTGCTCGGCTTCATCGCTATCCTGTCGTCGTGGACAGCCATCAAAGAGCGCGTTAAGGAATACTACGCCTTCATGCTCCTGCTCCAGACCGGAATGCTGGGCGTGTTCATGGCCCTGGACTTCCTGGCCTTTTACGCTTTCTGGGAGATCATGCTGGTTCCGATGTATTTCCTGATAGGGGTCTGGGGCGGCCCCAGGAAGCTATACGCCGCGATCAAGTTTTTCCTTTACACTCTCGCGGGATCGCTGCTCATGCTGGTGGCCATCCTGGCCATCTATTTCTATCAGTACAGCGCCACGGGCGTGTATTCCTTCAACATCCTCGGATACCAGAAACTCGGCTTCCCGACCGATCTTCAGTACTGGGTTTTTCTCGCCTTCTTCGTGGGATTTGCCATCAAGGTCCCAATGTTTCCCTTCCATACATGGCTGCCCGACGCTCATGTCGAGGCGCCTACGGCCGGTTCCGTCATACTGGCCGGCGTCCTGTTGAAGATGGGGACCTACGGCTTCGTCCGCTTCTCCCTGCCCATGTTTCCCTGGGCGACGATGCATTTTCTTCAGCCGCTGCTGATCCTGTGCCTGATCGGAATCATTTACGGCGCTCTGGTAGCCATGATGCAGAAGGACATGAAATCGCTGGTGGCCTATTCTTCGGTGAGCCACCTAGGCTTCGTGATGATGGGAGTATTTGCGGCCACGCCCGTCGCCCTGCAGGGCGGCGTCCTGCAAATGATCAACCACGGGATTTCCACGGGCGCACTCTTCTTGATTGTGGGAATCATCTACGAACGGCGCCACACCCGCATGATTACGGAATACGGTGGCCTGAGCCACATCATGCCGGTGTATGCGACCGTGTTTCTCATCATGACCCTCAGCTCGATCGGCATGCCGGGGCTTAATGGTTTTATCGGCGAATTTTTCATCCTCCAGGGGACGTTCGCCGCTCCCGGGCTTTGGGTCTATGCGGCGTTCGCCGTCATCGGTATTGTGCTTGGCGCGGCCTACATGCTGTGGCTGTACCAGCGGATCATGTTCGGCAAGCTCGAGAATCCCCTGAACAAGGCGCTTCCGGACCTCAACCTGAGGGAGGTGGTGACCTTCGTGCCGCTGATCATCCTGGCTTTCTGGATCGGCATATACCCTTCGTTTTTCACCAAATACCTCGATGAGCCGGTCAACGCCATCGTCGAGCGCGTCCGCACGGACTATTTCAAAACCAGCATCGCCGGTGCTTCAAAAGTCCCTGATGATTTTCTGGTGCCGGCAACAGAATAACACTCTTGATCAGGTGGAAGGTGGAAAGTGGAGCGTGGAGGGTGGGTGTCCAAGTTCCGTCAGTTCCGTACCGTCTAGGTCCGCGCCGTTGGGACAGTAGTGATATATTTTTTCCAGCGTGCGTCGGCGTTTTGTCGGCGTAAGTCCGCGTAATCCTGTCAGACGGCTTCCATGGTGGAGGGGGGCTTGGGGGCAATATTGTAGGTGACGCTGACCACGCCGGGGACGCCGCCCAGGATTCTGAGGCTCAGGTCTTCGAGCGTTTCCCAAGCCAGACGCGTCGGGAAGGCGCGTCGCGCGTCGTGGCTGTCCCAACAGCGGATCTCGATCTGAAAGCCGAAATCGCGTTTGCCTTCGCGCATGCCCGTGACGCGGTCCTCGTGCAGAATCGCCATGTACTGGAAGGCTCCTGAATCGGACAGCAGTTCTTCGGTGATGGCCGTGGCTTTGCGCACCAGCGCGATTCTCTCCGGAGTGGCCTCGCCGATGACGCGGGCGGCCAGCGCCGGGCCGGGGAAAGGCATGCGGTTGTAAACCGAGGCCGGCAGTCCCAGCGCCTCAGCGACCTTGCGGACGCCATCCTTGCGCAGCTGAACCAGCGGCTCGAGGATCCGGTAGCCGAAAGCCTCTTCGGGATCGATGCCCAGCTGCTCGAACACGTTGTGCTGCCGCTTTATTCCCGCAACCGTTTCATCCACATCGGTCAGGATCGTGCCCTGGAGAAGGTGTTTGGCGCCGCTTTCACGCACCAGGCGGCCGAAAACCTTCTTGTAGAACGTCTGAGTGACCGCTTCGCGCTTTTCCTCCGGGTCGTTGATCCCCTTAAGAGCCTGGAAGAACTCCTCGCGCGCGTCCACCAACTCGACCCGGACCCCCAGGTCGCGGAACAGGGCGACCACCCGCGCGGGCTCCCCTTCGCGCATCAGGCCATTCTCGATAAAATAGGTTTTAAGACGGTTGCCCAGGGCCTTGTGGCCGATCAGCGTCACGGCCGAGGAATCCACGCCCCCCGACAGCGCGTTAATGGCCACATTCGGACCCACAGCCTGGGAGAGGAGAGCCGCCTGCTCATCGATGAATCTCTTCGCGTCAAGACCGTTTGCGGGGATTTCCTGTATCGCCATACTCACCTCTGTCATCACCTTTGATCAAGTGGTTGTTTGCGCTTCGTTGAGTTGCCCGGGAAAAACGTGGAACGTTGAACGTCGGGTAGTATCTGTCACTTGCCGATCTTTTTCAAATCATTTTGACCATACTTGTCAGGCAGCAACTATCGTATGACATTCCACCTTCCACTTTCCACGTTCCTCTCCCACACCTTAAGTTAACGGTACTGTGATATACTGCCCCGACAATTAGGATATGAGTTCGCTCATCGGCAATCCAGTGGCTGAGGGAGGCATACATGCTTTATGGATATGCGGGGAAAATGCTCTTCGTGGACCTGAGCACGGGATCCATCCATGAGGAAATTTTGACCGAACAGATCTGTCGCGACTTTATCGGGGGATACGGCCTGGGCATACGCGTGCTCTACGAACGGATGAAACCGGGGGTGGACCCGTTGGGCCCCGGCAACATGCTGGGCTTTGTCGCCGGCGTTCTCACCGGCACCTCCATTCCCGGGACCGGACGATTCGGGGTTGTGACGAAATCTCCGCTGACCGGCGCCTGGAACGAATCCAATTCGGGCGGCACATTCGGCCCGGAGCTTAAAACGGCGGGCTACGACGCCGTTTTCTTCAGCGGCGTTTCCCCCAAACCGGTCTATCTGCTGATCCGCGATGGACGGGTGGAAATAAGGGACGCTTCGGCGGTCTGGGGCAGGGAGACTTACGAAACCGAGGACATCCTGCATAGGGAAGCCGGAGACAAGGTGAAGATTGCGTCAATAGGGCCTGCGGGCGAGGCGATATCGCTGCTGGCGGGAATCGTTAATGAAAGAGGCCGGACCGCCGCGCGCGGCGGTTCAGGCGCCGTCATGGGCTCCAAGCGGCTCAAGGCGGTCGCCGTCAAAGGCGGCCTGCAAAAGATTGCCGTGGCCCGGAAGGAAAAACTGAAGGAAGCCGAGACTCAATACATGTCCGTCATAAAGTCGAGCGAGTTTCACAAAGGCCTGACTGCGGCGGGCACCGGCGGTGCGCTGAGCTTCCTTCTGTCGATAGGCGATTCGCCGGTCAAGAACTGGCGGGCGACCGGCACGGAATCCATGCGAACGGCCGGTAACCTCGACAGCGGGAACATGAACAAATACAAAAAGAGCAGTTACGGATGCCGGGCGTGCCCCACACGGTGCGGCGCCATCATCGAGCAGAAAGAGGGGCCGTTTGCCATTCCCGACGAAATGCACCGGCCCGAATACGAGACTCTGGCGGCTCTGGGAAGCCTGCTTCTTAACGATAACCAGGAGTCGGTGATACGGGCCAACGATATCTGCAACCGATACGGTATCGACACCATATCCACGGGAACCACCATCGCCTGGGCCATGGAGTGCTACGAAAACGGTCTGATCACGCGCGAGCAGGCCGACGGAATCGATCTTACCTGGGGGAACGCGGAAGCCATGGTTGGGCTGACGGAAAAGATCGCCCGGAGGGAAGGGTTCGGGGCGCTTCTGGCGGATGGACCGGCCAAAGCGGCCGAGCGCATCGGCAAAGGTTCCGAAAGATACGTCATGGCGGTTCGGGGGAAGGGCATCGCGTTCCATGACCCGCGCATGAGCCCCGCGGGAGGGACAGCCTTCATCGCCGACGCCAATCCGTCCCATCACATGAACAGCCAGATCGCCGGCATGCTCGAAAACGGCGCCCCGGTGGGCACCGATCCTGCGCTGCAGGTGCCCAAGGGGAACGCCTTCGCCGACTTCGACAAGAGGGGGCCCGTCTACGCCATAGGATATGCCTATCAGCAACTCATGGACGATGCCGGGATGTGCGCGCTGTACACTACCAACACGCCTCCTCCCGCGCTTGCGGAACTGATCGCATGCGTCACAGGCTGGGATTTCGGCTGGGAGGAAGCACTCAGGGCCGGCCGCAGGGTCCTGACGCTCCGGCAGGCGTTTAACGCCCGGGAAGGCCTGACGCCCGACCAGATCCAGTTGCCCAGAAGGCTGCAAGAGGAACCGCTGCCTTCCGGCTCCCCTCCCCCGCCGATAGATTTCCGGGCTTTGAGAGAGGGATATTTTTCTGCCATGGGATGGGATATCAAGACCGGCAAGCCTTTCCGGGAAACCCTCGAGGTCCTCGGCCTTGCCGGGCTGACGAAGGATCTCACAGAGTAGATGGGCTGCGCGTTCACAAATGAAATTACGCGGACCTACGCCGATTAAGGCTGACGCACGCTGAAAAAAAATATATTTTTATGTCGGCGTATGTCAGCGGTTTGCTCAGCGTACGTCGGCGAAATTTTTCTGGATGTGATGGAGGCTTATGCTGATGACAACGGCGACACAACCTGATAACTCCGGTTCCGAAAAACCGGAAGCAGGCGGCAAGGGAAAAGAAAAGCCAAATCTTCGATACGCCTGGTATGTTCTCGCGATCCTGACCGGCATTTACATGTGTTCGTATGTGGACCGGCAGATCCTGAGCCTGCTGGTGCCTTCCATTAAGAGAGACCTGGGAGTCAGCGATACTCAGATAGGGCTGCTGCAGGGATTGGCATTTGCCCTGTTTTACACCTTCATGGGATTGCCCCTGGGACGGCTGGCCGACAATTACAACCGCCGCAACATCATCGTCGTCTGCGTCTTCATATGGAGCATATTCACGTCTCTCTGCGCCGCGACCAAGAGCTTCTTCTCGCTGTTCCTGGCGCGCATCGGCGTCGGGGTCGGGGAAGCCGGATTGAGCCCGGGCGCCTATTCGCTAATTGCCGACTATTTCCCGAAAGACCGAATCGGCACCGCGATCAGCATCTACTATTTCGGACTGTTTTTCGGATCGAGCCTCGCGCTCCTTGTCGGCGGCATAACGGTGGACGCCCTGGCGCGGACGCCTACAATTACGGTGCCGATCCTCGGGGCGATCGCTTCCTGGAGAGTGACGTTTTTGATCGTAGGCCTTCCGGGGCTGCTGTTTGCGCTGCTGGCATTCACAATCCGGGAGCCGGTGCGGCGCAACCTGATGCTCGGCAAGGACCACAAACCCGTCAAGACAAGCTTCAGCGAAGCTTTCCGGCAGATGGGGATGCGATGGCAGTCAATGGTGGGGATCCCCGTGGGGATGATTTTTCAATCCACCTGCAACTTTGCGGTCATGGCGTGGGTCCCGACCTATTTCCTGCGGGTCCACGGCTGGACGGCCGGGCAGACCGGCAAGGCCCTGGCAGTGATCATGATCGCTTTCGCCTGCACCGGCATGTACGTCGGCGGCTATCTGAGCGACCGCTGGCAGAAAAGGGGAATCGCGGAAGGGCCGGTGCGCGTGGCGCTGATTAGCGCCGTGGGAATCTTTTTCTTCCTGACGCCGGCTACGGTGATTTCCGACGCGAGGATAACTTTGTGCCTGCTGGCCGTTGGGATGTTCCTGGAGTCATTCCCGATGGGCACGTCGGTGGCTGCGCTTCAGGTAATATTCCCCAACCAGGTCCGGGGCCAGGTCGCCGCGGTGTTCCTATTCGTCCTGAACCTCGGCGGCCAGACCATGGGGCCCTTTTTCCCGGGCTTCTTAAACGACAGCGTATTCCACAATGAAAATATGATCGGGGTGTCTCTATCCCTGACGATCGGTGTGGCGTCGATCCTGATGTTCCTGGTGTTCCTCGCGTCGGTGCGGCCGTATCGGCGCCACTACCAGATGATGCTGGACGGCGAATCCCGGCAGTCGTGATTTTTTATTTACTTTTTCGTGAGGGCCGGTCTCCAGACCGGCCCGAAAAGCGATAACCAGATATTCGCCCATCGGACCGGTCTGGAGACCGGCCCTCACGAAAATAGAGCTGCGGTTAGTGCTTGATTTTCTCCATCAGCGTTTTGTAATCCGTTTCGAAGGTCGGGCAGCGGTCGGGAGTATGACACTTGAGGCATAGATCCATACCCGGCTTTGCCATGGGGATGGGTTTGCCCCCGCTCAGGTGATCCTTGGCCAATCCGTGGCAGGATTCACACTGGATATTCATCAATTCCGGCTGCTGGGTCTTCATGGCGAAGCCTTCGGGCTGTTCGAATCGGGTCGTGTGGCAGGCAAGGCACTTGGGATCGAACTGCTTCTGCTTGCCGACCAGCGTGCTGTAAGCCTTGGCGTGATCGGAGGTCTTCCAGTTTTTCACCTGGTCGGCGTGGCACGGTTCGCATACGGCGGACCGCAGCGAGACCCCCGCGGGGGGCGGAGCATTTTCGCCCGTGCCGCCATAGATCTCGGCGATCTTGTCGTTGTATTCCGTAATCATCGCCTTCACCTTGGGATCGTCCGCAACATCGTCACCGAAAGGAACGAGCGTATTGTGAAACGCCCGGGTCTCGTCCAGGGTGACTTCCAGCAGGCCCTGGTACTGGTTTTTCTCCCCCGCCTGGACGATCAGAGTCTTCTCGGCTTCGAACGGGTCTTTGGTCTTTTGTTTGTCGTGCCCGCCCACAACCAGGTCTATGCCCTTAACCCTTCGGGCGATGACCCAGTCGCGGTTGGTCCCCTGGTGGGTCAGGGCGATCATGTAATCGACTTTCCCTGCGAGTTCCTTCACGATGGCCTCGGCTGCCTTCAGGGGATCCTGCACGGAGACGGTTTCGCCGGTGATTTGCTGCACTTTGGACACCATTTCAGAGGTGTCCCCCATGACGGCGAAGATGCCGACGTTTTTGCCATTGACGTTTTTGACAACATAGCGCTTGAAAATCGGGGCGCCTTTGTCGTCCACCAGGTTCGCCGAAACAAACGGGAAGTCGTGCTTCTTTTCCAGTTCTTTGAGGTAATCGACCCCGAGGACGAGGTCCATCTCGCCCACGCCGACTGCGTCTATTCCGATCTGTTTGAGAATCCGCACGATCAGGTCCGCCTTCAGCTTTGCGGACTGCACGACAGACTCGGGGATCTCCTCGTCTTCATTCAATAGATCGCCCGAATCGACCACCACGAGGCTGCTCTGACTCTTCCGGCACTGCTCGAGATAGGTGGATTTCTTGTACAGCCCTCCGAGCTGTACGCCTGTATCCATTCAACCGCACGGTTCAAGGTAACCCAGAATGTTGCTGCTGTAGGCGACGGCCAGCTTGGGGCCGTCCGCGGCGCGCGAGCTCTTGATCGAAAAGCTGACCGAAAGAAGGGCAGCGGCGCACAAAAAGAAAAAGCACGCTAACAAAATTCTTTTCATCCAGCCTCCTCCTGATGAACCCATAAACCGTTTAGTATAGCAAGGCTCATGCGATCCTCTAAACGGGAAAATCAGAAAATCGTCATCTGTCTGCATCCCCTTCTTCCTGAGATGCGCCGCGGCCCCGGAAGTCGCAAAAATGTCGTTCCACCTTCCACCTTCAACGTGGAAAGTGGAAGGTGGAACGTTATTTGATTACGGAGAGCAACTCGACTTCGAAAATGAGGGCGGCATTGGGCGGGATATCCGGGGGAGCGCCCTGGGCACCGTATCCCATCTGCGAGGGGATGGTCAACTCGCGCTTCCCTCCCACCTTCATCCCTGCAATCCCCTTGTCCCAGCCTTCGATGACTTCTCCGGCGCCCAATTTGAAGCTGAACGGCTGGCCGGAGTCCAAAGAACTGTCGAACTTTTTCCCGTGCTTTCCGTTGGAATAGAGCCAGCCCGTATAATGCATGACGAGCGTAGATCCCGTGACCGCCTCGTCCCCGGTGCCCTTTTCGATATCCCTGATGCCGAGGCTGGACGGGCCGCCGCCGGAACAGGCAACCAGCAAAAATGCCAAGGATGCCAGTAAAAGTGTGGCTACCGCCGGATATTTATTTTTCATAGCGTTCCTTCCACCTTCCACATTGAAACGTTTGAACGTTCCAACGTTCCAACGTTATCAGAGATTGCGCACGACGGGCCAGTATGATATTTTTCCCCTTTATTTACAACAGGCAGAAGGAAGGAACCGTGGGCACAACCAAGCTTACTCGCAAGGAAATACTGGCTGAAGATCCGGTTCATGAAGCCCTGGTGGGCTTTTGGGACTTCTTCCGGACCAACGGCAAAAAAATCGGAATCCTGGCTGCGGCAGCGGTGCTTGTGGCTGCGGGAGTTTACGGCGGGCTTCAGTATCTGGACGCCCGGGAAGCCCAAGCCCAGGAGCAATTGGGGAAAGGGATGGATTTCTTTCATGGCCAGGTCGCAGCGGATGCACCATCGGATCCCTATGCCAAGGGCTCGACACCCGTTTTCCCGAGCGAATCTGCAAAGTATCAGGCAGCGGTCAAGGAATTCTCGTCGATTGCCTCGCGTTTCAGTTATTCCAAAATATCGGTCGTTGCGCGCTATTATCTGGGGCTTTCGCAGCTGGAGCTTGGGCAAAAAGAGGAGGCGGTCAAGAACTTGGGGGCAGTGGCGAACAACACCAAAAACCGTCCTGTCGGCTACCTCGCCAAAAGGGCGCTGGCAGCCCACAATATAGGTTCGGGAAATTATCAGGGGGCCAGAGAGCTCCTGGAGGGAATGATCAAGGATCCTCAATGCAATCTCCCGAAAGAGGATTTGGCCATACAACTGTCCCGGGCCCTGGTCGGCCTGGGCAAACGTGACGAGGCTGTGAAGGTGCTGAAGGAGTCCGGTTCCCAGGGCCCCGCGTTCAGCGTTCTCAAGCAACAATTGACGGCGGAGCTGGAAAAATTGCAGAAGACGCCCGCAACCGGATCCACTCCGGAGAAGCCCTGAGCGGCTCACCGGGCGTACCTGGCGGCAGAGCCGCATTCGAAGCGCAAAACGGTACCGTAAGTCCTTGTATCTCACTGGCTTTATCCTTGACAAAGATTCCACCGTTAATGTAATTTCCCCCTTCGCTTCAGGGTAGGAGTATTCGTCGTGCTCATTGAAATCGAGAGCCTCAAACCGGAACCGCTCCATGTCCATCATGTTTTCGCGGCTGGAGAAATTAATTTCACTCATGATGACGCGGTTTTGAGCGAACCGGTGACGGCGGATTTTGTATTGCGCCACAAGAACCTCGATCTTTTTGTGGACGGCACCGTGGAAACGGCGATACGGTTCCGGTGCTCGCTGTGCAACAAGGAGTTCTCGCGTCCTTTCTCCGCGCGGTTCGATCTTTCCTATTTGCCGCAACCCAAATGGACGGATAAGGATTCGGAGATCGAGCTGAAGTACGAGGATATGGACATCGCCTACCATGATGGAGTCGCTTTCGATGTGGGCCTCATGGCGCTCGAGCAGATCGAGCTGGCGATGCCGATGAAGTTTGTTTGCCGGGAAGATTGTAAAGGCCTCTGCTACAAATGCGGGGCCGATTTAAATGAGGGGACGTGCCTCTGCAAAAACGAGGAGACGGACTCCCGGTTGTCCGTCCTGCTGGAGTTTAAGAACAAGAAGACGGAACGGTGAGCCGGCAGTCTCTCAGGATCCTCATCCGAGAGCATAGTTACCCCAAAATGGAGAACACGATTCATGCCTAATCCAAAAAGGAGACATTCCAAATCCCGCCGCGGGAAACGCCGCGCGCACGATTTTCTGCAGACCGTCAATCCCAGCATCTGCCCCAAGTGCTTGGAGCCCAAGGCGCCGCATCAGGCTTGTCCCAAATGCGGATACTACAAGGGCAGGCAGGTGATGGAGGGCGAAGAGGAAATCTGACGGGCAATTTTTGCGTAATACCGGGCTCCGGTTTTTGAATCACGCGCAAGAAAGATCCGCAGGCGCGGCAAAACCCGGCGCCGGGTGCGGCAGACATGGCGCGGATTTTATGCGAAACTTAATGGTTCTCTTGCTCTTATGATCAAGATCGCCGTGGACAGCATGGGGAGCGACAACTCCCCGTTCAGTGAAGTCGATGGAGCCGTTCAGGCTGCAAAAGCATTCGCTGTGTCCGTGATTCTTGTCGGGAAGGAGGCCGTCCTGACTCCTCTGCTGAAAGAAGCAGGCGGGGAAGGGCTGCCCATAGGCATACGCAACGCTACCCAGGTGGTTGCGATGGACGAACCGCCTACCGTGGCGCTCCGGAAGAAGAAGGATTCATCCATCCGGGTGGCGGCGGATCTCGTCAGGGAAAGGGTGGCCAGCGGCCTTGTCAGCGCCGGCAATACGGGCGCGGTGATGGCGACATCCAAAATGGTTTTCGGCGCCGTTCCCGGAGTGGACCGGCCGGCCCTTGCGGCCATTCTGCCCACGCTGGCGGGCCACGCGGTGCTTCTGGACGTGGGCGCGAATGTGGCCTGCAAGCCCCATCACCTGGTGCAGTTCGCCGTCATGGGTCACCTATTCAGCAAAAAAATCGTCGGCGTCGCGTCGCCCCGGGTCGGCCTCATGTCTGTGGGCGAAGAAGAGTCCAAGGGCAACGAATTGACCAAGGAAGTGCACAAGACTCTCAAGCAGCTCCGCCTCAACTTCATCGGCAATGTCGAGGGGAGGGATATTTACAACGGTCGGGCCGACGTTATTGTTTGCGACGGTTTTACGGGGAACGTTGCTCTCAAGACCAGCGAAGGCCTCATTGAGGCGGTGCTGAAGCTCCTGAAGGATGAGCTGTCCAGGAATCTCCAGGCCAAATTGGGAGCTCTTTTAAGCCAGCAGTCCTTCAAACGCCTCAAAAAAAGACTGGACTATTCCGAATACGGCGGAGCTCCGCTGCTGGGCCTTCGGGGCGTCACCATAATCTGCCACGGAAGGTCCAGCAGCAATGCCATCAAAAACGCGATCCGTGTTGCGAAGGAATTTGCCGAAAACCAGGTCAACGCTAAGATCGAGGCGGAGCTCAGTCAAATAGGCACGGACGCGAAAGATATCGCCTCGATCGGCCGGTAGGACCCGATCGGGAATGGATGTGGCGCCGGACCGGCAGGTTTCGAGGCAGCTTTGAGGCGACGAGGCTTTGCACATGGTCCTCCAACCGCGGGGATTGCGAGGATCCTGGCCCCGGGCATTGAAAAGCTTGCTTCCATATTTCGGGGTGCTACAATGTGAGGCTTTCCGCAGCAGAGCTGGACTCGCGGATTGCCGAATGGAGGAGGAACTGGAATGGCATCAGTAGAAGATAAGGTCAAATCGATCATCGTGGATCAGTTGGGTGTCAACGAGTCCGAGGTGACAGCTGGCGCGTCGTTTGTGGATGACCTCGGTGCGGATTCGCTGGATACCATCGAACTTGTTATGGCCTTCGAGGAGGCTTTCGGCATCGAAATCCCCGACGAGGATGCGGAAAAAATCAAGACGGTGAGGAACGCCATTGATTATGTTGAAGCTCATGTAAACTGACCGATAAAGAGTCGAATCGTGCAGCGGCCCATCTTTAGGGGAAGCCGGGATCGCGTGAAGCATCGGCGCCCATCGCAAGGGATTCGACGAAAAGGGGAATAGAACCATGAAAACAGTCGTTTGCGTCAAGTATGTTCCCGATACAACCATCAAAGTGAAAATTGCTCCAACCGGCAAGGATGTGGAACTCGCGGATGTCGCCTTTGTCGTGAATCCTTACGATGAATTTGCGGTGGAGGAAGCCCTGAAAATCAAAGAGAAAAATGGGGGCGAAGTGGTCGTGGTAGGGGCCGGCCCGGAGTCCGCGACCACAGGCCTCAGAACGTGCCTGGCCATGGGCGCGGATTCAGCCGTCCTGGTCCAGGACGCTTCGCTGGATAAGGCCGATTCCTTCGTCATCGGTTCGGTGCTGGCCCGCGTGTGCCGTAACCTCAATCCCGATCTGATACTCTTTGGAAAGCACGCGATCGGGGTCGATAACGCGCAGGTGCCGGCGGTTGTGGCGGAACAGCTGGATCTTCCTCAGGTTACCGTAGTGACCAAGCTCGAGATCCAGGACAGGAATTTTCGCGCGGAAAGAGACATTGAGGGAGCGGAGGAAGTGTTCGAAGGAACTCTACCTGCCGTAATCACGGCCCAGAAGGGTTTGAACGTGCCGCGCTATGCTTCTCTCAAGGGCATCATGGCTGCCAAGAAAAAGCAGATCGCCGTCCAAACCTTGGACTCGCTCGGATTGACTGCGGACGACCTGAAACCGCGCCTTTCCGTTGAGCAGATTGCATTGCCCCCAACCCGTCCGCCGGGGAAGATCCTCAAAGGGGAGGTTTCCGAGGTGGTGACTCAGCTGGTTCGATTGCTTCATGAAGAAGCCAAGCTCATTTAGGCCGTCCAACACGCCATGCATTTTTGCGCCATAATAACAATCAAGGAGGGAAGATGGCTCAGGGAATCCTAGTCTTCATTGAGGAACGGGAAGGCAAAGTCAAAAAGACATCGCTCGAAGCTCTGTCCGCCGCGAGGAAAATGGCCGATGCGCTGCAGGAATCCGTCGTTGCCCTGCACATCGGAACCGGAGAACCATCCGCCAATCTCGCCCATTTCGGCGCGGACCGCATTATTTCCGTTCAGCACGATCTGTTGAGTGCCTATTCCACCCAGGGCTACGCAGCCGCTGTCGCCCAGACCGCAAAGAAGCTGGAGCCGAGGTTCGTTCTAAGCTCCGCAAGCGCCATGGGCAGGGATCTGATGCCGCGCGTCGCGGCCAAACTCGGCGTGGGACTGGCCCAGGACTGCATCGAGGCCCGCGTCATCGAGGATAAACAGCTCGAATGCGTCCGGCCGATTTACGCCGGCAAGGCATACTCCAGGGTGCGCCTGCTGATGGCTCCCGCTATGGCGACCCTTCGCCCCAACGTGTTCTCGCTGGGGGAGGCCGACACCGCTCGCACCGCTGAGACCGAGGTCTTCGTGCCGGAACTCGATCCCGGAAAGATCCGGGCATCGGTTAAAGAGATCAAAGCCACCGCAGGGCAAAAGATAGAGCTCACGGAGGCAAACATCATCGTATCGGGAGGCAGAGGGATCAAGGGGCCCGAGTTCTTCCCGGACGTGGAAAAGCTGGCCGATTCCTTGAACGGGGCCCTGGGCGCTTCCCGCGCCGCAGTGGATGCCGGGTGGATCGACCATCAGCACCAGGTCGGGCAGACGGGCAAAACGGTATCTCCCACACTCTACATCGCCTGCGGGATCAGTGGCGCCATCCAACACCTGGCCGGGATGTCCTCGTCCAAATTCATCGTGGCCATCAACAAGGACCCGGAAGCGCCGATATTCAGCGTGGCGGATTACGGCATCGTGGGTGACGTTTTCGAAATCGTGCCGGCCCTGACGGAGGCCATCAAAAACCTCAAGTCCTGATCCGGCGGGAGCCCTGGAAGCGCGGACATACGCTGACAAAAGTGCTGATGAACGCCGGCCAAGCGATGGTCCCAGGGTTCCTGGCATGGCAGCGCAGAGGGCGTGAATGGGATACATGCGAGGATGGGTCTGCGGACCTGTCCGGCGTTGAGCTGAAACATCAATCTAGCCCACGGATCCATGCATGCTGGAAGGCAGTCTGCAGGATCTGTGGGCTATTTCTGTTTTTTATTCTATAATTTATGACAGGTGCGGCCCGAAATACATATCCTGCGGGATTTAAACAATGGTCGTAACGAAACAGCGGGCGATTTGGACGCTGCTGGACAACCTCCGCAGCAGACTCACCTGGCGGGACGTGCTCGTCGGTTTCTGCGCGGCCGTTGTCATCTCGGCCGTCCTCATAGGATTCCGCTATCAGTCCGTCCCCGAATACAGGGTTGGCCAGATATCCGCCGCCGATGTTCGTGCCGGGCAGGATGTAGTCTATGAAGATACCGCTGCCACCGACATTAGGCGGGCCGAAGCGGAAGCCGGCGTTCCCGCCCTGTATCAACTCGAATCGGGCCTGATCGAAAGCCTGGAGAAGACCATCAGCCGGGCTTTTTCCGATGCCCGGGCCGTCCTGGCAGAAAACGGGATAACTCCTGATGCGAAACTGACAAAGGCCGTCGAGTCCGGCCTTCTTAAAAAGCTGGAAGCCCGCGTCGGACGGACACTCACGTCGAAAATACACCCCATCCTTTTGCAGCAGCGCTTCAACGCGGACCTGGAAGGACGCCTGGTAAAAAATCTCGATACGGTCCTGCGCGACGGCATCGTCGCCGACCGCGCGCAGTTTCTCAAGGATCAACGGGCCGGCATCGTAACTCGCGATGGCCGCTTCGGCGCTGAGAAGCCGCTGAGCGATTCGTATATTGCCCGGGATATCAGCGCGGCCAGGGAGCACCTGGGCGAACTGTGCGAACGGCTTCCCGGGCTGTCCCGGAGGGACCGGAGGCTTCTGGCCCAGAGCCTGGAATCCGCCCTGTTCCCAACGCTTGTTTACAACCGTGAGGAGACCGTGTCGAGGCGCTCCGCGGCTTCCTCGAGGGTGGACCCTGTCATGGCTCGGATCCAGCGGGGCCGGATAATCGTCCGCAGCGGAGAGCATGTCACTCCGAACACTCTGGCGCAGCTGGATGCTTTGAGGAACATGCGGCATGCCAGATCGCTGGTGCGGCAGTACGGGGGATATTTTCTTTTTGCCGCGATCCTGGCGTACACTCTCTGGCGCTATCTTGCCCTGTATCAGAGCCGTCACCGCAAAATACGCAAGCACACGGTCCTGATTCTCACAATCGTCGCGACAGAACTCGTCACGATACGCCTGGCCACAGCTCTGGCCGACATCCTGGGCGAACAGTTCCCGCGGTTCCGCGATCCGTCGGTCCTGTACTACGGAATTCCATTCGCTTTCGCCGCGCTCCTGGTGACTCTTCTGGTCGACGTCAACCTGGGAATCATCACGAGCATGATCCTTACGGTCCTGGTGGGGCTTTTTTACGGCGATGTCAACCTCGCCGTGTATCTTTTGATCGGAAGCCTGGCGGGCATTTACAGCATCCGTCAATATAAGGACCGGGCTGCCATTCTCAAGGCGGGGCTGACGATCGGGGTCGTGAATATCGTGTGCATCGCGGGCCTGGATATCCTTCACCAGGCGGCGTTGCATTTCTCCGATGTGCTGGACCAGGCCATTTTGGCGCTGCTGGGAGGCATCCTCGCCTCGGCCGTCGCATCCATTCTGCTGCCCGCGCTGGAGGCGCTTTTCAAAGTGGTGACCGACATCCGCCTGCTGGAGATGTCCAACCTGAATGCGCCCGTGTTGCGGAGGCTGTCGGTGGAGGCGCCCGGCACCTATCATCACAGCCTGATGGTGGCGACGCTGGCTGAAGCCGCTGCCGAAAGCGTCGGCGCCAATCCGCTGCTCGCGCGCGTCGCGGCTTACTACCACGACATCGGGAAGATACTGAATCCGGAGTTCTTCGTGGAAAACGAATCCGACGCCGGCAGCAGGCATGAGAAGCTTACGCCGCGGGAGAGCTGCGCCATCATTTCCAGCCACGTCCGGGAGGGCCTGAACCTGGCCCTGGAGGCCGGCGTGCCGCAGCGCATCAGCGACATCATCCCGCAGCACCATGGCACGCGCATCATGACCTATTTCTACAAGAAGGCCAAGGATGCGGGCAATGGTGGAAACAGTCAAATTGACGAGGCGGACTTCCGCTATCCGGGCCCGAAACCTCAACGGAAAGAGGCGGCCATTATCATGATAGCGGACTCCGTCGAGGCTGCGTCCAAAACACTTTCCGATCCGACGCCTCAGCAGATTCAGGCGATGATCAACCGGCTGGTGAATGAAATAGTGAGCGATAACCAGTTCGATGAATGCGATATCACTTTCAGGGACGTGCAGCGGATCAAGGAGAGTTTTTTAAAGATCCTGACCGGCATTTTCCACCACCGCATCGACTATCCGGGATATGACTTCAAAAACGTCGGCGAAGAATCCGGGAACCGGAATACAGGTCCGGAACCTGCAAAGACGGTATAGGATTCACCGGGGGGCGGTGGCTTCTTTCTGCGACGGCCTGCTACGAAAGCTTGGCCGGCCAGCCCGGGATGTGTCGGTTGTCTTTGTCGGCGCGCGGAAGATGCGTGCCATGAACCGGCAGTACCTCGGCAGGGACTACGCGACCGATGTGCTCAGTTTCTGCTATGAGGACGTCGTCGTCGAAGGATCGGCGCTCCTGGGAGAGATCGTCGTGTCTCCTGAAGTCGCCGTCCGCCAGGCCGGGAGCTGCGGCGAGGATCCCGCAAGAGAGCTCCGGAAGCTCCTGGTGCACGGCGTGCTGCATCTTCTGGGATACGATCACGAGACCGACCGGGGCCGCATGAACCGCGTTCAGGCTCGTTTGATGCGGCAGGAGCCGCGCAATGCGCCGGCACTTGCCGATTTGGAAGCGCGACGATGACTTACATGATTGAACTGGCAGCCGTGGCGGTGTGCGTGGGGTTCCTCTTCTTCCTGGCCCTGGTCGAGAGCACCGTTATTCAGTCCAGCCTGCTCACGCTCCGCATGATGGCCGAGCGCCTGGAAAAGCCGGCGTCTCCGCTGCTGACGCGTGTGCTCGAAAACAGGATGGAGATCCTCGGACCGCTCCATTTCGGGCTTCAGGTCTCGCTGATCACGCTGGCGATCTTGACGACGCACCTGTTCGTCCGCGCCTGGCCCTGGCACGGCGTCCTTTTTTCCTTTGCCACTCTTTTCCTGATTTCGATTGTTTTCCGCCAGCTGGTGCCGCTCCTGCTGAGCCAGAACGAGCCCGAAAAAAAGCTGATCGGGCTGCTTCCGGCATTTTCTCCCATTTACAGCGTCCTTCGGTCGCTCCGGTTCCCGATATCCAGCACATTGAAGCTGTTCAAGCGCCTCCACGAAGAGGTCGAAAACAGAGGCAAGCCCGAGAGCGAAGAGGTGACCGGCGAGGAAATCCAGGCCTACCTGGGGATTGGCGAGGACGAGGGAATCCTGCAGGAAGAGGATTCCGAGCTCATCCAGTCCGTGGTCGAGTTCGGAAACACCCTGGTCCGTGAAGTGATGACCCCCCGGACCAAGATTGTGGCCTGCGAGGAAAATGTCACCATCTCCGATCTGCGGGAAACGATGATACAGCACCGCCATTCGCGCATCCCGATATACCGCGGGGACATGGATCACATCGTCGGAATCGCCTACATCCGCCAGCTCATGGCGGCATATGTCAAAGGCAGCGAATCCGATCCCATAGCCGGACTGATCAATCCCGTGATGTTTGTCCCCGGAACCAAGCCGGTCTCCAAGCTCCTGAAAGAACTCCAGGAAAAGGGCGACCATACCGCCATCGTGATCGACGAATTCGGCGGTGTTGCCGGAATGGTCACCATCGAAGACCTGGTTGAGGAGATCATTGGCGAAATACGGGACGAAGATGAAGCCAAGGTCAGCAAGGTCATCGAAGAAGGGCCCAGGACCTTCGTCATGCGGGGCAGCACGGAACTGTCGCGGCTCGAGGAGCTGGCCGGCAGGAAATTCGATGACCGGAACTGCACGACCGTGGCCGGGTTGGTCATGGGATTCCTGGGCAGGGTTCCGTCTCCGGGTGAAGCCTTCGAAATGGAGGGGTTGCATATCCAGATCCTGGATGCGGACCGCAAGCGGGCGCATTGGATCCGGATCCAGCTGCCGGAGAGCTCCATCGAGGGCGGGTCCCCAGACCCGTCCGATTAACTTTTCTTTGATTTTCGTGAGGACCGGTCTCCAGACCGGTCCGATTGGGCGCAAACCAGTCAGTCCACTCTCGGACGGCTCTGGAGAGCCGTCCTCACCAAGGGGCTTTATGTTCGATGCCGAGGATCGCAGGTTCATGCGCAGGGCGATTGCGATGGCGGAGAAAGGTATCGGCCGGGCAAGCCCCAATCCGCCGGTCGGGTGCGTCGTCGTCCGGAACGGCCGGATCGTGGGCCGCGGCTGGCACGAATACGCTCTCGTGGACCATGCCGAGGTCCGCGCTTTGCGCGAAGCCGCGGACAAGGCCCGCGGCGCCACGGTTTATGTGACACTGGAGCCGTGCTGCCACCAGGGTAGGACTCCCCCCTGCGTGGACCGGCTGATAGAGGCGAAGGTCGGCCGGGTGGTCGCAGCGAGGCTCGACCCGAATCCCGCAGTCTCGGGACGCGGCATCGAGAAGCTGCGGTCCGCGGGCATACGCGTAGACGTGGGGATCATGGAAGAAAGGGCCGGCGAACTCATAGAGCCCTTCGCCTGTCACATCACCACAGGCTTGCCGCTGGTCGTTTCCAAGGCCGGCATGTCCCTGGACGGCAAGATCGGCACAGGAAAGCCGGAAGGGCGATACATCAGCTCGCCCGAGAGCCGGGATTTGGGACAGCTGCTGAGGCTTCACGCTGACGCGATTCTCGTCGGCGCCGGGACGGTTCTTGCCGACGACCCGGAATTAACATACCGGGGAATGGCCGCCAGAGGCAGGCCGCTGATAAGGGTTGTCCTCGATCCGCGGTTGAACACGCCGGACTCGGCGCGGCTGTTCCGCGACGCTTCGCATTCCCCGGTCGTGCTGTTCTGCAAGCCCGACGCGCCGCGCAGCCGGCGCAAGAGGATGGAGGATTTGGGCGCCGAAACCATAGCGGCTGCCTGCCGCGGGGACGAGCTTGATCTCAAGGTTGTCTTGAAGGAGCTGGGCAAAAGGGGCGTGCTCAGCCTTCTGGCGGAGGGAGGCAGCCGTATTCACTGGTCTTTCCTGCGCGGCTGTTGGACCGACAAATTCTACTTTATGATCGCGCCCCTGGTGCTTGGAGGCCGGAACTCCGTTCCGGCGGTAGGGGGCAAGGGTTACGGGTCCGCGGCAGAGTCTCCCCAATTCAAAATCCGCAGAAGTTTCAATGCCGGACCGGATCTGATCTTGGAAGCCTACCCTTCGTATTCGAGATCGATCATTTCGCCCTGGCTGTCTCCAGAAAACGCTCCATCTCGCGGGCGATATCGGGCGCCTTCATCAGGGCGGAAATGACGGCGACGCCGGCCGCGCCCGCATCGAGGGCTTCGCGGACCCGGTCCAGAGCGATTCCGCCGATCGCGGCCACAGGGATCGAGGATTCCCGGCAGGCGCGGGCCAGGCCGTCCAGGCCCGCCACCGGGGCCGCGTCCTCTTTGGTAGCTGTTGCGTATACCGGCCCGAAGCCGATGTACTGAATGGGAAGATGCCGGCACGCGCGCACCTGCGCGAGCGAATGCGTTGAAAACCCGATGATGCTTTCAGGCCCGAGAACGGCTCTCGCTTTTTCGGGAGAGAGATCCTCTTGGCCCAGGTGAACTCCGGCCGCCCGGCTCGCAATCGCAAGGTCGCACCGGTCGTTGACGATCAACCGGACGTTTCGGACCGAGCAGAACTCGACACACTGCACGAGGTCCGGCAGCAACTCGGACGCCGGTGTGTCTTTGTCCCGCACCTGCACAAGCTCCGCGCCTCCCCGGACGAGTTCCTTAACGATGCTCAGGTGGGTCGGCCGTTCGGCAAGCTTCTTGTCGGTGATCGGATAGACCGGAGGGAGGACAAACATCATAGAAACCCCAATGATTTATAGCGCCCCATATGTTGTACGTGGAACGTGGAATGTGGAACGTGGAACGACTCAAAGCAACTGCCCAATTCAATCACAGATGCCCCAATCCTTCGGTCCCTCAGGCCCTTTGATCCTCTGATCCTTTGAACCTCTGATCCTTCCAATCCCGCCCAATCCCGAAGCCTCTCTAATTCCTGTTCAACCGCTCCAAAAAGCGCGTGTCGATTTTGCCGGCTCGGAAATCTTCGTTGGCCAGGATTTTCTGATGAAGCGGAATAGTGGTCTGGACGCCTTCGACGACCGTCATTTCCAAAGCACGACGCATGCGGCCGATGGCCTCGTCGCGGTCTTTTCCCCAGCAGACGATTTTGGCGATCAGCGAATCGTAATGAGGCGTGATCACGTATTCATTGTAGGCCGCAGAATCGACGCGAACGCCGATGCCGACGGGCGGGTGAAAGGTGGTCAGTTTGCCCGGGGAAGGGAAATATGTGTCCGGGCTTTCCGCATTCACACGGCACTCGATGCCGCTGCCGCGAAAAACGATATCTTCCTGCCGATAGCCCAATTGCCCGCGGGCGGCTATGCGTATCTGTTCCTTGACCAGGTCGAGCCCGGTGACCATTTCGGTGACCGGGTGCTCGACCTGAATCCGCGTGTTCATTTCCATGAAATAGAAGCGGCCCCTTTCGTCGACCACGAATTCCATGGTTCCGGCGTTGGTGTAATGGACGGAGCGCGCAGCCTGCACGGCCAAGCTGCCGATCTCTGCCCGCATCGACGGGGTCATGTAAGCGGAAGGGGATTCCTCGATCAGTTTTTGATAGCGCCTTTGAATCGAGCATTCCCTTTCCCCGAGGTGGATGACATTGCCGTGCTGGTCGGCCAGAATCTGGAACTCAATATGGCGCGCGACAGGGAGGTATTTCTCAAAATAGACATCTCCGGCCCCGAAGGCGGATTGAGCTTCGTTCCGGGCGATTTCCAGGGCTCCCGGGAGTTCTTCCGGCGTCCAGACGATCCGCATTCCCTTGCCGCCTCCGCCTGCGGCCGCCTTGACAATTACGGGGAAACCGATTTCCTGAGCCATGGCAACCGCCGAAGTGAAAGGGGGTTTGACCTTATCCGTCCCCGGCAGGACCGGCAGTCCCGCCTCGCTCATGGTTTTCCTTGCGGCCTCCTTGTCGCCCATCAGCTTTATGATCTCGGAGGAGGGCCCGATAAACGTAATGCCGCAGGCTTCGCACACTTCGGCGAAATAGGCGCTCTCGGAAAGGAATCCGTACCCTGGGTGAATGGCGTCGGTGTTGGTGATTTCCGCGGCGCTGATGACCGCCGGGATGTTCAGATAGCTTTCGGCGCTGGGCGGCGGACCGATGCAGACGGCTTCGTCGGCGAAGCGCACGTGGAGAGAGTGCTGGTCGGCCTGGGAATATACGGCCACGGTCGGTATTCCGAGTTCCTTGCAGGCGCAAATGACCCGGAGGGCGATTTCACCGCGGTTGGCTATAAGTATCTTTCGAAACATTGGCGGGGACTAGCCTTGCCTGCGGGGGCGGATGCCGAAGAGTTTCTGCCCGAATTCGACCGGGCGGCCGTTTTCAAAATAAACCCGGACGACTTCCCCCGCGATATCCGAAGGGATCTCATTCATAAGCTTCATCGCTTCCACCAGGCATAGGATCGTGCCCTCCTCGACCTGGTCTCCCGGCCTGACAAACGGGTCGGCTCCGGGGGAGGGCGCCACGTAAGCGGTGCCCACGATGGGAGACGTGATGGGGTGTAGGCCTTCGTCCTCCGGTTCTTCGCCGGCCTCCCTCGGCGGCGCGGCCGCACCGGAAAGATCGAAGTGCGGCGCGGTCTCCTCGGCGGATGTGGAGGTCGACGCCGCGAGCGAAACTACTGCAGAACCGGTCCTTGATCCCCGCTTGATTTTCACGCGCGTGCCGGAATGCTCCAACTCGAACTCACTGATATCGCTTCGGAGCACTTCGCGGATCAGTTCTTTCACTTCATTGATATTCATGCCTGATTTCCCCCCGGTTGTTGCCGCCGGGAAGTTGGGGATCATAGCATCATCGCTTGACCCTGTCAAAAATCACCGTGCGCACCGTCTTGTGGAACGTGGAATGTGGAAAGTGGAACGTTTGCACGTTGAACGTTTACACGTTTGCACGTTAGAACGTTGAAACGTTCTAACGTTGAAACGTTCCACGTTCCACCTTCCACAAATTTACGTATTGACCTGCTTATGGGAGTAACTCGGTTGGGCGAAGGCAGGGCGCAGGATCGAGCGGAGTGGAGGCGAATCCGCTCCATCCTGCGCCCGGTGGGCTACTTGATGATTCGGGGGGTGACGAAGAACAGGACTTCCTGTGTGGTGCGCGCAACGGAAGTGCTGCGGAACAGGTTGCCCACAATCGGCAGCGAAGCCAGTCCGGGAACCCTGTTCTCGGAGTTGGATTCCTCGTCGATCAGGATGCCGCCGATCACGGTGGTGCCGCCGTCGCTGATCAGGACTCGGGTCGTGGATTCGCTGGTTCGAATCGAGGGCACTCCGTTGACTTCCCGGGAGAAATCGGGGCTGTTGTTTTCCACCTTCAGGTCAAGAACGATGTTCCCTTCGTAGGTGATCTGGGGAGTTACGGTAAGGGTCAGGGCCGCATTCTGGAACTGAATGGAAACCGTATTGTTGGCGACAGTCTGGACCGGGAAACGCAGGCCCTGGGTGATGACGGCCGGGGCGTTGTTCTGGGCGGTGACCTTGGGCTGTGAAATGAGCTTGGCAAGGCCCTTGGTTTCGCCCGCGGTTATGGCCGCATCCAGCAGGAAAGTATCGAAAATGTTTCCGATGGAAATCCCGAGGCCGCCGAATGCCTTGGTGGCGGGAAGGTTGACGTTGTAGTTGCCCTTATCGTTGGAACTGGTCCCTGTGCTTATGGAGGCGGACTCGCCGGAGGTCGATTCGGAGGCGCCTCTGCCGCTGTATGGGTTCCCGGACGAGAAGGTCGAACTCGGCGTCGCGCTCGGCCGCGTGCCGCCGATGGTCCCGAAGGTATTGGGGCCGCCGATGGTGACGCGCTCGAGGTTTCCCTGGACGAAGCCGAACTGAATTCCTATATCGCGGGCGAAGTCGCGGGTCGCGGAAACGATGCGGGCTTCAATCTCGACCTGCGGCTGAGCGATGTCCAGGGTTTCGACCAGCTGAATCAGCTTGTTGAGCGAAGCCGGGATATCCGTCAGGATCAGGGAATTGGTGCGCTCGTCTACAACCACGGTGCCTCTCACGGTCTTCTGGTCCACGAGGGTTTTCAGGAAAGCGTCGGCCTTGGCGTAGTTCAGGCGCTTGACGCGCGTTTCCAGGTCGGCCGCCAGCAGGTTGGCCTTCTTAAGCAGCTCCTGCTGCTTGGCTTCCTCCTGGAGGGTGCTCTTGCGGGCGATACGGACCAGGGAGCCTTCGACCTGCTTGTCGAGCCCGTTGTTGGCCAGCGCCGCGTCAAAAATCTGATCCCAGGGCACTTTGACGACTTTAATGGAGATACGCCCCTTGATTTCGGGATCCATCACGATGTTGATTCCACCCTCCTCCGCCATCAGTCGGAAAAAATCCACCAGCGGGATGTCGACCAGGTCCAGGGTCAGGGGCTGGCCGGAAAATTTGGACGCGGGATAGACGAGCGTCTTGGGCGGCACGGTTATGGAGGGCTTGCCCAGGGCAGCCACAAGAGGCGGCTGCGCGTTGTCCTTGGCGGCCAGTTCCGCGGATATCTCCGCCTGCTCGGCGCGCGGGATCACGCGGACCGGCTGGATGACCGGCAGGGAGGCCGCCGGCATGGGGACTTTTTCCGAGAATTCTGCAGCGGCCGGTTTTGAATCCTGGGCTGCCGGAGCGGCCGTATTTTTCACGGCCGGTGGCGCCTGCGGCGTTTTGGGAGTCTGCGCAGAAGCGGCCGCCGCAGCGGGTTTGGAATTCGCCTGTGCCTGCGCCGCCGCCGGCACAGCAGCCGGGGAAGCTGATTGTTTCGCCGCCGGAGCCGCCTCGATCTGGGAGGGCTTCCTGGCCGGGGCAGCCGCAGTCACAGCCGGCGGAGCATCGGATTTTTTTACAGATGCCTGGGCTGTCTTCTCTGACCGCGCGGGGACAGGCGCCGGGGCCGGCCCGGAATTCGCGAGCGCAGTCTGAGCCGCAGGATCCTTGGGACCGCTTTCAGCCTGAGCAAACGCCGGTTTCACGGCCGGTTGGCCCGGCACGGTGCCGGATTTGTACTGCGCGGGCTTGAAAACGATCTTCACGGAGGTGTTGTCGAAGGTGACCTGATGGGAGACAAAATCATCTTCGAGATCGAAAACGATCCGGGCAATCATCTGAGGAAGGCCCTGGAACTGCTGCACCCGTAAACGCTTCACGGAGGCGGCGTTCACCTTGAGGCGCGTGAATTGAACTTTGTTCAGCGTGTTGGGGAAATCCATAACCAGCCGCGGCGGGTTTTCGACCATGAACTCGTTGGGCGCGAGCAGGCGGTCGGTCGATACGGTGACGATTACGTTGCCGTCCTCCGTTGCGACCTTTACGTCCGTAATCGCGCCGGCCTTCAGGATCTCCGCGGGCACCTTGGCGGCGGCCGCTTTTGCTTCCGGGGCCCCCGTCGCGCCGGGGCGCGGCTGGGAAGCCGCGGGACCGCCGGCAGTTGCCTGGGCGTAGCCCGATCCTGGGATGCCGAATGCCAGAAAAAAGAGGAGGGCTCCAACAGCCTTTCTGCCTGATGCAAAACTCACGATTCTGGTAAGCCGAATATTCATGCCATCCATCCTATTGTGTCCTCAGCCGCTTGGTCACATCCTGAGTCAGCGTTTTTCCGGATTTCATTTTTGTTTCGCGGACCAGCGTAATGGAGTCGCTTTCTATGGTCTTGAGATAGCCGTCAAAAAGCTTATCTCCCTCCTTCAGGAAATATGCGCGCGCATCCGCTCCCCGCACCACTGCCACGCGTCCACTGTCCTGGATGGAAACTCCCTGGAGCGTGGCCTGCGCAATATAGGTTCCGGCGATGCCGGGCGGGGCAAGGCCGCGGACCACTTCTTCGTCGACCGTTTTGGATCCCTTGATCAGGCCGATGGGATTTAAGAACGGGTCCCTGCGGTTGCCGGAATTGTAGCGGACACCTGTGAAGTGAATCGGCGATTCTGCGGCTTTCTTGATTGCGCCGACGGGGTCGTTCGTGCCGCTTTGCCTGGTATCGAGCGCCAGGACCGGGTTGAAAACGAGCGCCGAAACGGCGAGCCCCGCCAGCCCGGCGGCTGCGGCGCAGCAGAGCCGCAGGCGGAGCGCCCGTCTGCATGGTGCTGCTTCCGGGGGCTTGGGAGTCTGGTTCCAGAGGGTGATCACAGCTTCTTCTCCTTCTTTTTACCCTTCACCGCTGTATCCGGCTCCACAACCTGGTCTTCCCTGAACACGAATGTGGTCGCCGTGCAGCTGGCGTTGAGAGTTTTGGACCTGTCCGCGGAGTTTTCGAGGGCCTTGATGGAAATCGTGTCGACGTCGATGATGCGGGTTGCCTGTCCCACCTTTTCGAAGAACAGCCCCAAACCGTCATAATTGCCTTCCACCTCGATAAGGATCGGCCAGTCGGAATAAAAGGCGCGGGGCACCACAGGCTGCGGGGTGAATTTGTTGATCTTGAGGTTGCTGGACGCGGCCATCTGCTGCACGCTTCTCAGCACCGTCGGTGTTTCCTTTTGAGCGGGCAATATGCTTTGCAGCACAACCAGGCGCTGCTCCAGCTGGACCAGCTCATCTTTGAACCGTTTGAGCCGGCTTTCGATCGCCGTTCCCTGGGCCACCGTCTTTTCCAGCCGGGCGATTTCAGTCCGGAGCTTTTTGTGCTCCTTGGTGAGGTCCTGCACAAAATACCAGTAAAAGGCGAATGACAGGACGGCCATCAGAACGGCGAAGACGCCAATCTGGGCGGACCGGGGAAGGCTGTCAAAACGAAAGTCTTTGAGTCCCATTTCTTCAATCCTCCTTCGGTCTCGATAGGCTCGTGCAAAGGATCGAAAATTTGGAGGAGTCCTGTTCCTTCTGGCTTTCGATCAGCTCGAGGTCTACGGTTTGAAAAATGCCGCTGGCGGCAAGGCTGCTCATGAAGTCGGGAATCGTTTCGGTGTTGCGCGTGAACCCGGTGATTTTCACGAGGTCTTTCTTCTGGGTGAGGTTGGTCAGCCACATCAGCCCGTCTTTGGGCATGCTCTGGATGATGTTGTTGAGCAGGAGCACCGGCCCTTTCTGGTTTTCCTTCAGTTTTTCGATGACCTCGATCCTGCTGAGGCGGAGCTGCTTCAGCTTTTCGTATTTTTGAATCTCTTTTTCCAGTTCCTTAAGGCGGGCTTCCTCGGCACGGAGGACCTTGCGTTTTTGCGTGCAGGCCTTGATCTGTTTGCCGACATAGAAGTACCAGCCGCCCATGCCTCCCGCAGCCAGGAGAAAAATGGCCAGGAATATCAGCCCCATCCGGGACACGGTCGGTGTCGTAAATTTCTTGGGTGCCTTGACCGTTTGATCCTTCAGCAGGTTTACCTTAATCATAACCGCTCTATTCCTCGGCGCTCCGCAGCGCCAAACCGATTGCGATCGCAAGATCCGGAGCGCGATCCACGATCATGGAAGATGAGAATCGCTTTGGGTCGAAGCCTATTTTTTTGAAAGCGTTGAATTTTTCGGTCGGGATATCGAACTTCTGCGAGAGCGTTTCTATCAATCCGGGTGTGTGTGCGGCGCCGCCGCTGACGATCATGCGGTCGATTCGGTCCACCGTCGTCGTCGATTTGAAGAAGTCGTAGGTCTTCTGGATTTCCAGGCAGATGATCTCGGTCACCGAATCGATGACGTGACGCGCCTCGGCGCTGTCGATATTCTCCACGGATTCTCCGTGCTTCAGCGCCTGGGCCTGGCTATAGCTGAGGTTGAACTCCTTCTGCAGGAATTCGGTGTACTGGTGCCCGCCGACCCCGACATCGCGCGTAAAAAGGAAATCGGTTCCCGAAACGATGTTGATGGTCATGGTGCGGGCGCCGATGTCGAGCAGGGCCACGGTATTATTGCCGGCCGGTTCGTAATTGGCCTCGTAGGCGTTCTGCAGGGCGAACGCGTCCACATCGATCAGCACCGGGGTCTTGCCGGCCATTTTGATGACGCTGGTGTAATCGGTGACTTTGTCCTTTTTGACGGCCACCAGCAGGATGTCCAGATTCCCAGTGCCGGCGTTTTCTCCCAGGACCTGGTAGTCCAGGTTGACATCCGCGATATCAAAGGGAATGTACTGCTCGGCCTCCCAGCGGATCGATTCGGCCAAATCCTCGTCGCTTTGCACGGGCAAGGCGATCTTTTTCACAATCACCGAGTGTCCGGAGATCGAGGTGGTGACGCGTCCATTTTTAATGTTCTGTTGAGTGAAGATCCGGCTGATGGCATCGGAGACGGGCAATTTGGAGATAATCACTCCGTCGACGATGCATTCCGGGGAGAGCTCTTCGATGCCGAGGCTTACCAGCTCGAAGCCTCCTTTGCGGGCCGGACGGAGCTCGGCGGCTTTCAAACAGCTCGAGCCGATGTCGAGACCCACTGCCTGCCTGTTGCGATTTAAAAGACTTAGCATAGTTTATGCGCCTGGATATTTAGGTTTTTCCGAGGGCCTTCGAGGGGGAGGCTAATTTTTTGATTCAGGGATTTCATACGGGTTTCCGCGAACATCACCCTGCCCACATGCAGGGTTTCATTACCCTTATCGTTCTGTTTGGCGATCCAATTGCGCTTTTTTCTGGATTTTTCCGGTGACGGCGGTCACAAATACTCCGGATTGCCGGCGCCAAAATCCCAACGTTGGAACGTTGGAACGTTGAAGACGGCAACCTTGGATCTGCCGCATGAGAGCTGCAACCTGCAGCCCCCATCTGGAATGTTTCGTCTCCCCCCGATTAATTTCACCCAAAATAGACCCGCCCGCGCTTTCCACACTTTCCACGTTCCACCTTCCACCTTCCACTTTCCACCTTCCACGTTCCACCCCAAGCATCCAGGCCGCTATTTCCAGACAAAAAGGGTGAGATTATTGCATCGAAACGCCAATTCCTCTTGACACGCTATCCCGTCTTAGATAGCCTAAAGGATTGTTCTACATGGTAGTTAACTGAGGGAGAGGGTGAGGGTAATGAAGAGCTATATCCCCCAAGCGAAGGATATTCAGCAGAAGTGGCATGTTATAGACGCCGAAGGGCAGATTCTGGGCAGGCTGGCCACCCGCGCGGCGCGGCTCCTCATCGGCAAGGAGAAGCCGATTTATACGCCTTTTCTCGACACAGGAGATTATGTCATCATCATCAATGCCGGAAAGGTAAAGCTTACGGGCAAGAAGCTGACCGACAAGATGTACCGTCATCATACCGGGTTTCCCGGAGGGTTGAGGGAAACGGCTGCGGGGGCTTTGCTGTCCAAAGATCCCGGAAGGATTGTGCGTGAGGCCGTGATCGGCATGCTGCCCAAATCCAAGCTGGGGCGGGCGATGAGGAAAAAATTGAAGGTGTATGCGGGCTCCCAGCACCCGCATCAGGCCCAGCAGCCGACGCCGCTGGAGCTATAGTCCACAGTGAAAACAACGGATTTGATATTTTCTTGCGTAAGGCTAAGGAGTTGAATGGCGATCGTTGAATACTACGGAACGGGAAAGAGGAAGAGCTCCACGGCTCGTGTGCGACTTTTGCCCGGAGCGGGCCAGGTCACGGTCAACAAGCGCGATCTGAGCATATATTTCAAAAGTGAGACCCAGCGTACGGTGGTGCGCTATCCGCTCGCCGTTACGGACAATCTGGGCAAGTTTGACATCCGCGCCATCGTGAACGGCGGCGGCACTTCCGGCCAGGCGGGCGCCATCCGTCTGGGGATTGCCAACGCGCTTCTCGAGTTCAACGCGGAGCTGCGGCCTAGGCTGAAGAAGGCGGGGCTGCTCAGCCGCGACTCCCGCATCAAGGAACGGAAGAAGTACGGTCAAAAGGGCGCTCGCAAGAGATTCCAATTCTCGAAACGGTAGTCGGAGGAGGTTCTAGTTGGTTTCCATAACCATGAAGCAATTGCTGGAGTCGGGGGTGCATTTCGGCCACCAGACGAAACGCTGGAACCCGAAGATGAAGGAGTACATCTTCGGTCAGAGAAACGGCATCTACATCATTGATTTGCAGAAGAGCCTCAGGCTTTTCAAGAATGCGATTCAATTCGTGTATGAGTTGGGAATGCAGGGAAAGACCATCCTGTTCCTGGGCACCAAACGCCAGGCCCAGGAAGCGATCCAGGAAGCGGCGCAGCGCACCTCCATGTACTATGTCAACCAGAGATGGCTGGGCGGCCTGCTGACGAACTTTGTCACGATCCAGAAGAGCATCAAGCGATTCCGCGAACTGGAAGCCATGCGCACCAACGGTCAGTACGACCTGTTTTCCAAAAAGGAGATTGCGCGCTACGAACGCGAGCGGAAAAAGCTGGAGAAGAACCTGTCGGGCATCAAAGACATGGCCGGCCTGCCCGACGCCCTGTTCGTCATCGACACGAAGCTAGAGACGATCGCCATCCAGGAAGCCGCCAAGCTGAGCATCCCCATCATCGGCGTCGCCGACACCAACTGCGATCCCGACGATATCGACTACATCATCCCCGGCAACGACGATGCGCTGCGCGCCATCCGCCTGATCACGGACACGATCGCCCAGGCATATCTGGAAGGCAGGACGGTATTCGAGGCCCGGCAGAAGGAGCTGGCCGAGCAGATGGAGAAGCAGCGGCAGATCCAGGCGCAGCAGGCTGCGGCCGCGCGCGAAGCGGCTGCCAGGATTGCCGCGGAAGCCGCAGCCCGGAGGGCCGCCGAGGGCGGGGAAGCGTCGGAAGCGGCGGGCGCCGCCGAGGGAGCTGCTCCGTCGGGCGAAGCTCAGGCCAGGCCGAAGACCACGGTGCGTAGGGCACTCCAGAGAAAAGCCAAACCCAGAAAGCCCGAGCCGGCGGCTCCGGCAAAGGCCCCCGCAGTTCCGGCAGAAGCCCCGGCAGCTCCGGCGGAAACATCCGCCGCTCCGGCAGAGGCCCCCGCAGTTCCGGCAGAAGCCCCGGCAGCTCCGCCGTCCGCGGATGCGCCGGCAAATGTGCCGGAGGCGGCGGGAGAGCCGTCTGAAGGACAGAATCTCACAGGCAATTAGCCGGCGTTTCGATACACTTTTTATACTTTGGCACCAAACTCCGATTCCCGGTTTTCCGGGAATCGGAGTTTTTGCATGGTCTGTGTGCGAGGCGGCATGCAGGTCTGCGGTTGCAGGAAAGAGCGAACCAGGAGGCATGAAATGGCCATTTCCGCAGAGGCGGTAAAGGAACTCAGAGAAAAAACCGGCGTCGGATTTATGGAATGCAAAAGCGCCCTTCAGGAAGCGAACGGCAATATCGAAGAAGCCATCGTGATCCTGCGCAAGAGAGGGCTGGCATCCCTGGCCAAGAAATCCGGCCGCGAAACGAAGGATGGCCTGATCGGCTGCTACATACACAACGGCAAGATCGGCGTCATGCTGGAAGTGAATTGCGAGACGGACTTCGTGGCCCGGAATCCCGATTTTCAGGCGCTGGTGAAAGACCTTGCCATGCACATCGCGGCAAGCGATCCGCGCTTCATCCGCAAGGAAGACGTCACCGCGGATGTTTTGGCCAAAGAGCGCGAGATTTACACCGAGCAGGCGAGGGCGACGGGCAAGCCCGAAAACGTTCTCGAGAAGATCGTCGAAGGGCGCATGTCCAAATACTATTCTGAAGCCTGCCTCTTGGAACAGCCCTTTGTGAAGGATCCCGCGATCAGCGTGCGCGATCACATCGCGACCCATATCCAGAAGATCGGGGAGAATATCCAGGTGCGACGGTTTATCCGCTACAAGCTGGGCGAGTCGCTATAGCCCGGGGCCGGCGCGACGCGGACGGACGCTCATAACAACAGGGAGGGCGGCATGAGAAAGAATCCGGACATCAAGCCTCGGTTCAAGCGCATATTGCTCAAGCTGAGCGGCGAAGCCCTTATGGGCAGCCAGGGATTCGGCGTCGACCCGGTCATGGCTTCCCGGATCGCGGACGAACTCGCCGAGCTCCACTCCCTGGGCATAGAGGTTGCCGCCACGATCGGGGGCGGAAATATCGTGCGCGGCATTTCGGTGAGCCAGGCCGGGATGGACCGCGTGAGCGGCGATTACATGGGGATGCTGGCCACGGTGATCAACGCGCTCGCTCTTCAGAATGCCCTCGAAAAGCTCGGCGTTTTCACACGCGTGCAGTCGGCGATTGAGATGCGGCAGGTGGCCGAGCTGTACATTCGCCGCCGGGCCATCCGCCATCTGGAAAAGGGCCGGGTGGTGATTTTTGCCGCAGGGACGGGGAACCCCTATTTCTCCACCGATACGGCCGCAGCCCTCCGGGCCATGGAAATCGGCGCCGAGGTCATTCTTAAGGCCACCAAGGTCGACGGGATTTACGATTCGGATCCGATGTCGAACCCGAATGCAAAACTGTTCGACCGGCTCACCTATCTCGAGGTCCTGGACAAGGAGCTGCGCGTCATGGACCACACGGCCGTCACTCTCTGCATGGAAAATAAGTTGCCCATTGTGGTTTTCAATCTGTTGCGCAGTGGTAACATCAAAGAAGTTGTGCTGGGCTCAAAGGTGGGCACCATCGTGAAAGCGTGACCCCCCCCCGCCTCTTCGGCAGGCCCGTGCATTGCATGGAGGATAGAACCTGATGATCCGACAGACGCTTGATTTCGCCAGGAAGGGAATGGAAAAATGCGTGGAGGATATGGCGCAAAACCTGGCCACGATCCGGACAGGGCGCGCCTCTGTCAGTATCCTCGACCACATCCAGGCCAACTATTACGGCACCCCTACTCCCCTGAACCAGATGTCGTCCCTCTCGACGCCGGACCCGACCCTCATCGTCATCCAGCCATGGGACCCTTCGACCATTTCGGCCATTGAGAAGTCCATCCTGGCATCCGACCTGGGACTGACTCCCACGAATGACGGCAAGGTCATCCGGCTGCCCATCCCTCCTCTGACCCAGGAGAGACGCAAGCAGCTGGCCAAATCGGTGGCGCACATCGGCGAGCAGCACAAGGTCGCGGTGCGCCAGGTCCGCCACGAGGCGAACGATCAGCTCAAAGCCCGCCTCAAGGACAAGCAGATCTCCGAGGACGAGGAGAAAGACGCCCTGAAAAAAGTCCAGGACATGACCAACACCATTATCGGGAAGATCGAGGAGCTGCAGAAAAAAAAGGAATCCGAAATTCTCGAGATCTGATTTGCCGCAGGCCGTCATTACTAATCAGTTCATAGATAAGCCGACCTATGAATGGGCAACCCGAACAAAGCCAGCCACGAATTTCACAAAAAAACGTTGTTCGTGCAGGGGCCGAAGGCCAGCCCAACGCTTAGTGGAATTCGTGGCAAGTTGTGCTTATGCCTGTCGATGGTTTATATCCTATGAATGTCCACTTACCAATGAACCTATTAGTAATAATGATTACATTTCTCAACCTCAGGTCGCAGGCCCGGCGCCCCGGATCTTCAGGCCGCGATCCGAAACACCCAGCGGTATTTAAAAAAGTTCGACCGCCGGCCGTATTTTGCCGATAAGCCGCCAAAGGCCCGTATGATCGACTGGATCAAAGACGCAATCCACCTGATCTCCGATGTGCAGGGGCTCATCCAATGGGGTGGAATGTTCCTTGTCTGCGCCATTATTTTTGTCGAGACCGGTCTTTTTTTCGGATTCTTTCTCCCCGGGGATTCGCTGCTGGTCACCGCCGGCGTTTTCTGCGCTGCGGGCCATCTGCCGCTGGGCTGGCTGCTGTGCCTCGTTCCGCTGTGCGCGTTTACGGGCGATCAATTGGGATACTGGATAGGGCGCCGGGCGGGACAGGCCCTCTATAAAAAGGAAGACTCCCTTATATTCAAGAAGCGCCACCTGGAAAGAGCCCGCGATTTCTACAACAGATACGGTGGAAAAACACTGATCCTGGCGCGTTTCGTTCCGATCGTCCGCACCTTCGTCCAGCCCGTGGCCGGCGCCGCCGGAATGCAATACCGACGCTATGTCGGTTTCAGCATCCTGGGCGCATTCCTCTGGGTCTGGAGCATGGTGCTGCTCGGGTACTTCCTGGGTGCGTCGGTCCCGAATATCGACCAGAACATGCACATCGTCATCGCGATAGTGATTTTCCTGTCGATATTGCCGGCTGTATTTGAGGCCATACGGCAGAAGAATCACAGGCCCGCCGAAAGTGTCCCCGCCCGGTCCGAAAAATCCGCGCCCTGACCGCAGTCGGACTTGTAAGGCGGTCCGTCTTCGAGTAATATGTCGCATTTCCTATGGGGTTATGAGTATGATGATTTCCGCTACCCAGATAAAAAGGGGCATGGCCATTAAGCTCAACGGAGAGCTGTACCGGGTCTTCTCGTTTCAACACCTCACGCCGGGAAACTGGCGGGGAATGGTTCAAACCAAGCTGAAATCGATTAAATCGGGTTCCATCATCGAGCACCGGTTCCGTTCCGAAGACCGCGTCGAACAGGCCTACCTCGAAACCCACGAGATGGAGTACCTGTATGCCGACGGGAGCGATTATCATTTCATGAACACCGAAACTTTCGAGCAGATCCACCTTCCGGCCGAAACGCTCGAGGATGCCATCCCTTTCATGATCCCGAATATCAAACTGCAGATCGAGTTCTATGAGGGGAGGGCGATCGGCGTGGAGATGCCCGCGGCCGTGGAACTGAGAGTGGTCTCGACCGAGCCTGGACTGCGCGGTGCTACGGTGAGCAACGTGAACAAGCCCGCGACGCTCGAAACCGGTCTCGTCATCCAGGTCCCCCCCTTCATCAACGAAGGGGAACTCATACGCGTGGATACGAGTGAGGGAAAGTACCTGGAGCGCGTAAAGAGTTAACGTGGAACGTTCAACGTTGAAACGTTCAAACGTTTCCACCTTCCACCTTCCACCTCCCAGGTTCACCACGTTTTCCTCTCTCATCAAAAAAGTTCATCACTCGGTTATTGCTTTCACGTTCGGTGTCTGGTAATTTTTTCGGCTTGGCATTCGGCATAACGATGAGGTGATCTGAACCGATGAAAGAATTAACTCAGAGCCTCCGCCTGTCTCCGAGTGAAATCCCGAACCGCATTTATGGCGTCGACAACTGGAGCGGGGGATACTTCGGAGTCAGCGAGCAGGGCTGCCTTACCGTCCACCCCACCCGAAATCCGCTCATGGGCGTGGAACTCACCTCCCTGATCCAGACTCTTCTCCAGCGAAAAGTCACGCCGCCTTTCCTGCTGCGCTTCCCCCAGATCCTGGACACGCAGATCAAGGAACTGCACGAGGCTTTCCGCAACTCCATTGCGGAATACAACTATGGGGCGCGCCACCGGGGCGTCTTCCCCATGAAGGTGAACCAGAAGAAGAGCGTGGTGGAGCGCCTGATGGCCGCCGGACACCGCTATGAATACGGGCTCGAGGTGGGCACCAAAGCGGAGCTAGCCGCCGCGATGACTCTCTCGATACATCCCAACGCGCTGCTGATCTGCAACGGCGTCAAGGACCGCCGCTACCTGGAATGGGCGATGCTGTCGGCGAAGATCGGGAAAAACCCGGTCGTTGTCATAGAGGAAGTCGGCGACTTGAAGAAGGTCGAGGAGGTCGCCCGCGCGCTCGGCCTGCGTCCCAACCTTGGGATACGCGTCCGGGTGTTTTCCCGCGGCGCCGGGAAATGGGAGGAGTCCGGAGGTGAAACCTCGAAGTTCGGCATCAACACCATCCAGCTGCTCGATTGCCTGCGCATGGCTTCCGATCATGAGATGGCGCGCCAGATCAAGATGCTCCACTTCCACATCGGTTCCCAGATCACCGACATACGCAGGATCAAGAACGCGATCAAGGAAGCCGCGCGCGTCTACGCCAAAGTGCACAAAATGGGCTTCCCGATCGAGTACCTCAATGTCGGCGGGGGACTCGGCGTCGACTACGACGGCAGCCGCACCGCTTCGGATTGCAGCGTCAACTACACCATGCAGGAGTTCGCCAACGACATCGTCTATACCATCAACGAAATCTGCCAGTCCGAAAACGTCCCTCCGCCCACGATCGTGACGGAGAGCGGACGCGCCGTCGCCGCGCATCACGCGCTGTTTCTCATGAACGTCATCCGGACGCTGAACCCCGGGCTGGGCGGATCCGAGATCAACCCGTCCAAGGTCGATTCCGAAGTCGTGCGGGAAATGATGGACCTGTACAAGGACATTCATCCCAAAAATTTCCGCGAGTACTACCACGACGCCCTGCAGCACCGCGAGGAGCTTCAGTCGCTTTTCAACCTGGGTTACCTGAACCTGCAGAACCGCGCCCAGGGAGAGTGGCTTTTCTGGGAAATCTGCCGCAAGGCCATCAAATTCTCCCGGTCCATGAAAGAGCGCCCGGAGGAATTCATCGACTTGGAAAACATCCTGGCCAGCAAATATCTGTGCAACTTTTCGGTTTTCCAGTCGACCCCGGACAGCTGGGCGCTGGACCAGCTCTTTCCCATCATACCGATCAGCCGCCTTACGGAAGAGCCGACCGAGCGGGCTACGCTTTGCGACATCACTTGCGATTCCGACGGCCAGATCGACAAATTCGTCGACCTGCGCGACGTCAAACAGGCCCTGGAGCTTCACGGCGTCAACTCGGAGCCCTATTACCTGGCTATCTTTTTGATCGGCGCCTACCAGGAATCCCTGGGGATGAATCACAACCTGCTGGGCTCCGTCAACGAAGCCCATTTTCTGATCGATGACGCCGGCCGCCCGCACATCGACAAGGTGATACGCGGGGAGTCCCTGGGACAGGTCCTGGCCAGCGCCGGCTATAATACCCAGGACCTCATGGAAAACTTTAAGGGATTGCTGCAAAGCGCCAATGCGCAAGAGAAAATCACCAGTGCGGATCAGGAAAGCCTCGGCGATTCCTTCCAATCCACTCTCGACAGCTATACCTATCTTGAAGACTAATGGTGGAACGTGGAACGTGGAACGTTCCAACGTTCAACGTTCCAACGTGCAAACGTTCAACGTTCCAACGTGCAAACGTTCCAACGTTCAAACGTCTTTCTCGGAGACGCGTTTGCGGAACGTACGGAGCGCCCGGCGGATTGCGGACGGAGCGGTGCCGCCGCGTTCTTTGCGGCGCGACAGGGCAGTCTCGAGTTTGAGCCATTCGAACAGATCGCTTTCGAACAGGCGGGAGAAGCTCTGGTATTCCCGGAGCGGCATCTGTTCCAGGGCGATTCCAAGTTCGGAAGCCCGCATCACGACTTTTCCAACCAGTTGGTGCGCTTCGCGGAAAGGCATCTTCCGGGCGACCAGGTAATCCGCCAGCTCCGTCGCGTTCAGATAGCCCCGCAAGGCCGATTCCTGCATACGTTCCGGCGCGATGCGCATTTTTTCCAGCACGCGCCCGATCATCTGCAGGCAGTTCTCGACCGTGGCGACGGTGTCGAAGAGTCCTTCCTTGTCCTCCTGCAGGTCTTTGTTATAGGTCATCGGCAGGCCTTTCAGGACGGTCAGCAGGGAAAGCAGGTGGCCGAAAACCCTGCCGGTTTTGCCTCGCGTCAGTTCGAGCGCGTCCGGATTTTTCTTTTGCGGCATGAGGCTGCTGCCGGAAGCGACGCTGTCGTCCATCCGCACGAATCCGAACTCGGCGGAATTATACAGGACCAGGTCCTCGGCCAGGCGGCTGAGGTGCACCAGGAGCGTGCTCGCGAAGAAAAGGAAGTCCAGGACAAAATCGCGGTCGCCGACGGCGTCCATGCTGTTCGCAGCGGCGGAGGAAAAACCGAGGTCGCGGGCCAGCGCGTCGCGGTCCACGGCGTACACCGTGCCGGACAGCGCTCCGGCTCCCAGCGGGCAGACGTCGATCCGCCGCAGGGCTTCCCTCAACCTGTCGCGGTCGCGCAGCAGCATCTCCCCGTAAGCGAGGAGGTAATGGGAGAAATAGACCGGCTGCGCGCGCTGCAGGTGCGTGTATCCGGGCAGAATCACGGAAAAATATTTTTCCGCGAGATTCGCCAGCGTTTCCAGCAGGCCGCGGATCAGGGAGTCAATTCCCATTTCCTTTTGTTTGAGGTAAAGGCGGAGGCCGGTCGCCACCTGGTCGTTGCGGCTGCGGCCCGTGTGAAGCTTCCGGGCGAGGACGCCGGTCTTTCGCGCCAGAGCTTCTTCCACGTAGGTGTGCACGTCCTCTGCCTGGCTGCGGGCGATAGCGTCCGGGTTGCGGCGGCTCTCTTCGAGCACGAAGCGCAATCCCTTTTCCGCTTCCAGCCTCTCCTTGCGCGTAAACACGCCCGCGCGTTCCAGCGCCCGCGCGTATGCAAGGCTTCCCTCGATGTCCGCTTCTAGAAGAACGCGGTCGAAGGGGAGGGAATCGTTGAATGTGGCAAAAAGCGGGTCTTCCTCCGAGGCAAAACGTCCTCCCCAAAGCTTTTTCCTGGACAAGCTCACCTCCTGTGAAACAACGATTCTTGCAGATTTGTGTAGCCCGGACAATGGTTTTTGACGGTAATGGGCTCGGATCCTGTTTCCCGTGCAATGAGAGAGGAACGTTGAACGTTAGCACGTTGGAACGTTAGCACGTTGGAACGTTAGCACGTTGGAATGTTGAACGTTTTCACGTTCCACCTTCCACGTTCCACCTTCCACTTTTAGCGTTTCAACGTTCAAACGTTCCAACGTGTCAACGTGTCAACGTGTCAACGTTCTTCGTCTTCAATATCGGAATGGGTTTCCATTCCCATGCGGCGCAGCTTCTCGACAAAGGTCGTGCGCTTGAGGTGAAGGAGCGAGGCTGCTTTCTTTTTGTTTCCGCCGGAGATTTGAAGGCTCTGCAGGATCAGCTGCTTCTCGAGTTCGGAAATCATCGTGTTGAAGTGGATGCCGTCGTCGGGAATGTCGATGCTGTGGAAGGGCGCCGCTTTGTCGGAGGGCCGGGCCACCACCGGAAAATCCCCGGCGTCCAGAACATCCCTTTCCCCGGACAGGGCTACAGCCATTTCGACGGAGTTTTCCAGCTGGCGGACATTTCCCGGCCAGTCGTACATCATCAGGTATTTCACGGCGTCGTGAGACACACGCTTGAGGGGAAGCTTTTGGTCGGCGCAGTATTTGCGCACGAAGTGGTTGACTAGCAGGGGAATGTCCTCGCGCCTCTGCCTCAGCGGGAGAACCCGTGCGGGAATGACGTTCAGGCGGTAATACAGGTCTTCCCGGAAGGCGCCTTTCCCCACGGCGGCGAGGAGGTCGCCGTTAGTGGCCGCGATGATGCGGACGTCCACCTTGACGGTAGCCGTGCTGCCGACTCTTTGGAATTCCCGCTCCTGGAGCACGCGCAGCAGCTTCACCTGAAGATCCGCCGTCATGTTGGACACTTCGTCCAGGAACAGCGTCCCGTGGTTGGCCTGCTCAAATCTTCCGATCCTGTGCTGGTGGGCGCTGGTGAAAGCCCCTTTGACATGGCCGAACAGCTCGTCTTCGAGCAGGTTGGACGGGATGGCGCCGCAGTTGACGCAAACCAGCGGCTGGTCCTTGCGGGGCCCGTTGTAATGGATGGCGCGCGCAATCAGTTCCTTGCCGGTCCCCGTTTCTCCCTCGATCAGGACGGTGCTGGTCTTCTGGGCCACGACTTCGATCAGGCGGTAGATGCTCTGCATCGCCGTGCTGGCGCCCACGATGTTGGAATAATGATACCGGTCGCGCAATTCGTCCCGCAGCATGCGATTCTCGGATTTCAGCTGGCGCTCCGCGAGACCCTTTTCCACCCGCATGACCAGTTCGGCAAGCTGAAAAGGCTTCGGGATGTAGTCGTAGGCCCCTTTGCGGATCGCCTCAACGGCAGACTGGATATTTCCGAATCCCGTCATCACGATGACGACCGTCTCGGGGAAAAGCGATACCGCCTCCTCCAGGATCGTCTCGCCGGTCAACCCCGGCATCCGCATATCGGTGATGATGACGTTGTAGGGAAATTGCCGGAGCATCGCAAGAGCCGTTTTCCCATCGGCCGCCTCCTCGACTTCATAGCCCGCGCTTTCGAGAGCCCGGCGGACCACCTCCCTTATGTAGTCCTCATCATCTACAACAAGGATCTTCACGTCCCTTTTAGATTCCATTTTTATTCCAAAATGTCCGGCTGATTAAAGATCGTTAATGATCAGCTGTGAACCTGCCAATAAAGATTTTTTATATATCTCATATTATTCACATTTGTCAATCCCTGTTCGTTGTGGAAAAGCTGTGGAAATCCTGTCAATAACCGGTGAAAAAGCCTGATTTCGCCAAAATATTGTCACCGTTTGGCCGGTGGGAAAATGCTCAGCGTCAAAAAGCCGATACCTGCAGGATTAATGGCACCCTAGATTCTAGTGAGGAAGGGTCTCCAGAGACTGTTGGACTCAAAATTGATGGCGAAGATCTCGAGACTGTGTATGTGAATCACGATCAATTCTGAAATGCGCACACATCTATTGCCCTTACAGGGCAGACACCGCTGCCATTTCCCAATGTCCGGCCATATGGCCGCGTTCGGAGGTTGCCCCATCCATGGGGCGTTCTCAAATCACCCGTGTTGGGAAAGCATGAGCGGCTCTGACGCAGCCAAGGCGCATCCTCGATTTTGAATGCCCCAACGGGGCTTCGTCCCACAGCCCAGGGTTGAGCGGCGCTTTTTGCCGCTCTACCCTGGGTAACAGGTTTGGCCCAATTCCTACCCTGAAAGGGTTGAGTGCGTACACAACCCTTTCAGGGTAGGTCTCTCTATCGATTGCCTTCCCAGGGTAGGCCGCAAAAGCGCGGCCAACCCTGGGCTGTGTGAAACTGCCCCTATCGGGGCAGTAGTTTTGAGACAGTCTCTCCAGACCCGTCCGGTTAAGCTGCTGCCAGTTATTCGCCCATAGGACGGCCTATGGAGAGCCGCCCTTACTAAATAATAAGGGGATCTCAGACACTGGCAAAAAGTGACGGAATTTTGGCACCAGTGTCAGGAGAACTGTCACAAAAGGGCGCCGTCAGGCTTCAGCAAAGTCCTCTGCCGGCCCGCCAGGCGGACCCTTTTGCATAAAATTTCCCCAAAGCACACGGCGCGCCTGCAACGCCTATGCCCTTTATTTACAGGGTCCCGCGCGTTTTCTGCCGGTTCTTTCCGGCGGCTGAGACGCCGCCTCTGCCGGCCGGCACAATCGCAACGTCCGCATTGGCATACCGATTGCACTTAATGTCTCCGAACACCGACGACAGGGTGGGGAGATTCTGATAGCAATGAGAGTTGCAGAAAATTCCGCAGTTTCCAACGTATTGAAAGTCTTCAGCAGCCTCCACTCGGTTGTCCCCCTGGGATTGATGGGAATCCTGTCTGTCATGGCGCTGCCCATGCCTGCCATGGCAAAGAATCTCCTGATCGGAGCATTGATCGCGCTTTCCATCCCTTTCGTGCCGGTGTTCGAAACTCCTCTGCAACCCATTCGGTTGACAGGGTTCCCATCTCTCCTCCTCACAACCGGAGACCGGCCGGCAATGAAAGCCGAAATACTATTCCATATCTCTAAGACATTCCCCGGCCATCCAAACCATTTCCAGGCCGCGGGCGGCCGGTCCCTTGGCGCACAAACCTCACAGGAATCCTATTTATGACAACTCCGTATCATTCGGGCGGCGCCGCGGGCAGTCAGCAATCGAAAACGCGCAGGACAGGCATCCTGAACGGCGACAGGGTTTTGGCCGGAGATCAGCCGCGCGGCCCCCGGGTCATCGCCGTGACCAGCGGTAAGGGAGGAGTCGGCAAAACCAACGTGGTCGCGAATCTTTCCGTGAGCCTTGCGGAGTTGGGGAAAAGGGTCGTGGTCCTGGACGCGGATTTCGGTTTGGCCAACCTCGACGTTCTTCTCGGGCTGACTCCCCGCTATCACCTCGGCCATGTGTTGTTCGGCGACAGACGCCTGGAGGAGGTCATGCTTCCGGGACCCAAAGGGATACGCATCATCCCGTCAAGCTCCGGGCTCCAGCGAATGTCGGAATTGACCCTGGCCCAGCGGAACCAGCTTGTGGAAAGCTTCACCAGCCTTTATACCGATACGGACTATTTCATCATCGACACCGCGGCGGGAATCTCGCGCAATGTGATCCACTTCCTGATCGCCGCGCAGGAAATCATTGTCGTCAGCGCTCCCGAGCCGACAGCCATCGTCGACGCCTACGCGGTCATCAAAATCATCCTGGCGGAGGACCGCAAAAAGCGCGTACACGTCCTCATAAATTCCGTGGAGCGCGCCCAGGACGCCCAGGACGTGTTCTGCCAGATAAACTCGGTGGTCAAGCGCTTCCTGGACCGGGAAGTGGATTACCTCGGGCACATCGAATGGGACCTGCATGTGCCCAAGGCCGTCCGGACCCAGACCGTGGTCACCGAACGCTATCCGGAGGCGGCGGCAAGCCGCTGTTTCCGCGACCTGGCGCAGCGCATGGTGCTGCGTGACACCCCCGACGGATCTTCCGAAAGGCTGATTTGGGAAAAGCTTCTCAACGATTGGATCAACTGATACGGCCGACCCAGGAGACCCAAGAGCGATGAAGAATGCCGACGCGCGGGAAAAAGCAAAATCCTTCCGACCTGCCGGGGCCGTTGCGCACATGCTCTTCACTTTGAAAAAAACGGATCCCTTCCCGTCCAGGGATAGAGATTTACAGGCATTGCTCGCACCGGTTCATTTCGGCGGCGGGCCGTGCGAATGTCCACCACCGAAGGCTCGAATAGCGACCATGACTCCATCGGGCATGGTCCGGCCGATTGAATAGCCTGCAGGGCAGCCCGTTATAGGCCGGCCTGCGCATGAGGATACAAAAATGCAGGAACTCCTAAGCCGCGAAAAGCCGTATGCCCCTGTTATTCCCCTGGATATCAAAAGGGATGAACTGATCCTGGAGCATCTTCCTCAGATCAAGTACATCGCCCAGCGGATATCCACCAAGCTCCCTTCCCATGTTGAACTGAATGATCTCGTGAGCGCCGGCATTTTGGGATTACTGGACGCCATCGAAAAATTTGACCCTCACCGGGGCGTGAAATTCAAAACCTACGCCGAGCTGCGCATCAAAGGCGCAATTCTGGATAGCCTCCGCAACCTGGACTGGGCTCCGCGCTCCCTGCGCAAGAAGAGCAAGGACCTGGAGAAGGTCTACCGCGAACTCGAACAGCGACTCGGGCGGCCCGCCACCGACAAGGAAGTCTGCGAGGCGATGGAAATTTCGCTTCAGGAATTCTACGAGCTGGTGGACCAGATCAAAGGGTTGAACCTCGGCAGCTTCCAGGAGCTTGCAGGCCAGGACGACGACAAGAACACCGAGCCGCTCGTCAAATATGTGCCGGACGCGCCTCAGATGGATCCCTTCTTCGTGTTCCACAAAACGGAGATCCAAGGCATCCTCAGCACCGCCATCGACACGCTGCCCAAAAAGGAGCGACTGGTGGTTTCGCTCTACTATTTTGATGAGATGACCATGAAGGAGATCGGCAAGGTGCTGGGCGTCAATGAATCCCGCGTTTCCCAGCTCCACACCAAAGCCATGCTCAGGCTTCGCACGAAGCTCCGGCGAGTGAGCGGACAGGAATAGAGGGCCGCCATGCAGACGATGAGAGAACTGCTTTCGCAGGAAGAACTGGAAGCCCTCCTGTCGGACCCGCCTTTGGACGGATGTCCGCGGCGCAATCCGGAAACTGATTCCGGGCGGCCGCGCGAGACACCGGAAAGCCCGAGGGAGCGCGACAGCTTGAAAAAGCTCCGTTCCCCGCACGAAGCGGAAAATACATAGGAGGCTCGTTCCAGCCGGCAGAGAGCCGCAAGCTGGTGTCCATCCGATACTCCCATAAAGGTCGACTCGAATTTTATGAAGCAAGCCTCGAATTCTCTCCTCACCCTTTGCCCAATCCCTTCAAAGGAGATGCCGTCCGCTCCGGCCCGGAATCGGGAATTGGCCGGCGCAGACGGCTGCTGCTTTCCCCAATCTGCATTTTTCGGAAGGCTGCTCGAAAAGGATTTTCAAGCCTTCCGAACCGTCCGTACCCCCTGCAGGACTGTTTCTGCATCAGATTGGGTGAGGGGAGGATCCGAAGCTTGCACTGAGAGTAAGTGAGGACGGGTCTGCAGACCCGTCCGGCGCGGTTATGGTTTTCAGGACTGGAGCGCGGGGCCGGGCAGGTATGAGAGAAACGGACATTTTGATTGGCCAGAAGGTGGTTGGGGAAAGCTCCCGGGTTTTTGTCATCGCCGAGATCGGCATCAACCACAACGGCAGCGTAAGCCAGGCGGAAGCGATGATCGAGGCTGCGGCCCAGGCCGGCGCGGACGCGGTCAAGTTTCAGAGCTTCCGGGCCGACCGGCTGCTGATCCCTTCGCGGGACCGGCATGTCCAGCCGATCACCGGCGCGGAAACCCTCTATCAGACGTTGCGTCGCTGCGAACTCAGCTGGGAGGACCAGGCGAAGCTCAAAAAGCGCGCGGACGAAAGGGAAATACTTTTCCTGTCCACTCCGTTCGATGAAGAAAGCGCCGATTTCCTGGATTCGATAGGCGTGCCGGCCTTCAAAATCTCCTCACCCGACATCACCCATGTGCCTCTGCTGAGGCATGTGGCGTCCAAAGGCAAGCCCATTCTGCTCTCCACCGGCATGTCCTTCCTGAATGAGGTGGCCGACGCCTTGTGGAACCTGCGGGCGGCAGGGGCAAAAGAGGTCCTGCTGATGCATTGCGTCTCGGTTTACCCCGCATCCCCGCAGCACATGAACCTGCAGGCGCTCCAGACCCTGCGGTCCTATTTTGAGCTCCCGGTGGGTTTATCGGACCACAGCGAGGGGATCTTTCTGTCGCTGGTGGCGGTAGCGCTCGGCGCCGTCGTCATAGAGAAGCACTTCACCCTGGACAAGCTGGCCGACGGCCCGGATCACAAAGCCAGCGCCAATCCCGAGGAACTGAAACAGCTGATACTGGGCCTGAGAGATGTCGAGGCCGGACTGGGCGACGGCAGGAAGCGGCCCGCCGACGTGGAAGAGGAACTGCGGCTTTACAGCCGGCGCAGCATCGTCGCGGCCGTGGATATACGCGCCCGCGAGGTGATCGCCCCCTGGATGCTTACGTTCAAACGCCCTGCAAGCGGCCTGGAGCCGCGGTATATGGACAAAGTTGTCGGAATGACCACCCGCCGCAACATCAGCAAGGACACCATCCTGCAATGGGAAGACCTCTCCCCCACGACGGAATCACAATTGAATAACGCCGACGCACGCTGAACGGACGCTGACCCACGCCGACAAAAATTTATATATTTTTTCAGCGTATGTCGGCGTCCTGTCAGCGTACGTCAGCGTTATATCAGGCTATCTCTGCCAGACAAATGCGCCGAATTGCTTGCGCGTGATAAATCCCAGATGCTGATACCAGCGGAAAGCGCGCCGGTTCTCTGCCGTCACGGTCAGGCTGACCGTGCGGATCCCCGATGATAGGAAGCCTTCGAACGCGGAGTTCATGAGAGCGTTTCCGATGCCCTTGCCCTGGCGCGAGGGGTGGACGGCGATCTGCGGGATCATTCCCGCCGTTCCGGATATGCGGCTGGATACTATGAAGCCGCACGGATCCCCATGCTCGTCCAGACTGATGAAGGATGCTTCGGGAAGGAAAAATCCGCAGCCGGGATTGTCCACCAGGCTGCTCAGGTAGCCTTCGCACCCCTCCCTGGTTTGATAGTCCTGGCAGATGGCGGCGTCGGGCTGGCCCCGGTAACTCGCCGAAGTCATTTCGGCCAGGCGGGGAAGGCAGGCGATGTTCCAGGGTATTATCCTCTCCTCCCGGAGAGGCGGACTCGGACGCCGGGGCGCGCGGGCCGGGTCCAGTTCCATGAAATGGCGCGGGTAATGGAAAAAGCCGTGCCGGGTAAAGGCGCGCGTGAGTTCCAGGTCGTGAAAGGGAAGAATCTGCGCTTCCACGCGGCGGATGTTTTGCGCGTCCCTCAGGCTCGTGATGGACAGCGAGAGAAGCTCTTCGACCGCTTGCTGGGAATGCCTTCGCCGGGCTGCATAGATGGCCCCGATGATGCCTTTGGCCTGGTTGACAAGAAAGTAAATGTAGGCGACCGCTTCGTGATCGACCAGCGCCACGTACCCGGGCAAAAGCTTCTGTTGGATAAACGAATCCAGGATGCGCCGGACAGGGGCATAATCCCAATCCAGATCCGACATCCATGCTTTCACCTCTTCATCCATGAGTGGAATCAGGATCTCCGGATCGGAGCGGCTTATCGGGAGATATCGGAGGTCGCGCATAGGACGTCGAGGCAGTCCAGTTTTTTATGGGATTGATTTACCGAGTCGTGGATGTCCAGCCACGTGTCCGGGGGCACGCTGAGAAAGACCTCCACGATCCGCGGATCGAACTGGGTCCCGGAGCAGGCCCGGATTTCCTTCAGGGCGGCTTCGTAAGTGAGCGCTTTGCGATAGGGACGGTTGCTGGTCATGGCGTCCAGGGTGTCCGCCACCGCGAATATCCTGGCCCCCAGCGGGATATCCTCGCCGGATAAACCGTTCGGGTATCCTCTGCCGTCCCACCGCTCCTGGTGAGACAGGACAATCATGGCCGCCGGCGCCAGAAACTCGATGCTCTGGAGAATGTCGTAGCCGATCCGCGGATGCTTCTTCATTTCCACCCATTCCTCTTTGCTCAGTTTCCCGGGCTTCAGAAGGATCGAGTCGGGGACGCCGATTTTCCCCACGTCGTGAAGCAGTGCGCCGCGTCCGGCCTGGATCAAGTCTTCATGCCCAAGTTCCAGGCGCGCGGCCAGTGTCAGCGTATATTCCCGCACCCTCTGGGAGTGCGCCCGCGTCTCATGCTCGCGGGCATCCAGCGCCGTTACCAGCGCCTCAAGGGTGATCTTGTAACTTTCATCGACTTCCTGCAAGGCTTCGTTGAGTTCCTGAGTGCGCTTGCGCACCTTGGACTCGAGTTTTTCCCGGTAACGCCGGTTTTCTATGAGCAGCTTCCGCCGCTCGAACGCGCGCTCGACGGCGCGCCGCAGGCCCTGCAGTTCGAAGGGCTTGGTGATGAAATCGCACGCGCCGATGCGCAGCGAATCCACCGCCATGTGAATGTCTTTCATGCCCGTGATCATGATGAAGGCTATTTCCGAATCCTTCTCCTTGACCCGGTGCAGGAGCTCCATTCCGGACATCCCCGGCATCATGATATCACTGATCACGAGAGAAAAATTCTTCTGCTTCAGTTTGCAGAGCGCGTCCAGCCCGTCGTGGGAAGTCTCACACTCCGCTCCCTCGCTCTCCAGGTGCCTTTTCAGGATTGATCGTACGTCGGCTTCATCGTCGACAATGAGGATCCGATCACGCACTTTCTTGGGTTCCATGGGATTGCCTGAGATTCAGGGGGAGCCTGGGTTCTTTTTCTGTTCCCGGATTTTGTTCATGACCCGGTAATGCTGGTCGCGCATCAGCCCTTCTATGCGGCTGGAATCCTGGGATTCGAGCACATCGGGCGGATACTCCGATTTCGTGGAAAACAAGACGCGCCCGTTGGAGAAAACCTGGGTCAGAATGCACATCGCCGGGGATTTCATGTTCTCGGTCTGCACATGAAGCTGCCGGCCCATGAAATCCAGGTTGTCGTTCAGTCCCATGACCGTAGGGATGGAAACGGATGGGAGGCTCCTGTCAATATCCTTTCCGGGTGTTTCAGCCTGCAAATCCTTTGAACGCATGCTTCCCCCTGTCCTGTATCAGGCTTTTTCCTTTATCGACGGCGTCCGGTTCGAGCATTACGTTGAACGTTCGAACGTTGAACGTTAAAAACCTTGGGATGGAGTTCGAGTAATTGAGGATTCAAGGTGGAACGTGGAACGTGGAAAGTGGAAAAGATAAATGATGGCTTGTGAACGCTTGTTGATTGAACGTTTAAACGTTCAACGTGCAACGTTCAACGTTCAACGTGCAAACGTTCAAACGTTCAAACGTTCAAACGTTCAAACGTTCAACGTGCAAACGTTAGAGCGCCTGCGGTTCCGGGAACAGGATAGGATGTAGAACGGTAGACTGCAGGAACCTCCAGGCGTAGCGCGGACGCAGGTGATACGAGACATAGGCGAATTCGCGCAGCCGATGGAGCTCCTCGGGCAGGATGCTGGGGTGCCTGTAAACACTTGTCCAGCCGTTGAAGCGTTCCCAATCGCGTTCAAAAATAGACGGCCGGACGGAATCGTAAAACTGCGTGCCCGGGTACGGCGTGGTCACCGTGAACTGGATGGCGAACGTGTTGAGCTTCTTGGCGTAGCGGATGGTTTCGCGTATTCCTTCCACCGTATCGTTTGGGAGGCCCAGCGTGTAGTTGGCGATGACCCGGATGCCGCGCCTGTGGCATTCATCGATGATGCGTTCCTGCTGTTTTATGGGTATGGCCTTGCGCTGGTTTTGGCGCAGCATCTCGTGGTTGGAGGACTCCACCCCTACTTCGATGCTCCTCAGCCCGGCGCGGTAGAGCAACTCGATCAGCTTCGGATCCAGACGATCGGTGCGCGCCTCCATGCTCCAGCGCACATCCAGATTGTATTTCAGCAGGAGATCCGCAAATTCCCCGGCCCGTTTCATGTCGAAGGTCAGGTTGGGGTCGCGGAAAGAGATGCCGTGAATCCCGTATTTATCCACCAGGTATCGTATCTCGTCGACGATGCTTTCGGGAGTGCGCACGCGGTACTTCGAATTCACCAGGTAGGGGCAATAATTGCAGGTATAGGGGCAGCCTCGGCTCCCGAGCATGGGGAGCGTGATCCCCTTGCTGGTGATGATCTGGTAGCGAAACCGCCTGATGTCGAACTGATCCCATTTGGGATAGGGCAGCCCGTCGAGGTCCTCGACGAATCCGGCGGAAACCGTGCCCGACGGTATCTCCCCCCGGGCCAGCGCCGGGGCGATGTTCTCGATTTCCTCTTTGACCACGAAATCCGCGGCCCCGTCGAAGAAGCCGGGGACGGCGGACGCGAACGTGCCGAAGTACCCGACCCTGGCCCCGAACCTGCGCCTGGCTTCCAGCCCGAGTTCCCGCTCCAGGTTGCAGTCGACAATGGAGGATCCAATGAGATACAGGTCCGCGGGCACGAGCTGGTCGGCGCGGCGCACATCAAGGATCTTGACCGATGCGCCGTGGGCCGTGAGGATCGAGTCCAGGTACGCAAGGGTGATGTTGGGGATGGCCGCGATGCGTCGCTTGGCAATTTCCAGGAGCCGCGCGAAAGGGGAATGACCCACTGTGAAAACGGTGCCGAACCCCCCGGCAACATCCTTCAGGGTGCAGTTTTTCTGGCGGCTTGCATTCAGTACCGCTATTTTCACGTGAGTCCTGCTTTCTCGAGCGCGGTTGGTCATTTCCGGCGCGGCGCCCAACTAAAAAACCCGTAATTATAGCAGCCGCAGCGGCAAATGCAAGAAATCCGAATTCCCCGGACTATTGCGGAGGCAGCCCGCAGGCCGTCCTGCGGGGACCGGTCCGCGGCGGGGAAAGGGATCCGGGACAACAGGCTGCGAAAATGGCATAATGGGCTATAGGATGTGTGAAAGGATGCGGCTATGAGCACGCGGGAGTTCATCGCGCTGGGGACCAGCAGCCAGGCGCCGACAAGGGAACGGAGCCACAATTCCTGCCTGCTGCGCTGGGACGGCGAGGGTTTACTGTTCGATCCCGGGGAGGGCACCCAGCGTCAACTCACGCTGGCCGGTGTGGCTGCCGGTTGCGTGAACAGCATCTGCATCACCCACCTGCACGGCGACCATTGCCTCGGGCTGGCCGGCGTGATCCAGCGTCTTTCGCTGGACCGCTGCGACCATCCCGTTCACCTGTATTTTCCCGAAAGCGGGCAGCGCCTCATCGACAATCTATGCGCCGCTTCCATATATGTCCCGCAGGTGCAGGCGATCCTGCACCCCGTCCGGGAACAATCAGGCCTCATGATGGAGCTCTGCCGGACCGGAAGCTACACCCTGAAGGCTCAAGCGCTTGAACACTCGGTTCCGACCATGGGATTCAGGCTTGAAGAGCATGACCGATTGAAATTTTTGCCCGAGAAACTCGAAAGCGCAGGGGTGCGCGGTCCCATGGTCGGAGAACTCCAACGCCTGGGCGTCATCGAGATTGAAAGCCGCATTATCCGCAGGGAAGACGTCAGCGCCGTCCGGCGCGGGAGCGTCTTTGCCTTTGTCATGGACACGAAGCCGTGTCCCGGCGCCGACGCACTGGCGAAGGATGCGGATTTGCTCGTGATGGAAGCCACCTATGCCTCGGAACAGCAGGAACTGGCCGATTTTTACGGCCACTCGACCGCCGCCGGCGCCGCCCTGACGGCGCTACGCGCGGGCGCGCGCAGCCTTGCGCTGACCCATTTTTCGCAGCGCTATCCCGATGCCGGACAACACCTCGCCGACGCCCGCCGCATATTCGGTAACGTTATAGCCCTCAACGATTTAGACCGCATCGAGATCCCCCGCCGTCCGATGCCCATTGTGGAACGTGGAACGTTTGAACGTTTGAACGTTAGAACGTTAGAATGTTAGAACGTTCCACTTTCCACTTTCCACGTTCAAACGTTCCAACGTTCAAACGTTCACGTTCCAAATTGCGCCACTTTCATCAAACCATTTGAAGTTTCGCGCGCCGTTTGGTA
>CAYYTC010000010.1:87492-89972 GCA_964474425.1 uncultured Acidobacteriota bacterium
TTCCAAATTGCGCCACTTTCATCAAACCATTTGAAGTTTCGCGCGCCGTTTGGTAGCTTAAATTTTCGGGCCATTGGATGCCCGAGGTTAAGGCTGAAGCAAGCTCATCCATGATGGAACAGAACGCTTCCGACACCGAAGCCCGACCGAAATCCAAAGGATTTATTTTAGCCCTCGAGCTTAAATCCTGGTTCCGCGATATTCTCTTCGCTTTTGCCGTCGCGATTTTCATCGTTATTTTCGTGATACAGCCGGTCAAAGTTGAAGGCACGAGCATGCAGCCGCAGCTTGTGGACCAGGAGAGGATTTTCGTGAACCGGTTCATCTACCGCTTCAAAGATATCCGGCGCGGTGACATTGTGGTCTTCTGGTATCCCAAGGACCGCACCAAATCCTTCATAAAAAGGGTTGTCGGCATTCCGGGCGACGAGGTCGAGATCCGGGATGGTTCGGTTTACATCAACGGAACCCGCGTCAATGAGCCCTATCTAAAACCGGAATTCCGGGATCACAGGACTTTTAGGAAAATGGTTGTCCCCGGCGGGCAGTATTTCGTGCTGGGAGATCACCGCAATTCCAGCAACGACAGCCGCAGCTGGGGATGTGTCGCGCAGTCTCTGATCTACGGCAAGGCAGTCTTCAGCTACTGGCCCTTCTCGCGGCTGGGGCTGGTGGAGTAGCCGCAAGCGGCGGCGCCGGCATCCGGGGGCGAACGGCTTTCCCATCGCGAAAATCGCCGCCAAGCCGGCTACAGATCTGGCGCTGGACGAAATCCCGAACGGCATCACCCTCAAGACACCCGCCGTTCAGGCCAATCCAAAGTACCTGGGACGCTCCCGGATGTCCTTTTCGAATTTGTCTATAATGGCTTCCGGGGTGTCATAAAGCGGCTTCCATCCCCATTCTTTGCGGGCGCAGCCGTCATCCAATCTCCTGCATACCGTGATCCCGGCCGGGCTCCCCGGAGCTCCGTATGTGATCCGTGTGTCCGGGTAACGCTTTATAAGCGCAGCCTGCAGTTCGTTGAGCGACAGGGCATCGGCGATGCCGGAAACACAGTAATTCACCATCTTGATATCGCTTCTGGGAGCCAGCAGTATCATGTCCGCGGCCCTGGCGGCGTCGGTCATGTAGATGATGGGCGCGCCGGGATCTCCCGGGGATGCATAGATGCACTCGTGAGGCTTTCCCATGATGGCGTCCTGAATCATTCCCGGGACCCAGTGCCCGGGAGTGCGGACGTTGGGCCCGCAAGTCGAAGGGTAGCGGACCGAGCGGAAGTCCAGGCCGAACTTCTTCATGTACCATCGCCCCAAACCCTCACAGTAGAGCTTGCCGCAGCCGTAGAGATTCGTCGGGCGCTGGATCGTGAGATCATCCACAACGTCGGTAATTCCCAGTCCGTAGGTGCCCAGGGAACTGGTGAACATCATCTTTTCAACATCGAAGAGTCTGGCCGCCTCCAGAACATTGTAGGTCCCGATAATGTTGACGTGGAAGGAAGCCCATGGATTGCTTTCCGAGGCCAGGGTGAGCATCGCTCCCATATGGTAGATCTCCGTGATCCTGTTGGCCTTGACCACGTTGGCCACCTCGGACCAGTTGCTCACATCCCCGCGCACGACTTTCACCTTGTCTTTTATATCTTCGATGCGGTGTTCGGCAACGGCCACGTCGAAAAGGACCACCTCCTCGCCGCGCGCGGCCAGTATGTGAGCCAGTTCCGCGCCGATGTATCCCGTTCCTCCGGTGATGAGTTTTGCCATTTCCGCACTCCCTCCTTGACAAGCGCCCGTCGAAAGATATGCAAGCCCACGATATCATGGGACAGTGGCGTCCAGTGAGGTTCGGTCAGGGCACAAAACCGGTCCGGTATATTAAAATCACCTGGTCGGCTTCGAGGACCGTCTGGCCGTCCTGGTTCAGCACCGTGATGAGGGTCGTGAGCACTCCGCGCTCGGGTTTACGCGTCTCCTTCTTTCCCACAATCTTCTGGGTTGCCCGGACGGTGTCGCCGAACTTGACAGCTTTCAGGAAACGGACGGTCATCTCGAGTATGGCGATGGAAGTGCCCTCGAAGGGGCCGGTCTGATTCAGGAGCCCTGTGGCCATGGACAAGACCAGAAGTCCGTGAGCAATCCTCGCACCCATGGGGCCTTTCCGGGCGTACTCTTCGTTTATGTGTTCAGGCTGGAAATCCCCGGAAAGACAGGCGAAACTAACTACATCCGCTTCCGTGACCGTCCGGCCTCCACTGACAATCTCGTCGCCGATTTGAAATTCATCAAATGTCCTGCCACGCAGCCTATCGGGCATTCGCGCCTTCCTCCATGCCTGTGATTCATACAAGTTGCAGCAAAGGTATTCCGGATCTTCGCTAATTAGTTTCTGTCGCGAAACTCAGAATTTAGGCCCGGAGGGCCGGCAGGCCGGGCTTATGGGTGAATAGGAAATGAGCGCCAAAGGCGCGGCACAAATTG
>CAYYTC010000011.1:0-85976 GCA_964474425.1 uncultured Acidobacteriota bacterium
TTACCAGTACTAATCGGTCGTGAGGCTTGACCATAAAATTTGCCCTGCTTGAAATCCTATAGAAAGCCCGTCGTTGATCTGATGAGTTTAAGAGTTCTGAGTTCCCAGTTTCCAGTTCCCAGTTAAGACAATTCATTTTTTGACTGGGAACTGGAAACTGGGAACTCGAAACTCAGGATTTCCGGTGACTCTGGCGGAGGGGTCACACCCGTTCCCATCCCGAACACGGAAGTTAAGCCCTCCAGCGCCGATGGTACTGCGTTGGCAACGACGTGGGAGAGTAGGTCGTCGCCGGATTAAATGTATAAAGCCCCGGACAAACTCCGGGGCTTTTTTTATGCTCTTCGAGTCTTCAGACCTTTGTGGTTTAATTCCTCAATGCCGACTCGAAACCTCCATCCCCTCATAAAGCAAATTACCGACACCATCTGGGAAATCCCGCCTTCCTATAAAAGCGGCATGAGAGTTCCCGCCCGAATTTACGCAACCCGGACGCTGCTGGAAGAAATGGATGAAGGCGTATTCGACCAGGTGACCAATGTCGCAACTCTGCCCGGCATCCTTTCGCACTCTCTCTGTATGCCCGACGGACACTGGGGCTACGGCTTCCCGATCGGCGGCGTCGCGGCCATGGACCCGAACCACGGCGTTATATCCCCCGGCGGAATCGGCTTCGACGTGAATTGCGGGATGCGGCTGGTCCTGACCCATTTCACCTGCGAGGAAATCAAATCCCATCTGAGAAATCTCGTGGACAGGCTTTTTGCCCGCATCCCCTCCGGTGTCGGCGCATCCGGTTTAGTCAATATCTCCCAGGACGAATTTCGCAACCTGGTCGAAAAGGGATCGCGCTGGTGTTTGAAGAACGGGTTCGGAACCGAGGAAGACCTGGAAAACACCGAAGAGGAAGGATGCATGGCCGGCGCTCATGCGTCCAAAGTCAGCCAGAAGGCCGTCGAGAGAGGCTACCGCCAGATCGGAACGCTCGGGTCGGGCAACCATTACCTGGAAATTCAGGTAGCGAAAGCCGAAAATATTTTCGACCGGACCCTCGCCGAAGCTTTTGGCATCACCATCCCCAATCAGGTGGTTTTGATGTTTCACTGCGGCAGCCGCGGCTTCGGACACCAGATCGCGACCGATTACCTGCAGATTTTTGTCAAGGCCATGACCGGCAAGTACGGCATCAGGACTCCCGACCGCGAATTGGCGTGCGCTCCTTTTCGTTCACCCGAAGGGCAGGATTATTTCTCCGCCATGAAGTGCGCCGTGAACATGTCCTTCGCCAACCGTCAGGTCATTCTTCACCGCATCCGCGAAGTCTTCTCCGATGTTTTTCACAAAAGCCCCGAAGATATGGGCCTGCGGCAGGTCTACGATGTCTCGCACAATACCGCTAAACTCGAAAAGCACCTGATGGACGGCGAGTGGAAGGATGTGCTCGTCCACCGGAAAGGGGCGACGCGGGCCTTCGGACCCCATATGGAAGGAATTCCCGCCGCCTACAGGGAAACCGGCCAGCCCGTCATCATCGGAGGCAGCATGGAGACCGGCTCCTACCTGCTGGCGGGAACGGCGACCGGAGGGCCGACCTTCTATTCCACCGCCCACGGGAGCGGAAGAACCATGAGCCGCAGCCAGGCCAGAAAGAAATTCCGCGGGAGAGAACTGCAGCAGCAGATGGAAGCGCGCGGCAGCTATGTGCGCACCGCTTCCTTCGCCGGACTTGCGGAAGAAGCCGGAGCCGCCTATAAAAACATCGACGATGTTGTGGACGCCGCCGAGCGCGCGGGCCTCAGCAAAAAGGTCGCACGTTTGACGCCTATAGGAAATGTGAAAGGATGAATAGAAATCCGGGATTCGAAATTGGAATCCGCAATCCCGGTTCCCGAAGGTCAACCCCCGATGCCCTACCGCTACCTGGAAGACATTGCGCCGGCCGACGCCGCCTTTGAGGCCTGGGGACAGACCCTGGAGGAGATGATCACTGCGGCTGCGGAGGCAACCCTCCATATTATGGCAGGTAACCCGGAAACAATCCTGAGCCGGGACCGCCGGAGTTTTCAGGTTTCCGATACGGAAATAGATCTGCTTCTGCTCCAGGTCCTGCAGGAGCTTATATACTTGAAGGACGCGGAACAGCTCCTTCTTCGGGTGCAGACTGTCTGCCTGGAGCGGCGCAACGACACCTGGACCGCAACAATCGCCGCCGAAGGTGAACCCATCGACCCGCGGCGGCACCAGCTGATTGTGGATGTCAAAGCGGTAACACTCCATCGTCTCCAGGTGATGCAAACGGGCGGCGGCTGGCGGGCGACGGTGGTCGTGGATGTCTGATCCATCGGGAGATCCGCGGGCTCTGCCGGTCGGACAGGTTCCGTTTGACCAATGCCGGAGCATCGTTTCCCCGGTTTCCTGACCGCCACAGAGATCCCGTTTTCAAAGCAGGCAAAATATGGCGCCCATGGGGCCTGCGCTATTGTTTTTCGATCGATAGGATCTTATGAATATCTCATGAAACAACAACTTGAGAGGGAAATTCAGATGAACAATCGAGTACGACGGATGCTGGTCGCCGCTCTGATTTTCTGGATTCCGGCGGCTGCAGATTCCATGGCTCAAACAAAACAGGATCTGAAAGCAGTGCACGCCCGCCTGGTGCAGCAGGTTCGGCATCAGCTTATCATGCTTTCGAGTTATAGCGTGTTTGATAACCTTGAATTTGAGATCCAGGAAGTGGATACCGTGGTCCTTTCCGGACAGGTCACGAGGCCTATCGTCAAAAGCGATGCGGAAAGCGCCGCACTCAGCATTGAGGGTGCGGGGAAGGTGGTCAACAAAATCGAAGTGCTTCCCCTTTCTCCGGCTGACGACCGCATCCGGAGGGCCGCCTACGGGACCATTTTTTCCAGGTCGGGCCTGGAAAGATATGGGATGCAATCGGTCCCGCCGATTCACATCATAGTGAAGGACGGAAATATAACGCTGGTGGGCGTTGTGGCGACCGAGATGGATAAGAACCTGGCCGGGCTTGCCGCGAACGAAGTTCCCGGTGTTTTTAAAGTGATCAATAGGCTTGCCGTCGAGAGAAAATAATTTACTTTTGCTTGATGATGCGCTGCCGCATATTGTATACGCTCCAAGCCGGATTGCCATGACGTTTCGCAGGATGTCTCGTGGCTTGCAGAAAGAATATGCCGGGATGAAACATTAACGCGGCAGGAAGAGGTGAATCCCAATGACCGAAATCATCACAGAGGACATGGACGTAGAGAAAACGGCTGCTGAGGGCGAAGGTTCGCCGCTGGTTTTGGCTTCGGAATTGCTCCCGGCCCACCTGCCCATCATGCCGATCCGTCCGCGTCCGCTGTTCCCCGGTCTTCCGATCCCTCTGGAAATTGGAGTGGAACAGATCGCCAGCGTAAACCACGCTCTCGAGTATTCCTCCAAGACGATCGGCGTGGTGCTGGTTCGGGATCCGGCCGGAAACGATGTTCCGGAAAATCTGTATCGTGTGGGTGTCGCCGCCAAAATTCTCCGGGTCTTCCACGGCGAGGGAGATTCGACCAGCATTCTGATCAACTGCGTGGAACGCTTTACGATAGAGGATATCAATAAGGCGGACTTCGGCATGGTTGCCAGCGTCAAATACCAGATCCCTGACAAATTGCCCGTGACAGAGGAATTGAAGGCCTACGCCATGGCCATCATCACGACGCTCAAGGATCTCGTGAAGCTCAATCCGCTGCAGTCGGAAGCGATCAAAATGTTTCTGAGCCGGTCCACCTTTGACAATCCCGGCCTGCTGGCTGATTTCGCCGCCAATCTGACAACCGCAAGCGGGGCGGAACTGCAGGAAATCCTCGAGACCTTCGACGTGCGCCAGCGCATCGACCGCGTTCTGGTACTGCTGAAGAGAGAAGTGGAAATATCCAAGCTGCACGTGGAGATCAACCGGCAGATCCAGGAAAAGGTGTCGGGGCAGCAGCGGGAATTCTTCCTGAAGGAGCAGTTGAAGGCGATCAAGAAAGAACTGGGACTGGAGAAGGAAGGCAAGACGGCTGAGATCGAAAAGTTCCAGGAAAGGCTGAAGAGCCTCACTCTCAATGAGGAGGCCCGGAAAGCCGTGGACGACGAAATGGAAAAGCTGCAGCTGCTGGAGCCTCATTCGCCCGAGTACACGGTTTCACGCAACTACCTCGACTGGCTTACGGCGCTGCCATGGGGAAAATTCAGCCAGGACTCCTATGACGTCGAAAAGGCCCGGCAGATTCTGGACCGGGACCACTACGGCCTGGCGGACGTCAAGGACAGGATCCTGGAATTCATCGCCGTGGGAAAACTCAAAGGAGACATTTCCGGTTCCATCCTCTGCCTGGTGGGCCCCCCGGGAGTGGGGAAAACATCCGTCGGAAAAAGCATCGCCGACGCACTCGGGCGGCGTTTTTACCGGTTTTCGCTCGGAGGCATGCGCGACGAGGCTGAAATCAAGGGCCATCGCCGCACCTATATCGGCGCGCTCCCGGGCAAGTTCCTTCAGGCCATGAAAACGGTGGACACATCCAATCCGCTGATTATGCTGGATGAGATCGACAAGATCGGAGCTTCTTTTCAGGGAGACCCGGCCTCGGCGCTGCTCGAGGTCCTGGATCCCGAACAGAACAACAACTTCCGCGACCACTACCTGGACGTTCCCTTCGATCTGTCTCACGTTCTGTTTGTCGCTACCGGCAACCAGCTCGATACTATCCCCCGGCCGCTGCTCGACCGCATGGAAATCATCAGGCTCTCAGGCTACATTTCCGAAGAAAAGCAGGAAATCGCCCGGCGGTACCTCATCCCCAAAACGATCAAAAGCCATGGTCTGAAAGAGAAGCAGGTCGTGATCCACAAGGATGCCCTGGCGCTGCTCATCGAGGACTATGCCCGCGAGGCCGGCGTGCGGAACCTCGAGAACCTGATCAAGAAGATAATGCGAAAAGCCGTGATGGAAATTGTTCGCGGCTCCGATGGCAAAAAGGTCATCCGGAAGCAGGACGTCGAGAGCTACCTCGGCAAGCCGGTATTTACGGCCGACGAAATGTTCGGAAACAAACCCGGCGTCGTCACCGGTCTTGCCTGGACCAGCCTCGGGGGGGCTACGCTGCAGATCGAGGCTGCCGCCGTGCTCAGCAGAAACAAAGGGTTCAAGCAGACGGGCCAGCTGGGAGGCGTCATGGTGGAAAGCGCCGAAATCGCCTATTCGTATGTCATGGCCCACTTGGAGAGATTCGGCGCCAGGCCCGATTTTTTTGACGAGCGATTTGTGCATTTGCACGTGCCCGCGGGAGCGACGCCAAAGGATGGCCCATCGGCCGGCATAACGATGGCAACCGCGCTTCTGTCCATGATCCTGAATAAGCCGGTGCGCAAACACCTTGCCATGACCGGAGAGCTGACCTTGACCGGCCAGGTTTTGCCCATCGGGGGAGTCAAAGAAAAGGTCATTGCGGCACGCCGCGTCGGATGCAAACTGCTAATATTCCCTGAAGCGAACCGCAAGGATTTCGAAGAATTGCCGGACTACCTGAAAAAGGGGCTGACGGTCCAATTTGCAGAGCGGTTTGAGAATGTGATTCAATATGCGTTCGGGGACCCGGCGCGTGAAACCCGCATAAAGCCCGGATCGAGGCCCCGGAAACATTAACTGCAGCGGTCCCGATTTTACCGGCTCCCTGGTGACGGGAGAGGAATTCGTGAGAATCGAAACCTTCTTTTGTGCCCGCAGACGCTTTGCCCGCGGAGCGGTATCATGAAGACTGTGGTGGTGGGCGGTCATTCACGAAAGGTAGGGAAAACATCGGTGGCCGCCGGCCTGATACGCGGCTTGAGGGAATACTCCTGGACCGCGGTCAAGATCTCCTCACACTGGCATGAAAAAAACAGCGGCCGGAACGGCAGGAAACCCGAAAAGGACTTCTGCATCCTCGAAGAAACAAATCCCGGAGGGCTAACGGATACTTCGCGATACCTGGCCGCGGGCGCCTCCCGGTCTTTTTGGGTACGTTTCCGGAACGATGGATTGACGGATGCCGTTCAGGCGTTGCTGCCTATCCTGCAGTCCAGCGGTTTTGTCATGATCGAGAGCAACAGCGTGCTGGAATTGATTCGGCCCGATCTCTATCTCGTTGTGCTCCGCTTTGACGTCGAGGATTTCAAGGAAAGCGCGCTCCGGACGCTGGTACAGGCTCATGCGGCGGTTGTGCTGGACTGCGGCCCGGCGTCTCCGCCGTGGAAAAGGATGGCCGTGGAGGCTTTGGCGCAGGTGCCTGTCTTTACCGCCAGGGACCTGCGGCAGATGCCGCCAGGGCTTATCGAATGGGTGGGCGCGCGGCTGGCATGAGCCGCGAGGCCCGTTTTCAGCGGCATTCAGGATATAAATTCCCACGCGGAAGAAACCGTTCTTCCGGCATCGGCTTCTCCCCTATTTTTTGTTTTCCAGGGCCTGAGCCTGGCGAAAGCACTCGATGGCCTTGTCGTCCTGTCCCAGGCTTTTGTACAGGTATCCCTTCTCTTTTAAAACGGCGATCTGGCTCTCGTTTTTTCTGAAAAACCGGGAATTCCTGTCGATCAGCTGCAAGCCCATGGATGCCTGGCCTTGCTGGAGGAATTGGTTGCTGAGATACAGCATCGATTTCAGCAGGAGCGGTTCCTGGCTTTCGGGCCATTTCATCTCGAAGATCTTGTTGGCCTCCGTCAGGGCTTTGTCGTACTCCTTCTTTTTGATCAGCAGCAGCACAATCTCGTGCTGCATTTCAGCCATGCTTTTGGTTTTTCCCAGGCCGGAATCGCCCGCCTGGGCGGCGGCCAACGGCCTAACGGGAATCATGCCAGCCAGAAGAAACAAAAGCAGAATCCCCGCCGGGATTCTCTTAAATGAATGCAGTCTTTTAGCCGTTCTCATTGATCCTCCATCCGAAACGGGTTGTCCGCACCTGCGGCCTTGAGTTCCGCGAAGGGATTGGCGGCGCCGGAGCCTCCGTTTGCGAACATGGCCCTGAAATCCGTAAATACCGGCTGAGCGGGCTCGTGCGCCTGCCGGTACTGAGTGTATTGAGAAATATAATCGTTCAGACTCCGCAGCTGAAGCTGATGGTACTGCATGTAGCCGAGCGCCAAAGCCGCCGCGATTGCCAGAGTCGCCATCGCCCAACGCCAGCGGGCCGGGACAAGGAAGCTGAAGAACGATGGAGAGGGCGACGTCGCGGCAATGCGCGCGCGCACCAGATTCCAGGCCTCGGGGCGCACTTCCAGGTCGCGCGCATGGGACGCTACGAACCGCGCGGCTTCCCGGAGGCTGCGCAGTTCGTCGGCACAGGACGCGCAGGCAGCCAGATGGGACCGGACCTCGTCCGCGCGTGCAGCGTTCAGCTCCCCGTCCATATAGGCAGTAAGATCTTCAGCGCATCGGGCGCAATCCATTTCACACCTTCAGGTAATTTTTAACACGTTCGCGAACTTCCAGCCGGGCTCTGTGAATATCGGTTTTCACGCTGGGCAGACTGTGGCCGACAATGTCGGCAATCTGCTGGTAACTTAGGCCCTGAAGCGCGGAAAGCACAAAAACCTCCCGGTATTTCTCCGGCAGGTCGTCGATGATATCGGCGACAATATCCTCGAGCTCTCCGCTTTGAAAAGCCTCGGCGGGATTTTTTCTCGCATCCGCAACCTGAGTCACCATGCGGCCATCCTCGTCCAGTGCATCCACGGAAACCATGGAAGGCGTGCGCTCCCGGTATCTCTGATACACGAAGTTCCGGGCAATGCGAAAAAGCCACGGCTCGAACTTGCTGTTGTCCTTCAGGCTTCCAAGTTTCTGGTAAACCGCCACAAAAGTTTCCTGCGTGAGATCCTCCGCTTCCTCCTGCGAATTCACCATTCGAAAGATAAAGTTAAGAATCCTTCGGGCAAAAGCCTCATAAATCTTCTGAAAGGCGTCGACATTCCCGCCCTTGGCTCCCTTGATCAGCTTTTCCAGAGTCGCCGGATCCATCCTGTCGCCGGCGGAGCTCGAGTGTCTATTCGTCAATACGAACTCACATGAATTGATCAATCGCGATGCCGAAAGTTTCGCGTTGGTTCAAACTATTTGGCCCAAGTCCTGTTTTTGACCTGCCCGGATTCCGGCCCCAGTTTAACAGAAATTTGGCCCGCTTTTTCTCATTTCTGATCCGCCGGCAGGCAACCGGATTTACCGGCGGGCTCATGAAGTCTGATGGCCTCGAAATCTGGCAACGCCGATTGGGCCTGACCAAAGCGTTGAAGAACGCTGACAATTATTGGGATGCCGCGACAGGAATCAGCATCCCTTCGACGGGCGGCAGTCGCCAAATTTTGGAACGCGGTTGCAGCTGTTGCGTGTATTGACTGTGCAATGGCTGGATCATTGAATTTGGAGGGTACTATGAGTTTTGTGCCGAAATTTTGGATCGCTGGATTGATAGCGGCGCTGGCTTTTGGCGCGGCCGCGCCCTCGGCTCCTGCCCAGACCAGGGAGGTCCAGCGTATCGTCCAGTTGAATGCCGGCGGATCCTACCTTGGGATTCAGATGGAGGATGTAACCACGGCCAATATGTCCCGCTATAAGCTTGCGGCCGAACGGGGAGTCATTGTCCGCGAGGTCATGAAGGGAAGCCCGGCGGAGGCGGCCGCTCTCAAGGAAGATGATGTTGTGCTTGAATTCGGGGGGCAGCAGGTCTGGTCGACTGCCCAGTTTTCGCGCCTTGTGCAGGAGACTCCGGTGGGCCGCAAGGTGGCGCTTGGGGTCAGCCGCGACGGCAATCGCCTGAATCTCACCGCCCAAATCGGGGACCGCAGGGGAATGCGTGCGGATAGCGGCAGCGAAATGCTGCCCAGGGACCTTCCCGAATTTGGAGAACGCATGTTTCAATTCAGAGTCCCCGATTCCGAGGGCGAACGGCCTGGTGAAACCTCAAGCCGGCGAGCACGCCTTGGGGTGACCCTGCAGCCCCTGACCGACCAGATGGGCGAGTTCCTGGGCGTGCCCGGCAAAAAAGGCGTTCTGGTAGCATCCGTCCTCAGCGGGTCTGTGAGTGCCGGCAAGCTGAAATCCGGAGATGTCATTATCAGCGCGGATGGCAAGAGCATTGAAAGCCCGGATGATCTGAACGGCATCATCAGGAATAAGGCCGAAGGGAACGTGACGCTTACGGTGATACGCGATAAAAAAGAAATCACTGTCACGGTCACCCTTCGGGCTGAGGAGGGCGAGGGCAGAGGCTACAAACTCTGACGAAACGGCTCAGGAAATACCCAACGCGAAAACCGACGGCAGCCGCATTTTTCACCAACGGTAAAATGATCGTGGAAAAATGCGGCTGCCATTTATTTATTCTTGACTTTCACCTTTTTATCACTGAATATTGGAGTGTATAAAAGGTGAAATCATGAAGCTAACCAAACGGCAGAAAGAAATCCTGGATTTTATCTCCGGATTCATTGAGCGTAACGGATATTCTCCGAGCATGGAGGAGATTGCTGAAAACTTTCACTTTGCCTCTTTGAATGCGGTATTCAAACACCTTGAGGCTCTGGAGAGCCGCGGGCACCTGCATCGGGATTCCAACCGGGCACGATCCATCCAGCTCTCTAGGAATAGCGCCGCCGGCGTTCAGAGCGTTCCGCTGTTCGGATATGTGGCGGCCGGACGTCCCATTGAGGCCATTTCAAATCCTGAAACCCTGCAGATACCCGAAAGCTTCCTGCCGCGCCGGGGCCACTCCTACGTGCTCCGTGTGCAGGGAGAATCCATGATCGACGAGCATATTCAGGACGGCGACTATGTCGTGGTCGAGTCCCGTGAGTCGGCCGATCCCGGCGACACGGTGGTTGCTCTGATCGACGGCGAAAACGTCACGCTCAAGAAATTCTTCCCTGAGGGAAACCAGGTCAGGCTTCAGCCTGCGAATGAAACTCTTGCTCCCATTGTGCTGGATGCGGCGCGCGTAAAAATCCAGGGAGTGGTTGTGAGCGTTCTGCGAAAATACCAATAGAGGGTGCCATGAATAAAATCTACTATGTCGTCATAAAGGGAAAAACCCTGGAAAGCCGGAATCTCAAGGAATTGCTGGCGCGTGCCGTATCTGCGAAGCGGGATTCAGACCGCCGTTTTCAGTTCCAGACCCGGTTTTATAAAGAGGGAGCTATTGTCAATACATCGCGCGCATTAGCAACCTCCGGCCGGGCGATCAGGGTTTAGCTCCGGCGGCCTGATCGCTTGTTGCCGGGATGCAACTGGACTTGTCCGGCAGGATGCATCAGTCAGGTACCTCCGGCAAAGCCGGGCGTTTACCAGTGTAATTATTGTGACCTGGGTCACACATTTCACCTGTGTGCCAGTTACAAAAAGCTTGCTGCACATTGTTTATGCAAAGTGGTAACAAACATATTAGAATCAAATAATTATACCTGTTGATAACTCCGGGTTTCCGCATTTTTCCACATAATCTGTGAAAATCTCGTGCTGCCTTGTGCCAGTAAAGAATGGGGCGGCATTGCAATGGCTTGAATCAGGTTTTGTCAATTTATATAATGTGTAATTTATATTCAGAAGTGCACGGAACAGGCTCACCCTGAAGCTAAATAAACGATTATTTTCAGCCCGGTTGGATGCTAGGACAAGAAATGGCCAAGCTCTTCAAGAAGGACGAAAAGTTCTTTAAAATTTTCGGCAAAATGACAGTTTATATTCTCGAGGCTGCTGAGATTTTGGGCAAAATGCTGAGGAATCCGGCTGACGACCTGGCTCCCCTTGCTGCAAGGATCAAAGACCTCGAGCATAAGGGCGATGAACTGACTCACAATGTCATCGACGAGCTGAACAAAACCTTCATCACTCCCATCGACCGCGAAGATATTCACGATCTGTGTGCTGCTCTGGATGATGTTTTAGACCTGATTGACAGCACCGCGACGCGCATCGTCCTGTTCCGCATCGCGGAGCCTATCCGGGCGCTGCCGGAGATGTCGGCGGTCCTTTTGAGCCAGGCCATGGAGATCGGGGCGGCAGTATCCAATCTCCAGGATAATGACCACGTGGTCGAGCGCTGCATCGAGATCAACAGGCTTGAAAATGACGCGGACCGTCTCTTTCAGTCGGCGATTGCGGCTCTCTTCGAGGAGGTCAAAGATCCTATAGACGTCATCAAGCGCAAGGAGATCATCGAAACTCTGGAAGCCGCCACCGACAAGGCTGAGGACGTGGCGAACGTCCTGGAATCAATCGTCGTTAAAAATACATGATCCCGTCAGTCTGACGCCGCATTCGAAGGCCGGCGGCTGAGCAACTCGGCCAGGTTTTCCCCAATCCCGGTCAGTACATCGGAATTTTCCACTTCGGCGAGCCATTGCGGGTCGAGGGCCTCCACACCGGCCAGGGTCCCGATGAAGCTTCCGGTCAGCGCGCCGACGGCATCCGCGGCCTCTCCGGCATTTACGGCCATGAGCACTGCCGTGGAAAACTTCGCGGGATTTTTCAGGAAGCAATAAACGGCGGCGGGCACCGCTTCCATGGCATCCGAACTGGTCCCGATTTCGAATAAAGCTTCCTCGGGTTGAAGATGGACCATCTGCGTTGTCCAGCGAAGCAGGGCAGCCAGGTCCTTGTCCATGGAGGCGATGTGGTCGGCTGTTTCCAGGACCTGATCTCCCGGCCAGGAGTTATCGCCCGATTGAAGCAGCCTGGCTGTCAGGTAGGCGACGCATACCGCGGCCGCGCGCGCCCGCGGCTCATTGTGAGTTATGATGCAATTATCCAGCGCCGCTCGCGTGAGCTCTTCGGTCTGGTTGTGATAGAACAGGCCGATGGGTGGCATGCGGATGGCAGCGCCGCAGCAACTGCTGAAGACGCCGCTCTTGTTCCACGGCCGTCCGGCGGACAGGTGCTTGCAGGCCTGCAGATTCGCGGCTGAGGGCGTCCGGTGGGGAACCGTATTGCGGTACCACGCAAGCAGGGCGTCCGCGTTCCGCGCCGGATCCATCCGGCCGTCCTCGATCAGGCACTCCGCCGTTGCGAGCATCGTTTGAGTGTTATCCGTGTAAGAGCCCTGGGGCAGGAAATCGCTCGCGTGGCCGGGATGCGCTTTCATGAATCCCGAAATCGGTTTGCCGTAATACTGCCGTATCTGCTCCCTGCTTAAAAACTCCGCGGGCATGCCCAAAGAGTCGCCTATGGCAAATCCCGCGATTGCACCAATGCAGCGGCTTCTAAGCTTTTGGGGGTCCATAGGAGTGCTCCGTTCTGAGAATTATAGCACGCGCAATTAGCGATTGACGATTTGCGAAGGACGGCCGAGTATTGACGGATCGTGATCGGGCCCGTTCCCGCCGATCCGCGGCATTATGTGGAGGTCGTAATGCACCTTACCTTTGTCGACTGGCTTGCCGTCGCGGCGTATTTCCTCTTCAACCTGCTCATCGGGCTTTATTACAGGAAGCGGGCCACGGCCTCCACCGAGGCCTATTTCGTCGGCGGGCGCAAAGTGACCTGGTGGCTGGCTGGCACCTCCATGGTCGCGACGACATTCGCCGCCGATACCCCGCTTGCCGTGACGGGACTGGTGGCCAGCTACGGAATCGCGGGAAACTGGCTGTGGTGGAACATGCTGATGAGCGGCATGCTGACGGTGTTTTTCTACGCCCGCCTGTGGCGCCGCGCGGGCGTTCTGACGGATGTGGAGTTTGCCGAAATACGTTACGGCGGCAAGCCGGCCGCGTTTCTGCGGGGTTTCCGCGCGCTTTACCTCGGCCTGCCCATCAACTGCATCATCATGGGGTGGGTGAACCTGGCCATGGTGAAAATTCTCATGCTGATTTTTGGGATCACCAAAATACAGGCGCTGCTTATAGTTTTCGGCATCATGCTGCTGACGGCCCTGGTTTCGACGCTTTCGGGCCTCTGGGGCGTGCTGGTGACCGATCTTTTCCAGTTTGTGCTCAAAATGGGCATGATGATTGTGCTGGCCTGCTTCGCCGTGCAGGCGGTCGGCGGCATGGAGGAGTTGAAGCGCAGACTCCTCGATCTGGACGCCGCCAAGGCCGCTGCCAGCGGCGGCCACGGCTCCATCCTTTCGTTTGTTCCCGAGATCGGTTCGGTTTGGATGCCCATGATCACGTTTTTTGTCTACCTCGCGGTCAACTGGTGGGCCACCTGGTATCCCGGAGCGGAGCCCGGCGGGGGCGGATACATCGCACAACGCATCCTCTGTGCCAAAGATGAGAAGCACTCCCTCCTGGCGACGCTCTGGTTCAATATCGCGCATTACGCAGTCCGCCCGTGGCCGTGGATCCTTACGGCGCTTTGCTCTCTTGTCCTGTATCCGGAGCTGGCGGACAGGGAGGCGGGATTTATCAAGGTGATCATCGACCCCCAGGTTTTTCCCTCCGCGCTGCGCGGGCTCATGATCGCGGCCTTCGCGGCCGCGTATATGTCCACAATAGGCACCCAGCTGAACTGGGGCGCTTCCTACCTGGTCAACGACTTTTACCGGCGTTTCCTGGTCCGGGGACGCAGGGAGAAGCATTACGTGGTGGTCTCGCAACTGGCGACGGTGCTGATCATGCTGGCGTCCTGCGGAGTTACCTATTACCAGGAGTCGATTGCGGATGCATGGAAGCTCCTGCTTGCCATCGGCGCGGGGACCGGTAGTGTCCTGATACTTCGCTGGTTCTGGTGGCGCATCAATGCCTGGAGCGAAGTGTTCGCGATGTTGGCTTCGCTGCTGGTTTCCGTGATTCTGCAGGTTCATTTTAAAATGAGCAGCGACGATCCCCTGCAATTTGCCTGGATTGTCCTGATCACGGTTGTCAGCTCTACGGTGACCTGGCTGGCGGCCACCTTTTTGACGTCTCCCGAAAGGGAGGATGTGCTGATCTCCTTCTACCGCCGCGTGCGTCCCGGCGCGTCCCTTTGGGGGCCGATCGCGCGCAGAGCGGCCGACATCTCGCCGCCGCACGACACAGGCGGAAATCTGCTGGACTGGTTTTGCGGATGCGTGCTGGTGTACATGACGCTGTTCGGAGTGGGCAAACTGATATTTGGACAAACAATGGCCGGTTTCGGATTTCTTGTCCTCGGGCTTTTCGCCGGTTGCGTAATCTACTGGGATCTCAACAGGCGTGGGTGGAAGGCGGTGCTGGAGTGATTTCCTGTGCCGGGGGATCTTCGGCCGTATCCGCAACCGGGGAAGCGCCGACCCGAATACGGCTTCGCGCCAGGCTCCAATAATTCTCCATAATTGCTGTATAATCTCTGCCAGTTCCAGGAACTGAACCTGTATGAATAAATTCCCGTTTCGACCGCGCGCTTTTTGCAGGGCAGGCTGGGTCCTTCTGGCTGGGATACTGGCGCTTCGGGGGGCCGCGCCATTGCCGGGTGTGAATCCGGCTCCTCCAGTTCTCAATGGGATCGACGTCCTCCGGGCTCAGGATTTTGAGCCTCTTGCCGGCAAGCGTATCGGCCTTATTACAAACCAAACCGGAGTTTCCGCCGACGGTACGACAACTGCCGATCTCCTGTACCGTTCAAAAAACTGCAGGCTTGCCGCTCTCTTCAGCCCCGAGCACGGGATCCGCGGCAATAGGGACGGCAAAGTCGGCGCCTCTGTGGACGAGGTCACCGGGCTTCCCGTTTACAGCCTTTACGGCGACACCAGCCGGCCGACGGCCGGGATGCTTCAGGGTCTCGATGCTCTGGTTTTCGATCTCCAGGATATCGGCGCGCGCTTTTACACCTATATCACCACGATGGCCTACTGCATGGAAGAGGCGGCAAAAGCCGACATTCCTTTTTTCGTTCTGGACCGCCCCAATCCGATCGGCGGACAGCGGGTCGAAGGGCCGATGCTGGACCCCGCCAAGACATCCTTTGTCGGATACATGCCTCTTCCCGTGCGCCACGGGATGACCATCGGAGAACTCGCGCGGTATTTCAACACGGAAAACAAAATCGGCGCCAGGCTGGAAGTGGTCGCCATGAAAGGCTGGCGCCGCTCGTACTATTATTGGGATACGGGTCAGACCTGGATCGATCCTTCCCCGAACATGCGCAGCATGACGGCAGCAATCCTCTATCCCGGCGTTTGCCTGCTTGAGGGTTCCAATGTATCGGTGGGGCGCGGCACCGACCGGCCTTTCGAAATCGTGGGAGCGCCATGGATCGATCCGCAAAGGTTCGCGGCGGAGCTTCAATCGGAAAAGATTGACGGAATCCGGTTTGTACCGTTAAATTTTATCCCAGGTTCCAGCAAGCACCGGGGATTGACATGCGGCGGCGTGAGCCTGCTGATCCACGACATCGAAAAGCTGAACTCCGTGGAGCTTGGCCTTACGCTCATCGCTGTTTTGCACAGGATGTATGCGGATAAATTCGAGATGGACAGCATCGACGGCCTGCTAGGTAACGCGCAGGCGTTGGCGATGCTGAAGGCGGGGCAATCGGCGGCCGAAGTGCTCCGGCACGACCGACCGAATATGGGAAGGTTTTTGGAGAAGCGCCGGAAAGCGTTGATTTATGACTAAGCGACAGGTGCGAGAAAGGAAAGCCATGATGACTCCGGCCGTTCGACGGAAAAAGCGGAAGGATGAAATTCGGGTTACCGTCGGTCCATTCCGTAATTTATCGGACTACAAAGTCTGCGAAGACATACAGCGGGAAGTATGGCACTGCCAGGATATCGACATCGTCCCCGTTCCAATGCTGCTGGCCGTTGACCGCACCGGCGGCATAGTCCTGGGCGCCTATAACAGCCTCGGAGAGATGATCGGATTTGTCCTGAGCATCCTCGGATCATCCGACAGAAAGCCCATCCAGCATTCTTTGATGCTGGCGGTGCGTGTTGCCTATAGGAATTTTGATGTCGGATTCAAGCTGAAGATGGCCCAGCGTAAGGAGATGCTGAAGCGCAAAATATCCCTGGTGACGTCGTCTTTCGATCCGATGCAGCCGCTGAACGCCTATTTCACTCTGGGGAAGCTGGGCGCCCGGGCGAATGCCTACGAAGAGAACTTCTGCGGCGAAACCACGAGCACGCTGGACCGCGGGCTTCCCACAGACCGTATTCTGACGTACTGGGACCTTGAATCCGGCCCGGTCGTCGGCAGGCTGGAGGCAGGTCCGCCGCGGCATGATTTCCGCAAAGAGCTGAAGCAGCGCCAGGTCATCAATCACATGATAGAGGCGGTGCCGGGAATGATGAGCTCGTCACCGGTGAAGCTCAATTGCGCCTTGGATCAGTTTCTGTTCGAGGTTCCGTACAACCTCCCGGAGATCAGGACCCGGGACCTGGGAATTGCTCTCGAGTGGCAGGGGAAGATGCGCCAGGTATTCCGGCACTATTTCAGGAAGAATTACGTGGCCGCCGATTTCTGGGTCGCGGAGCAGGATGGCCACATGCGCTCCTTTTATCTGCTGGAGAAATACAAGCCTTAGTATAGGCGTCAGCGCACAAAATCCCGCGGCTGAGATGGATGGGCTTGCCGACCGCTCCGGACGGCTCGTAACCGGGCTTCCGCCCCGGCCCAGGCTAGGGATTCCCGGGCGACCACAATGGAATACCCATCAACAGTTTGACCGGAACAATCTGGCCGTTGAGGCGGGCCGGGCGGAAGGTCCATCTGCTCAGCACACGTGTCACCGGCTCGTTGAAAAGCGGGTCCGGGCTCTGCTTGACCGCAATCTGCTCCACTTTCCCCTGCGTGTTGACTACGCCGTAAACAATGACCATCTTGCCCGAATGCTTCCGTACCAGATCGATGGGCAGCGCGGGCTGATCTTTGAAGGTGGGGAACGGAAGCACAAGCCCTTGCTGGCTCTGACCTGGGACTTTGGTTGCGTTCACCTGGTAGGCTGATCCCGAAAGCACGGCGAACTCGAGAATCCATTTGGGGGTCATTTCGAGTTCTGTGCGCCGCATGTCGAGATAGACCGTATAAACCTGATCGTGGGAAAACACATCGAAGAAAGGCAGGCCGCCGCCGCTGGTTTCCGTCGAAACAATCGTCAGCCCATAGGAAGTTTGCAGCGGCCGTCGAGCCCGTTTAACGACCGATGGCTTCGCCGGAGTCCCCGGATCCGGCATTCCACCGACAATCGTGATTCCCGAAAAAGGTCCCTTGCCGGGTCCGGAGCCCGCACCGGTTCCAGGCCCGGAACCCGTTCCGGACCCCGTGCCCGGCTGGGATCCCGGATTCGAGTCTTTAAGGGGGTTGGGAGTACCCGGCACCGCCGTTTCTACCTTGACAGCATCGCTGCCGAGAATTGTCCCGTGACTGTCCTTTTCCTCAATTGGGGTAGTGGATCCGGTCTTGGATCCCGGTTCGGTTTCCGAAGTCGCAAGGTTCGGTTCCGGGGAAATGGCGAAGCGTCCGCGAGCCTCGCCGTAAGGAATTTTGGCCAATTGATCCGCCGGCGCCGGCATGGGTGACAGCGCAAGAAGGTTGCGCTCCTCTGCGGCATTGGCGGCGGCCGGAGGCGGAGGCTCGCTTGCCTTATCTTCCTGGGAAGCTGCCTCGGTTTTGGCACTCTCGATCGCTTTGGGGGCATTCTCGGCGACCTTTGCTTCCTGCTTGGGAGGAGGTTCCGGATCCGGCGGAGGCGGCTGGAGCTCGGGCAGTACCAGCTTCGGCTGCTCGACCTTCACCTTTTCCACGTTCAGAGGCGGCAAGGTCGGCACGTAGGCTTTTACCTCCGGCTGTTCACTCGGCGGTTCCGGAAGCTTCGGTTCGGCGGGCTTTATCGGTTCCGGCGGCCTTATGGCCGGTTCCGGGAACTTGAGGCGTTTGTCGGCCATCTGAACGATGTTCGGGAGCGGCAGCAATGGCTGCAAGGTGGGCGGCTTTTCAAGTTCCGGCTGGAGAATAGTCTGTATGGGATTTGTCGGATTTGGAACATCAGAGACGATCGGTTGCGGTCCGGGGTATGAAAGACCCTTTCTCCTGGGAGTGCGTATTGCGGACTGCTTCTTCTCGGGTTCCGGGGGCTTCATGAACGGGAAGAACATGCCCGAATTCCCGCCTCCGACAAGAGGAAGATATATAACGACCTTCGGCATCTTGTGCTCAATTTTCGTGAGGTATTCGGGAATGCGGGGTTCTCCAACAGGGTAACCCAGTATGGAGGCCAGGATAACCGAGGTAAGAACAACGATTTGGAGCAGTATCGCAAGAGGAAGCTGCCGGCCCGGGAAGTAAGGGCGGCTTAAATTGGCCGAGGCGAGCAACGATTGCGCCGGTTCGATCTGCGGCGGCTGCGCGACGGGAGTCTGAAGCACCAAACGGATAATTGCCATCGTTTCGTCAGTCAGGGAACGGGTGATACTTTAAGCCGGTAATCTCAATAACGCAAGCCTTGTCGACATTTCACACGGCCGGACACAAGACCACCACCCTATCTTATCGGCGAGGCGCTGCGGAATCCTCATTTTTCAACCGGATCCAAATAACGACGGGACTTAGGCTGGGCCGGAAAAAGCCGGCCGAAGCCCCCTGCGGCATCAGCCGCCTGTACGCTTGCGCATTGCGGGCAGGTCCGGTATAAATTGATACGCGGCAAGGGCACCGGCAAAAATGCGCCGGCGTTTTGGTCAGGGACCCTTTTCACTTTGCGACCGCATGAGGCATTTATGCGCTGTGTGTTCATCCCTGGGCGGACAACCGAACAGGGCAGATACATCAATATCGGCAAAGACAAGGATGAATACCGGACGATGGTCCGCACGCTGCAGATGAACGTACAGGATCTCGCAGCCCTGGGCGTTTCTCCGGGAATGCCTGTCCGAGTCCGCAGTGAATGGGGAGAGGCAACGTTCCTGTGCGCTGAAGGCGATCTGCCTCCCGGGATTGTTTTCGTTCCTTACGGACCGCCGACGTCCCTGTTGATGGGAGGTCAAACCGACGGCACCGGCATGCCTACCCAAAAAGGATGGGAAGTTGAAATCGAGGCGGCGGAAAATCCTGCTGCAGGTTCCTGAATTGGAGAGCTTTTCATGAGAACACCGCAAGCTTCAGACCGGGAGCGCACACAGTCCGGGAATCCGCAAACAAAGCCTCAATCAGGCGCGGAGCCGGACGAAATCAGGGCATGGGAACCGGCAGGCGGCGATTTGTGGCTTCCTCGCCGCATACGCGGCAGCTGGCGCGGTGGAGTGCTGGGATGAGCGTTCAGAACTCCGCCCCGTGAGGGCGCCGAATGAAATCCCCGATCGACCGAAGGAGAGGTTAGCGATGACAGTGGTCGCTCCTGCAGTTTGCACCTTTTGCGGATGCGCCTGCGACGATATCGAGCTGCACACAGAAGGGGACCGCATCGTCAAGGCCAAAAACGCCTGCAAACTCGGAGAATCATGGTTCACCCACCACAATGCCGAGTCTTCTTACCCGGCGGCACTGATTGAAGGGCGGCCTGCGACGCTGGATGCTGCCATAGAAGCTGCGGCGGATTTGCTCTTGCGCGCGGACTATCCGCTCATCTATGGTCTCAGCAACCTGACCTGCGAGGCTCAACACACGGCTGTGGGCTTGGCGGAAGTGCTGGGAGGGGTGATCGACAGCCACTCTTCACTCTGACACGGCCCTACTGAAATAGCCACCCAGTTGGGCGGCAAACCCGCTGCGACGCTCGGCGAAATCAAAAATAGAGCGGATCTGGTCATTTTCTGGGGCGCGAATCCGGCAGAATGCCATCCGCGTCATTTCACCCGATACTCGCTGACTCCCAAAGGGCTTTTCGTGCCCAACGGCCGAAAAGGGAGGACCATGGTCCTGGTCGATATTCGGCGCACTCCCTCGGCCCGCGCGGCTGACATCTTCCTCCAGATCCGCCCCGGCAAGGATTTTGAAGTGATCACGGCATTGAGGGCTCTGGTCAAGGGCCGGCCGATCAATCCCGCAAGCCTGGAGGAAACCGGTTTGACTCTGGAACAGCTCCAGGATTTGGCGGAACGCATGAAGCGCGCCCGTTTCGGAGCCATCTTTTTCGGCATGGGCCTGACGATGACGCGGGGCAAGCACATGAACTCATCCGCAATCCTGACGCTGGGGGCGGAGATGAACCAGTTCGCCCACTTTGTGGCCATGCCTCTGCGCGGGCACGGTAACGTGACCGGTGCGGATGCCGTGACGACCTGGATCACCTCCTATCCGTTCGGAGTGGACTTCAGCCGCGGATACCCGCGCTACAACCCCGGCGAGTACACAGCCGTTGATCTGCTGACCCGCAGCGATGTCGACGCGGTGCTGGTGCTTGGAGCCGATCCCGGCGCAACGATGCCCCAGCCCGCCATTGACCATCTGGCGCGCGTGCCCACAATCGTGCTGGATCCGAAAGTCTCCCACACGAGCCGCCTTGCCCGCATCCACATCACAACCGCGCCGACCGGAATCAGCGCGCCGGGAACCATCTATCGTATGGATGAGATACCGCTGCACCTCCGCCCCGCGCTGAAATCACCCTACCCGACCGACGAACAGGTGATCCGGCGCATCCGGGAGTCGGTTGAAGCAAAAGCCTTGGATATACGCAACTGGACAGAAATTGACGCGAACCGTCCATGAGGTTTTTGGATAATGGGCATAGAAACACTGATCATCGATCCGACTGCCGGCTTCCAGAACGTTTTGCCGAACGACGAGCAGGCGGATTCCATCCAATTGCGGCTTAAAGAGCGTCCCGGCCTGCCGCTCGAGGCCGAAGCCCTCTCGCCCGATGTATTGGCGGAATTGCCGCTGGATGAAATCCGCGCGCTTCCGGTCTTCCTTGGCAAACAACAATGCCGATTGGACGACTTCTTCGAAATATATGGTGAAAAAAGCAGACGCTTGGTATTGCACGGCAACCTGGCGCGGGTGAAGCGGATTGGCCGGGGCATGACATCCGGCGAAATCGTGATTCGGGGCAATTCGGGAATGCACCTGGGCGCTGAAATGCGGGGCGGTTCCATCAGGGTTTACGGCGATGCTGCAGACTGGCTGGGCGCCGAAATGACGGGCGGGCTGATACGGATTCACGGAAACGCCGGAGGCCAGGTCGGAGCCGCCTATCGTGGCAGCCGGAAGGGGATGCGCGGCGGCACAATCCTGGTCGACGGTGCGGCTGGAATCGAAGTCGGTATGCGCATGCGAAGGGGCCTGATCTGCATCCAGGGCAGTGTCGGCGATTTTGCCGGACTCCAGATGCGCGGCGGCACCCTCTTCCTGGGCGGCAAGACCGGCATCCGCACCGGTGCCTGGATGTCCAGGGGAACCATCGTGGCCATGAATCGGCCCAGGCTACTTCCGACATTCCTCTATAACTGTACCTGCCAACCGGGGTTCCTGAGGCTCCTGTGGAAACAGCTTCAGGACCTGGGGGTGCCGGTTCCCGAATTCGCGTGGGACAGCCTGGCCCTGCGTTATACGGGGGACACCTCGGAGCTGGGCAAAGGAGAAATCCTGGTTTTTGATCCTGAAAGCCATAATGCCTGACCCTGTAATTATCGAAGCCTCTCGCAGCGAGACGGGATTTATGGAAATCGCCCGTTTCAATTCGTGACCTGCAATTGCGACCAGCAACCTGAAGAGACATTCCGGGGTTCCCCACCCCGGCTGGAATTCTGAAAGGCAGACGGATTTGGCGGATATGCGCGGAATATTGTTTGACCTGGATGGAGTGCTGTATAACTCGGAGACGCCAATTGAGGGGGCTTCCGTTACGGTTGATTGGGTTCGGCGCAATCGAATCCCGCATCTGTTCGTTACCAATACGACCTCGCGCGGGCGCGCTGAGCTTTTGGAAAAGCTTGAAAGGTTCGGCATGCGCGCCGCCCTTGACCGGATTCTCACGCCTTGTGTCGCTGCCGCAGAATACCTCCGGGCCCGGCCGCGCGGCCCGGCCGCGCTTTTTGTCAATCCCAGGGCGCTCGGCGAATTCGAAGGTGTCGAGTGTTTGCCCCAGGACGCGGAATCCGGCGCCCACTCCGTCGTGATAGGCGATCTGGGTGACGGTTGGAGCTATAGAGCTCTGAACCGGGCTTTCCGACTGCTTCTATCCGATCCGGATTCCGTACTGATCGCCCTCGGCATGACGCGCTACTGGCACGCACAAGACGGGCTCAGGCTGGACACGGCTCCCTTCGTTGTCGCGCTCGAACATGCCGCCGAAAGGAAAGCCCTGGTTTTCGGGAAGCCGGCTGAGGCCTTTTATCGCGCCGCCGCCGAACGATTGGGCTTGCCGGCAAATGAAATTGCCATGGTGGGAGACGGGATTGAAACCGATATCGACGGCGCGCAACGGGCCGGGATGAAAGGCGTTCTTCTCAGGACGGGCAAGTTCCGGCCTTCGGATTTGAATGGCTCTGTCACTCCCGATGCCGTATTGGATTCTATCCGCGAACTGCCGGCCTGGTGGACGCGGCGATACTGAAATCTTGCCCTATTCCCCTCAGTCCCTATGGCAGCATGCCAGCCTTGGCCTTAAAAATGCGGACCAGCCACTCGAAACGTGCTCTTTGTCATGCGGCATCTTATATATTCCGTGCAGGGGGGAAAACATGGGAGCTGCTGCGGAAATATCAAGAAGGCATTTTATAAAAATAGCCGGGGGCATGGCGCTTATGGAAACAACTGGTAATTCGAATGCCGGAATTTTTGTCCGGGAGTTGCCTGTCAGGACCGTGGAAAACAGGAGGTTTCGATTTGATGCCGGCAGCGGCCGTATCGAATGGGAGAATGGTAAAAATGAGGAGTACACCCTGATTGTTGATGGATTGGTAAATGAGTCCATGCGTTTTTCCTATGCCGACGTGCGGGTGTTCCCTCGAGTGGAACAGGTGTCCGATCTTCATTGTGTGGAGGGGTGGTCTGTACCGGACCTCAAATGGGGCGGATTCAGATTCAGGGCAATCCTTGATAAAATCAAACCAAATCCCAATGCCACTCATGTCCTGTTTCACTCTTTCGGTATCACGGGCTCGTCCCCAAAAGGACAGAGCCACTACATAGAATCGTTCCCATTAAAGGAATTGCTCGATCCCGACAGGGAGATTCTGCTGGCCCTGACGCTGGGCGACAAGCCTTTGCCGGAAGACAACGGGGGACCGCTGAGACTGGTTGCCCCCTATGACCTTGCCTACAAAAGCATTAAATTCGTCTCGAGGATCGAATTTGTGAAAGATCAGAGTCCGGGATGGTGGACACTGGCCAATCCCATTTATCCGATGGTTGCCAGGGTCCCTCGAAACAGATTGAGGACAAAAAAGAATTAGCCAAGCCCGCCTCAATGATTGGCTGATTGGCCATGAGCGGCCCATTGGTCACGGGCTTTGCCTGTTGCCGCGCTGAGTAACGCTTTCATTCACGAACCATCAAGGCAATGTTGGCGTATTTCGGCGAGAAAGAATCATTGAGCCCATGAAACCGTTGCAGGATCTTCGTTATCAAGCCCCTGCTTTCCAAAACTTGCATTCTTAGCGTCCGGGTTTTGATACTTTGCGTATTTCTCCCGAAGCGGCTTTCAAATCGCTTTTGCCTTCCATCAATCCATCGAGGCTGTTCTGTGCATCAACGAATTTCGGATTCAGGCGGAGTGCCTCCCGGAATTCGGCGATCGCGCCTTCCAGGCTGCCTTTGGCCTTGAGCGCGAGTCCCAGGTTGTAATGAGCATTGGGCAAAGCAGGTTTTATCAGAATCGCCTTGCGGTACTCGGTGATTGCATCCTCAATTTGTCCTTTTTGATGGAGAACAGCCCCCAGGTTGACATGCGCCTCGGGGTGATCGGGCTGTAAGCGAATCGCCTCGACATACTCGATCATTGCGCCTGCTATGTCGCCTTTATTGCGGAGGGCGTTGCCGAGGATATAGTGCGAGTCCGGTTCGTCCGCACGGATAGCGATCGCCTTGCGGCATTCAATGATGGCACCGTCGAAATCGCCTTTTGCATCGAGCATGGCGCCCAGATTGCCGTAAGCATGGGTATAGTCCGCATTTAAGCGTATCGACTTGCGGAATTCGGCGATCGCGCCGTCCAGGTCGCCCTTGTCACTGAGAGCGACTCCGAGGTTGTTATGCGCACGGAAATCACCCGATTTAAGGTGGATTGCCTTGCGATACTCGATGATTGCTCCGTCGAGGTCCTTTTTGTCATAGAGAGCGATCCCGAGGTTATAGTGCGCATCGAGGTGGTCCGGATTTGTTCGAAATACCTCGTAGTATTCAGCAATTGCCCCGTCCAGTTCCCCTTTGCCATAGAGAGCGGCGCCGAGGGCGTTGTGCGTCAGGAAATTATTCGGTGCGATGCGAATCGATTTGCGGTACTCAATGATCGCGCTGTCCAGGTTGCCTTGGGCGTAAAGAGCGGTCCCCAGGTCATAATGGGCCCGCTGGCTTTTCGGCTCGGCGTTGATCGCCTTGCGATACTCGGCGATCGCGCCGCCCAGGTCGCCTTTGATCTGGAGGGCTTCTCCAAGAATGACGTGGGCGTTAATGTGATCCTCCCTGGACGGAACCCTTTTGGCATCCGCACTTCCCTGCGAATGCGCGGGACCGGCTATCCAAAAAAGCAGCAGAACGGCGGCGCCTCTGATCCTGCCCATGGCAGACCCCCCAATCCTTTGATTTGCATGCGCCGGTAGCGGAGCATTTCTCACACGAGTTCGCTGCGCAGGAGAACCCGCTCCGTGTGAATCAGGACTCAGTGATCCGTTTATGCGGGAAGCCTGGGTTTTTTTGGAGAAATCGCTCCACCGGCAATGAGTAACTGCAAACAGAACGATTGATTTTGCAGGTATTATAGAGGACTCAAAGATGAATGTATAGACGAAACTTCCTGTTGCGAAACAGCCTCCGCCGGCAATCCGGGGAAGGCGGATCCCGGCTTCCAACAAGAAGGCCGCCTGGCGGAGGTTGTTGACCCATCAACAATTTTGTTCCTGCTTCGCTTCCCGCCCGCAATTTGCCGGCGAAGGTTTGGCGCATAGCTGCCGATACCAATAAAAGAGGATGTTGTGTTCAGAATCCTGCTTATGCGTACGCTGGGCAGGATATGGATGTTTTCAACGCCTCTCCGGGATCAAAGAACATAAAGGATTACGGCTTGCCGGAAGGTCCGAAAGGCGGCCAAGGCGTTTGTATCTAACTGGGGGAAAAAACCTCCAACAGCTTTTCCCCTTTTGTTTGCATGGAGTATTCAGCATGTGGAAAAAAAATGAAACAGAAGAGTCCCCGATCCAGAACCAATCCAATCCCGTCCTAATATCGCACACGAATCCGTCGCCGCAACCTGTCAAAGAACAGGCGATGATAGGGAAGACCATCCATATCAAGGGCGATCTGATGGGTGAAGAGGACCTTCTCATAGAAGGGCATGTGGACGGGAAGGTCCTGGTTCAGCAGCACAACGTTACCGTGGGCAAAAACGGCCACGTCAACGCCGATATATACGGGAGCACCATCAGCATCGAGGGCAATGTGGAGGGGAACCTCTTTGGCGAGAATCAGCTGATCATCAAAAAAACGGGGAAAGTGCGGGGAAACATCGTCGCTCCCCGAGTTGTCCTCGAGGACGGCAGCAACTTTAAGGGCAGCATTGACATGAATCCCAGGCCAGCGAGCGAAAAACCTGCCGTTGAACTCAGCGCTTCACCGGACACGCTGTATGACAGGCCCGTGAGTCCCGTGACTGCGGCTCCGGCGATAGACATCGCGGACATGTAGGTTGCGGCCGTCAGGAATTCGCCGTCCGGGTAAGCCGAATCCAAAGGCAGATTCCGCACGACGCGACTCATTTCCCATGCCTCCGGCCAGCCTTTGCCGGCATGTCTTGGGGCAGCCGGCATATGCCTGAGGAGAAGGGGGCAATTACGGAATCCGGTGCCCGGGTGCCATAATTCGCGAGAGCGTGCAGGCCTGCTGCCGTTTCCGGGCTGCCCAAAAAGGAGATGACCTGCGGGGTATCCGTTTCCTGAAGCTGATACCGGCGTTTGAATATCACATATTTGCCTTTTGCGGCCAAAGAGGGTGCGTTTTGGAGCATCGCCATTACATGCGCTCCACTCTTTTTGCGCGCTATCCGGGATAATTCCTCATCGAATGCTTTGTATCTCCTCCGACAGGCCCTGTTCATAGGTACTCCATCCGGAGTTCATGCCATAGGGGCATCGATGAAATACCGCCTCGATGCGGCGTATGTTGCCCTTCTCGATTTTAAACAGTTCAGCCAGCTGCCAGGTCCAATTGATCTGCACATGATCGAAGAAGCCGAAAGCGAAGACAATGCCTCTTTCCCGGTCGACTGCAACAAAACGGCGGTCACGGATTCGTGTCACAATGCCTTTAAGCTGGGTCTCAAACTGCTTCCTGCATTCTTTCGTTGCCAGCATGCCGTTTTCATAGCGGATGCAGTCATCGGTAAAGGGATAGTAGCCTTTGCCGTCATTGCGCTGTAATCCCGCGAAATAGTAGTTGCCAATCCTGATCAGTTCCTCGCGGATAGGCCGCTCGGCTTCCGGAATAACTTCGGCAAAAACCGGATGCGGGGACCCCATCTTTTCCACAGCCTCGCCCGTCGTCGAGAATTTGGAGGCAGGCGCGTCTCCAGACAGGCTTTGTTCCGGTCTGATTACGAGCTGTTCCGCTTCAGCTATCAAGCCATCCAGTATCTTCAAACGGATGGCAACGGCGGCCGTTGTGGGCAAGGCGGGTTTGGCGCCCCGTGCGGCTTGAGCGCCCGATGCCTGGCCTCCTTCTTTGACGGTCCCGATGAAAGCGACCTGTTGCGTCTCAATATCGGGCACGTAAAATTTATAGGTCCCTTTTCCCGACATGCTGTACCATAGCCCCTCTCCTCCCATCGGCAACTCGACACCATTCTCGGTGAACCTGCAGTTTTTGGCAAACAGCTCGGGATTCACCTTATGGGCGAGCATTGCGTCCAGGTATCGATCGATATACCTTTCCAGGCAGGCGCGGTCGCAAGAGACCTTGAGGGCCGGTTGAGCAAATACGGTCGGCAAAAGTGCTAAAATGACTGCTGCAACAAACAATTTTCTCTGCATATTACGTTCTCCTTAATTGGGATGTCCCTCAAGCCGGTCACAAAAATGGGATTTGGTACAGGACCATCATATTCGGACGGGCGGGCTGGATCCATTGCGGAAGCACCGCGATTCCTGTCCGACGCGGGTCGGGACGATAGGAATCTGCAGGCTGGCCCGGCTATTTTCTTCCGGTTCTCCGACCTTTTAAAGCTGGAAGCCAATTGGGACAAGACGTTCGCGCTTCACACACAAACCGCGCCGTGTTCCTCCAACAGTTCCCTCAAGACGGATCGATGGCAGCGTGATTCGTCAGAGCAATAACAGCCCACGGAAAAATCAGTCTGGCGGGATAACGCAGCAAGGAGAGCGAGGAGTCGCAGCGCCGCGGGCTGTTTCATCTCCGTTCGATACCGCTTCGCGAACATGAGCCACTCCCTTTCCGTGGAAGCCTGAAGAGCTTGCTTCACAAGGGTCTCGGAAGGCGAAAGCTCCGGCAGCCAGACATCATAAAAATCCCGGGACGCATGTTCAGCCTTGGGCACGCCGCGGGGCGGCCGCCGCACGGTTCCCAACCGCAAGCCTTCGCCCGGAATTCTGGGGCTTCCAAGCCGCACCACTCGGATGGCCATCGTATTTCCTCTATTCGGGGACATCCCCGATTTCATATGCGGGCTATCCGGTGCAGAGCTTCATTTACATCTTCCGGATCGCCGAAGGCCGTTAGTCGCACGAATCCCTCACCGGATGGCCCGAAACCTACTCCCGGCGTTGTGATGAGATTTGCTTTTTCCAGCAGAAGATCGAAGAATTCCCACGAGCCGAATCCCTTCGGAGTTTTCAGCCAGATGTAGGGTGCGTTCACCCCGCCATAGGTCTGATATCCCAGCTCTTTAAGGGCTTCGCATATAACTCCGGCGTTGTTCATGTACAGCCCGATGATGGCTCGAATCTGCTTTTTGCCCTCCTCAGTATAAGTTGCCGCCGCCGCTGCCTGCGTAACGTAGGATACGCCGTTGAATTTTGTGCACAGCCGCCTGCTCCACAGCGGATTCAGCGCGATGCTCTGCCCGGAATCGGAGGTTGCCCGCAGCTCCTTCGGGACAATCGAAAAGGCGCACCGGACTCCGGTGAATCCGGCCGTTTTGGAAAAGCTGCGGAATTCGATGGCGACCTCTTTGGCTCCCGGGATTTCATAGATGGAATGCGGTATCGAGGGGTCGCTGATATAGGCTTCGTATGCCGCATCGTAGAGGAGTATGGATCCGTTCTGTTTTGCATATTCAACCCAATTTTTGAGCTGCTCCTTTGTCGCCACGGCTCCTGTGGGATTGTTCGGGAAGCAGAGATAAATGATATCCGCCTTTTCCCGCGGCGGATCCGGGACAAACTTGTTCTCCACTTTCGCGGGCAGGTATAGGATTTTTTGATACATTCCCTGGCCGGCCATTGTTCCCGTGCGGCCTGCCATGACGTTGCTGTCGACATAAACCGGGTATACCGGATCCGTCACCGCCACGATATTATCGAGCCCGAATAACTCCTGGCTGTTCGCGGTGTCCGATTTCGCCCCGTCGCTGATGAATATTTCGTCGATGCCGATAGCGACGCCGCGCGGCGCGTAATCGTTGACACGAATCGCCTCCCTCAAAAACTCATAGCCCACGCCGCCGTCATCGTAGCCGCGAAAGGTCTCTTTCTTCGCCATTTCGTCGACGCACTTGTGCATTGCCTCGATCACCGCCGGCGCCAGCGGCTGCGTCACATCGCCAATCCCCATGCTGAGGATCTTAGCCTCAGGGTGCGCCTGCTGATAGGCGCGCCTGCGTTTTCCTACTTCTGGAAAAAGATATCCCGCCTGCAATTTCAAAAAGTTTTCGTTTACGGTCGCCATCCTGTCCTTTCCCGGAAACTCCCGAACTTGGTATCGAACAACAGCTGATTGTATGGATTGAAGGAATGGACGTCAATGTCTTCGGCAACTTTGCGCATGGTCGGCCTCGGTTCGGCTCTGAATTTCTGCAATGGCTTGCTTTTGAAGCATTCAGCGACTCGATGCAATAGCCTGGGACTACTCGGAAACAAATTTTCATTTTGGCCGCGAGGGAGCCATTGCATCTGACAGGAGCCGAATGGCATGAACACAATTCCGGTCTGACAGTCCCCTGAGATGCAGCCGATCCAGCACAGAGAAGCGCTGATGACGAAATCAGCCCATGGACCGCCTAGGCATGCCCGATAGGGATAAAAGCCAATTATGGCGGCAGAGAACTCAGGACATCCAGGGACACTCGGCTTTTATTTCGCAGGACCTGCAGCCCACAAACCTGGATATTGCGGGAATCAACACGAAGCCCACCACGAAGAAGGACAGGAGAAGTGAAAACAGCGGCCAGGTGAACTCTGTCCAGAGCAGGTAGAGGCCCGCTGCAAGCGGAACGAGCCAGCAGGGGAATAGGATACCGATGTTTTTTCGAAAGACCTTTTTGAACTCCTTGCCTGTTTTCCTATTGAAAAAGAAGGATGAAATCTTTCCATAGCCGCATGGACAGGCCGAGCTGCCGAAATGGTGGCACCATGGGCAGATGAGGCGCCAGAACAGGACGATGGTCAAACCGCAATAGATAAGAAACAGCGCCGAAAAGGCCGGATGGATTTTCCAGATCAGTGCCGAGCCGAGAAAAAACATCACGACGGTGGGAGCATTGTCCAGGACAACCAGCCACGCCGGAACGATTCGCTCACAGACTGTGGGAATCCCGCAATCGGCCGCATTCTTCTCCGGACTTTCAGCCATAGACCTCAATTCCGGACACATGCCCCGCATTCTTGTAACAAACAGGCATCCATCTCGCGGTACAGGATTCCCATATGGGCGATTAAGACACAGACGGGCGCCGGGCATCAAGGGGAAATCCGCATTACGGCCGGAGAAGGCGGCGTCAATGAGGGCCAGGGCTTTGGTGACGGCGTCTATTATCCGGGCACCTGCGGCGCCGATAAAGAAGATCCGCTAAGCCCATATTGGGACCGGCAAAAGGGCAGGTCGCCGAGGTATCGGGCACACGCATTCAAAGGATGGATGAGCCGGAAAGGAGGAGGCATCTCCGAACGCCATGGATTGCAGGGCATCCACAGCATCCGTGGCTGCGCGGTTTTTACCCTGATCCCAGATGAAATCCCCGTTCGCTCAATCCGAATTCAATCAAAGCTGGACAGAGCGGATCGCTCATCATTGTATGTTTTAAAGACCGTCAGCAGTTTTGTGATGATGAGCGGATCAGAGATCTTCTTCGTCAGGTTGAGGAGCCTCATCTGCCCCCCGCCGTTGGCTATTGAATTGTAGGTGTGCACCAGTTCGCCAACGCCTGAGCTGTCGATATACTTGGTGTGGGCTAGGTTGAGAACGATCTTGTTCGTGCCGCCCTGCAAAGCATCATGCAGAGTGTTGCGAAGGGACAGCATTCCCTCATCAAGCGTAATTTTGCCGCTGCAATCAAAAATTCGCACATCTCCAATGGTGCGTGTTTTTATCTTCATGGCGCCCCCTTGGTCCGGAAAAAGACATATTCGGCTGCAGCATCGATGATCGTGCCCTTTTCATCGGCAGCCGGCTTTTATCTGTTTCAACCCTGGATGGATCGAGATCCGGCATCCTAAGGTCTTCAACGGAGACTGGGGTGTAATTCGACGGACCTTCTTCCATCCCAACCTGAATCAACACAGACGCGAAGAAACGTATTCCGTCCTATCCCTGAAATCTGCGGAGACCCTGACTGGACAATGTCGAGGAGAAAACGGCATGGTTTGTGCTCGAGCCGCACCACGCAACCGCGGCCGGCCTCCGACAGTCTCATCGCCAATACCACACAGTTGATTTGAGCTGCTCATTCGGAGCGGAGCTGTAACATTGTGGTTTCGCAGTATGTTGCCGATCATGAAGAGCAGTCCTCACTATTAAGACAAGGGGTGCAATGTGCTGGTACCTATCAGCTGTTAAATATATTCTAGTCGATTCGGATGCTTTTTTACAGAGAAACAGCATCCCAAGGGACGGTTTGCAGAACTGCCGAAAAGAGGCGTTGGCGAAACATCCCTTGTTTTGTTGGGAAAGACCTATGGGCCTGCATGGACCGGCTGCACGGCAAGCCGATGGCTAGGATCGACTTTTGCCTGCATGCCTTGCAGGGCAGGGCATGCAGGCAAAAGTCCCGTGTCACCGGGTCGAAGGTGTCGGGATCGTCGGCCAAGGTCAGCACGGGAGGCTTAGCTTCCCACAGGCCATGGATCCAAATCTCACGGGCAGGCTTCCGCATTTTCATCGATCGAAACGGCTCTCATGTTACTTTCTTGTTAACACATTCTGAAAAGCGCTGTAAACTACCTTATCGATTTTTGCCTGTTTTTGGCTGTCGATGTACCCATCATCAGGGATCTGTCCGATAATGGCAAGGAATATGGGGAACCGGATAGCATCTCGAAACTCAACGAAATTTGGCTTGCGGTCAAAAGCAATAGATTTCACAAGGAACCTTCCATGAAACCGAAATTGGACAGAAGAGAATTTCTGAAAGTATCGGCACAGAGCACGGCGGCCGCCGGACTGGTTGGCATCGCCGGCAATCATCGGGCGGCAACCGCCGCGGGAAATCCGGCCAAGGCTATGGATGCCGCCTCAATTACGTCGCTCATTACAGACTACGTCGCAAAGTCTCCGGCAAACTCGATCCGGAATGCCGAAAATGAAAAGGCGTGGGCTGAACCACTGGTCGGCTTCTCGCGAGGGGACGATGACATTTATCAATTTTTCAAGGAAGATATCGGTTCCTTTTATTGGACTCCGCTGGAAATTTTTAAAATGACCTATCCTGAAATTTCCGCAAAGCCCGATGAATTGTCGATTATTTCCTGGATTCTGCCTCACACAGAGTCGATCAAAGCCGATCTGCGCAAACAAACGAAGACTCCATCGGAGAAATGGATCCGGGCGCGGTTTTATGGCGGCGAGTTTATCGATGAACTAAGCAGCCATGTCGCCGACACGCTTACGAAATCAGGATATCCCGCGGTTGTTCCTATTCTTACAAAAAATTTCAACACGCAAGCGGTTAATGCAAAGTACGGCTTTTCTACACCGTGGTCGGAACGACATGCGGCTTATGCTTCCGGACTTGGGACTTTCGGCCTATGCGACGGCTTGATCACGCCTAAGGGGAAAGCAATCCGATGCGCTTCCGTGGTGGCGAGGATCAAGGTTCCGGCAACTCCGCGTCCGTATAAAGATCATCATGCCTATTGCCTCCATTATGCCAAGGGGATTTGCGGCATGTGCATAGATCGTTGCCCCGGCGGTGCGGTTACGAAATCCGGTCATGATAAGAAGGCGTGCTCCAGTCAGTGCATGGTCACACGCGAGTATGCAGTCAAGCAACTGGGCCTCCCCCAAAAGGCCTATGGCTGCGGCTTCTGCCAGACCGGCGTCCCCTGTGAGTCCGGAATTCCCGTGTGAATTCGGTCAGAACGAAGGGATATGCGTCCGGCGCGCCTGTCGGCTTTGGCCGGCGCTTGCTCAGTAGCGTTTTATCTTTTTGGGATACGCTTGGAAGGGCGTGCGCGGTTCCGGGCTGATCCAGTTGGTTTCCCTGTCAAGCCGCGAGAGGGAACGCAGAAGATCGAAGGTGATCCAGCGTGACGCCTCGGGATTGGAGGGAAAATCCCACAGACCGTAAGGTCCTTGCAGTTCCTCGACGAATTTTGCCTGCTCCGCTATGCGTTCATCCGACGTGTTCGCTCCCATGCGCCACGAAAGATCCAGCATCGGCCCAACGTCGTATCGTTTATAGAGCGTGCCAAATCCGCGCACCGGCACGGCCCCGATCGTCCTTGCGACTTCAAATCCGAGCGTGTGCGCGTAATGATATTCATTAGCCAGGAGCTTCTCTTTGGCGATGAACTTCTCCAGTTCGTCAATGCCCATTAGCTGATAGTCCGGATTAAAGACATAGTCCGGCACAGAAGCCCCGGCGTCTGTCCAGATGAGGTCTCCGTCAATCCGCACATTTCCAACAACGTGGAGACGCTCCAATGGCGCGGTCGTGTTGATGCCGACATTGCCGGTATTCAGGATGGATACTCTTTCCGTCACAATATCACGGTCTAGAAACGCAAACCGGCCATTCTGGCTGGTATCCGTGGCGATGAAGGCCATCGTGCCGTATTCGATCGGCGTGCCGCCCACCATGCGGCGCTCATTATGTCAATTATCCCGAACACATCCCTACTTGAATCCCAAAATCACAGCCTAAGAATTCATGCCGGCAGCCGGCGTGCCGCTATGCGGGCTTCGGCAACATCGTCGGCGTTCCGTAGCCGCCGGTCAGCATGATTTCAAGAAAGATAAAGGGCTTATCAATTTTTTTTATCTCGATTGGGCCGTGATACAAATCTTTCGCCATAGCTACGACTGTCGGCACGTTGATTATATGCGGTTCCCTTTCCTCACCCAGACACCATTCGATTTCGGCTTCAAATTCGCGGCAATTCATCGGATTTGTTCCCAGGCAGGCAATTATTTCCACAAAATCATGCTTATGCGGCCATCCAATGATTTGCTCCGGCTTGAAAAACACCTGGTGAGTGATGACACAATCGGCCATAAGCTGCTGCGGAGTCACAGTAACATTTTCCAGCTGATGATACTTTGCGTAGGACTCTTTAATTACGTACTTCCCATATTTGCCGGTGTCCGTATGGCCTGTGGGCGGCTGCATTTTGGGGGGCGTCTTCCCGCCGGGTCCTCCGGGCGGTGGCCCCGCCGGCTGTTGCGCAGCAGCCTCGAAGAGCGGCGTAATGGAAAAGCCCGATGCGGGCAGTACCAATCCGGCTGCTGGCAGGACCAATCCCGATTGCAAAAACGATCTGCGCGATGCTTTATTCTTCATATAACCTCCTTTGGATTTGATCTGGATGACTCTCACTGAAAACGCCACGCAAAAGTAAGACTTGGAAGAAGGAAGACTTCTGCATTCCAGGGGACGGCCTTCAGCCCCTCGCGTTCCGCCCAAGTCCACAGAAATTCATGCTGCTATCTCGCATTTCGGCAAGGCACTGATACGGATAATGGCCTAGGACCCCCAGTGTGGCGCCATTATACTCCAATACTTCGGATGGAACGGTGGCAGATTCTAAAGTCTGTATTTGCCAATCGCGATGTTTGACGGGGTTCAGCGACATTTGCGGCCTGCGCCTGCGGTTTTTGGGAACCCTGCGTGTCTTCAAAACCGCCCAGGGCTTGAAATTCCTCATCTTCTGGGCATCAGCTCCCGGAACCGTCCATATCGTATGAATCATAATTCCATTATGGCCGGTTCCGGATTGATGGACTTCTGGCGGTGCACAACACTTTTTGTCACACATATTGTTCTTGGCTTGATGCCCACAGTGTTTCCGGCCAAGTCTGGCAGGAACGTGCGGATGGGCTTTCGCCGTCATTGAAATCAGGTTAGTATGATGGCTGAGACGCGCGGGATCGGCCCTGACTTTGGCGGGCTGCGGCGGAAAAGCAGAAGATCCTCCGCATTCATCCGCCGGTTCATCGCGCGGAATCCCCATCTTTTCCGTTCCGCCGGCTAGCCGTGGGGAGTTGAGTGCGCATTCCTTCGATTCGGTCGCGGAACCCGCGCCGTGGACCGATTTTTTCGTTGAATATGGGGAGGAATTGGATATGAGCCTGCAGGTTGCTCTAAATGCCGCAGGGGGGCTCGCGCTGTTTCTCCTGGCCATGCTGATGATGACGGAGGGACTGAGGCTCTTTGCCGGCAACCGCCTGCGGCAACTGCTCGCGCAATGGACCTCCACTCCGGTTCGCGGCGTGTTCTCCGGCATGCTCATTACCGGAATCGTGCAATCTTCCAGCGCGGTTACCGTCGCGGCCATCGGATTCGTCAATGCAGGTGTGCTCACGATGCGCCAGGCGCTGGGCGTCATTTACGGCACCAACGTCGGCACAACGATGACGGGCTGGCTGGTCAGCATCTCCGGCCTGGGATTTAAGATTGAGTCCTTTGCATTGCCGATCCTTGCGGTCGGCGTCGTATTACGCCTGGCCGCAAGCGGCAAGCGCACTCAGGGACTCGGGGAAGCGCTGGCCGGTTTCGGCCTGTTTTTTCTTGGGCTGGCGATTCTCAAGGAAGCCTTCGCGGGCCTGGCCGCGTCCTACGGAACCTCATTACGGAACGGAGGCGGCATTCCGTGGCAATATTTTCCTGTTATCGGTTTTGCGGCCACCCTCCTCACGCAATCCTCCAGCGCAGCGATCGCCATCATACTGACTGCCGCCTCGGGCGGCGTTGTCAGCCTCCAGGCGGCCGCGGCCGCTGTGATCGGCGCAAATGTCGGTACCACTTCAACAGCCGCCATAGCGGTATTAAAGGCAACTCCGAATGCGAAGCGCCTCGCGATGGGACACGTGGCCTTCAATGGAATTACCGGGCTGGCGGCGCTGGCGTTGCTGCCGGGCATGCTTTGGTTTGTGGCTCGCGCAGCCGACTGGCTCGACTTGGAGGGCAGCCCGGCAGCCGCACTCGCGCTGTTCCATACCGTATTCAATGTCCTGGGCGTTCTCATTATGCTGCCGCTGACAAGCCGCCTGGTAAAGATAGTCGAGCGTATGTTCCGCAGCGAGGAGGAGAACCTGGGAAAGCCGCAAAACCTCGACACCACGCTGGCGGCCAATCCCGAGTTCGCGGTGCCGGCCTTGCGGGAGGAGTTGGTGCGGTTGCGGGGGCTGGTGGCGTCGATCGCCCGCAGTGCCGTTTCCCGGCCCGTTGGGACCAGGCCCGCTCTCGGAAACCGGGCAGAAGCGGTGCGCGCCCTGGGCGCCGCCATTGCCGGTTTTGCCGCTTCGGTGCGCACCGAAGTCATGACACAGCCGGTTGCGGCCGATCTCGCCCAGGCGCTCCGCATCGCGCGCTATCTGGATGAAGCAGCCCGGCTGGCGCCGAACGTGGCTGCGCTGCAGGACGAAGATGGTCATGCCATTCCCGAAAAGGCGCGGGACGCCATCCAATGGATGCTGTCCGGCGCAACCGGCTGCCTGGCCCTCGCGGAGCGTCCTGCTGCGCAGGACTCAGATGACAGCGAACGCGCGTCCGAACTCCGTCGCTTTGAGGAACTGTATCAGCAGGCCAAGACGGAGATCTTGGCCGCGGCTGTTCACCGCGGACTTTCCGTGGATTCCGCTCAGTCCCTGCTCGATGCATTGAGCGCCACACGACGCATGGTGGAGCAGGCTGTAAAGGCGGACCGGCTGCTGCGCAACCCTGGCCGCTCGGCCGTCATCGAAACGGAAACAGACCGCACAGCAGGCGGCCGACCTGCTTCGTGAAAAGTACCGCAGTCAGGATGTCGAATGGTTCCTAGCTCCCGTGGAGGAAATCGCGACCAGGCAGTTCTGGCAGCATCAGGAGGACGGGCTGGCCATATTCTGCTGCCCGGGTATGCAGGCGCACTACAAACTGCCGCTGACTGTTCAGGAAACCGTGGTCGTGTCAAACACATTTCACACCAAGCCGATCGTCGGATATCTCAATAGCAACAAGCACTACTTCGTTCTGTCGCTGTCGAAAAATGATGTGCGACTTTATGAAGGCTCTATGTCCGGACTCGGCCAGATCGAGCTCCAGTCGCTCCCGAAGGAATTGCGGGATGCCATGGGAGAGCCCAAGGCAAAGGCCATTCTTGCCAGCGGTGCCGAGGCGGATAACCTTCCGTCTCCCCCGGGGCAGGGCCGCCGCATGAGTGACAGGAACAACACGATACGGAGGACGCGGACATCATCGATGATCTCTGCGAAATGACGCTTCTCAAGGGGGGAGAGGTCTTTGAGATATCTTCCAGTGAAGCACTCGGTGGCTCACCGTTGGGCGCGATCTATCGATATTAGCACGCATTTGCACCTAGGGAAGGGAAGCATTGGCTGCTGTTTTGGTTTCAATCCCTTCCTTAGATCTCGGGCGTACAGCTTTCCCTGCGCTCACTCGACTGCAGATAACATGCAATATATCTTCCTGAAGGCCTTCGATTCAATACCAGGAGCTATCCGCCAAGACCCGCGAAAATTATGCCAGAAGATCCTGCGCCCGGATCAGCCGATCCCGGACCATGACTCCGTTCGGGCACTGAATGACGCACGAAGAACAATCGCTGCAACGCACGTCGCGGATTTTCCTGGGCAGGTCCATGAAACTCAGGCGCGCTTGATAGAGGCTGCGACCGAAGTCGTGGTAAGCCAGAAAACGCAACTCGTCTGTAACAGGCACACCCCTCGGGCATTGGCCGCTGCATTGGTAACACATGCGGCAGTAATAGGGGCGGTTCTCTTCATTACGCACGTACAAAAGCTTCTCGTCGGCCGGAGCGTACGATCCTGTCATCGCCCGGACATTCATCTCAACCTCTTTGACGCTCCCGTGATGGGGAACCGTTGTGTCAATCGCGGGATTCCTGAGAACCCACCTGAGTGCCGCAATAGGAGTCTCCTCGGCTTTCAGCTTGGGCTTTTGCGACCTATCCTTGGGTGCCGTGGTTAACCCTATAATCACCTTCATGGCTATCACGCCGATGCCGGCCTCATCGAGTTTTTTTATTGCCGCATCCCTGAAGGGCGCCCCGATCGCATAGCTGTAAGTGGTCTGCACGACGTCCAACTTACACTTGATTGCATAGTCCGCCATGTTATTCGGATCATGGCAGCTGAACCCAATCGCGCGGACTTTTCCCTGTTGTTTGAGGGTCTGCAAGGCCTCGATTGCTTCCTCAGGGGCTCTTTCCGGTGTGTCCCGGGCATGCAGGTGATAGACGTCCACATGGTCTGTTCCGAGATTCTGCAGGCTGGCATCTATATTTTTTAATATATCCGCCTTGGTTTTCGATGGAGATTTGGTGGATATCACGACTTTGTCCCGTTTACCCTTAATGGCGGCGCCAAGGATCCGCTCGCTTTCTCCCTGCGCGTAATCAAGCGATGTATCGAAATAGTTGATGCCCAAATCAATGCATCGCGCGACGATGTCGGGCTCGGGATCGTATCCCAGGCCGTACCCGACAGCGGAGACCTTCAGCCCTGTCTTGCCCAGCGTTCTATAGATAACATCGGTTGGTGCTTGAGAAAACGCCTCCAAACTGTGTGATGAAGAGATGAGTCCGGCGGCAGGCATTGCCAATCCTGCTTGCAGGAATTCTCTCCGTGATGACTTGTATTTCATAGAACCTCCTATCCCAGCCATGCTTCGTAAATGCGGGAGTGCATTTAATTTACCCAAATGGCCATAAGGCGCTGCCATTGTTCGCCTGTGGCGTAACTCCACTATATTTCTCAACCGAGGCAGTTTTCAACTCTTTTGGGAATGGAGCCGCATTTCGGGAATCCATCATCGCACGGTTGACCGGTTCACAGGCGCAAAACTCCCGCCATAACAGTAGTGTTCCGGGATCCGGGCTTCTCGCTCCGCCCCTCTTTTCGGGGAACCCTCTTTGCCTTCGAGGTGTATTCAAGGAGCGTACGAGAAACGAGCACCTTTTACCGAGGATGTACTCCTGAAAGCGGCACAAGGAACCCGCTCCCCGCGCCAAATACCCGCATCATCACCAACAGAATATCCAGGCCGCCGAAAAACGCGGGACTGATTCCTCCGATTCCGAAGAGATGCATTCCAATCACGACCAGGGTCTTTTTCCCCAGGCGGCGCGAGAGATGTTCGCAGATCCATGATCAGCAGGGAGGGTACAACCTGAATCATCTGAATTGTCTGGGGACTCCTGTCCGGGAAGGCTTTCACGATATCGGCAAGAGCGGGAGCAATCGCTTTGGAACCAAATACCAGGCTAGCGATGGACAAGACGACCAATAGCAGTTGCTTTTTGCCGGGATTCCCTCCCATGGGCGAAAGGCTATGTGCTATCACGCCCTTCCAGGGCTCTTTCTATTGCCAATTCCTACCAGGGGTTGGCTGCGCTCACCCCTGGCTATTATCTGCCGGGCCTCCGGCCCTTGGAAATCGAAAGCTAATTTGGACAAGAGTGATAAGAATCCAAAAGGAAGCGCTTTCGTATTGAGAATCGTATATTGTGGTGACCCTTTCTCAAGCACGGATGTATAGCCCCGGTGAGAGCCTTTTCTTTTGCTGCTCCTGGCTCCGGGCATAAGCCCGGGGCCTGGAGCTTATACATTTACCGTTACGGGAGTACCTGCACTTGACGGACAACACCTCCGGAATACCGCGAACAATCGGTTCCCAATTCTCTTCCTGACAAGCTGGGGCTGGTTGCGCTTGGTCCTCCTAATAGACAGGCATATCCATGCCCTGATCCCCATGAACTCTGCCGGCGATCTGAACTTCAATCTCCGCCATACCTGGAATCATCATTTTGGACAGGAAGTATCGATCTCCGACCTTATGGAATCCAACAGTGGCATCTTTCAGCCTTGTTTGGGAACTCGCAGCGGAGCTGATTTGTGTCATCGCTATTGCCGACATTTTATTCATGCCGATCACGCTGATGCTTCTGCCATCATTGGATCTGATGAAACGGTACTCCCCGGCCGGCAGCTGTTTGCCGGAAACAGTAAAGGCAAACGGTACGTCTGCCCGTATTCTCTTTTGCGCGAAGGCGGCAGATGCGGACAACATTGACACAAGACAAAGCGACACGAGAATTTTCATTCTCATTTTAAGCCTCCTCTCTTCATTGATTCCTACTCGCTTCATTTTTTCCAAAATCCATAATGGGCACTGACTTAAATATAATATTTTGAAATATGATTTCAATATCGATCTTTAAAATTGCTCCTGTCAGAAAATAGACAGGACAGGTTGACTTTTCAGAATGGAAAGGCTGAGGCGTGGGTCACCATAAACCTGAAACGCCATAGATTCAGTCACTTATCATAGATTCAATTACATAAAGGAAACAGTAAAAATGGGCGGGTGGAATGGAACCGCGGTTACCGGCGTAAGGTCAATATAGTCAGCCTGTGAGAATGAAGTAATGGATTGGATAGCTCAGTGCTCCGGATCCCGAAATTTCATACTCGCTCTGCCCCTCTTTTCGGGGAACCAGCTTGCCTTTGAGGAGTATTCAAGGCACGTACGAGAAATGTACATCTTTTACCGAGGATGTGCTCCTGAGGAGACGTGGGGCTCCTGGCTTTGCCTCTCTTCTGTTCCTGCAGTCATTCTCCGTTGCATTTAGGAATTTTGGGGGTCTTCGAGTTTGCGGGTTTTCGAGGTTCAACCTCGAAAATCCGAAGGCTCAGCGGCTTTTCGCGGCAAGAAGACCGTTGCCGCAAAGATGATCAGGAATGCGGCCGTGAAGCAAAAGGCAGCCACTACCCACGAAGCCCTCGGGCCCCGTAATCCAAACAACCCGTTGACGAAAGAAAATGTCACGGGTGAGGCGAATTGTCCCACGCCCATCCCGCAGGAAGCGATCGACAGAGCGAGTGTTGTCGCGTGCCTGGGGACGCTGCCGATTATCTTCAACACCATGGTCGGAGTAAAGATCCCGAACCCGAAACCGTAAAGTGCCGAGGCCAGAATAAATGTGGCGGGTGTCTCGACAAAATTCAGAAGGACAAAGCCTGTGGCAAGAAAAGCCATCGCAAACGCAAGCGTTCGGAACCCGAGTAATTTTGTGACGCGGCCGAGCAGCAATCCGGCTAGAATCGACCCGCCGGAGGATATCGTCATGATAATTCCTATGGTTCGTGTCCCGATTCCGCACGCCGACATGACGAAAGCGGCGTTGGTGGAAACCGAGATGCCGATAATGTTGTAAAGAAAATAGCCGGCAATGTAAAACCACATCTTGCTGGTCAATGAAGCGGCCAGGGTATTTTTCGCGCCGGTGCTCTTGATGACAGACTGCGGCATTTTCCACAGAACGAATGCCAGCATCGGGACAACTATCAAGAATGAAAGGAACGTGAACCGCCAGTGAATTGAGCACAGAGAGCCGCCGAGCAAAGCAAAGAGCATTCCGAAGATGGCTGCATTCGAACTCCGGTACCCCATGAATTCTTCTCTCTCACGCCCCTCAAAATAGTCTGCTATCAGCGATTGAGAAAGCGGCACCAGGAATCCGCTCCCCGCGCCAAAAATCCCCATCATCACCAACAGAAAACCCAGGTTGCCGAAAAACGCGGGACTGATTCCTCCGATTCCAAAGAGAAGCATCCCAATCACCACCAGGGTCTTTTTGCCCAGGTGACGCGAGAGATGCCCGCAGATCAAGGTAGAAACCATGATCAGCAGGGAGGGTACAACCAGAACCATCTGAATTGTCTGGGGACTCCTGTCCGGGAAGGCTTTTGCGATATCGGCAAGAGCCGGAGCAATCGCCTTGGAACCAAATACCAGGCTTGCGGTAGACAAGACGACCAATAGCAGTTGCTTTTTACTGGGATTCTCTTCCATTTGGCTAATCCTCGCGGCTGGATCTGCATTATTACACAGAGCGCGTTCAAAACCATAACTGCAATAAAAAAGCCGCCTTGCGGGCGGCTGATTATAATTGCTTGGTTGCGGGGGATGGATTTGAACCATCGACCTTTGGGTTATGAGCCCAACGAGCTACCAGACTGCTCCACCCCGCGATGATGGTGGAATTATAGGGTCCCAACCCTCGCGAGTCAAGCTAATGCTCAATAAAATCAATAACCTGCGAAAACAGTTGATTTTATTCGGTCTCTCGCTGAAGCACCCCATTACTGTTCCGGTAGCAAGGCGAACGCCCTACAATCACTTTTGCGCAATCTGTGAAGCGGTAACTGCCTCTAATCCCGAGGGAATAACTCTTAAACCATTTAGCGACTGGCTGGACCCGTGGTACACATCAGAGAAGATGAAACTCCCCAGAATTATGACCGCCGAGGATAAAGAGCGGATTTCTTTCGCCTGGGGCATTCAGGGAGTGACTGCGCGGGAGGCAACTATAAGCCTACTTGAAGGTTCCGCATCAACCATGACATGGAGGGTATTATGTCAGCCGGGTGGAAATTGTAGGTTCAACTTGCGTGCGCCATTCCGTATTGTGATGTCCGATGGACAAGCTCATAGAGTCGCCGTAGGCTATGATCGGGGAAAAAGCTATTAGCCCCAAATGCAATAGCAGAAGTTGCATACAGTAACGTTGAGTTTTTACGCCAAGGAAGATCATTCGAAGTTCGTCCTTATCAAACATCAATCCAATGAATCCATGATCCCCGATATTGTCTGCTGACGGTTGCCATCGCGCCCACCAGATCTCATTGGCAACCTAAATGTGAGAAATTGTGAACTCCGCGTGCCAGCAAGTTTCCCACGCAGAATGTGGTCCAAAAAGCCATAATTCCAGGTTTCGGGACCCTCCCCGATTTGCCATAATTACCGAATGAATGCTTCCAAAATCGGGAGCATTCCCAAGAAAGGCGGCTGCTCATGCCAGTAACCCGAAAAATCCGGAAGGTTCTGAAAAGCAATCCCACCATTGAGGGCGCCGGCGTTCATCTGAAGAGAGTGTTCGGCTTCAGAGAGACTTCTCTGTACGATCCTTTTCTAATGCTGGATGATTTCCGCTCCGATCGCCCGGAACACTATATCAAGGGATTTCCCTGGCATCCTCATCGAGGAATCGAAACCATCACATATATGCTGGAGGGCAATGTCGAACACGGCGACAGTCTCGGCAACAAGGGTGTCATCAACCCGGGTGATGTGCAGTGGATGACCGCCGGCAGCGGCATCATTCACCAGGAAATGCCGAAAGGGGACGCCCAGGGGAAGATGGGCGGCTTTCAACTGTGGGCCAATCTGCCCGCCAAACAAAAAATGATGAATCCCAGATACCGGGACGTGGCGAGCGGACAAATACCCGAAGTCAAATTACCCGACAATACCTCGGTCAAGATAATTGCCGGTGAGGTTTCCGGCACCAGGGGACCGGTGCAGGATATCGTCATCGATCCTGAATATCTCGATGTTTCAGTTCCAGCAAATTGCGAATTCAATCACCCCACCAAACGGGGCCATACGGTTTTCGCATATGTCATTGAAGGGCAGGCCTATTTCTGCCGGGAGAAAAATCCTTTTACCTACGAGATGCTCGGAAACAACTATTTTGACCTTCAGCGCGATCCATTCGTCGCCAATGAGATGCTCGTATTGTTCGATGATGGCGACGAAATCGCCGTGTTTACCGAGAAACAGAATGTGCGGTTCCTGCTGATATCCGGCAAGCCGCTGCATGAACCGGTAGCCTGGTATGGCCCCATCGTCATGAATACCCAGGAGGAACTGCGGATCGCGTTTGAGGAATACAGGGAAGGGACATTTATCAAATATAAGGGCTGATCCTCATCCCACGCGGAATTTCGCGGCAAAACGCTACGGGTTGCTATGAGGGTAATCGATTCCGGGCCCCAGGCCTCAAAACCTTGGTTGCAGACCGCAAATCTCGGGTGTGATTGCGGGCTGCAACCATCGGTAAAGCGAAAATCCAACTGGATACCGGCTCGGCTATTTTTTCAGCAAAGCCGCGGCCATTTCGGCTGCTTTTCGGCCCGAAAGGAGCATCCCGCCGAAAATTGGCCCCATGCGCGGCAAGCCGTGTACGGCATTGACCGTCATTCCCGCTGCCAGCAGTCCCGGAAAGACTTCTCCCGTGCGTTCCACAGTTTCCCTCTCCGCCAGTTCCGCCCACATGGGTTTTTCGCCCATCACCTGTCCGGTGGCTGAGGAGACCTTCCTTCCGGTCTTGCGGGTCAATAAGCTGCAAACCTCCGCATCATGTCCCGTAGCGTCTATTACACATCTGGATCGTATGGTGAGCGGATCCACATGCAGATGCGCAAGTTCCACGGCGCTCCAGTTCAGCACCAGTCCCGTCACACGATCATTCTCGCGGATCATCACGTCTTCCACGCTGACCAGGTTGAATATCCGCGCCCCGGCTTTTGAGGCCCGATAGCACAGCGCGGAAACCGCCTCGACGGAATCTGCCACATGATACCCGGTCCGGTATTCCCGATATGCTATGCCGAACTCCTCCAGGATCGGCCGGGCGTCATCCTGGACAACAATCCTGTTGAACATCATGCCGCCGCCCCACATCCCGCCGCCGACGCTCAGCTTCCTCTCGTATAAAGCTACTTTAAAACCTTGCCGCGACAGGTAGTACGCCGCGGTCAGTCCGGCAGGCCCGCCGCCCACAACAGCTGCGTCCACCTCCATGAAATCCATGAAGTCATCCATGAAACTCTTGGCAATCGCCCTGGAAATAATGATTTCGTCCAATGCACCCTCCTTTTTGAATATCTACGGGAGGGCTTGTAAGAAGCAGTATTTGGAAAGCTGGGGATTGCGCTTCCCGGCATGCATTCCATACTTCCCTACGCTCGCATTATCGAGATCAGGTTCAAAGGGTTATTCGCTCGCGCGAATTCTCAGCCTTGCGGCCCCCCCAGCAAATATTCGTTGCATGCATATATTTTCTTTTCCACACTCAGGTGTCAAGGCGTAACGGCATTTTGCAGCGGACGGGTCAAACGGAAAATGGTTTTGTCTCCCCAGGGTCTCACTGGTTCTTGAGCAAAGGATTATCTGCCCCGCGATTCAGACTCTCCGCCGTTTGCCCCTGAAAACAAGCCCAGGGTTGGTCGCGTTTTTTGCTGCCGTCTTTGGCCGAAGGATTTCCCCTGTCGGTTATTGAGGCGCTGGCCGCCGGCATTCCGGTTGTGGCCACGCGCGTCGGAGGGATCCCCGAGATAATCGAGGAAGGCCGAAACGGCTTCCTCGTCCCGCCTGCCGATGCCGGGGCCCTCGCGCGCGCGGTAATACGTGCGCTGGAGTTGAATGCCGTGGAAAAGGCCCTCATGAGGCAGGAAGCGCTGGATACGGCAGCCAGATTTTCCCTCGCCGAAACCGCCCGAAAAATGCATGTCCTCTATCAGAGCGTCAACGAAGAAGCTTCGTGCCGACACTGAGCCCTGCAGGTTTTAATGGGAACCTCCGGAACAACGAGCCTCTGGAAACGAGGGGAAGGCTAAGAAATAAGCTGCTGAATAAGCTTCATGAGATCCAGAGAAGAGCTATGGAAACGGATTGCGAACCTGCTCAGGCTGCCGTGATCGGAATTGACACAATTCCCGCGGATTACCGTGGCGTCCAGATCAAGAGGATTTTTCAAGGACGGTGTCTGCAGAGTCACACGGATGCCGGATCCATTAGGCGGAAGGAATTTTGAGGAAAGGAAAGCCCCGTTGAGCGAAAGGTCGAGGAGCGTCGCCTCGTGACTCTCCCCCTTGATGCTGAATCGGCAGGGCAGACGTGCCGGTACGCGCGAAATCTTCCTGCGGTCCTGTGTCACTCTGTTTTGGATTACCACACTCCTTCCCTCCCTCTCGTATTCCTAGATCGGAAGCGATAAACAGAACATTAGCTTTCTTGCGGGCTTTGCCATATATTCAAAAGCGGAACTTCGAGGGGGGCGACGATGAGCAAAACCACATACGAAAAAATCAGGAAGAAGGTGTCGGACAACTTGAACCCGCGCGTGAGAGAATTCGGCAAGACTGTTGAGGATGTGAGCAGAAATTTCAAAACGCTGGGGCTGGAAGCGGCAGTGTGGTGTCCGGAGAGGATCCACACCGCCAATGTGGGGGGAATAGACGTCGACAGCTACGTAGGCTACTCACGGATCGAGGGTAGATGGGGGCTTATGATCAGGATGATCGAACGCGATTGCGAGAATCATTCCTATGTGAGCCAGCGCGTCATCCCAATCGAAGCTTGCGGCAATATGGAAATTGTCGTCGCTGCGCTGAAGAAAGTACCCGAACTCGTTTTGTCAATCGACGAAGCGGCAGAGCGGCAGGCAAAAGCAATCTCTCAACCGGACCGCAGCATTGCGGAACTTCGCGATCCAGAATGCGAGTTCTAGAACGGACCGCATCGACCATCTCGATTCGCTCATCGTTAGATCCCCTACCTGTGCCGGGAGAGACTCGCAGGATCTGACAGCTTCAGGATCCGGTAACGCCGATATAAACTGACAAAAACGCTGACTGATAAATTTGGAATAGGGCCATCGGCTTTTGTCAATCTGCGCAACGGCCGAAACCCACGGGACCGGCTCGGGTCAAGCTATCGGAGGCGGCCGCAGGCTGTGCGGCGTAGCGATGTGCCGTGCTATGATGGTGTGGATAATTTCTTGCGGGAGAGTTTGGATGAAACGGTCGACCGTTGGATGGATGGTGGCAATTCTGGCATTGATAGTCTTCGGAGGGGGTGCCACGGCTAAACTCACACACGTGCCGCTGGAGCCCGATAAAACGGGCGAACTCCCCAAAATAGACAGTGTGCTTGCCGACGACTCCGATTACGTCAGGCGGGAGGCAATGATCCCGATGCGTGACGGAGTGAAGCTGTTCACCGTTATCCTGATTCCGCGTTCTCAGGAGCAGATGCCCATCCTGCTCAGTCGCACGCCCTACAGCGCATCGAGGCGCTCGATACACGAGCAAGGCCGGAGCCTCGAGGAGGTCCTGCCGGGCGGCGACGATGTGATCGCCCGCGCTGGATATATCCGCGTGTTCCAGGATGTGCGCGGCAAATACCGGTCCGGAGGGGACTATGTCATGAACCGACCCCTTCGGGGGCCGCTCAATCCGACGGGCGTCGACCACTCCACGGATGCCTACGACACCATCGAATGGCTGATCAAAAATGTGCCGGAGAGCAATCGGCGTGTCGGCATGATCGGCACGTCCTACGACGGTTTCCTGGTTCTCATGGCGCTGGTAAATCCGCACCCTGCTTTGAAAGCCGCCGTGCCGGTCAATCCTATGGTTGACACCTGGCTGGGGGACGATTGGTTTCACAACGGCGCTTTCCGCCAGATGATGATGGACTACATCCATGACCAGGAGGCATCCCGCAGTTCGGACATACTCTGGAAAAGTGGCGTCTATGATAATTATGACCTTTATTTGAGGGCTGGTTCGGCAGGGGAGTTGGGGCGGCGCATGAAAATGGAGCACCTGGACATGTGGCGCAAGCTGTTGCAGCATCCGTCCTATGATGCATTCTGGCAAGCCCAGGCTGTGGATAAAATCCTTGCAGACCAACCGTTGAGGGTCCCGATACTTTATGTCCACGGGCTCTGGGACCAGGAGGATATTTACGGCGCCGTCGCCGCCTATCAGGCGGTCGAGCCCAAAGACCGCGAAAATGATATGAATTCCCTTGTGATGGGCCCCTGGGCGCACAGCGGGTCCAACGGGGACGGAAGTTCGCTCGGTCCTCTCAGGTTTGACGGCAACACGGCCCGCCATTTTCGCCAGACCATCCTCTTGCCCTTCCTCAACGAGCACCTGAAAACCGGCGCGGCGAAGGCGAATACGCCGCCCGTGTTGGTGTATGAAACCGGCAGCAACGACTGGAAACGCTACGATTCCTGGCCTCGCAGCTGTGAATCCGGATGCGCGGGGAATATGCGTGCGCTTTATTTAAGAAAAGGATTTGGGCTTGGATTCGATGCCCCGGATGCGCCCGGCGACGCCTTCGACGAATATATTTCTGATCCGTCAAAACCGGTGCCCTACAGGCTGCGCCCCATTCGACCGACCTATGCCGAGGACTCGAACTGGGAAAGGTGGCTGGTAGACGACCAACGCAATTTTTCAAGCCGCACGGACGTTTTGAGCTATCAATCGGAAACTCTGAACCGGCCTGTTGCCATCGGTGGCAGGCCGGTTGCCAACCTTTTCGCTTCCACCTCGGGAACGGATTCGGATTTTGTGCTCAAGCTGATCGACGTTTACCCTGACGAGTATCCATCTCAGCCCGAACTCGGCGGATATCAGCTGATAATTTCCGCTGAAATACTGCGCGGCCGCTACCGCACAGATAAGGCGAAGCCGGCGCCGATTTCGGCAGGACAGGTCGAACTCTTCCGCTGGGAACTCCCGCCGGCCCATCACGTCTTTCTTCGGGGGCACAAAATAATGGTGCAGGTCCAGTCAAGCTGGTTTCCGCTTTATGACCGGAATCCGCAGGCCTATGTGCAGAATATTTTCTGGGCCAGGCCCGAGGATTTCATCAAAGCTACACAGCGGATTTATCGAGCAGGAGATCACGCAAGTTTCATAGCACTGCCCATTATGCCCTGACTTTTTGCCCGATTTAAGGAATGACCGCGCGCGATACGTTTTAGGCAGAACCCAGTTTGTTTTTTGCCTGAAGGACGTCGGCGACGTGCTTCAGCCCCAGATCCTCCAGGGTTTTACGCCTGGGATTACCGGTTTGCGGATCCCAGCCCTCAAACCTATAAAAGGCAGTTTTCCAGTCTTCGACCCCTTTGTCGTCCAGGTAGAGCTCCCTGCAGTTTACCCAATCCCATTTTGAGCCGTCGTAAACGGGTATGGTCGTTGCGATCCCGGACATGGAAGCCCCTCGCCTGTACATGTATCCGGCGAATTTTTCTATCTCCCTTGTTCTGCCCTGCAGCACGAAGATTGCCCGCTTCAGATTCCATGCCCGCCGGCCCATTTCCAGGCCGTCTTCGAAAGTTTGGACCCGGCCGGTTACGGCATTAAGGAACCGGGGTTCGGCCACAGGTGTGGCACCCCGTCCATCCGGATTTGACGGATTGAAATAGTTGCCCATGGCCCAGTCACAGAACAGAACAGACTCCTTGTAGTACGTTGCATAGTGCTGATGCCAGGCTACGAATTTCGCCTTATGGTCCGAATATATCCCGGTCTTATATGCCTGATCACCCTTCCAGCTGTAGTCGAACATAAAGGGATCGTCGCTGAAGGGGGGGCTGGTCGATGCCAGCATCTTGACATATTCTTCGCAGGACATCAGTTTGGTAGGGCCCAATTGCATATCGTGGTTGTTTTGATCGCGCGAATCCATTAGGTTGCCGTAAGCCCATTCCACCGTCGGCATCGTCCAGTGATCCATGTATCCCCAAGCGGGAAGACGCAGGATATTGTTCAAATCGTTGATCCGGCCGATTTTTTCAGCAAAACGGACGGTCCCCTCGGCCAGCAGATCGCCAATGCCGATTCGCTTTGCGATCGCCAGCGCGAAAATTTCGGCGAATTCGACGGTTTCGTATTGGTCCATCGGCAAAGGGTAGGTATCCACCGGTTTGCCCGGGCCAATGACTCCCATGTCATACAGCCTCTTCACGTACCAGCCCGCGCCGGTGTTTGCCGGACAATGCGATCCGATTTCGGTGTCCGGGAGACTTGTGAAGTTCATGGCGCCCATGAAAGTGACATCGGAGGCGTTCAGTCCCAGTTTCTGCACGAAATCTGTCGCCCTCCATGAATCCGACCTCGTTGTGCGTTTGAAGGGAGGGGAGGGAAGGCTATACCAGATCATCTCCGTGCATTGGTCGGAATCGAATCCGTGGATCTGGCTCCTGGAATGGCAGCCTCGGTTGCAGCCCAGGCAAGCCGAAACGCCGGGCTTGATATCGCGTCCGGGACCTCGCTGACCGCTCATGGGAAAGGACGCTTCAAACCATTCCCGCGCGTCCCTCACAGCCTTGGGGTCGGCGATTTTAATGCTGCCTGTGCCGATCACGGCGATAGCCTTTAGGTTTTTGGCGCCGAATACGCCTCCAAATCCGCCTTGGCCCGCCCCGGATCCGCCGGCATGAATCAAAGAAGCTATCCGGGACTTGTTTTCTCCGGCGGGGCCGATGGTGATGATCGACGGCCTTTGCGTCGAGTAGTTGCTGCCCAGTTTCTGCCATTCGGAGCCGTATCGGACCGGCGCCTTCGTGCTCTCCGTTTTCCAGATCTCATCCTGGGTTTCCCAAACGTTAAGCCCCCAAAGAGGCCGGGCATCTTCGATCGTGACTTTGTCGTTAACAATATTGATGTAGACGGGCTGATCGGCTTTGCCTTCGACAACCACGCCATCCCATCCGGCAAACTTGAGCATGGGCGCAAAGCTACCGCCGAAATTGCTGTGTCCGAACCAACAGATCGGCCACGTCTGCGGAGCCAGGCCCGAAACGCTGGTCCTGCCGGCGAAGGCCAAACCGGTTCCCGCCAAAGGACCGGTCATCAAAGCGACAATATTTCTCGGATCGAAAGCATCCTGAAGATCCCACCCGCCCGGTGCGACGCAAAGATCCCAGAAGATGGCGGTGGCCGTCCCGTGACCTCCGCCGAAGGTTTCATATTTTGAAGAATCCAAGGAGCCAATTTCCCTGGTTGTCAGGTTAACCCTGAGAATCTTGCCTGCAAATCCTGGCGTCGCCATATGAATCTCCTATCTCTTCTGCGGGCAGAGCTGCAGATTCAACTCCGGGAAAGCGCGGGTAATTGCTGCTTTGGATAGGCATGCCTCCAGCCATGGGCAAAGCTTCCTTCGCAGATGCTCGTTTTTCTCTCTATCTATAGCAGCATACGCCGCTTAATGCAATCTCGCAGGAGCCCGCTGAACAAAAAAAACAGCCACGAACTTGCGCGGGATGATTCGCGAAATCCGTGGCCGTTTTTCGGTCATCGGCCTAGGCTGCGCCCAGTTTGTTCTTGGACTGAAGCAGATCCGCGACATGCTTCATGCCCAGATCTTCAAGCGTTTTCCGCCTGGGAAAGCCGGTATCGACATCCCAGCCTTCGACATTGTAGAAGTGGGTCTTCCATTGATCGACCCCTTCCCTTGTGAAATAAAGCTCCTTGCAGTTCTTCCATTCCCATTTGGATCCGTCGAATATGGGCAGTTCGGGGGCATATCCGCAGTAGGAGGCTCCGGGCCTGTAATAGTATCCCGTAAAATTCTCCATTTTTCTGTGCCTGCCCTGTATCACGAAAATCGCCCTCTTTAAATTCCAGGAGCGTCTGCCGATTTCCATGCCATCCTCGAAAGTGTGATTCCTTCCTGTGATGGCATTGAGAAATTTCGGCTCGGCTTCGGGAGTGTGCCCTTTGCCTTCCTTGTGGGCCTGGTTGAAGAGCTGGGAATAGCCCCAATCGCAGTAACCGACAGATTCCTTGTAGTAGTTCCAGTAATGCTGGTGCCAGGCAACCCATTCGGCTTTGTGTTTGGAGTAGATTCCGGTTTTGTAGGCCTGTTCATTGTCCCAGCTGTAGTCGAACCAGAATGGATCATTCTTGGTGGTTCTTTCAGCAAGAACCTTCACGAAGTTTTCGCAGGTCCAGCCGCGCTTGGTGCCCAGAGACATGTCATGGTTGTTGATGTCGCGGGAATCCATCAGGTTACCATAGGCCCATTCGACGCCAGGCATGGACCAGTGATCCTGGTATCCCCACATCGTCAGCCGGCAAAGCGTATTGAAATCGTCCGTTCTTCCCAATTTTTCGGCAAAGCGGGCGGTGCCTTCCGCCAGCAAATTGCCGATGCCCACGCGCTTTGCAAGCGCGATTCCATAGATTTCCATGAATTCCGGGCTCTTGTAGGCGTCCATCGGGAGCGGAGAAACGTCGAACTTGGTCCCCGGACCGATGACCTTCATGTCATACATCGTTTTCATATACCAGCCCAGGGCGGTATATGCGGGAACTTTGGGCTGAATCGGGAAATCCTTATTGTGGGACGTGTCGAAAGACATGGGTCCCATAAAGCAGGTTTCCATGGCATTCAAAGCCAGTTGCTGGCAGATATCGGTTCCCTTCTGATTGACCCCGGTCGGGACTTTGTGGTCAATGAGAGAGTACCAGGTTGATTCCGCGCAATCGTCGGAATCCTGGCTGTAGGCGCGGTCCCGGTTATGGCACATCCGGGGGATGCCGCATCCTACGCAGCAGGACCCGATGGATGGAGGCCCGAATCCGGCAAAGGCGCCCATTCGCGGCCAGGTCCTATCCCACCATTCCCGGGCGTCCTTTAAAGCCTTCGGGTCGGCTATCTTGATGCCTCCGGTGCCTATGACGGCAACCGCTTTAAGATTTTTTGAGCCGAAAACGCCTCCGAATCCACCCTGTCCGGCGCCCGATCCGCCGCCATGAATAAGCGAAGCAACCCTTGTCATATTTTCGCCCGCCGGTCCCGTGGTGACGATAGCCGGCCTTTGCAGAGTGTAGCCGTTGTCAATTTTCTGCCATTCCTGGCCGAAGCGCACACCGGATCTCTTCCAGATCTCTTCCTGGCACTCCCATGTGTTAAGGCCCCACAAGGCCTTGGCATCTTCCAATGTCACCTTGTCGTCGACGATATTGATATACACAGGAGAGTTCGCCTTGCCCGTAACAGCCACGCCGTCCCATCCCGCCATTTTCAGCATGGTGGAAAACGCGCCGCCGAAATTGCTGTGGCACCACCACTGGATGGGATAGCACTGCGGCGACATTCCCGAAACGCTTGTCCTGGCTCCCGCTGGTATTCCCGATCCGGATATGGCGCCCGTCATCAGACAAACCATGTTATGGGGATCAAAGGCATCCTGAAGGTCCCATTCGCCGGGAGTTACACAAAACTCCCAGAAGAGCGCCGTGGAGGTGCCATGTCCGCCGCCGTACATTTCATATTTTTCACTATCTAAAGCCCTGATTTCTTTGGTTGTCAGGTTAACCCAAAGTATCTTTCCCGCAAATCCTGGCGTTGCCATAGTATCCTCCTTCCTTAGAGTTTAGGCTCGGCTTCTGCCGGCGGTGAGTTTTTGGGTTTAGCTCCAGGGGCTCCGAACGCAGGTGTGGGCTTTGGAGGCGGCTGCAGGTTGCGGTCGTATCCACTGATGTCGGCTTGCGATGGGAGTTCATTCACAATCTTCAGAGCACTTGCGGGACAGGCCTCGACGCAGGCTTGGGTTCCGCCGGGGCCGCCTTTCTTGTTGTAGTAAGGCGTATCGACGCACATGTCGCATTTGGTGGCCTTCTTTGTTGCAGGATTCCATATGGGCCGATGCGGGATGTGCGGACAGGATCTTATGCAAGTCTGGCAGCCAATGCACTTCCCGGCGTCAATCATCCGGATGTTGCCATTCTCGGCGCTGACATGGGCTGCTCCGGTCGGGCAATATCTCACGCAAAGAGGATCCGGACATTGCCGGCAGACATTTTGTTGAATGTCGAGAGGATATTTGTTGAGCACTGCCCGGTGCACCTGAATGCGGGACAGAGATAGGCTTGTTACACCCTCGTGGACCATAGAGCATGCGAGCATGCAGCCCCAGCACCCGGCACAATGCTTACTGTCATAAACCAGGTACATGGTTGAGGGCGCATAGGGATTTTTTTCTGCAGGCGGTGCTGCAGGCTCGGCTATTGCGTTCGCAGGCGTATAGGCCGTAAGCGCTCCGCCCGCAAGCACGGTTCCGCTGCCGACCACAAAATCGCGCCTTGAAAACTTCTTGTTTTTAGACTTATTCGGTTCGGTTTGATTATCTCCAGCCATGGACAAATCTCCCTTACAATTCTGGCCAAATTGAATGCTCTTCTTGTATCATGCCCCGCGATTCTTATCAGTCCAATAAAGGGACCTAACACCATGGAGCGACACGCTATATGGCCATACCTCCAAGGTTACAGGTTGCGGGTTGCAGGTTTCAAGTGGGAGCTGAAACATTCAGCCTTTGGCTGGTGTCGAATCCGTTGCCCTACTAATATGGTTTTCACGAGGCCGGCTCTCCGGAATGGCCGAATTTCCTCATGCATGGACCCATTCGACGCGTTTCCATGTATTTTGGCGATTATTCCAATCCATAGCTTGCAACCACCAGTTGCGGCCCATAACCTGCGGCTGGTATGATTCTTTCTATTCCATTGCCGCAAAAACCCAGATGACCGGGAAATTTATTGGAGGGATGCTATGAAAAGCATGATTGCCGAAGCGATTAAACTTGGGACACAACCGGTTGCCCTGGTCTGGACAGATAAAGAGCCGGATAACGCCGTCCGTTTCAAGCCGCAGCATTGGGGATGCGTCGTGAGCCTTTTTGCGGCCGCCGCAACGCGCGGGATTTCGGGCGCCTTCGATCGCCAGACCTATGGCTGTTGGGGCGGTGGGGTCGGCCTGGGATTCGGCAATAAGTACGAGAGCTTTCCCGGCGGCGTAGAATGCTTTTGCCGGTTTCTTTCTTCAGGCAATGAAGCATCAGACCAGGGGCGCCCGATAGGCGAGCAGTTGAAGTCTTCCGGTTTTGGACGAATGGCGGACGACTTTCTCGTCGGAGAACGCTATGTGAAAAATCCCGAAGATACGAGGCGTTTCGTCGAAAACCTGCCCATGCGAGAGATCCCGTCTGAATTCGTAACCGTCCGGCCGCTGAATCAAATAGATCCGGAGCAGAATGATGTAAAAAGCGTTACCTTTTTCGTGGATCCGGATTGCCTCTCGGCGCTTGTAACCCTTGCCCATCATGAAAGGCCGGAACTGGAAAACGTAATCATCCCCTGGGCAGCCGGCTGCCAGGTTTTCGGCATTCTTGCCTACCGGGAACTCGAGCGGGAGCACCCGCGCGGACTTGTTGGCATGATAGATATCTCGGCGCGCAAAAATGTTCGCGCCACCTTGGGTGAAAACCTGCTTTCCTTTACGGCGCCATGGCCCCTCTTTCAGGAAATGGAGCGCAACGTCGGGGATAGCTTCCTGGAGCTGGAAACCTGGCGCGCCCTGCAGCAATCCAAATCCTGAAGCTCTCACGCTGTGAAATCGGTCTAGGGGAGAATCGTTTCCCTTCGCAAGGCAGGGAGGCAGTCGTTTCGGGTCGACGACCGATTCCTGGATTCAGGCCTTGCCCTGCGATCCGATAGCCAGATAGAATTAAGGTTCTTTAATGGAGGAGGGCTTTGGATTATCGGAGTCGTAAAATCAGCATTCACAGCCAGAATATAGTGGAATTCATATGGCAGCTTGCCGCGGGAGAATTTTTGATCCCGACATTTCAGCGTGTATTTGTCTGGAGCCCTGAAAATATCATCGGCCTCTGGGACAGCATTTACCAGTGCTATCCAATCGGCAGCATACTTTGTTGGAAGACCCGTACCCGCCTGCACGTGCACCGGAAACTGGGTGGTTTTTACATACCTGAAAATGGCGGCAAGGACCGCAAAATACAGACATACATCCTCGACGGGCAGCAGCGCGCGACATCTCTCCTGGCGTCATTTTATGGCGGGGCGGGCCAGGTCAAGGAGCGGTTTTCCTTTGATTACACTCTCTACTTCGATTTGACGCGGGGCGTCTTTTTCTTTGAAAGGGATTATTACAGGCATAAGTGGGAATCCAACGCGGATTTCCTGATCCGTTTGAAAGACGTTCCGGATTTGCCGTCCGACTACTGCCGGCCGCTTACCGCCGCGCTGGGCTACACGCCGGCCGTACACAAAAACCTGGAGCAGCTGAAATACGCATTTTCCAACTACGCCATTCCGATGATCAACCTCGAGGGATACGACATCGAGGGCGTCTGCGCAATCTACGAACGCATCAACCAGACCGGCATGAGGCTCAAGAACATGGACATCCTCATAGCCAGGGGATTCAAAAATTATGCCACGGTAGTGGAAGAGGACTTCCCGATCACGGAATAACGCCGGGCTTAAGCTCCCGGAGATTGCGCGGCAGAGGACCTCTTCCTCAACCACAAGGCAATCGCGCCTATCATCAAACCAATCACGGTGGCAAAGATAATCCCCATAATGGCATTGCGGATGGGGATCACCAGCAGTCCCATGAGCGGTCCGGTGTTGCCGCCGACATTGCCGCCCGTTCGCGCACTGAATCTTGGCGCCTGCCACTGAAACAGATAAGCCAGCATATACGTGCAGAGAACCATCAGGCGTGTGTAGAGCGCGAAAAGAAACACACTCCGGAACAGCGCCCGGAACGCGTGTTCGTCGCCGCCGGTTGCGATGCGCCGGACGAACAGGACCGGCATGAAAAAATACAGCCAGGCGACTCCGAAGATGTTGTTGATCGATTCGGGCGCTCCCATCAACTCCAGCCCGATACGAACCACGATGATCGCAAACGCCGCCGCGATGCCCCTGCTCATCAGAGGTCCTGCGGCTCCCGTAACTGCCATATCGCCCTCCTCCGGAATATCCGACGGTTCAGCAGAACCAGAAACGTTGTGCTTGATAAATAAAAACATCATATCATGATCCGGCATATGGAGCTTTTACCCGGGATTCAGCGGATATCCGGTCGCCGATGCCGGGTCGCCGCTGTTTCCATTTTTCAGGGAGGCATTTTGGTACCCATCGAGATACTGCCGGTTCAAAGCGGCCGCGATTTGCGGCGTTTCATGAATCTCCCGCGTGCAATCTACCGAGGGGATCCGTTCTGGGTCGCGCCGCTGGCCGGTGAAATGAAAAAGCTGCTCGATCGGTTGAGGCATCCCTTTTTTGCTCATTCTGAGGCGGACTTCTTTCTTGCGCAGCGCGGCGATGAATGCGTGGGCCGCGTCGCGGCCATCCTGAACCGCAACCATAATCTTTTTCACAACGAACGAACCGCTTTTTTCGGATTTTTTGAATCGATCGATGACAGAGGAGTCGCCGGCGCGCTCCTGGAGGAGGCAGCCCGGTGGGCGCGGGACCGTGGGATGACGGAATTGCGCGGGCCGATGTCCTATTCCACCAATGAAACCGCCGGACTTCTTGTCGAAGGGTTCGACTCCTGCCCGAGCATCATGATGGCCTACAATCCGATCTATTACGCAGGATTGCTCGAAGACGCCGGCTTCGAAAAAGCCATGGACCTCTATGCCTGGTGGATGTTGACGCAAAGCGGTCTGAATCCCAAAATCGTCCGGGTGGGGCAGAAGGTCCTGAAGGATGAAGGCGTACGAATCCGTACGGTTCGGATGGATAGGTTCTGGGACGAGGTCGACATCATCAAAGGGATTTACAACGATGCGTGGAGCAATAATTGGGGTTTTGTCCCGATGACCGACGCGGAGTTCATCCATCTGGCCAAAGACCTGAAGACCATTGTGGATCCGCGCATCGTTCTTATCGCGGAAAAGGACGGCGAACCGGCCGGATTCTCGCTCGCAGTCCCTGATTTCAACCAGGCTCTGAAGAAAATCCACGGACGCCTGTTCCCGGTCGGCCTTCCCTTGCTGGTCTACCATGCCCGCCATCTCAGGCAGGTTCGCGTGCTCGCTCTCGGGATAGCCAAAAGAATTCAAAACTGCAGCGGCCTGGGCGCCGCGCTCTATTATGAGTCTTTTCGGCGGGGTGCGGATGCGGGGTATCGCACCTGCGAATTCTCCTGGACGCTGGAAAACAATGAGCTGATAAACCGGAGCATGCGGCTGTTCGGTGCCCGCGTATATAAGCGATACAGGATTTATCGGCGGGCCCTTTGAGCTTTCAAAATCCAGGTCTCATAAGGGCCGGCGCTCCGCGGTTCTCATGGGAGAGCGAGCCCGATTTTCGCGAGTTCTTCCGCCAGCGCTTCGACCGTGTGTCGAATCTCTTCCTCCGAATGAGTCGCGCTGATGAAGAAACGGAGCCTTGCGGCATTCTCATCAACAGCCGGGTGAACGATGGGTTGAACGTTAATGCGCCGTTCCGCCATGGCCTGGCTGATCTGCATGCAGCGCTCCGAATTGCCGATAATCGCGGGAATGACCGCGGCGCCGACGGAAAATCCGGTGTTGATTCCTTTGCTGCGCGCCATTTCCAGGAACAGCTTGGAGCGCTGGCGGAGACGCTCCACGATTTCCGGATGGCGCTGCATGAGCTCCAGCGATTTCAACGCCGCTGCGGCATTGGGCGGCGACATGCCCACGGAGTATAAAAAGCCCGGCGCCGTGAACTTCAGATAATTCACCATCGGCCCGGCGCCTGCTATATAGCCTCCGCAGCTGGCAAAAGACTTCGAAAGGGTGCCCATCCAGAGATCGACATCCCGGGGATTGATCCCGGGATAATGATGGGCAATCCCGCGCCCGGAGGGCCCCAGCACGCCCATGGAATGGGCCTCGTCCACGATGAGGTTGCACCGGAAACGTTTTTTGATCTCTATCAAGCGCGGCAGATCGCAGATGTCGCCGTCCATGGAAAAAAGCCCTTCGGTGCACAGGAGTGTGCGGCGGTAAAGATGGCGAACGTCGGCGAGGATTTTTTCGAGTTCGGAGAGATCGCCGTGCGGAAACGGCCGCCGTTTTGCACCGGAAAGATATATCCCCTGAAGGATGCTGTCGTGGCACAGAGAATCATGGAGGATCAGGTCGCTCTGATCGTACAGGTGACCTAGGGTTGTGACATTGGTCGCATGGCCGCTGACGAATACGACCGCTGCTTCGACTCCAATATGCCGGGCGAGCCCGTCCTCCAATTCCCGGTGAATCGGCCGCTCTCCCGAAACGAGCCTGCTGGCGGAAACAGACGTGCCGTATTGATCGATGGAGTGCTTGGCGGCGGCAATCACTTCCGGATGGCCGGAAAATCCCAAATAGTTGTAACTCGAAAAATTCAGCATTTCGACACCGCCGATGCTGCTGCGGTTTCTCGCAGTCCCATCATGAACCTGGAAGTAGGGATTTTTCAGGCCGCTCTGTCCGAGATCCCGAATCCGCTGTTCGAGCTTTCGAACTTCAGGGAATGCCGCGATGTCGTAGAACTCCGGATCCCGGGTATGAGAGCCTTTTGCGGCCGCGCCCCGTTGTGGAAAGGGTACTGTATCCTGAGCTGGCGGGCCGGCAGCTATACGGCTGCGCATCAGGTTCAATAGGTCCCCGACGTTGTTCAGCGTCGATACCTCTTCATCACTGATGCGTGTGGAGAATCTCTCTTCCAAAATCCCGATAACCTCCATCATCGCGACCGAGTCCAGGCCAAGCTCGGAAATCCGCGTCGCCGGGCTTAGGTCCCCGAGTTCCTTCAAATTCACGTCATAAACAGCGGATTTGAGCGCGCGAATGAGGTTCTGGTCCGTACTCTGCATTTCTATTTCCATCGGCTAAATCAGGACTCCTCCCGGACGAATGTCACTTCGGCGGCAAAATATCAGATCATCGATGCGGATGCGGCATCTCGAAATCAGCCGAGCGCAAGATTTTCCACGGCCGTGTCGTCCGGTTGAGCGCCGGACGGCCGAAGCAGTCCCTCCTCGAACAGGGCCTTGGTATGCCTGCGCTGCAGCTTGCCGCTGGATGTTTTGGGGACCGATCCGCGCCCGACGAGAACGACCTTGTCGGCCGACAGCCCGAGCGCTGAACGTATCTGCTCGCTCACGGCCTGCGCCAGCGCCGCATTATCGGTCCCGGCAGTCTCCGCGATCACTATGAGTTTTTCCGTCGCATCCCCATTGGTGGAGAAAGCCACGACGCTCCCTTTGCGGATTCCGGGAATCTCTTCGACAACCCATTCGATAGCCTGGGGCGGGTAGTTCCGGCCATTAATAATTACAATATCTTTTTGTCTCCCTGTTATATAGAGCTCGCCCTGCAAGACGAATCCGAGGTCGCCGGTGTGAAGCCATCCGTCCTTCAACAGCTGGCGCGTAGCCTCCGGGTTTTCGAAGTATCCGGGGGTAACACTGGGACCTTTGAAAACGATTTCACCGACACGGCCTTCCGGGAGAGGTTTGCCATCCTCGTCAAAAATCCTGATCTCGTGGCCGGCAAAAGTCTTTCCGCAGGATACCAGTTCAAACCTTTTTCGCGGATCTCCTGCATCTGTTTCGCTGCCGAAGTCATGCGCCACATTTTGTGTTTCGTAAGCATGGCGGTCGATGACCAGCTTCCGCCCGGTCCATCCACCGCGGTTGAATGCGATCGCCAGGGTGGCTTCGGCCATCCCGTAGCAGGGCATGAGCGCATCCTCACGGAGCCCGAATTGAGCAAAAGCGGACAGAAAATAATCCATTGTCCTGGGATTTATCGGCTCTGCTCCGCATCCCAGAATACGCAGGCAGGACAGGTCCAGCAAAGCCCTGGAATTTTTCCGGGCGCGCCTGGCAGCGAGATCGAAGGCGAAATTCGGACCGAAGGTCACGGTTGCCCTGTATTTATGAACCGTCTCCATCCAGATCCCCGGATGTTTCACAAATGCAACTGTGGGAATAAACACCACCGGCACCTGAGCAACCAGCGATGCAATTACGAACCCGATCAGCCCCATATCGTGATAGAGGGGAAGCCAGCTTACGGCGCTGTCGTGATCGGGATCGATTTCGAGGCTTTCGATGATGGCCTTGGCATTGGCCATGAGGTTCCGGTGGGTGACAATGACTCCCCTCGGGGCCGACGTGGATCCGGAAGTGAATTGGAGAAAGCAGGGCTCTTCGGGATGCGTTTCCGTTTCATCCAGCGCAAGATCGAAGGGCATCTCATAAAGAGAATCGGTTCCCAGAATGCTTTGTAACGTGGGAGTGCGGGACAGCAGCGGACTGAGAACCGGCATGAGCTCCCTTGATGTCAAAAGCGCTCTTGCGCCGGATACGCGCAGAATGCCCGCCGCCCGCTCGATATAATTGTCCAGCCTCGTCAGCGCCAGGGGAGGGTATAGAGGAACAGGCATGGCGCCGGCGCTGATTGCGCCAAGAAAGGATAAAACGAAATCCTCCGGCGCCGAGAGAACCAGAGCGAGGCGATCCCCCTTGGATATTCCCAAGGCCTGCAGCCTCGCTCCCATTCTCCGGGCCTCTTTGCAGACTTCGGCGAATGATCGATACCTTGGGTTAAGGTCGCTATCAAGGAATGTAAAACCTTTATGAGTTACAGATGCAGCCGCATTCTGCGCAGCGTTGAGCGTTTCTGCCATAGCCGCCTCACAAAATGGAAACGCCCTTCCTCGCCACCGGTAAATTCCGGAAGGCAATATCGCGTTTCGCAGACCCGGGCACCCGGCGATCTGGGGTGTCCGGCAAATCCACGCCCCTTTTTGCTGCTTTGATAAAATCCATGCTTTATTATTCGAACATAGCTTTTTTCCGCTGCAGTTTCAACGAATTTTCCCTGAGAGATGAACGTGGCGGCGCAGGCACCGGCCACGTCAGGCTTTCCGCTCCCGGCCTCCGGCTTTCGGAATGGCGGCAATCGAGATTGACCGCCGCCATGAATAATATTGCTGTCCCATGCTTCAAATCGGATATCGTGTAGCAGTAAACTCGGATATCCTGAGCACGGCGCAACCTCGGTAAAAACCCTATAGCCAGCCCTGCGCTTTATACCAGCGGACCGTTTCGCGTATTCCATCTTCAAGCCCTATGCCCGGGCTGAAGCCCAGGTCTGCGCGTGCCTTGGAGCAGTCGCAAAGCCATGACGGCTGGAGCAGCTCTTTCACCTTCTGGCTGTTTACGGATGCAGGCCGGCTGGAAAGGACTGCATACAGATCGCCTGCAAGACCGGCTGCCCGCGCCAGCCATTTCGGAAATGAAATCCGGCAATACCTCTTTCCCATGCATCGGGCAGCCTCGCGGCCCACATCGTCCCATGTAAATACTTCAGGGCGGGAAACAAAATATACCTCGCCGGACCGCGTGTTGCGCTCCGCCGCCTGTATCGCGGCATCAACCAGATCTTTCACATGGATCAGGCTGAAGCGGCGTATCAATCGTCCGGGAGTGAAGAGGCAGCCCCGGCTGATCATGCGGAAAATCAACAGAGTCTCTCTATCTCGCGGGCCGTAAACAGCCGACGGACGCAGTATGGTGACAGGGTATGCGCCTGCATACTGCAGGACTTCCTGCTCGGATTGCAGCTTGCTCTCCCCGTACCAGGATACCGGATTGGGCGGATCCTTTTCGGTAAGCATGCGGTTGCTGGGACCTGCCGCCGCCAGGCTGCTCATGTGGACAAAACGGCTTACATTGGGATTGACTTCGGCAAAAGCCTCCAAAAGGCGGCGGGTCCCCAACTGGTTGACTTTCATATAGCCTTCTCGGTCCGATGCCTTGATCGCTCCCGCTATGTGGAAAACCATGTGCACGCCCGCTGCCGCCTTACGGAGCGCTTCGGCATCTTCCAGGCCGCCCGTGATGACCTGAACGGGCTGTTTGCGGATATCTCCGGACCGGATCGTGTCCCGTACGAGACAGGCAACGGAATACCCTCTGCGCAGGAGAGCTTCGACCAGATTCACGCCAACGAATCCGGTGCCTCCTGTTACAAGAACCTTTTTTGATGGTTCCTGAGGGTTAAGCATCCCGGTTTTTGCCTCGGCGATAGGTACGGCTCTTTGTCTCCGAGCCTTCGAAGCTTGCCGGCATTCTGTGTCGCTGCCCAGGCTCCAGGGACTCAAAGTATTTTGCGATTTTATATTCCATTTGAAGATCCATCCTACTGTATCAGCCTGGCGCCTTCACACTCAAGCGCAGGAATTGTGCGGCCTAGAGAAGCAGGGCGGAGATTATGGCCAGCGGCGCCATCAGATAGGCGGTCATTGCCAGGCCCGCCATGGGCGCCAGGAACAGGCTGGCAACAATCGATCCCAGGCAGCCTCCCAGGAGATCGGAAGAATATAACGCAGTGACTGCCATCCTGCGGTCTCCCGAATCCTTGAGGCTGGAATAGGCGAAAATTCCCGCCACGAGGAATCCTGCCAGAGCCAGCATCGCAAGAATCTCGGCAAGACCCATATCGCTGCCGGAGTTGATTCTCCAGCCGATGCATGCGCTCAGCGCCAGGAAACCACTGAGCATGACGATCCCCAGCGCCCTGTAATGTTGCGGGCCGGTCCCTCCAGCGGTGAGGGCTCCAAGGGCAAGACCCGCCATAAAGCCCGTCAGCAGGATTCCCACATCCTGGTAGAGGATCCCGTTCTTTGTTTGAAAATGGAGCATCAGAATCGTTTCCAATGCCATGCCCGCAAATCCGGCTATGCCGGCCAGGCAGGCACGGCGGACGATCCACGGTGAACGGCTCAGCAATAGTGCAACCAGGCTGAGTGCAAGGAAAGCGCAGAGAATGGGTGCGCGTTTGTCACCCGGCTCAAAGACAGACAGGTCCCAGGATTTCGCGGAAGGGAGGAATTTGGAGAGCCAGATCATGAGAGTGTACTGGTAGCAGATCGGCCGCGAATCCGTATTGACGGGCGCCGTTTCCGTCTCAAGAATCTTTGCGGCTGCCGAATATCTGTCATTAGCATATCGGTATCGAATGTAAGGAGCGGATACGAGTTTAGCCCTGATTCCCCGCGTTCTTAACCTGTCAATGAGGTCCCTTGGATCCTTTGTCAGGCGGCCCCTGGATCCGACAAAAACGTTCGTCATGCCCGGGATAATCGAAACGTCGGAGAAGACCATTTTAAAAGCCCGATATATGCTGACCATTCGACGTTTGAGCGGAGGCGTCCAGACGTTCTCCGATGCCTGCATGCTGAATGCGAGGACGCCCTGAGCATTCAATTTGGAAAGGCATTGACGGAAAAATTCCAGGGTATAAAAACGGTTTGCCTGCCCTGATGATGGTTCGGGCATGCCCACCAAGATGAGATCATAGCTTAAAGCCCTGTTAAGAAAATAGCGGGGATCATCCGGGATAATGCGAACACTCCGGTCCCGGAACGACTTCTGGATTCCCACGGGAAGAAAGGGCATAACCGCATCCAGGAGCGGAGGATTCAGCTCCACGAAATCCACTCTGCGAGGCCCATGTTTCAGTATCTCAAATATCGTGCCTTCAATGCCCCCGCCGAGTATTAGCACCGTCTCGGGATTTGGATGCTGCAAAGCTGCAAGGTGAACAAATTCCTCGGCGCGCGTATCCTCAGTGGAAAACAATAGTGCGTCGTTTTCGAAGACCGCGATCTGTCCATTCCGCTGAGTCACCGTGACCCTGGAATAGGGAGTATCCCGGGTTTCCAGCAGGCTGGGATGCGCCCAGGATGTCATCCGGCGGTCCAGATCCGTGACTCCCCACAAAAGCCAGACAAGCGCCGCTGCAACCGCTATGGAGACCGGTTGAAGCCATTTGGGACGCCTTCCTCCGGTTTTGAGGAAAGAGGAGCCAATGGCAGCCAGGGCGCAGAGCAGGGCAATGAGAAAATTCTGGAAGCCGAACCTGAGAAACAGGCTGGAGCAAATCCCGCCGGCCAGCCCGCCAAGGCTCTCGATACCGTAGGCTGCGGCCAGTGATTTGTTGCCCGATATATATATCTTCGCCGCCCATTGAAAAAGCAGGCCGAGAATCATGCCGAGCGGCAGGAGGGATACGGCCATGGCGGCGAGTTGAACATGCAGCGGCAGGTAGGCTCCGGGAGTGCCGCTGAACAGAATGCGGACAGACCGGATGAATGCAATATTGAACGGAAAGCCGATGGATAGCGCGACAAAAAGTATGCTGATCCACGTATGGGATGGCGTGAGGATTTGCCGGCTGATCAATGCGCCGCATGCGCCCGAAAATAGCCACACTCCTATGGCAAGAGTGTAGACCAGCTCAACACCATAGAAAGCGACGCTGAGCTCCCGAAGCAGTACAACCTGCCCCAGGATAGAAATGAAGCCGATAGCGAAAAGATATTCCATCAGGATCAGATCCCTGCAGCCGCAGGATTTTGGATCACCCGGGAGGTCCTTCGCCTTTACGCTCAGCCGTTTTCAGCCGCCAGGGACCGGGGCGCGGCGGATGATCCTTACCGGAATTGGGACTCGCTGAAAACATCGGCCTGGAAGGTCTGCAGCCTGGCGTCCTGCTTCCAGCAGCCGGCCGGCCATCCCCCTTTCCTGCAGAGGTTGTCGAGCATTTCATCCCGATCCCAGTTGTTTTCGGGGGCGACCTGAGGAAGATAAATGGCCGACGATCCCTCCTTGACAATAAGGACTCCATCACGCCCGACCGCAATTTCATCCGCGGATCGGATCGGCTTCAAGGGAGTCAGGGCGGAAACCTCTATCTCGATGCTTCCCAGCTCATCCGCCTGCACGGGGAGAAACCTACTATCCTCGAATGCGGAGAGCAACGCCGCCGCACTCACCGCCTTGCACAGATCCGTATCGGGGGGGATATGCCCGATGCAGCCCCGAAGCTGGCCGCCCTTTTTAAGGGTTACGAAGGCGCCCTGGCGGTAATTCAGCCGGGCAGGAAAATTTCTGGCAAGCGGGACTGTCTGCGTGTCCAGATACCGCTGGATCGTTTCCCTTGCGAGTTTCAGGAGTTCCCGCTTTTCGCCGTCCTGGAGCGGAGTGAACCGGGACGGCGGAGTCGGCCGCTCCAGTGCCTTAAGGTTGTTTGCAGTGCTGCCCGCGGCCAGCACCATGGCACCGTAACCTACAGCCCGCGACCTGTCTCCCACGGCCACGTCGCCGGAATTGGCATAGCCTGCAGCGATGGCCTGCTTGGCGCCCAGCGCTTTGGCCGCAGTCAACCCGGCCAGGATGGACGCTTCGCCGCAGGCCCGCGTTTCCAATTTCGGGAAATTGAGGGTTTGCATCAGGGATGCGATTTTCAAAGGATCAAGTGTGGCAATTCCATCGAGAGTCTCACGATCCGCCCGGGCTGCATTATCCGAATCCGGATAGTGCGACAGGTCTGAGCTGATGACAATCAGCGCCTGCCGGTTTTTGAGCACATTTGCCAGAGACTGCCCAAAGCGGCTGCACATGGCCATATCCTGCGGATGTAGAATGGCTGGAACAATTTTGGCATTCGGGAATAGAACCTGGATGAAAGGGACCTGAACCTCGATCGAATGCTCCGTCGCCTGGGCCTGGCGGTCACGGTTACAGTCCCTGCATTCTGAAAGCAGCCCGGCAATAATTTCCTCATCGACCGGGGCGTCCCCGAGCGGCGTTCGATAGGCGCTATAGGGTCCCAGCGACACTCCTGTGAATCCCGGCGCCGTGTGGTTCACACCCAGGATTACGATCACATCATAGTGCCGCCCCATAACCTGGCGGTAGGCGTCGGCGTAAACCTGCCCTGCGTAAATATATCCTGCATGTGGGACAAGGATCGCCACAGGCGTTTCCATGGGTATCCTGACGGAGTCGTTCAGAAACAGCTGTATCGCGTGCCTCAGCTTTTCAGGATCTGCGGGATAGAATTTCCCCGCCACGGATGGCGTGCGTATATCCGTAGCTCTCGGCGTGCCGCACGCACCGGATGCCAGGTAAAAAAAACCGATCATGGCTGCAAACACGATTGTCCGCATTTTTCTCATAGAGTATCCCCTGGATCCCATTGAATAAGCCGCCTGCTTGCATTCCGCAACTCTTATTCAAGACCATACGCCGGGAATTGCCTTGCCGCAGAACTTGCAGCATCCCTTTGTCAAGTTTAATTCCTCTATGAAAATCGAGGTTCTTTTGATCACGGCCTTGCCGCATCCGGGGCAATAGGTGTGGTTGCCCGGATGGTTTGGAACGTTTCCCACATAAGCAAACCGTATGCCTCGATCCATTGCTAGATCCCGGGCCCTTTCCAGAGCCGCCACAGGCGTCGGAGGAAGGTTGAGAAGCTGGTAGTCCGGATGAAACCTGGTGAAATGAATCGGCACATCCGGGCCGATTTCGCCAAGCACCCAGTTTACCAGACCCCGCAGCATTTTTTCGGAATCGTTCAGGGTGGGCACCACCAGGTTGACGATTTCAAGGTGAACCCGGCTCCGGGCGATTTGGCGGATGCTGTTGAGCACGGGCTGAAGCTCCGCGCCGCAGACGCTGCGGTAAAAATCGGGACTGAAACCTTTCAGATCGATCTTGATTGCATCCAGAACTCCGCACATTTCGCCCAGGGGATCCGTGTTCATGAAGCCGCAGCTTATCAGGACACAGCGCAATTTCTGCCGTCTGGCGAGCTTCGCGGTGTCGCTCAGGTATTCGATAAATACGGTGGGTTCGTTGTAAGTGAAGGCGATGACCGGAGATTTGCGGGATGAAGCCGACCGGACGATCTCCTCCGGTGGCACGATGTCAGAATTGAAATCCTCTGGGCGGGATTGGGAGATTTCCCAGTTCTGGCAGAATTTGCACCTCAAGGGGCAGCCGGAGGTTGCAAATGAGAAGGCGTCGGCGCCCGGCAGAAAATGATAGAAGGGCTTTTTCTCGATAGGATCCACATGCACGGAGACAGGACGGCCATAGACCAGGCTCCGCAATTCGCCATTGACGTTCATCCGTGCCCTGCACTTGCCCCGTTCGCCGGCGCGCAGAACGCAGTTCTGGGCGCAAAGGACGCATTGCACAACGGCGGGTTTATGGGTATATCCCTTGCCGCTGGTCGCGTATTCGGGCTTATGGCAATTCCGGCAATCAATGTTGAGGGAGGCCGTAGATATCCAGTAGCGTGCCTTTGGAGCGGCTCGAATCAGATTGTCCGTCGCATCGGAAACCGCAAAACCGAAGGCATCCGGGACGCATGTGTCCGGAAAGGCAGTAGATAGAGCCAGCGGCACTCCGGTAAGCGAAGCGGCCTTTGAAGCAGAAATCAGGAACTCACGTCGCGAAATCATTGGATCCTTCTCCAATTACCATAACCCCCCCGGCTTTATCCTGTCAATACAGGCTGCTGCCGGCAAAAATGCATTGAGCGCGCCCTGCCAGGCCATGAAATTCCAGAGCATTTGGGAGCCTGTCCATGGTAAAATTTGCGCGCTTTGCGTGGAATAGGTCCGGGTGCATCCAATCATGGCGCCCTTTGGTTTTATGCCGGCGCAGAACTGCGCCGGGCGATGGCGGCTTCTGAAGGATTGAAGGGGGTAGAAGGCCGGGAACCCAACATTGCACTTTCGAAAAGGGAAGTACTGCATTAAATCGGCAGGCCGAATTAGAGCGCGCTCGTTTTTTCCCTATATCATTAAGGAGACAAAATGACTGCAAAATTAATCGACGGTAAAGCCGTTGCTCAAATCATTCAGGATCGCGTCAAGCAGGAGGCGGAATCGCTTCGGGCGAAATTCAACATCGCTCCGGGACTGGCCGCCGTGCTGGTCGGCGATAATCCGGCATCCAAAACCTATGTCGGCATGAAGAACAAAATGTGCCAGGAGCTTGGAATGGCTTCGGTCGGCCGGACTTTGCCCGCCGACATCTCGCAGGAGGATGCCATGAAAGTCGTGCTCGAACTCGCGGCAGACCCGAAGGTTCACGGCATTCTTGTGCAATTGCCCCTGCCAAAGCATCTGGATACGGAATCCATCCTGGGCGCCGTGCCGATTGAAAAAGATATTGACGGATTTCACCCCGTCAATATCGGCCGCTTGGCCATGAAAAACCGGGAACCGATGTTTGTGCCCTGCACCCCTGCCGGTGTTATTGAGCTGATCGATTCGGCGGGAACAAAGATCGAAGGCGCCCGGGCGGTTGTCCTGGGCCGGTCGAACATCGTCGGCTTGCCGGCCGCCATGCTGTTGGTTCACCGAAATGCCACCGTAACAATCTGCCATTCCCGCACACAGAACATCGCCGACGTGGTGCGCGAGGCGGATATCGTGGTTGCGGCCATCGGCAAGGCGCAGTTCGTCAAAGCCGAGTGGATCAAACCCGGAGCGACCATCATCGACGTCGGGACGAACGCTATCCCCGATGCTACGAAGAAGAGCGGGCAGAGGCTGGTCGGAGACGTCGATTTCGAGAAGGCCAAGGAGGTGGCCGGCGCCATTACGCCGGTTCCCGGAGGAGTGGGCCCGATGACGATTGCGATGTTAATGCAGAATACGCTGAATGCGGCCAAATGGAGCGTTGGCCTGATTCAGTAGACTTGTTTGCAGGGCGGCCGCATGGCCGCCCTGCAGAAATTCCCGCGCCTTTCCAACCCGTCCCTGCAGCCGACTCTGTTTCGATCTCCCGATATTGCATTGTCTTTAATTCTTTTTAGGACCTGGCATGCGTTTCCCACGACGCATTGTTTCATCGATCCCCTCCGCCAGGCTTTTGGGGAGGATTCAAGGAATCCGGTGGATTCAGGAACAGCTGATACGGGCATTTGCTGATAAAGGTGCTGAGGGACCCACTATTGCAGGCAGAGAACGGACACAATGCCGGACTGGCCTTCCATACGGCATTGGGATAAACTGCGCCCCGTATGCAGAGCACTCCCGTCATTGATCTGGGAAGCGATGTGCCGCAAATCGCCGGCAAAAACCTTGCGAAAATCAGGCTGATGCTGCGCGCCTTGCGGCATCGGAACTACCGTCTGTTTTTTGGAGGGCAGCTCGTCTCCCTTGTCGGAACCTGGATGCAAATGGTCGCCCAGTCCTGGCTGGTGTACCGTCTGACGGGATCGTCCCTGCTGCTCGGTTCGGTAGGCTTCGCATCCCAGATCCCGGTCCTCCTGCTGGCCTTTATCGGAGGGACGGTAGCCGATAAATATGACCGCCACAAAGTCGTCATAGCGACCCAGACGGTTGCGATGATCCAAGCATTGATTCTGGCTTTGCTCACGCTGAGCGGAACTGTCCGGATCTGGCATGTCTTTGTGCTTGCGGCGATGCTGGGCGTGGTTAACGCATTCGACATGCCGGCGCGCCAGGCTTTCGTAGTGGAACTGGTCAGGAAAGAAGACCTGATCAACGCCATAGCGCTCAATTCCACTCTGTTTAACGGCGCGCGGGTGCTGGGGCCCGCGGTCGCGGGAGTGCTCATTGCCGGCATCGGGGAGGGTTGGTGTTTTTTCGCCAATTCTCTCAGCTTTTTGGCCGTCATCGGCAGCCTGCTGCTTATGAGGCTGGATCACCGGGCGCCGGTTTCGGGCGGCAGTTCGGGCATCAGCGAAGTGCTGGAGGGATTCCGTTTTGTGCGGCGTACGGGATCCGTCCGAAACGTGCTCATGCTGCTGGGACTGGTAAGCCTTGTGGGGATGCCCTATTCGGTGCTTATGCCCATTTTCGCTGATTCGATTCTTCACGGCGGCCCGCGAGGTCTGGGTATCCTGATGGGTTCCACGGGCCTTGGCGCGGTTGCGGGCGCAATTGCATTGGCGGCCCGGTCCAACTCGCGGGGTCTGCGGAAACTGATTGCGCTGGCCTCTGCCGGATTCGGAGCAAGCCTGATTTTGTTTTCGGCCTCCCGTTCTTTCTGGCTTTCGGCGCTTTTTCTCGTCCCGGTGGGTTTTTCGTTTATGCTTCAGATGGCATGCACAAACACCATGATTCAGCTGATGGTTCCCGACAAACTGCGCGGCAGGGTGATGGCGGTGCACACCACCATTTTTATGGGAATGGCGCCTTTTGGTTCTTTTCTGGCCGGGATCATCGCTGAAAACGTGGGAGCCCCCCTGGCAGTCGCGCTCGGGGGCATTTGCTGTCTCGCGGGGTCGGCTCTGTTTTCGGTCCGGGGATCGTCTGCCAGTCCCCCAAAATAGAAATCCGCCACGACTCAGCCGGATTTGTTGATCCCGCATGAGCCGGGGCGGATTTGCAGTACTCCTACGGTTCCCCATTCAGAGAACGCCCGACTAGAACAATCCCATGACCTCGCCGGTTTTTACATCCACGTCGACACGCCGGAATCCGGGATTCGATCCGGTGCCAGGCATCAGGCTGATGCTTCCTGCCAGCGGACAGAGGAACTTGGCGCCTGAGAAGATCAGGATGTCGCGGATGGGAAGCGTCCATCCCTTGGGCACTCCCTTCAGTCCGGGTTCATGGGTAAGGCTCAGGTGCGTTTTCACCATGAGCGTGGCGTAATCGGCATACTTCGGGTCTCCCTCGAATGCCTTGGCTTTAGCCAGCGCATCGGGCGCCCAGGAAACACCTTCGGCTCCATAAACTTCCTTCGCAATCTTTTCAACGCGATCTCGGAGCTTCATTTCCAGAGGGTACAGGTAGTCGAAGTTGATCTTTTCATTGCAGGCTTCGACCACGGCTTCGGCCAGCTCGACGGCGCCTTCACCGCCCTTCGCCCACTGTTCGGAAACAGCGCAACGGGCTCCGGCGGCTTCGGCTGCCTTGCGGACCATGGCAAGCTCATCCTTGGTGTCTGTATGGAACCTGTTGATGCAAACCACCGGATTGATGCCGGCTTTGCGGATGATTCCGATATGATGGATCATGTTGCAAAGGCCGTCTTCCAGGAGCTTGAGGTTTTCTTTGGTGTAGGCTTCAGGTAGCGGCACTCCCGGAGTAACGGTCGGGCCCTTGCCGTGCATCTTGAGGGCTCGAATGGTGGCCGTCAGCACTGAGGTGCTTGGCTTCATGCCGGCATAACGGCACTTGACGTTCCAGAATTTTTCGAAGCCGATATCTGCGCCAAAGCCGCTCTCCGTTACGTGATAATCGAAAAGCTTGAGTCCGACCCGGTCTCCGATGATGGACGACTGGCCCACGGCGATGTTTGCGAACGGGCCGGCATGAACCAGCAGGGGCTGGTACTCTGCTGTGCAGCAAAGGGTCGGGTTGATGGTGTTTCGCATCCACGCGGTCATGGCGCCTGCTACTTCGAGATCGTTTGTTGTAACCACCTTGCCATATTTGTCGAAAGCCAGCGTGATGTTGCCGATGCGTTCGCGAAGGTCGGCCAGGTCGCGCACGATTGCCAGGATCGCCATAAGCTCGGAGCTCGGGATGATGTTGAATTGAGACTTCATCATGTAGCCGTCCTGCTTGTCCCCCATCCCGATGACCATGTGGCGCAAGGCCTGAGCACAGAAATCCATCACCCATGTAAATTCAACGCGTATGGGATCGATATCAAGGCGGCGCATCTTTGAGAGCTTCTGGAGCTTTTCATCGTCATAGTTGCGCTCATGCTGCATCCGCGCGGTCAGGGCGACCATCGCGAGGTTATGCGCATTCATAATGTCGTTGAGGTCTCCGGTAAGGCCGAGGGAGAATTCGGTCATCGGGATCAGCAGTGCATTGCCACCGCCCGCTGCGGTCCCTTTGATGTTCATAGTAGGCCCGCCCGACGGCTGACGGATGCAGCCGCCGACATTCTTTCCCAACTTGCCCAGCCCTTCCATCAAGCCGATGGAAGTTGTGGTTTTTCCCTCGCCCAGGGGCGTGGGAGTAATTGCTGTAACTTCAACAAACTTGCCGTCGGGACGATTCTTCAGCCGGTCTATGATCTTGAGAAAATTCAGTTTACTGACCCTCCCCATGGGCAGTAGTTCGTCCTCCTGAAGCCCAAGTTTTTCCTTCCACTGGGCTGCCGAGGGCATATTTTTTTCAGTGGCCTGGGCTATTTCCCAATCGGCCATCTTGGTTGCGTCGTAGGGCATGTTCTGTGCTCCTTCGTAATAGAAACATTTATAACCGGGTCTTGCCAGCCGAAGCATTATAAAGGAAATTTGGCGAAAGTCCATTCTTCCTGGGGTGCCGATTTTAACAATTGCAGCCGGCCGTTAGGAGCCCCAGGTCCTTTAACCTTCAAGCCCATACGGCCTTGGATTCTCCTCCCAGGTCTACATGAATTGTCGTTATGGGGTAGATCGCGCCGGGAAAATGATATAACATAATGGCAGAGTATTCGTTGGAAGGAGCGGAGCAAGATGTGCTGCTTCCATAAAACAACCACAATCCCGTTAAGGACTGGAATGTTGCAGCCCTGTTCCATTAAAAGCTGCAAGTTTGTATAAACCTGTTTTCGTGGTTTCAAGGCGGGTTTCGTTCGAGCACCTTTACGGGAATCATGCCCTAATCGTCCCCGCCTTCGAACCGGAAAGGAGAACAGCATGCCGATTCCGGCTCATATTCTCAAGTTTTTGGATTCCCAGCACATTGCATACCAGCAATGCAGACACATGCCGGCATACACGGCGCAGGGAATCGCAAAGGCACAGCACCTCAGCGGAAAGAAGATCGCCAAGGTTGTTTTGGTCGTGGTCGACGACGGCATAATGATCATGGCTGTAGTACCGGCGAACAGCCGCGTGGATCTTGACGCACTGAGAGACCTGCTGGATGCCCATCGGGTAAGGCTCGCGACAGAGGAGGAATTCAAGGATGTCTTCCCGGAATGTGAATTGGGAGCCATGCCGCCGCTGGGCAATCTCTATCACATGGAAGTCTGGATTGATGAAGCTGTCGGCTTGAACTCCAGCATAGCATTCAATGCGGGGACGCATGCGGATACTATCCAGATGTCTTTCACTGACTTTGAACGACTGGTACAACCCCAAACCGGATCTTTCGGGGTTCTGCTGCATTAGAGGGCCGGCAGGCCGGCAAGGCTTCCGGACATCCGCGGTGCCGGCAAATTTGGAAATGCATTGAGATTTTATATGCCTAAGGAGGATCGATGGCTAAAAGGATGCAGTTGCGCGAAGGTCTGCGCAAACAGAAACGGGGTCAACTCGGCGGATCGTTGCCGCGATCCGGCAAATATCCTTCCAATACACGGTGTCCTCGATGCGATCTCCTGTTCCAGAACGGGGTCTGGAAACACGGGACCTCGGTGAATGAACAGGGGCAACAGTTTAAGCTGTGCCCGGCCTGCGTGCAGGTCCGCAACGGGCTGGTCGGGGGAGTCGTTCAGTTCAGCGGCACTTTTGCCAATATTCATCGTCAGGAGCTTTTAAACCGGATTAGAAATGTGGAGAAACAGACCCAGGAAGAACGGCCTTTGGAGCGCATCATAGGGATGAAAGAAAACAGAGAAGGCATTACAGTATCCGCCACAACCGAACACCTGGTTGCGAGAATCGGCAAATCGGTTCGGAGGGATTATGGCGGGAATCTCGATCTCCAATACGCGCCCGAGGACAAATTTGCCTTTGTACACTGGCACAGGGATATTTGAAGAAGGCCATGCGGGTCATCGGCAGCCGGCGGAAGGTGGAACCGCCGCTGCCGGTTTCCTGCTAGGAGTTCCCGGCCGGCAGGCCGATTCCCGGTTCCGTCATATTTGTCAGATCAAAAATCTTATCCAGCTTTTCCTCGCTTATAAACCCCTTTTCAAGAACGATCTTGCGGATCGATTTTCCGGTGTTCCGGTATTCCTTGGCTACTTCCGCCGCCGCAGCGTAGCCGATGTGCGGGTTCAGGACCGTGACGATGCTCATGCTGGCTTCCGCAAACTCCCTGCACTTCGCTTCGTCCGCCCGAATGCCCGCGACGCAGAGCTGCGCGAATACATCGACGGCGTTCCGGAGAATCTCGATTTCGTGCAGAAGATTGAAAGCGACCACGGGCATCATGACGTTGAGTTCGAGCTGACCGGCCTGGGCCGCCAACAGGACAGTTGCGTCGCAGCCGATCACCTGGAAACAAACCATGTTCAGCATCTCTGCTATGGATGGATTCACCTTGCCCGGCATGATGGAGGATCCCGGCTGGACTGCCGGAAGGACGATCTCGGCCAGACCTGTTTTGGGGCCGGAACTCATGAGGCGCAGATCGTTCGCGATGCGAATGAGATCCTGCGCCAGACACCGAACGGCTCCTGAGAGTTCCACAAAGGGCCTCAGAGACTGCATGGCCTCAAAATAGTCCTCGGCTGCACGGAAATCGATCCCGAGCTCGCAGCGGAGTTCGCGAATCATCATCGGACGATACTGCGGGTGCGCGTTTATCCCGGTCCCGACAGCCGTGCCCCCGATCCCGAGTTCTTTATTGTTGTCCGAGGCCGCTTCGATACTTTTATGGTGTTTGCGCATGCAGGCGGCATAGGCGCCGAATTCCTGCCCCAAACGTATCGGCACCGCATCCTGCAAATGCGTGCGCCCGGACTTGATTACGCTGTCAAACTCTTCTGCCTTGGCCGAAAAACAGCGCTCCAGACCTTTCAAAGATTCTTTCAGCCGCTGCGAGCACATCACCGCACCGATGCGGATGGCTGTGGGGCAGACATCGTTGGTCGATTGAGCCATGTTGACGTGATCGTTGGGGTGAATAAGGGCGTAATCTCCCTTTGAGCCGCCTAAAAGCTCGATGGCGCGGTTTGCAATAACCTCATTCGCATTCATGTTGTGCGAGGTCCCGGCTCCGGCCTGATAAACGTCTACGACAAACCATTCGTGAAGCTTGCCTTCGAGTATTTCGTTGCATGCGCCGATGATGGCATCCGCTTTTTTGCTTTCCAGCAGTCCCAGGGCTTCATTCACCCTTGCCGCGGATTTCTTGATCTGGACCGTTGCACGGATATATTGGTTTTTCGGCTTCAATCCGCTGATCGGAAAATTCTCGATGGCCCGAGCTGTTTGTATGCCGTAGTACGCGTCGGCCGGAATCCATCGTTCGCCCAATGAATCCTTTTCCATTCGTGTTTGCATTGTGGCCTCCCTTGTTTAAAAATGGGCGCAGAATGAATCGGAAATCAAGAGGCTTTCTGTCAAAATCCCGAAAGGACCCCGAATGACGGAAGCGGTGGAGCTGCCCATAGAGGATTCGATCGACCTGCACACATTTCTACCGGCGGAAATCCCGAGCCTGGTCGAGGAGTACCTTCACCAGGCGATCCTGAAAGGATTCCGTGAGGTGCGCATCATTCACGGCCGCGGTATCGGGGTGCAGCGCGCCATCGTCCACTCCATCCTCAGGAAGCACACTCGGGTGGTCGCCTTCCGCGACGCAATCGACCACGGATCCACCACGGTGTTTTTGCAGCAGCCGTGAAGATGTCCCGGCTGCAATTCCTGGTCAGGCCGGCCATCCAGAGTCATCCATGGACGGATAGTTACATCGGTAAATCCCCGGCTCTGCCCTGACTGCGGCACACACTTGAGACTGTGGGCAGGCTGCTTTAATTTCCGGATGAGATTAGGTTCAAGCAGCCTGCCGGCTACGGTTTGCTTGCCACATTCTACGCCGAAGGCGTTACGTCCCAGAGCCCAGAGTGACCGCGCTTTTTGCGGCTAACCCTGGGGATCGAGACATGGATAATTCCTATCCTGAAGGGCTTGAGTCCGGACACAACCCCTTCGGGGTAGACATCACCCTGCACCTCTACCCAGGGGTAGGCCGCAAAAAGCGCGGCCAACCCCGGGCTTTGGGACTCAGCCCCGTTGGGGCTGAATGCATTAGGGAAGGAAGCAGGAAGGTTGGGACACGGCCACAGTGTCACGTGTGGGCAACAGTCAGGGCTTTGCCGGAGGCATCTGACTGGTTAGGGCTGATTGGACGGATTGGGGGCCCCATCCTCATTTAAAACCGGGAGAGATCTGCTACTATGCCGGAAGCTGAGGGCCACGCCTGCAAATCCGCGTTTCTCACGGCATGGCGTTTGCCGCCTCGATAAGCTTTATGATGGGTGGTGCAATCGCCACCAGCATTTCCGCCTGCGGCTTGTCCAGGATTGTGATCAACGCGGCTGTTTCGTCGCGCCACTCCAAAGACGGTTTTTGGGCGGACTGCAAAAAGACCAGCGCCTCGAGTCCTGTTTCGCTGAGCCTGGAAACAATTCCTGTCAGCGGAATGGCTTCCGCCAGGATCTCGGATTGCTTAAACTCCAGGCCCAATCGGTTTGCAGTTTCCCGCCACTGGACCAGCGATTGTCGAAGCCTCTGAAAGGCTCCGGAAGCATCCACCCCGTCGCCACGAACGGCCTGCACAAGGTATTCCAGCTCCCTGGCTGACTGGCTTTCGGGTAATACCGCGTCTACCATCCGATTCAGAGGGACCAGGCTGCTGTATTGCCGCAACCGCTGCCGGATTCCGAGCCCCGTCGGTTTCAGGAGCCCCGCGAATTCACTTAAAAGGTCCAGGTGCCGCTCTCCGATCAAGCTTCGCAGCTTGCCGACGTAGCGGATTTGATGCTGCAGGCCCAGGGAAGCCAGTTCGCTGTCCACATAGCCGAGCCGGCGGTACATGCCCGGAATGTCCAGGATTTCGGCTGGCGACCAGAACCTTTCCGCAATGGCTGCGGCTCTGGGCCAGATCCTTGATTCAATATTGTCGGGATCGACAAACTCGGCCCACATGCAGGCTTCTCCGCCGAGGATCCTGGATTTCTCGGCGTCGCTAAGAGACGCGGCCTCCTTGCCGGAAGGATCCATTTCATAGTGAAAGGAAGCCGGCCGCATATGGTCCAGGTAGTAGCCATAGGAAAGAATGCCCGAGTGTCCTCGGCGGACACTGTCTGCCAGGGCTGCCTGTCCCCGCCAGGACTGGACCGTGACCCCGGGAGACAGGCCGGGATGAAGTATTTCATCCCAGCCGATCATCTTCTTCCCATGCTTTGCGAGGATTTTTTCCAGGCGTTGATTGAAATACGCCTGCAGGTCGCGGTTGTTCTGCAGGTTGTGTCGCCTTTTGAAAGCGCGGATTCCAGGGCTGCTATTCCAGTGTTTGCCGTTTACCTCGTCCCCGCCGATGTGAAAATATTCATCCGGAAAAAGCCCGGCCATTTCGCCGATGAAGGAATCCAAAAAAGAATAGGTATTTTCCTGCGTTGGATCCATGCACGGATCAAACACACCCCAGGACCGCTCAATTTTGTAGGGACCGGGTTTGCTTGCCAGCTCAGGATAGGCGACAAGCCAGGCGGTGGTATGGCCGGGCATATCGAATTCCGGCACCACACGGATACCTCGATTCCGTGCATATTCGACAACGTCTTTCACTTCCTGCTGTGTGTAGTATTTCCCCTCGGATCCTTTTTTATGAAGCTTCGGAAAGACCTTGGATTCCATTCGAAACCCCTGGTCGTCGGACAGATGCCAATGGAAAACGTTCATTTTCACGGCCGCCATGGCGTCCAGATTTCGTTTGATCAAATCGGCAGGCTCCCAATGGCGGGAAACATCAATGTGCAAACCCCTCCAGGGGAAGCGGGGATGGTCCTCGATTTTCAGTGAAGGAACGAAAAAGGACCGGGAATCCAGATCTACCAGTTGAAGGAATGTTTCCAGCCCTCTGAGGATTCCGATAGGAGAAGGCGCGATCAATGCAGCCCGCCGGCTCGTCACATCGAGCACGTAAGATTCGTCAGCCTGAACGGATTGAACCTGTTCGCCGGCTCCATCGCATCGGATGTCGAGCACAGCCTCCTTCGGATCCGAAACGGGCGCTGCAGACAGCAGGAATCCCGTTTTGCCCGAAAAGCGCGCAAGAAAGCGGGAGATAGCCTCGCTCAATCGTGAATCTTCGAAGCCGCTCATGCTGAAGCGGAAGCTGCCGTCCAGTATTAGCCTTCCCGGCTGCACGGATATTTTCGCCGGAATCGGCATGAGATGCAGGTCGGTTGCCTGGGCTGTTGCAGGGGCGGGATTCAATAACAAAATTGCCGCAGCCGCCATTAGGAAGAATAATTTCAGGACATGCATGTTTGCAGGTTGCCTTTCCCCAACTCAATTTTCGGTCCAGCGGTGGATCATAGCAGAAATGCCGGAATATGGATCTGATTAGAGTACAATCTGCATTTCTCACAATTCCGGCTGGGGCATTTTACTTCTCAGGACGCCCGGCATCTCATAATAAAGAAGGGGCGGCCGCTCCGCGGCCGTTGACATCGGTGGCTGTTGTCAGCTAACGTGATTTTGTGGAACAGATAAAGGAGAACGCTGTGGATAATGAGATAAGCATAAAGGGCGAACCGACCGTTAATCCGGCCACCTGCAAATTCACGGTTGACCGACCGGTGTATCCCGGAGGTTCGGCGTATTTCGGAAATCGGGAAGCCGCCAAGGATTCTGCTCTGGCACGCAGGATCTTTGAGGTTTCCGAGGTCGAGAGCATTCTAATTGCCGACAGCCAGATCACGGTCACAAAATCCGGTTTCGAAGCATGGCCCGTCATCGGCAAGCAGATCGGGGCAAAGATTCGAGAGCACCTCCAATCGGGCGAACCGGCAGTCAGCGAGCAATACGACAGCGCGATGCCTCCGGAGGCCGAAATCAGAATGAAGGTGCAGACGCTGCTGGACGGAGAAATCAATCCTGCCCTAGGCATGCATGGCGGCTGGGTGGAACTCATTGACGTGAGAAAAAACTCGGTTTACCTGAAACTGGGCGGTGGATGCCAGGGCTGCGGGTCCGCGAAATTGACCATGAAGATGGGAGTCGAGAGAGTGATCCGCGAGAGAATCCCGGAGGTCGGCGAAATCCTGGATACAACGGATCACGCGGCCGGCCGCAATCCCTACTACAGATCCTGAGGAGCGCATCAACAGCGGGGTGGGCTCGGATCGGGTCCCTGATCCGATATTGCAGAGGCATGATGCCGGATTTCCAGCGCGGCTTTTTTCACGGCAAAACTTCGTGTCCATCCGTGCAAATCGTCCAAATATAGTAAAAATGCCGTTCCGAAGGGTAAAATCATCGCAAATATCGATAAATAGCGGCTTTTTATAAAAACCTTATTGCTTTTTCTCAGAATATCCGGAAAATGAGTCTAGCTTGTTTGCTGTATTCCGGAAGATCCAAACAAATTTATTACGGGAGGAGTTGAATGGCTGGTAAAGTGATGACTAAGGCTCAGTTGGTTTCCCTGGTAGCAGAAAAAGCAAGCATTACAAAGGCAACAGCCAATGCGATACTTGAGATTATTTCCGGGACCGCGATCGCTGAGACCAAGAAAAATGGTCAGTTCATTATCCCCGGTGTAGGGAAAACTGTGAAATCTCAACGTAAAGCTCGCATGGGGCGGAATCCACAAACCGGTGCGGCCATAAAGATTCCAGCAAAGACGGTCGTAAAGTTTCGTGTTGCCAAAGCGTTCAAGGATGCGGTGGTTCCCCCCAAGAAGTAAGGTCCGCTGCCTTGAGTACAAATGGGATCAGGTCCTCAGAATCCGCCTGATCCGGCTACGCATTGGCCGGATTCCCTGGGATTCTAGGGACCTGATTCTTTTGTATCTAAATCCGCATTATCTGGCTGTCTGGCTCCCTGCGTCCCAGTCTGCTGCTGAACACATTCAGGCACAGCAGCGTAAGAAAAACCATAAACAAAGGCAGCAGATTCCACCAGAAGTCCGTGATGACCCTGATGTCCTTCAGGCTGCGCAGCATGCTGCCCCAGGACTCTCCCGAGTCTCGAAATCCCACATTCAGGAAGGAAAGCACCGCTTCGCCCAGCAAAAACACCGGGGCCGCCACCGCCGTTTGCGTCAAAGCGTATGGCAGCAACGCCGGAAGCATGTGCCGGCGGAAAACTTGCATAGGCGTGCTTCCCAGCGACCTCGCAGCCTCGACATGCATCGAGTTTCTCAGCTGCAATATGAGCCCTCGAATCCCCCGTGCCATCGGCGGCCACGCAACCGCCGCGATGGTTCCGATCGTCAGTAGAAGGGTTTGCCAGAAGGGTATGCGCAGGGGCATCATCGCCCTGAGGGCCAAAGCCAGGTAGAGTGCCGGGAGAGCCAGGACAAACTCCGAAAAACGCATCAACAGGGTATCCACCCAACCTCCGCACAAGCCGGCGGATGTGCCGATGGTCAATCCCAGAGCCGCGTAAATGGCCATGCCCAGCACGACAACCAGGAGGGAAGTGCGTGTGCCCGCGAGAACGCGAGCCGTAACGTCACGGCCCAGTTCGTCGGTGCCCAATGGGTAATAGCGGGGCTCTCCGCTTCTGCCCATGAGATGACGGTCCAACGGAATCAGCCCCCAAAGCCTGTAGGGATAGCCCTTGAAAAAAAACTCCAGCGGATATGTGATTTCAGTGTTTTCCCGATAGGTGACGTTGAGGGGATCCGTCAGCTCGGTTGGATATATAAAAGGCCTGAAGCTCGTTCTGCCCCTGCCGTCGAAGATATGCACGCGCGATGGAGGATGGAAGAATTGATCGAGATTCTGCCGGTCAGGAGGATTCGGCGACAGAAAGTCGGCGAACAATGCGGCAAAAACCAGCAGGCCGGCAAAAGATGACGCAATTGAGATTCTCCCGGGTCTCTTCATCAGCAACCTCTCCGGACAAGCGATCGTGTCCGGGGATCAAGCCAAACCAGAGCGAGATCGGCCAGCAGATTTCCCAGAATCAAAAGCACGCTGCTGCCCACGATACATCCGGCCAACAGAAACAGGTCGTTGTTGAACAGGGCGTCATAGGTGATCTGACCCAGGCCGGGCCAGGCGAAGATCACCTCCAGAACGAGACTACCGCTCAGTACGCCTCCAATCATGGGTCCTGAGATTGATAGCACCGGATTGAGGCCGGGTCGAAGCACATAGTGAGTAAAAAAGCGAAAACGGCCCAATCCGCGGGACCGGGCAAACATCAGATACAGGGCATTCGAATGCCCGCGGGTGGCGGCATACTGGATGCGCTCCACCGATGCCAGAATGGGAAGGGTCAGGCATGATACAGGAAGGAAAAGGTGATGGGCTCGATCGGTCAGCCATTGCAGGTATCCGGCATTCTGACTGTCGAGCGAGCTCATCCCTCCCAGTGGAAACCAGTTTGTATGCGCTGCTAGAAGCAGGGCCAATAATCCCAGCAGAAGAGACGGCAGGGATAGTGCCACCGTGGAAATGAAATCCAGGCAGCGTCCCAGGAGGCGTTGTTCCGAAACTTTATGAAGCGCACCCAAAATGCTTCCTCCGCAGAACCCGAATACCAATGCGGGGATCCCAATCCACAAGGTCTTCGCAAGCGCGTCGGTCACAATGGATGTAACCGCACGCTGATAAAAGAGCGAATACCCGAGGTCCAGCCGGGGCAGGTTGAACAGCCAGCGCGAGAATTGAATATATGCAGGCTGGTTCAGGCCATATTTGTCGCGGAGTTGCTCCACTGTCTCCGCCCGCATTCCGGATTCCATAAGATGGGTGCTGAAAAAGTCGCCGGGAATTACCGAGGAAAGCCAGAATGTCACAAAAGCCACAACGAGAGCGAGAAGTATCAGACGCAAGGCATGTTTGAGGATAAACGCCGTCGTTCGCATATTCAGACAATCGGGCTGCTGCCCTCACTGGCCATGTGCAGACTGCAAAGCCGGACGGTTCTTTGGGACAGACTCCCTGCAATGCAGCTCAGGCTCCCGGGTCAGGGTTTTTTCTTTGTGATCTCCTCAGCATTCCAGATGAGATGGGGCGCCAGAATGGAGGGGTGGATATTGCCCAGCTTTTCGCTCCATCCCACAAGAATATTGGGCGCGATTGTCGGAATGGCCGGCATCTCTTCCGCCCAAATTTCCTGAACCCTGTTGAAGCCCGCTTTCCTGGCGGCGGGATCCATGCCCCGCACAAGCCTGGAAATCAGTTCGTCGATCGCCGCTTCCCAGGGACGAACAGGTTTTTCCTGGTTCGGGCACCAGAAATGGATCTTGCCGCTGCTGAGCCAGAGGTCGGTTTGCAGGTCAGGCGCGACGTCCGTTGGCGTGAATCCGAACAGGATAGCTTCATATTCAAAGGAGCTCAGGAAACGGGAGGCGATCTCGTTGGGCAGCATGTGCTGGATCCCCGCGCGGATCCCTATTTTGGCCAGGTTGTCCTGAATGACCTGTGCCGCTTTCTCGCGCACGTTGTTTCCCCGGGAAGTGAAAATGCTGATCTCGAGCGGACGCCTTCGGCTGCCATATTCAACGATCCCATCGCGGTCGGAATCCTTCAGACCGATCCCGGCCAGCAATTCCCGGGCGCGGGCTGGATCATAAGGGGTTTGGGGAATTCCCGCATGGTACCAGACGGTGTTGCCAGAGCTTACAGGCCCATATTGAGGCGATCCCAGGCCCAGCAGGATCGAGCGCGCCATGCCCTTTCGGTCCAGCGCGTAGGAAACTGCCCGGCGGAATTCCGCCTTTTCAAAAAGCGCCAGCTTTTCGGGATCCACATGGGATTGGCCCTGGCTGTTCTTGCCCCGGTTAAGATTAAACCAGACAAAATCCATGGCCAGCCCGGGGCCCAGATCGCGCAAGGTGTAGCCGCGGGGCGTTCGCCGAAGCATTGCATAGTTTTCAGGATTAAGAGAGCTTACGAGGTCCAACTCGCCTTGCTGAAAACGAAGGGCCTCGGAGTTGAGATCGGGAATGATCAAAAAGGTAATTGTATCCAGGTAAGGCAGAGCCTGGCCGAGGCGGTCCTTTTTCCAGTAGAATGGATTCCGTTCAAGAGTGACGCTCACACCTCGCTGATATTCCTTCAGACGAAATGGCCCAAGGCCCACAACGTCTCCTGGCGCGACCGACGGCCCCCAAACGGAGCTGAAATGGCCCTCTTTATAGGCCTTGTACAAGCGGTTCTTCGGCAAAATCGGCACCGAGTCGAGCATTCGAAGACCCATTCCCACAGGGCGCTGGAATGATACCCGGACGGTGTAATCATCGATCCTGGCGACCCTCGGAAAGGTTCCGTCCGTTTCAAGCTGTCCGGATATGGAGCTCTGGACGCTGGGATCGGTCAGCACCTGAAAAGTGAATACGACGTCATTTGCGGTGAACGGACTGCCGTCGGAAAAACGGACGCCACGGCGCAGATGAAGGGTATAAATGCCACCCGTTTTATCGGACTCCCATCGTGCAGCCAAAGAGGGCTCCAGTTGCATGCTGCCTCTATTGATGTGCACAAGGTCGGCGGACAACCGTTCCGTTATGGCAGTGTTTGCCAGGCCAGACGTCAGCATCCGGTTGAAATTTGAAGGATCCGTGGAGACGGCGGCAACAAGGTTCCCTCCCCGGACACCGTTCAGGTTTTTGAGCTGAAGAAAATCGGTTTTCCCCGCATCCTGTGTAAAGGACGCATTCGGGAATATTGCCGCCAGAAAAAGGCAAACGAATAAATATCCGCGCATCAGGAAGAGCATTGCGGCAGTCTTATCGAATTCGGCCGTACTGTCAAGAAGTTCGCGCATTGTGGCGCGATGAAGCCGAATGGCTTTAAATATGCCGGGCCATATGGTTTACAATAGGATTCAAATTTTCTAAAAGGCTGCCGATGTTCCTCGGGAACCTTCGGACCGCGGTGTCGTCGGCATGCCGGCATTGCTGAATACGACGCAGCGGAACGAGGTCCTTCAGGGATGCAGACCAAGTGGCAGTCAGGTGGAGGGCAACGGGTACATGCACTTTTCCATAAGCGCCGCAAACAGCGGGCTTGTGACTTCAAGGCTGCAGAATGACTTTACGAGGCGAACACGGATTCCGACAAATCCGGCATCGAACGGCGAGGCTTTCCAAGTGGAGCGTGTATGAAGACGGCGCACAAACGGCTCAGGGATTTCCAGGTGATCGCGGAGCGTTATCAGGTTGAAGAGTTTTTGGGTGCGGGCGATTGTGGGGAGGTTTACAGGTGCCGGGATCTTGGCGGGGGGAAAGCGCGGATCTCGATAAAGGTTTTTCACGGAATCAATACGGAATCGGAACCGCTGAGCGCATTTAGCGGGGAATTCTCCTTTCTGCGCAGGCTGCGTCATCAAAATCTGGTTCGGCTTCTGGATTTTGGAATCCTCAAAGATACAGGGAAATTATTTCTGGTAGAGGAGTTTGTCGCCGGGAAGGACATTTATTCGGCCTCGGAGGAGATGAATACCGGAGAGCAGCTGAATCTGATTGTATCCCTTTCCAAGGCGATTCTATACCTGCACTCGCAGGGAATCGTGCATGGCAACCTTAAACCCTCCAATGCCGTTTTGCGGGAGCATGAGCAGGAAGATGAGCGGTTGAAGCTAATGGATTTTGGCTTCGGACGATGGGTTCGAAAAGCCCCGCAGGGAAATATAAATCCAATGCCGCTCTATACAGCGCCGGAAGTTCTGCTGGGCGGAATGGCAAACGCAGAATCCGATCTGTATTCCTTGGGGATTTTGATCTATCAGTTGCTGACCCGTCGGCTTCCTTTTGGAGATGAGGACCCCGGCTTTCTGATTCAGAAACACCTGCAGGGGAGTATCGATCTGCGCCCGATTGGGCGTCTGAATGGCGGATCAGCTCTGTCTCAGCTGCTGAGCAGATTGTTGGACAAGGATCCTGTGAATCGGCCTCGCTCAATGGGAGGGGTTTTGGGGCCGCTGGGCGAAGCCACGGGCAGGGATTGTTCGGGGATGGATGTGAAGGAAATGGAAAGCTATTTTTCCATCACACGGTTTGTTGGCCGCGAGAAAGAAATGGCGAGCCTTCAGGGGTTTGCAGACCGGGTTCGGGGAAGCGGTCGGGGATGGACAGTATTTTTGACGGGAGAGGCGGGATCCGGGAAGACAAGGTGTATGGAGGAGCTGAGGAGTTGGGCGCTTCTGGAAGGCTGGAGGGTTATTGAGGGGACTTGCGGGACGCGCGAGGAGGGATCGTATGCGCCCTTCCGCCAGATATTGGCGCGAACGGAGCCGGCTGAAGGAGAAACGCTGTTTGATTTCGGGAGTTCGCCCCGAGTGCCCGATTCCGACGCGTTTGAATCCTCCTCTGAGTTTGCGGCCGGTCAATTCCGGGATTTGCTGACCCGGGAACTGGTACGGCGTCTTAAGGAGCATCCAACGCTGCTTTTATTGGACGACTTCAACATGGCGGACGAAGCCACCTGTACTGTTTTGGATTACCTGAGCTCGGACATACAAGCACATGCGGTTCTGTTATGTGTCAGCCTGCGTACTGGGGAGGAGCCCAGGGCCATGCTGGGGAAGCTCATGGAGCTTGTTGTGCGGCAAGAGCGCGGGGAAGTCTTAATGCTGGAACCGTTGTCCGCGGAGAACGTTGAGAGCCTGGTTGCTACGATGACGGGAGATGGGAATCTAAGTGGGACATTGGGGCCCTGGATATATAGAAATATTGGGGGCAACCCTTTTTTTCTGGAAGAAATGATGAAGCACCTGGCGGAACAGGGACTTCTGCGCCGTGAATCGGGGAGCTGGATTTTTATAGACGAAGATTTGAGAAACCTCGATGTCCCGGCCAGCCTGGGTGCGATGCTTCAGCGTCGTCTGCGCCAGTTGTCTCCGCTTGCCCAGGAGCTATCCCGCTGGCTGGCTTTAATGGACCGGGCCGTTTCCAAAGGCACGCTGATATCCGTCATGTCCAAAAGCCTTGCTGAAACAAACGAGGCATTGCAGGAACTGAGCCATCGCCAGATGGTGCGTCTTGAGGCGAAGGAATCAGATGAGACCGTGGAATTTCGCCATGCGCTGATTGCGGAGGTGATCCGAGGCAGTCTGCCAAAGCCGATGCGACGGAAGATGCATCGGAAAATCGCCGAAGTGCTTGAACAGGAATACGGCCCGGAAGGCCACCTGCAAGAGCTAGCTGTGCATTATATGGAAGGCGGA